>JADFUR010000016.1 GCA_015222055.1 Bacteroidota bacterium | reverse complement strand
ATTCAATCTTAATGTTGAATAATATTTTTTGTATTTTTAAAATTTCTATTTTACATAAGTTTTATTAAAAATTTAAGTTTTAAAAGTTATATTTTAATTTATTAAAATTTTTATATAAATAAATGAGTCATCCACTTATATCAACAATAAAAGACAAATGCAAACTTTGTTATGCTTGTGTTAGAGTTTGTCCTGTAAAAGCTATTGAGGTTAAAATTAGCGACAAACACGTAAGTGTTATTCCAGAAAGATGCATTGGCTGTGGTAATTGCGTCAATGTATGTTCACAGGGTGCTATGCAATATCGAAGTTCAATTGAAGAAACCAAGGCCATATTAAATTCAGATAATGAAGCTGTTGCTATTGTAGCACCAAGTATATCAGGTGAATTTGAGGACATAACAGATTATAGAAAATTTGTTAATATGATTAAAACCCTAGGTTTTAAATACGTTAACGAAGTTTCTTTTGGTATTGATTTAGTAGCCAAAAAATATCTTGAATTAATTAGCGATTATAAGGGGAAATATTATATCTCTGCCAATTGTCCAAGTGTAGTTGCATACATTGAAAAATTCCAACCTGAATTAGTAGATAATATTGCACCAATTGTATCTCCTATGATTGCAACTGCAAAAGTTGTTCACAAAAAATATGGCAAGAATATTAAAGTTGTTTATATAGGTCCGTGCATTCAAAACAAAAATGAAGCATTGTTATTTGATGACGATGGTAAAGTAGATTCAGTTCTAACATTTGAAGAATTACGAAAATTGTTTAAAGAATATAATATTCTTGAAAGCAAATTGGAATATTCTGATTTTGATCCTCCTATTGGCAATAAGGGTTCTCTATATCCTATAAGTAATGGCATATTGCAGGCTGCGGATATCAACGAAAACTTATTAACAAGAAAAATAACAACAGTTGAAGGAAGTAAAGACATGGTGTCTTCTCTTACTGCTTTTCATAATAACATTTCTTCTATTCGACAAAACTACAATTTATTTTTTTGCAACGGTTGTTTAATGGGACCGGGTATGTCATCAACCGGGAATAAATTTATTAAACGTTCGATGGTAGTTAAATATGCAAAAAAACGCTTAAAAAAAATTGGCATTGAAAAATGGGAAGAACAAATCAGTAAATACATAAATTTAGATTTTAGCAGGACTTTTAAAGCTGATGACCAAAGAATAAAAATGCCTTCGAAAGATAAAATTAATGATGTTCTAAAATCTATTGGAGTACACGATAACGGAAAAGGTTTGAGCTGTGGTTCTTGCGGGTATGATTCATGTGTAAACTTTGCAATTGCTGTTACAAAAGGACTTGCCAAAACAGAAATGTGTACAACTGCAACACTAAGAAACAATCACAATTATATTAGAGCCCTGAAAGCTACAAATGAAAAATTAGCACAGGCACAAGAAGCTTTAAAAACCTCAGAACGTAAAGCAAGACAAGAAGAAGAAGCCGCCAAAGAAGCATCGAAAATGACATCAACCATGTTGCATAAATTACACGCCGGAGTTGTTATTATTGATAAAGACTTAAAAATAATTCAAGCAAACAAAAGTTTTATTACCATGCTTGGAGAAGATGCAAAAGAAATAAATGAAGTTATACCTGGATTAAAAGGAGCTGATGTTAAAATTTTGTTACCCTACGATTTTTACAATCTATTTTCTTATGTGTTGAAAAATGATGAAAATATTTTGAACAGAGATGTACTATTTGAAGAAGATATGTTTAATGCTTCGATATTCACAATAAAAAAGAATAAAATTGTTGGTGTTATTGTTAGGGATATGAGTTCACCCGAAATTAGAAAAGAGGAAGTGGTAAAGCGTGTTACTGATGTTATTGACAAAAATTTAGAACTTGTTCAAAAAATTGGATTCTTATTGGGAGAAGGAGCTTCTGAAACCGAGCAAATGCTAAATTCAATTATTGAGTTTCACAAATCACAAAAAGGTAAAAAGAAATAGTTTCTTTTTTTTAATATGGATGATAAATTTTACATAGAAATAAATTGCAAGCAAAAAAATCATGATGGAGAACGAATTTGTGGTGATGTCTTTTTGTCACGAAGATTAAATGAAGATAATAGAATTATTGCTGTCTTATCTGATGGACTGGGTCATGGAGTGAAAGCTAACATACTCGCTACACTAACTTCTACAATGACTCTTAATTTCACAAAAGAACATAAAGATTTTAATAAGATTGCAGAAATAATTATGAAAACCTTGCCAGTGTGTAGTGAAAGAAAAATAAGCTACTCCACTTTCACAATTATTGATATTGAATATGACGGGAAGACAAGTATTTTAGAATATGACAATCCCGAATGTGTTATTTTAAGAGGTTCTGAAATTTTCAATCCTCAATGGCACTGCATAATTCTCGAAAATGAAAACAAATCAACTACAGAATTACGAAGTTGCAGTTTTTATCCACAAAAAGAAGATCGAGTTATTTTTTACTCTGACGGAGTTACTCAATCAGGAATGGGTAAAGAAAATTTTTTATTTGGCTGGGGAGATAAAAAGGTTAAATCTTTCATTCAAGACATCGTAAAAGGGGATAATTTTACATCAGCCTTTAAATTGGCAGATAAAGTTGTAAACAGAGCTAATCTCAACGATAATTTTCATCTTAAAGATGATACTAGTTGTGCAGTTATATATTATCGTGAACCACGTAAATTGCTTATCTGCACTGGCCCACCATATGAAAAAGACAACGATAAAAAACTATCAACAATAGTTAAAAATTTTACCGGAAAAAAAATTATTTGTGGTGCAACTACAAGTGATATTATTGCGAGGGAACTAAATTATAAAATTGAAGAAAGTTTTGAATTTGAAGATGAAGATTTACCACCAATTTCCTTTATGCAAAATATTGATTTAGTTACAGAGGGAATACTTACTCTTGGCAAAGTTACTGAAATATTAAAAAAACATGATAATAACGACATCTTAGGAAAAGGTCCTGCAGATAAAATAGTTAAGTTGTTAAAAGAAAGTGACCAAATAAGTTTTGTTATTGGAACGAGAATTAATATAGCTCATCAAGATCCTAGTCTACCTGTTGAACTTGAGATTAGAAGAACAGTTGTTAAAAGAATAGCCAAATTACTCGAAACTCGATTTCTTAAACAGGTTGATTTACAGTTTATATAAAAAGGGTGCTCAATTTCTCAAGCACCTTTTTCACATCTATTATAACCAAATTATAAACTAATCTTTATATTCATCAATAATGCCCTTAACATCCTCAGGAGTTAGTCTGCCGTATGTTTTATCACCAACCATAGCAACAGGAGCTAACCCGCAAGCACCTATACAACGCAAGCAAGTTAATGAAAATTTACCATCGGGAGTTGTTTCTCCAACCTCAATATTAAGTTGTTTCTCAAATTCTTCAAGAATTTTTTCCGCACCTCTAACATAACATGCAGTACCCAAACAAACAGAAACTGGATATTTCCCTTTTGGCTGCATTGTAAAAAATGAGTAAAAAGTAACAACACCATAAACTTTTGCAGCAGATTCCTTCAACTCCTCTGCTATCACTTCTTGAATTTCAGCAGGTAAGTATCCAAAAACACTCTGTGTTTTATGCAAGATATTTATTAATTCTCCTTTTTCATTATTAAAGGATTTACAAATCTCTTTAATTTGATCAATTTGTGTTGAGTTTAATTTATTTTTAAGCTCTGTCATTTTAATTTTCCTCCTTTACAATATTACACGAACATACTTTTAATTCAGGAATTTTCGCAATTGGATCTAAAGCATTATTTGTAAGAATATTAGCGGCTCCATCAGCAAAGTGAAATGGCATAAAAGTGATGCCTTCAACTCCTTTTTCTGTTAATACAGCTTTTGAAATTATTTCACCCCTTCTTGAACTTACTCTTACTTTATCACCATCTTTAATTCCAAGTTTTCTTCCATCATCAGGATTTATCTCAATAAAAGATTCAGGATAAAGATTATTTAATCCCTCAACTCTACCTGTCATTGTTTTGGTATGATAATGATAAAGAATTCGTCCTGTTGTTAGAACAAAAGGATATTCTTTATCGGGAAGTTCTGCACTTGGCATATATTCTGCTGGTTTAAACAATCCCTTTCCTCTGGCACATTTATCTTTATGTAAAAATTTAGTACCTGGGTGGTCTTTTGTAGGACAAGGCCATTGAATACCATCATTTTCTATCCTTTCAAAAGATATTCCTCCGTAAGAAGGTGTTAAACTTGCAATTTCATCCATTATATCAGAAGCACCGCTATAATTTTTATCATAACCGAGTTCTTTCATAACTTCCATCAATATTTTCCAGTCTGGTTTTGAATCGCCCAGAGGTTTAATTGCTTCTCTAATTCTTTGAACTTTTCGTTCTGTACTTGTAAATGTTCCATCTTTTTCTGCAAAAGTTGATGCAGGTAAAACAACATCAGCAAGCTCAGCTGTTTCAGACATAAAGATGTCTTGTACAACTAAAAACTCAAGATTTTTTATAGAAGTCTCAACATGATTAATATCAGGATCTGAAATCATTGGATTTTCTCCCATAATATAAATCATCTTAATCTCACCTTCGCCAGCTTTAGGGATTATTTCTGTTACAGTTAAGCCACCTTTGTCGCTTAATTTAGCACCCCAAGCTTTTTCGAATTTTTCTTGAATTTCAGGTTTGAAAACTTTTTGGTAACCAGGGTAATCAGCTGGAAGAGCACCCATATCACAAGCACCTTGAACATTATTTTGACCTCTCAAAGGATTAACACCTGCTGATTCAATACCAATATTCCCACATAATAATGCAAGGTTTGAACTACTCATAACACCTTGAGTACCTGTGCTATGCTGGGTCACTCCCATTGCATAAAAAATGGAAGCTTTACTTGCTTTACCATAAATACATGCTGCTTTGATAAGATCTTCAGCATCTATTTTACAAATTTCTGCAACTACTTCAGGTGTGTATTTTGCAACTACTTCTTTAAGTTCTTCGTAGTTTTCAGTTCTCTCTTTAATATATTCTTTAGCTTCAAGACCTTCATTAATTATTACGTTCATAAATCCATTAAACATAGCAACATTTGTTCCCGGTTTAATTTGCAGAAATACGTCAGCATCATTAGCAAGATCAATTTTACGTGGCTCAGCTACAATAATTTTTGCACCTTTGTCTTTAGCTTGACGCATATAAGCACCAATAACAGGGTGTGTGTCTGTCGTATTTGAACCTGTTACAAAAATAACTTCAGAATCTATTACCTCTTCAATACTGTTAGTCATTGCACCACTACCAAGAGTTGTTGCTAAACCAGCAACAGTTGAAGCATGGCATAAGCGTGCACAATGGTCAACGTTGTTAGTTCCTATAACAGCTCTAATCATTTTTTGGAAAAGATAATTTTCCTCATTTGTACATCTTGCAGATGAAAGGCCTGCTATTGAATCGCTACCATATTTTTGTTTAATCTCGTTTGTTTTTTTAGCAATAAGCTTATACGCTTCTTCCCAAGTAGCTTCTTCAAATTTTCCGTTTCTTTTAATTAACGGAGTTTTTAATCTATCAGCATGGTTTATAAACTCATAACCAAATTTACCTTTTACGCAAAGTAATCCGTTGTTTACTCCACCTTTAACAGGCTCAACACCAACAACCTTATTGTCTTTTGTTAAAAGATTCATTTGACAACCAACTCCGCAATAAGTACAGGTAGTTTTGGTTCTTTCAACCTCCCATGATCTAAATTTTTCTTTAATTTTAGGAATAAGAGCTCCTGTTGGACAAACAGAAACACAGTTTCCGCAAGATACACAGGTTGATGTTTCTATATCATAATCGAAAGCTGCTGACACATGAGTATCAAAACCACGACCACTAAAAGTGATTGCTGAAGTTCCTTGAAAATATCTACAAATATTAACACATTTTCTACAGAGAATACATTTATTCATATCTCTGATAAAAAATTGATTACTATCATCAATAGGTAAATTGGTTCTAGCACCTTCAAACGAAGTTCCTTTCAAGCCAAACTCATAACATAAATCTTGAAGCTGACAATTACCAGCTTTTTCGCAGGTTAAACAATCGAGGGGATGATTTGAAAGTATTAAGTCAAGTACTGTTTTTCTAGCATTATGAACTCTTTCGTTATTTGTTATAACTTCAATATCTGGAGCAACTTTAGTAACGCATGAAGGGGCAAGATTTCTACGACCTTTAATTTCGACAACACACATTCGACATGAACCAGGTTGATCGAAAATTTTCTTGCCATTCATATCTTCAAGATAACAAAGAGTAGGTATCTTAATATTATTTTGACGAGCAGCTTCTAAAACACTTGTGCCTTTTTCAACTTCAACAATTTTGCCGTCTATTTTAAATTTTATTAGTTCCATTATTCTATATCCTCTTTAATTATTTTTTACTAATAGCCCCAAATTTACATTTCGTCATACATGCACCACATTTAATACATTTAGTAAGGTCAATACTGTGTGCGTGTTTAACAGTTCCAGAAATTGCACCTGCAGGGCAAGCTCTTGCACAAGCAGTACAACCAACACATTTTTCAGGGTCAATTACATAATGTAGTAAAGCTCTACATTCTCCAGCAGGACATCGTTTGTCAACAACGTGAGCTACATACTCATCCCAAAAATTATCAAGGGTTGAAAGTACTGGGTTTGGAGATGTTTGACCTAATCCACATAATGCAGTATCTTTAATTACATTGCTTAAATTTTTCAATAAATCAAGATCCTCCATTGTTCCGTCTCCTTTAGTAATTTTATTTAAAATTTCCCAAAGACGTTTGTTTCCAACCCTACAAGGAACACATTTACCGCAAGATTCTTCACATGTAAATTCAAGATAAAATTTAGCAATAGAAACCATACAATTATCTTCATCCATAACAATCATACCTCCAGAGCCCATCATTGAGCCGGCAGCTATTAAGTTGTCATAATCGATAGGAGTATCAAGAAAAGAAGATGTTAAGCAACCTCCTGAAGGGCCACCTGTTTGAACAGCCTTAAATTTTTTGCCATCTTTAATACCACCTCCAATTTCAAATATTACTTCGCGTAATGTTGTTCCCATAGGAACTTCAATAAGACCAACATTATTTATTTTTCCGGCAAGAGCAAAAACTTTTGTTCCTTTACTCTTTTCTGTACCAATTTTATTAAACCAGTTGGCTCCTTTGTTAATGATAACAGGGATATTAGCAAAAGTCTCAACGTTATTTACATTACTTGGCTTACCTTTATATCCTGATTCTGCAGGGAATGGAGGTTTTACTGTAGGTTCACCTCTTTCACCTTCCATTGAATGGATAAGAGCTGTTTCTTCACCACAAACAAATGCTCCAGCACCATATCTCATTTCAACATCAAAACTAAAATCTGTACCGAAAATATTATCACCTAGAAGACCGAATTCTCTAGCTTGATCAATAGCTATTTTTAATCTCTCAATTGCTAAAGGATATTCTGCTCTAATATAAACAAGTCCTATTGAAGCTCCAATACAATAACCACAAATTGCCATTGCCTCAAGTATGGTATGAGGATCGCCTTCAAGTATTGATCTATCCATAAATGCACCAGGATCTCCCTCATCTGCATTACAAACTACATATTTTTGGTCTGCTTTATTTCTGCTGGCAAAATCCCACTTCAAACCAGTAGGAAAACCACCACCACCACGGCCTCTTAGTCCAGATAATTTTATTTCATCAATTACTTCTTTAGGCGTTTTTTCAGTTACACATTTTCCTAATGCATCGTAACCATCTCTTGCAATATATTCTTCAATTTTTTCAGGGTTAATAAAACCACAGTTACGAAGAGCAATTCTAATTTGCTTTCTGTAAAAGCCCATATGTTTTGAATCACTAATATGTTCTTTTGTTTCAGGGTCTTCGTATAGCAATCGTCTTACTTTTCTTCCTTTTATAACATGCTCTTCAATAATTTCTTTGGCATCTTCGGGTTTAACTCGAGTGTAAAAAGTGTTATCAGGCATTATTTTTACTATTGGTCCTTTTTCACAAAAACCAAAGCATCCTGTTTTTACAACACTAACTTGCTCTTCTAATCCGTTGTTTTCTAATTCTTGTTTAAGGTTCTCCATTATTGTCTCACTGTTAGATGCTCGACAACCTGTTCCTCCACAAACAAGAATATTAATTTTATTTTTTGTCATTATTTTCTTCTTTATTTTTTGTCAATAGTCTCATAATTAACTGGCAAAACTCCATCAACGATTTCACCTTTTTTAATATACTTCTCAATTATCTCAGAGGCTTTGTTGTTGTCAACATAACCAAATACAATTGGAGCATTACCTGGTAGGGTAACTTCAATTGTTGGTTCTGCATAACAATACCCCATACAACCTGTTTGAGTTACTACTGCATTTATTGACTGCTTGTCTAATTCATCAATAAGGAAGTCCATAATTTCTTTTGCTCCGGATGCAATACCGCAAGTTGCCATTGCAACTTTTATTTGAACTAGTTTTTCAGGACTAATGCCTTTTTCTCTCAAATTAATTTTTGACTGCAAATCTGTTTTAAGATTTTTCAAATCAGCCAATGTCTTTATTTTTCCCATATCTAATAGAATATAATTTATATTAACAATTATAGTTTAATGTTTTGCAAATTTTCTTTTATCATTTCTTTTAAGAAAAAAATTACTTTGGGCTCATTAATAGCTACATTCTCTAATATTCTCTTTATCTCTTTTGAGTTAAAAAAAAATTCTCCTTTATCTGTTTTGTGTTTATAAAGAAATTCAATGCTAGGATTAGATGCTACTACCAAAGTAACTACTCCGGAAATATCGCCTAACACTGGTCTGTCTATATTATTATATTTGAACAAAGTTTTTACAACTGTGCCTTTACCTAATTTTGAATAAATTTTAAGAAAACCGCCTGTTCTTTCGGCATTTTGTTTTAAAAGAGATAATCCTAAACCAACATTTCTTGTTGTTCTTGATGTAAAGTAAGGATCTAATATTCCTTTTAACTTATCTTTTTCAATACCAGTGCCATTATCTTTTATTACAATCTGAAAAATGTTTTCTTTCAAATTTTCTAATATTTCTAATTCAATTAAATTAGCTTTAGCTCTTATTGAATTTTGAATGATATCTAATATATGTAATGATAAATTTTTCATTTTACTAATTATTCAACAATTGTTGTTCTTCCATCTTGATTTGCCAAAGCCTTTTTTATTTCGTTAAAGCTTATTCGTCGCATTTTTATTTTTGTTGAAACGTCTCCAATATTTTCGATATAATGAGCATCAGAACTTTGTATAAAAGAATGTTGTTTTAAATAATTGTTTTTTTCTAAAAATTTCTTTTTTGTCGTACGTTTTGAAATTTCTAATGCATCTATATTAAGGTCTTGTGGTATAAATCCTAATTGACTTATTATACTATTTTTTAATTTATTTATATGAGCAGGAATAAATAAACCTTCTAAGCTATGAACTTTTTCTTCAATCTGACTTATACTCTGACTAATTGCTGAAATAAGCAAGCTGTCAATTTGTTCAATAATATTGTCATTTTCATCAACAACAACCTGATATCCAAACAAATTAACATTGTTTTTAATGTTGGGCAAATACTGTTCAATATAATTCTGAAATTTTAATAATTTTTCTTTATTTTCAAAGAACGCAAGGCAATGGGCTTCTTCTTTAGTTGTTATCTCTACACCTGTAAGAACAAAAATCCCATTTTCATTACCTATTTTTTTCATAACGGCACATTGTTTTGTGCTATTATGGTCAGTTATTCCTATTATATCTAATTTTTTTTCTTTTGCTCTTTTAATAATATTCTTAGGGCTCATATCTAAATCACCACAAGGTGACAAGACCGTATGTATATGAAAATCTGCTCTGTATGTTTTCATAAATAAACTCAAAGATATTATTTTTATTCGTTATTGAGTAATTCATATATTTTTGCAGATGTCTCAAATGCATTTCCTTTTGTGCCCAATATTGGAATATTTTCAATATTACTTTGTTCCCTTGTATCTTCTTCGGGTTTGTTACCATTAATAAGAATAATAGCAGCCAAATCTTTTAAAGAAGCTATTGCCATAACATTTTTATGTGTTTGTAAAGTTATCCAAATATTATTTTCTTGAGCGTTAGCAATAACATCACTAAGCAAGTCTGAGGTATAACCACCTGAAACAGTTCGGTTTAGTCCATTTTCACCACTTAGTATTTCTAAGCCTAATTTATTAACCAAATCAATTATTTTCATTTTTAATATTAATTCTATAATTAATAATATTTATTTCTGTTCCTTCGTTTATTTTACTTTTTATGTCGAATTTATCTGAATTCTTTTTCATGTTAGAAAGACCCATTCCGGCACCAAATCCCATTTCTCTAATTTTACTTGATGCTGTTGAGTAACCCTTTTCCATTGCTTGATTAATATCTTGAATTCCAGGTCCGTTATCTTTAATTTTAACTTTTACTGTTTCATTACCTATCTCAATTCTAATAACTGCATCGTAAGCGTATGCGACAACATTAATTTCTGCTTCGTAAAGTGCGATTACAATTTTTTTAATTACTTTTGGATGAATATTAAGTTTCTGAAGCCTCTTTTTTATCTGAGATGAAGCGTATCCAGCCTTTTTAAAATCTCCTCCGTCTATTTTATATTGCAAACTAATTGTTTCCTCAACCATCAATATACAGATTTTAATCCAGCTTCAAAAAGTAAGCCAGCAGTTTTAAACATCGATTTTTCGGTTTCAATAATAAGCAAATCACTTTCAATTGCTAATTCTATCATGCCTTTACTTGCCTTTTTATCTCTTGCTAAAATAACAACGCAAATATCTGACATTTCAAGAGTTCTGATTGTTTGCAAATTTGACAATCCTGTTATTAACAGAATGTTATCTGCATCTAGGGTTAAGACATCGCTCATCAAATCTGAAGCAAAGCCGAAATCAACACTTTTATCTAAATATTGCTTTCCGCAAATTACTTTTGCATTCAATATACTAACAACTTCTTTAACTTCCATTATTGTTTTTAAGTTACAATGTTTTAAATATTTATTCAAATATTTTTTTTGAGTGTCCAAAGATATTTCTTTTAAATAATCAAAACAAATATTATTGTGAAGTTATTAACAATGTTAAATTAATAACATTAATCTATAATCAATCTAAATAAGTATTGTTTCCTGTAATAGTAGAAACAGGCTTTTACATAAATATATATTGTATATTTTTATGTAAAAAATATTAATAAATGAATAAAATATTAATAAAAAAAGGATCTGCAAACTTGCACATCCTTTTTTTTTAAAAATATTGTTTTTAGAAAGTCAGTTTTGCTGCAAAATTTAAAATTAATGCAGAATTATCATCTGAAGTATTTACTTTGGTTGAAATATTTTGTAATTCAGCTGCAAAAGAGAATC
The DNA here is from genome assembly GCA_015222055.1 of Bacteroidota bacterium. Lineage (GTDB taxonomy): Bacteria > Bacteroidota > Bacteroidia > Bacteroidales > B39-G9 > B39-G9. The sequence continues at coordinate 25,671 of JADFUR010000016.1, read as the reverse complement.
CATTTTCGATAGGGAAAATAAAGTTACCGTAGATAACTGTATTTTGTTCAATATCACCTGAACCAAGATTATCAGAATTATTTTTATCCATACCAGCACCAATAACTAAAATAAAGTGGTCAGATATTTTTGAAGTTGAATTAAACCAAATACCAAGAGAGTTTCTATCGTCATCTTTATTTAATGCACTTCCAGCAATATTAAATAAATTTGCATTATTTAAGTTCGTTCCATAATTAACTTCACCTTTAAGAGCAAATAATTTTGCAAAGTTTAAGTTAAAATCAGCACCAAAACCATTAGCACTAAAATCGGTATTATCAACATCAGGTAAAGGGTTAAATTTAGCATAAGCAAAATAAGCTCCAATACCATATTTATCCGCTAATTTTGTTGATAAACGACCTTGTATCATAGGCATTGCAGATAAGTTATCTGCTCCTAATCCGCCAGCTTCTTTTGCTGGCTCACAAATAGCTAATTGAATAAGTGAATTTGCAGGAAGTTTATATCTTAATTGAATTTGTCCGCGACGGAAACCTCTGTTACCTGCATACCACATATTACCGTTTGTGTTATTTGTTGCTGCATTTACAGGTGAAAAAATATCCCATTGTTGACCAACTCTAATTTCAAAATTATTTTTTGCTAAACTAACATATGCTTGACGAATACGCGGTTTTCCATTAGCATCAGCTGCACCACCGTAAAAATCCATTTCAATTTTACCACCAACTTTATATTCACCTTCTTTAGTAATTTTTAAACCAAATCGGGTGTGTTGAGCTGTAAATCCGAGGGCAGGATCGTCAGAAGCACCTGCAATTTGAGGAGATGCCAAATAATCATTATTGATATTCCCCCATGAATAAACTCCGTGAGAAGCATAAGTCATATCTCCTTTTACAAAACCATAAGGTTTAACTTGAATTTTTTGTTTTTTTTCAGTTTGAGTAGCTTTCTCTTGAGTAGTTTTCTCTTGAGAAAAGGCAATAACTGGTAAAACTGCTAATAAAATAATTAATAACTTTTTCATTAGTGTAATTTTTTAAATTAAAAAGAATCTGAAAAACCTCCAACTCCAGCTTCCTTATTGTAATAAATAAATACGGAGGTTAAATTTCAAAAGTATAAAAGTACATATTGAAATTTTATGAAAACATGAGTTTTGACATGATTTCTTTGAATTTTAATATTTTACAACATAAAATTTATTGGTAAAAAATATTGCTTTATACAAAAACTTATAATATTTTTATAAATAAGTTTTTGTATCTTAGTAGTAAATAATTTATCGTTTTTAAATTTAATAGATATTTAGTATTATGGAAGAGAAAATTAAAATTTTAGTTGTTGATGATGATATAGATTTTATTAACGTAACTAAAATGATTTTAGAAAACCAGAATTACGAAGTAGTAACTGCTTCTGATAAGGTTGAAGGCATGAAAGTTGCAAGAAGTGAAAAGCCACAACTTGCTATTTTAGATGTAATGATGACAACAGAACAAGAAGGTTTTGAGATGGCAAGAGAATTAAGACAAGACCCTGAATTTGTAACTTTACCAATTATTTTATTAACAAGTGTTGATACCGTTACAGGAATGAATTTTAAAGATGTTGCCGGCGATTCTGAATGGATGCCTGTTGATGCATTTATTGAAAAACCTGTTGATTCTGAAAATTTAATTGCAGAAATTAACAAATTATTACCTAAAAAATAAATATTATTTCTGCTCTTTTGTAATTAAAAAAAAGCCGGTTGCATTCTATATTAAATTGATAGGAATTTGGAACTGGAGATTGTGCTATTGCTTTTATTTAAATTTCTAATTTCTTGTTTTATTAAAAAATAAGTTTGCATGTTAAAATTTATAAATATTTATAAGACTTCAATCCTATCTCCAATATTAATATTTCCTTCAATAATTACTCTACAGAATATAAACTCTTTTGATATTTCACATCCCGAAATTTTAATATATAATGGACAATATTTGTAACAATTTTTCCCAATTTTAAAAATTTCTAATTTCACTTCATTTCCAACTTTAATTACATTTCCAACTTCCAGTGTTGATAAATCAATCCCTTTTGTAGTTATATTTTCTCCAAATTCAAGAGGTTTAAACCTATAATCTTTTTTATTTAAACGCGAACAATTTTTTTGTCTTATAATATTTTCAATTGACAGCAAACTAATTGTTTTATCATTGCTTTTAAAAAGGGTTATTGAATTTTTACTCTCTGGACTTTTTAATTTAACATTACTTTTTTGTAATTGTTTTTCACAGCAATTTATACTATATACATTTCCTGTCTTATCAGAAATCGAATTATACTCATTCATAATTAATATATAATTCGTTGTTGTCCGCTGTAAATATTCATTTTATCGCCTCTGACGAAACCTATTAAAGTAATATTTAAATTTCTACAAATTTTTATTGCCTTGTTTGTTGGTGCACTCCTTGAAACCAAAATTGGTATTTTACACATAATAATTTTATGCAAAATTTCTGACGATATTCTGCCACTTGTTAAAATAATCTTATTATCAAAAGAAAATTTATTTATTAATAAATTACCAATCACCTTATCAATAGCATTATGTCTTCCAATATCTTCACGAAAAACAATAATTTCATTATTTTCAACAATTGCAGAACTATGCACACCTCCAGTTTTTTGAAAAACCTTAGATTCTGACTGAAACGCCCTCATCATATCTGCAATCTCCGTTGTTTTAATTTTTAGATTGTTAGCAAATTCTTTTATTTTATAATTTTCTTTCACAAAAGAATATGCATCACCACAACCAACAGATTTAACTTTTTTATTTCCTGATTTTTGAAATTGGACTAATTCTTTTGTAGTTATATTAGATACAAAATCATTTGACGTTAAACTAAAGACATTGTGTTGTTCAATATCGTCAATATTTTTTATTATCTCAGAACTAAACAAATAACCTATTGTTAATTCATAAAGATTTTCTTTAGAAGAGAGAAGTGTTGCAATCTCGTTATTATTTACGTCAATTCTTAATGATATTTCTTCAGTAACAACATCGGTAATTGTCTCTTGACTAGCACCTTTTATTTTAATTATCTCAAATTGTTCCATTTCAATTTACTGAGTTGATGAGTTATTCAAGTCAATTGCAATCTTTAAATCAGTATGAGTATTAATATTAGTAAAAACTTTATTATTAAATAAGCTGTCTTCTAAATCTAAATAATGCACATTAATTTTTTTATAAAAATTTCTAATTGAATAGTTACAACCTTCTGTTATATGGGTAAATAATTTTTTGTAGATAGCTTTTCTATAAATTGCATGCAAAGGCTCAATATTATTTTTTATTCGTGGCACAACAGCATCATAATTATTATTTTTATATGCTTCAATTACCTGACTGATTACTTTAGTATTTAAAAAAGGCATGTCACATGGCACAAAAAATATTGCTTCTTTATTTGTTTTTAATAAAGCAGAATATATTCCTCCAAGAGGACCAACCCCTTTTATTTCATCAGAAATAATTGTGTAATCATTTTGAACACAAGAATATTGTTCCGGAGAATTTGTCACCAATATAATTTCCTCAAAAATTGATCTCAATACTTTCGTATTATTTTTCAATATAGAGCAATTGTCAATTTCAATTAGTGCTTTATTTCTACCACCAATTCTTGAATTTTTGCCTCCTGCTAATATTGAGCAACCAATATTTTTTATCATAGTAATAATGCAATATTTTTTTAACAACATTAATATTCTGCAAATATAAAACTATTGACTTTTATTTAATCAGATTTAAGTTAATTAAATAATTAAAACAGTAATAATCTACAGATTATTATAGCAAAAATAAAAAAGAGGATGCATAACATCCTCTTTCAAAATAAAATTAAAACTATTTTTAAATACTTGTGATTTTCTCTGCCTTATATTTTCCTGCGTCTAATTTCTTCTTACATTCTACGAATGCTTTAATAGTCTCCTTAACATCGTCTAATGAATGATTTGCAGTAGGAATAAGTCTAAGTAACATACAACCTTTTGGTACTACAGGATACACAACAATTGAGCAAAAAATACTATAATTCTCTCTAAGGTCAAGAACAAGATTTGTTGCTTCAGGCAAAGTACCGTTCATCATAACAGGAGTAACAGGTGATTGTGTATTTCCAATGTCAATACCCGCTTTTCGAAGACCGTCTTGCAATGCATTAGCAACAGACCAAAGATTTTCTCTTAATTCGGGTCTTGTTTTTAATAATTCGAGCCTTTTAATCGCACCAATAACCATTGCCATAGGTAATGATTTTGCAAAAGTTTGAGAACGCATATTATATCTTAAATAATCAATAATATTTTCGTCGCCAGCTACAAATGCTCCAATTCCAGCCATTGCTTTTGCAAATGTTGCAAAATGCAAATCGACCTTATCTTCAACATCAAAATATTCAGGTGTTCCTGATCCCTTAGCTCCCATTGTACCAAAACCGTGAGCATCATCAACTAATAATCGGAAACTATATTTATCTTTAAAATCGGTTATTGCTTTTAAATTACCAAGGTCTCCTGCCATTCCAAAAACGCCTTCGGTAACAACCAATACACCACCGTTATTTTTTGCTGCTAATTTTGAAGCTCTTTGCAATTCAATTTCAAATTTCTCCATATTATTGTGTGGAAAAACATAACGTTTACCAAAATGCAGTCTTAAGCCATCAAGTATACAAGCATGAGCTTCAGAATCATAAACAATAACATCATTTCTGTCAACCAGACTATCTATAATAGAAACCATTCCCTGATAACCAAAATTAAGAAGGAAAGCATCTTTTTTACCTACAAATTCAGCAAGTTTATTTTCGAGTTCTTCATGTTTATTGGTTTGCCCAGACATCATTCTTGCACCCATTGGATAAGCTAAACCATATTCGGCTGTTGCCTCAGCATCAGCTTTTCTAACTTCGGGGTGATTTGCTAAACCAATATAATTGTTCAAACTCCAAGTAAGAACCTCTTTACCTCTAAATTTCATTCTAGGTGCTATTTCACCTTCAAGTTTAGGGAAAGCAAAATAACCATGACCCTCTTTTTGATATTGTCCAATAGGACCTCTGTTAATCTTAATCTTTTCAAATATATCCACAGTACTTATTTTTTTATTTTTATGCAAATGTACAGTTTTTATTGAAAATATATAAATGAATATCAAATTATATTATTCACTATACTACTACGTTTATTTACAAATATTTAGCAACACTTATCTTCCTCAACGCAGGAATTAATTTTCAGATGGAAAAAAAAATAAACTATTTTGTGTAAATCAATGAAATAAGTAAAAAAGTTTTGATTTTTTTTTTAACTTTGCAAACTCTTTTGTTCAAAAAAAATTTATAATAAAAAACATAAAACATTATTTTGTTCGTTATATACAAAATAAACTATTAAAAACAATGTTGAAAATATCTCGAAACATAGGTCTACTAATATTTAGTATTTTAATTTTTTCATCGTGTAGCGAATACCAGAAATTATTAAAAAGCACTGATTATGAGCTCAAACTAGAAAAAGCAAATGAGTATTATCAGGATGAAGATTACTATAGAGCACAAGCATTATATGAAGAATTGCTTTCAATTTATAAAGGAACAGATAAAGCAGAAAAAGCATATTATTATTACACTTTTTGTTATTATAATCAAAAAGATTACATTTTAGCTGGATATCATTTTAAAAATTTCATGAGCACTTATCCTAACAGTGAACATGCTGAGGAATGTGATTTTTTGAGTGCCTATTGTTTTTATTTAGAATCTCCCTATCCTGATTTAGATCAAACCAATACTAGCAAAGCAATTGATGCTCTTCAAATTTTTATAAACAAGTATCCAAAAAGCGATAGAGTTTCAGAGGCGAACAAACTAATTGACGAATTATTATTCAAATTAGAAACCAAATCGTTTAACAACGCTAAATTATACTATAATTTAGGTGAGTTCAAATCATCAGTTATTGCATTAAAAAACACTTTAAAAGACTATCCAGATACTCAATATCGTGAAGAATTATTATTTTTGATATTAAAATCGAATTTTTTACTTGCTGAAAATAGTGTTGAAACAAAAAAGAATGAACGATATCAAGCAACAGTTAATGAGTATTATACTTTAATTGATGAATATCCCAATAGTAAAAACATCAAAGAAGCTGAAAAAATTTATAATAATTCAATAAAAAAAATCAAACAGGCTAAATAAATTTTATTAATATGGATTATAAAAGAACAAAAGCAAAATCTACAACAATAACTCGAGATTTATTTAATTTCGAAAAAGGGACTAATAATATTTATGAATCACTTGTTATCATATCAAAACGTTCCAATCAAATTTCGCAAGAAATTAAACAAGAGCTAAATCAAAAACTTGATGAGTTTGCTTCTTATACAGATAATCTTGAAGAAGTTTTTGAAAACAGAGAGCAAATTGAAGTCTCAAAATATTATGAAAGATTGCCAAAAGCTACCTTAATTGCTGTTCAGGAATTTCTTGATGATGAGATTTATTTTAGAAAACCTGAAGAAGAAATCAAAAAAACGGAAACAGACCTTAAATAAAATTTGTTTTTGTTAATTAAATTCCTGCAATTTTAAATTTTATATTCATTAGTATATTAATGAATTTTGAATAAAATTTAAAATAATTGTAATTTGTATCTAAAATTCAGTTAATGCTAAAAGGGAAAAAAATAATATTAGGAGTAACCGGCAGTATTGCAGCATACAAATCAGCAAGTCTTGTTCGATTATTGGTAAAACAAGGGGCTATAGTAAAAGTTGTAATGACTCCTTTAGCTAAAGAATTTATTACCCCTGTTACCATGGCTACTCTGTCACAGAATACAGTTTTGTGCGATTTTTTTAATCACGATGATGGCAAATGGAACAGTCACGTTGATTTAGGAATTTGGGCAGATTTAATGCTTATTGCACCTATCACAGCAAATACTATTGCAAAAATGGCAAATGGTGTTTGTGATAATTTATTACTCACAACTTACTTATCTGTTCGATGTCCTGTTATTATTGCTCCTGCAATGGATTTCGACATGTTTAAACATCCTGCAACAATTAATAACATTAAAACTCTTCAATCATATGGGAATATAATTATAGAACCTTCCGAAGGTGAATTAGCTAGTGGGTTACACGGTAAAGGCAGAATGGAAGAACCTGAAATTATACTCAAAAAAATTGTTAGTTTTTTTGATTCAAAAAAAAAACTTAATTCAAAAAAAATCATAGTTACTGCCGGCCCCACTCACGAATCTATTGATCCTGTACGTTTTGTTGGGAATTACTCATCAGGCAAGATGGGATATGCTATTGCCGAAGAACTTGCAAACAATGGTGCTGATGTTATTTTGATTAGCGGTCCTGTTTCTTTAACTACAAAAAATCAGAATATCATTAAAATTGATGTCAAATCGGCTCAAGAAATGTATGAGGCTTCAATTAAGTACTTTAAAAATGCTGACGGTGCTATTATGGCTGCAGCCGTTGCTGACTTTACTCCCACCTCAGCACTCGACAATAAACTTAAGCGAGGTGAAAACAATTTAAATTTAGAATTGAAACCCACAAAAGATATTGCAGGGGAATTAGGTCGTTGTAAAAAAGACAATCAATTTCTTATTGGATTTGCTTTAGAAAGCAATAATGAAATAGAAAACGCCAAACAAAAAATAATAAAGAAAAATCTTGATTTTATTGTCTTAAATTCTTTACAAGATAAGGGCTCAGGATTTTTGTTTGACACAAATAAAATTACGATTATTGATAATAACAATAAAATTGAAAAATTTAAGTTAAAGTTAAAGACTGAAGTTGCTAAAGATATTGTGAATAAAGTAATAGAATTGAAAAAATAACTCTCTGATCTGCAATGTAAAAATCAAATAATACTAAAATAAACAAAACTAAACTAATGCACAAGTCATTAATATTTTTAATAATAATTATTTTTCTTCAGATTAGCAACTCATACTCACAAGAGTTAAACTGCAGAGTTCAGGTTGTTTCAAAACAAGTACAAGGAACAGACAAACGAATTTTTGACGCTTTACAAAAGGTTATTTATGAATTTGTAAATAATTATAAATGGACAAACAATGTGTATAGTGATAACGAGCGAATTGAATGCACTTTTTATATAAATATTAAAGACCATCCTATTTCTTCAGATGTATTTAAGGGAAGCATGCAGATACAAGCAAGTCGCCCAATTTTTAACACTACTTTCAATTCTGTATTATTTAATTATATCGACAATAATATTGAATTTAGGTATACCGAAACACAAGAGCTTGAATTTAATGAGACTTCATATACTTCAAATTTAACATCACTATTGGCTTATTATTCAAATATAATTATTGGTTTAGATTATGATTCCTTTTCTTTAGAAGGAGGAACTTCTTATTATGAAAAAGCTGAAAAAATTGTTAATAATGCTCAAAATTCTCCTTATAAAGGATGGAAAGCTTTTGAAGACAGAAAAAACAGATATTGGTTGGTTGAAAATATTTTAAATGATACCTATAGTCCAATACGGGAGTGCTATTACAATTATCATCGTTTAGGATTAGATATTATGTCTGAGAAGGTTAGCGATGGAAGATCTGTTATAACCGAAAGCATAGAATCTTTTAGAAAAGTACATCAAAAAAAACCCGGTTCTTTTTTAATGCAACTTTTTTTTGATGCAAAACGCGACGAAATTGTTAATATTTATACAGAAGCATTCCCCGAAGAAAAAACACGTGTTTATAATGTTTTAAAAGAAATCGACCCTGCAAATGAATCAAAATACCAAAAAATAATTCGATAATTACAAACGCAAATTTATACTAATTCAATACTATAAATAGAGACACCAATTTATATATATTTAGAATATTTGTGTAAATTCGTATCAAAATTAATTTTTAGTGTTAATCAAAATAATTCATATCTTTGGTATAACAAATAGACATATTAAACAAACACTAAATTATCTGGTAGCTTCAAAGTTAAAATTAGGATTATTGGTTAACTTTGGCAAAGATAGTTTATCAGATAAAAAAATAGTTCTATAACACAAACTTTACTAAGATTTGAAATATTAATTTCACAAAAAAATAAGATTTTAGTAAAATTAGTGTCTAACAAAATAAATAAATGCTTCAATCATTATCAATAAATAATTACGCCTTAATTGACAAACTTAACATTAAGTTTAACAAAGGTTTTTCAATAATAACGGGTGAAACAGGTGCAGGTAAATCAATTTTACTTGGTGCAACCTCATTGATTTTAGGTCAACGTGCAGAATCATCAATTCTGAAAAACAAAGACAACAAATGTATTATTGAAGGTGTTTTCGATATTTCAGAATATAATTTAGCGGATTTTTTTAAAAATAATGATTTGGATTTTGAAAAATTCACAATTCTTCGTCGCGAAATTAATTCAAATGGCAAATCCCGTGCATTTATTAATGATACACCAACAAATGTCAGCATTCTCAAAGAATTAGGCAGTAAATTGGTTGACATACATTCACAACATCAAAATCTTATTTTAAACGACATTCAATTTCAGCTTCTCGTTGTTGACACTATGGCTCAACATGAAAACTTGTTGGATGAATATAAAAATAATTTTAAAGAATATAAAAAACTCAATACTGAGTTAAATAATCTTATCGAGAAATCGGAAAAAGCAAAGCAGGATCTGGATTATTTACAATTTCAGTTTAATAATTTAGAAGAAGCAAACTTAATTCCAGATGAGCAGAAAGAACTTGAGAGTAATTTAGAAACATTAACTCATGCCGAAGAGATAAAAACAAATCTTTCGAAAGCCTATCATTTGTTATCCGGCGAAGGCGAAACATCTATAAGTCAAATAAATGAAGTGAAATTATTATTAACACAGTTAAATAATTTTTTTCCAAAATCGACGGATCTTACACAACGAGTTGAGAGTGTGTTAATTGAACTAAACGATATTTCGAACGAGACAGAAATTATTAGTAGTGATGTTGAATATAATCCTGACAAAATAGCGATTATTAAAAAACGCTTAGACCTGATTTATAGTTTGCAGCAAAAACATCGTGTTTCAACAATTATTGAATTAATTGAAATTAAAGCCAATCTACAGAGTCAGATTAATGAAATATCTTCTTCCGATACTGAAATTAATGAATTAACTGCTAAACTAAAGAACAAGCATGACGATTTAGTAAAAAAGGCTAATAAAATATCGGGGCAAAGAAAAAAAGTTATTCCTGATATTGAGAAAAATATTATTGAGCTTTTGCAAAATTTAGGCATGCCAAATGCAACGTTTAAAATTGTTCAGAATAAAGCAGAACAACTTTCTACTGATGGCTTTGACACAGTAACATTCCTTTTTTCAGCCAATAAAAAGGTTGAGATGCAAAGTATTTCAAAAGTAGCATCAGGAGGTGAGTTGTCACGGTTAATGCTTAGTATAAAATCGTTAATATCACAATCAATTGCTTTACCAACAATTATTTTTGATGAAATTGATATTGGTGTTTCAGGCGACATAGCCGATAAGATGGGAAACATCATGCTAAACATGTCTCAAAACATGCAGGTTGTGAGCATTACTCATTTACCTCAAATAGCAAGCAAAGGACAATACCACTATACTGTTTATAAAGACGACGATAACGACACAACAACAACCAACATTAAATTGTTAGATGACGATGAGCGTATTGTTGAGATAGCAAAAATGCTTAGCGGAGAAAGCGTTACCGATGCCGCCTTTGAAAATGCTAAAGATTTGTTGAGATTTAATTCGTAAGTTATTTTTTATCAATGGCTTATTTATTTCCATCAATCCAATTACGCAATTAGGATTTAAAATCTTCTGCTTTTTTTATAAAAATGTTAATCCGTTACTTAATATTTGATTTTTCATAAGCTTCAACAATTAATTTTACAAGTTTATGGCGAAGAATATCTGCTGTATCAAGATAAACTATTGCGATACCTTTAATATCTTTTAAAATATTAATTGCCTGAATTAATCCAGAATCTCGTTTGCGTGGTAAATCAATTTGAGTAATATCTCCCGTAACAATGAATTTTGAGGATTTACCCATACGAGTAAGAAACATCTTTAACTGATTTAATGTTGTGTTTTGTGCTTCGTCTAATATAACAAAAGCATTATCAAGAGTTCGTCCTCTCATAAAAGCTAAAGGAGCAATTTGTATAACACCATCTTTCATAAGACTCTCTAATTTTCGTGATGGCAGCATATCAAACAAAGCATCGTATAGGGGTTGCAGATAAGGGTCAATTTTGTCTTTAATATCACCCGGTAAAAATCCAAGACGCTCACCTGCCTCAACTGCTGGTCGACTCAATATTATTCGTTTTACTTCTTTATTTTTTAATGCCCTTACTGCCATTGCAATAGCTGTATATGTCTTACCCGAACCAGCAGGCCCAATAGCAAAAATCATATCATTATGGTCATATTTTTCAAGCATAACTTTTTGATTAGCAGTAATAGCTTTTATTGCTTTGCCATTATTACCAAATACTATAACATCATGATTATTTATTGATGCAGATTCTTTCTCAACATTTCCGTTTGTTATCTTCTCTATATCAGAATTAGATAAGTCATTGTATTTCTCAAAATGCTTAACCAAAGAAGCAAATTTTTCTTCAAATTTTAGTATCTCATCTTCTTCACCAATCAGCTTTAATTCGTTGCCTCGTGCAATAATTTTAATTTTAGGGAATTTCGTTTTTAATAAATCAATGTTTGAATTGTTTACACCAAAGAAATCTATTGGGTCAATTGTTTCAAAATATATTATTTTTTCTACCATACTTTTTTACTCAATATTTGTTAATTTTGTCTTTTTAAATAAAAAATGAATTTAATCAATTATCATTAAATTTAAAAAAATAATTAGTATATCTTTATAAAAAAATTCTTAAATGTCAATAATCACACTAACAACCGATTGGAAGGCTAATGATTTTTATGTTGGAGCTGTAAAAGGCTCTATTATTAGTGAGTGCCCCGACGCTACAATTATTGACATCACACATCAGATACAAACATATAATATTGCCCAAGCTGCTTTTATTCTTCGAAATTCATATAATCATTATCCAAAAGGAACAATTCATATTATAGGTGTTAATAGTGAGAATAGTGCGAAGTACCCTTGTGTGGCAATAAAAGCAGATGACCATTACTTTATAGGTGCTGCGAATGGAATTTTTGGTTTAATGTTTGATGAAAAGCCTGAAATTATTGTTAAGATAAAAAGCAATAATGATTTATTATCATTCCCAGAGCTTTCTATTTTCTCTAAAGCAGCTTGTGATTTGGCAAAAGGGAAAAATATTTTAGAGCTTGGAGAACAAATACCTAAATTATCTCAACAAATTCCAATAATGCCGGCTATTGACGAGAACGTTATTACTGGAAGTATAATTTATATTGATTCTTTTAAAAATGCTATTACAAATATTTCAAGTGATTTATTTTACAAAGTAGGTAAAAAGAAAAAATTTGATATTCTTATTAAAAGTAATAGCAATAAAATTAGTAAGATTAACAAAAAATACGATGAAACCTCAATAGGCGAATTACTTGCAATTTTTAATTCATTAAATTTATTAGAAATTGCCATTAACAAAGGTAAAATATGCGAATTATTAGATTTAAATATTAATACAACAATTAGAATAAAATTTTATGATAACACGGATAATTAAATTTAGAATTGCTCCTGCAAATACAGACGTTTTTAAGCAATTTATTGCATTAATAAAAAAAGATTTTTCTACAATTAAAGGGTGTAAGAACAGGGAAATTCTTAACGACAAAGAAGACAAAGATGTATATTTTATGTACACAATTTGGGAATCGGAATTTAAGTTAAACCAATATCGCAAATCGGAGCTAAACAAAACTTTATGGACTAAACTTAATCAATGGAGTGTTAAAGAACCACAGGCATGGACTGTTGAAAACGTTTTTTAAAAAAAATTATATTGTCTTATAATCTATATTCAATGAAAGATAAATTAAAAGCTTTTGAGCGATTGCTTAATATTATGGATGAGCTCAGGGAGAAATGTCCATGGGACAAAAAGCAGACTTATGAAAGTTTACGTTCAAACACAATTGAAGAAACCTATGAATTAGCCGATGCCATTATTGACAAAAACATTCCTGAAATAAAAAAGGAATTAGGTGACGTATTACTTCACATTATTTTTTATGCAAAAATAGCTTCAGAAACAAATGATTTTGATATTACAGATGTAATTAATTCTTTGTGTGAAAAATTAATTTATCGTCATCCTCATATTTATGGCGATGTAAAAGTAGCAGATGCTCAGAATGTAGCCGAAAATTGGGAACGATTAAAACTTAAAGAAAAAGGTAGACATAAATCAGTATTAGAAGGTGTACCAAAATCGCTACCTGCACTTGTAAAAGCTAATCGTATTCAAGAAAAAGTTAAAGGTGTTGGTTTCGACTGGGAAGAAAAAAGTCAGGTTTGGAATAAAGTAATAGAAGAATTTAAAGAATTAAAAGTTGAAATTCAAAATAAAAGCGAGAAGCAAAAAATCGAAGCGGAATTTGGAGATGTGTTTTTTTCATTAATAAATGCAGCACGACTTTATGAAATTGACCCTGAAAATGCTCTTGAGCGTACTAATAAAAAATTCACAAAACGTTTTAATTATCTCGAAGATAAAACAATAAAAAAAGGTATTGACCTGAAAGAAATGACTTTAGATGAGATGAATGTTATTTGGGAAGAAGCAAAAAAATATGATTGAATAATTTAGACCTTAAGGTTTAAAAAACCTTAAGGTCTTTTTACATTATAAAATCAGATTCCGAAACGAGTTCGGAATGACTGAAATTATTTATAAAGCTCTGCTAATTCTTCATTTACAAAATTCATTAATTCGTTGACGTATTCATTTGAGAAATCGAATTTAATACCGGCTGTTTCATAAATTTCCGGTATAGTAACACTATAACCCAGCTTAAGGGCTTTTTCGTAGTTATCAAGCGTTTTTTCAGGATTTTGCTTATAATTACGCCACACTGCAATAGCACCCAATTGAGCCATAGCATACTCAATATAATAAAAAGGAACTTCGAAAATATGCAATTGTTTTTGCCAAGTATTAGCATAAAAATCTTCACAGCCTGTATAATCAACAACATTACTGCCAAATTCTTTGGCAATTTCTATCCAGTTTTGCTTACGTTCTTCAACAGAATGATTTGGATTTAAATAAAGCCAATGCTGAAACTTATCAACAATAGCAACCCAAGGCAAAATGCTTATAATTCCTTCTAACTGATTTTGTTTAGCTCTGATGAGTTCTTCTTTATTCTCAAAAAAAACATCCCAGTGTTCCATGCTTATCAATTCCATCGACATTGAAGCTAATTCAGCAACTTCAGACGGTAATTCTTTAAAATCAACCAACTCTAAAGTGCTCGACACAATTGAATGTATTGCATGTCCTCCTTCATGACAAATGGTTTCTACATCGCGTAAATTTCCTGTTGCATTAGTAAAAATAAAAGGAATATTGCTTTCATATAAAGGATAGTTAAATCCCCCTGGTGCTTTACCTTTTCTTGCATCAAGATCCAGAAAGCCTAATTCATTCATCTTTGAAAGATATTCACCATATTTTGGTCGCACTTTAGTAAAACATTTAATTGATTTCTCAATAAGTTCTTCTGTATTTTTAAATGGTTTTAAAGCTGGTTTTGAATTTATGTCAACATCTAAATCCCATGGTTTTAAAACATCTAATTGAAGGCTTTCTTTTCTATTTTTATTTATCTTATTAACTATGGGACAAACATTTGATTTTATTGACTTATGAAATTCAATACAGTCATCAATTGTATAATCGAAACGATTTAATTCAACGAATTTATAGTCGCGATAGTTCTTGAAATCAGCATTTCGGGCTATTTTATCTCTTTTGGCAATTAGTTTAGTTAATATATTATTAAAATTATCTACTTCTGTTAATCTTCTATTATTGATAAGAAAATAAACTTTTTCGCGAAAGTCTCTGTCCGAATTTTTTAAATAATTAGCAGCTTTCTGTAAGGTAATTTCTTTACCATCAAATTTTATTGTCATGTTTGCTGCAATAGCACCGTATTCTTGCTCTTCTTTTTGCAACATGGCAAAAATTGGAATATTTTTTTCGCGAAAGAGTTCGAGTTTTCTTTTTATTGTACGTATCGGAATAAAATACTTTTTTTCATCAAGCTCATTGATTAATTTTGATTCAATAAATTTTTTATCAAGAATATTTGAATATTTTGATATATTTGGTTCAATTTCTGTAACAAAAAAATTAAAATCATCGGTTAATGATTTGTCTGTTGTATCACAATTCATTTTTATATATCGCCAAGCTAGATCTTCTTCAAGCACAGAATCTAACTCACTTCTATCGTGCATCCATTTTTCTAAATCATTAATTGAATTAATGTCTCGTTTGTCCAAATCATTAAAGTATGACTCAATTGATTCCCACGATTTTATTTTTAAATCTTTTGAAACAAAATTTCTGTTTTGCATGTGTTTATATTTTTATTTTTAGTAAATAGCAATATTATATACAAAAAAAAGCATAACGAAAAAATCGCTATACTTTTAATTATCAATATCTTAATTGTTTACTTGTCAGAGTTTTCGTCTTCAACAATTTCCGCATCTGTAACATTATCTTTTTCTTCAGTTTTTTCTTCGTCAAGTTTAATCAAATCTAAACGAGACAAAAGATTATACCAGTTAACAACTTTTTTTATGTCAGATACATAAACTCTTTCCTTATCGTAGTTTGGCATCATTGTAGAAAAAAAATCTTTTAAATCATCTGCTGATGATTTATGACTTATTGCAGACTTCCCTTCAAGTTTCTCATACATCTTTCTTAATACATCTGCCAAAGGCATATCTTCGTCGTAAGTATAGATTGCAATATCTTCTAAAGCACTTACTTTAGATGTTGAAAAGGCAGGAATTCTGTTTTTTGTCTCAACATTCTCAACAATTAATCCGGTTTTTGTTTGAGAAACCAGTTTATACAAACCTGCTTGTCCTGTAATCGATAAAATATCTTTTAAATACATATGTAATTTATTTTAGTACAAATTTAAAATTATGTTGCGAAAAATTAAACTTTTTTTAATATATAATTATTTTAATCTGAAAGTCACGTGGTGATTACTATACCATACTTCTTTCTTTTTTTATTTTATTATAAGCATCATTTATTTTTTGAAATTTTTCTTTAGCATCCTTTTGAACGTCTTCACCAAGATAGCTCACTTTATCCGGATGATACTGTACGGCCATCTTACGATACATTTTTTTTATTTCATCGTTTGAAGCAGACCTCTCAACACCAAGAATTTTGTAAGAAGAATCAACATTATCATAAAACATTGATTTTATTGAGTCAAAATCTTTTTGATTAACTCCTATATAATAAGAAATTTTTTGAATTATTATCAACTCATTTTTATGAATTTCACCATCTGCTTTGGCAATACCAAACAGCAAATGAAGCATTTGCAAACGCGATGAATAATCTAAATTTTGTTTTATTTGAATGCAAACTTGTTCAACAGGAATGTTTTGTTTAAGGATATCACGAAGCATACGAATGGCTTCTACAGCGGAATCATGACCAAATGCCTTAATAAAATATTCTTTTACATAGTCGAGCTCCGATTTTAAAATCTTTCCATCGGCTTTCATCACTGCTGCAATAAGTACTAACAACGATGCTGCGAAATCTCCTTTTGTAGTTGTTCTCACTTGCTGTTTATATACTGTTGCACTTGAACCGTCAATAGCTGAACCAACTGCGAAACCTATTATTGCTCCAATTGGTCCTAAAAAAGCCCAACCTAATCCTCCACCTATCCATTTTCCAAATTTAGCCATTGTAATTATTTATTTTTATTGTTTTTTTTTTAATATTTTTATCTTCATTTAACGTCTATGCCTTCTATTGGAATTTCAAGGTCATTTGTTTCACGTCATTTAACTTTACTTTCATTTAGTTGTTTGATAATAATGACCATCAATGACTTTTAACGACTATTTATGACAATCAACAGCTTGAATTAATTATCAATTTTTTATGTAAATCTAAAACTTGTGGCAAAACTAATTGTTTATCATCATTGGTTATAATAAAATCTGAAAAATCTATTCTTTCTTGTTCAGATAGTTGGTTATTAATACGATTTAAAACAGCTTCTTTTGTAATATTGTCTCTCATCTTAACTCTACTTATTCTAAGGTCTTTGGGAGCCGAAACATTAATCACATAATCCATATTTTTATGAAACCCACTTTCAATTAATATTGCAGCTTCAAGAATAACATAGTTGTAACATGATTTATTTTGCACGAAGCTTAAAAAATTTTGCCATACAGCAGGGTGAACAATTGCATTTATTTTGTTTAGTGCTTTTTTGTCGTTAAAAATTATATTGGCAAGAATCTTTTTATTTATTTCTGATGAGTTTAGATAAATATTTTTACCAAAATTTTCGATTAATGATAGTCTCACACTATTGTTGTTGATTAATATTTTCCCAGCCTCATTATCTGCATTATAAACAGGTATATTTAGCTGCCTAAAAATATCGCACACAATTGTCTTTCCAGATCCTATACCTCCAGTAATTCCTATTTTCAACATTATTTTTCGATTATATATTCAACTTTAGTGGGACTAAAACGAAGCGATTTAATATTTTGAGGTGATTTAGAAATATCAATTTTAATTTTTTGATTATCTGTGTTTATTGAATCGTAGTTAACTAAAGCTTCAAAATCAGTTGTAGATATATTGTTATAATCGCTTAATGACACAAGGAAATAAGCAGTAATATTTTTAGGGAAAAGTCTTAACGAAAGACTATCTGGTAAATTTAAAATTGTTATGGGAATTTGCTTATTTGCTTCGGTAAATTTTTCAACCGGAATATTTAGTTCAACTTTATCTTTTGAAAATTTAACTTTATTGATTTTCTTTAATGATATGTCTCTTTTTATGGGCTTATTAATATCAGAAAATTGTTTATACACAGTTGAGATTGAACGAATTGTATCGAGCATAGTGTTTAAGCCTTTTATTACAATACTATCGGGTATGCAAGAAATTTCACCGGTTAATTGGCATTGTTTTTCGCAATTTATATTCACATTAGGTTTAACTGCTACCTTTTTAGAAATGTAGTTTGCGAATCGAAAATATATTGTGTCGGGCAAAATTTCAAGAATTTTAATTTCGGAATTTATCTGCTTGTTAAGTTCTTTTTTATGATTTTTTGTTACAAGGTAAAAATATGACTTATTATTCTTTTCAAGTTTTTTTGAAAACGATTTCAAATTAATAATTAATGGGAAGGTGTGTTGACTTAAATTAAATTTTAACAAACGATATCCATATGCGTTTATTTTTAAGTCAAGCTTTGAAGGAAGATCACTAATCAATATTTTATTTTCAGGATAGTTTATATAGCTAACAGGGTGCTCAATAGTTGTAATATAATTTTTGCTTAGAGTGTTTGTAAACCAAAAAAAGGCAGCTATACACACAAAAATCAAATAAATTAAGATTTTTTTATCAAATCTCTTAAAATATTTTAATTTTAAAAATCTGCAATATTTTTTTAATAAATTCAATTTATAAGTTTTATTCAAATATAAATTGTGAAATGAAAAATACTAAGTTATAAATAAAACATAAAGCTGACAATAAAGACTAAATATTTGCCAGCTTTATATTATTAATCAATGTTTTATTTATTTTTTTTCTTCTAAACCTGTTGAATCTTTGATAATACCAGATTTATCAACTTTAATTCTTACATTATCTGCAATTTCCAAAGTAATAGTAGTGTCTTTAATATCTGTAATTTTACCGTAAATACCACCAACTGTTAAAACTTTATCGCCTTTATTTAGAGAAGATCTAAAAGTACGTACTTCTTTTTGTTTCTTAACCTGTGGTCTGATTAAAAACAAATAAAAAATAATGATGATTGCAAATAGCATAATAAATGAGCCCCATGCACCACCTTGGCCTTTTCCTTGCGGAGCCATTAACAAAATGTTTAATAATTCATTCATAGTTTTAAAATTTTAGTTTACTAAGTTAAATAAAAATTTATTTAGGAACAATAACTTCTGCAGTTATAGATATTTCATTCCTATTTGGCTGCGTGTTTGCCCAGAGAAAAACTGATTTGCGTTGTATACCTTTTCGGCGATCACTGTTAAAAACAACTTCAACCTTACCTTCTTTTCCGGGAGGTAATGGGTCTTTTGAGAATTTCACTACTGTACAGCCGCATGTTGCTTTTATATCTCTGATGAGTAAATCAGAACCTCCAACATTTTTGTATGTAAAAGAATGAGATACTTTTTCGCCTTGAATTATCACACCAAAATCGTGAGTTGCTTTATCAAATTTTATTTTGGGTAAAATATTTTTATCATATTTACCCGACGCTGTTATTGGATTGTTAACAATATCAGTAGTTACTTTATTATCTTTATCTGATGTTGCGTTATTATTACAACTCAAAAGAAGAAAAAAAACAATTGTTGCTAATGATAAATTTATTTGTTTCATTTTAAATTATGTAAATTTTATTATTAATTATTTTAAAAAATAAATTTCAATTAATAACTAAAAAAAATTTATATTATTGCATTAAACCTCGCCCAGTTTTAACAATACCATTGTCTTCTTGTAATTTATTAATTATTTTATCTAAAACACCATTAATAAAGACACTGCTTTTTTCAGTACTATAATATTTACTTATTTCAATGTATTCATTTAACGAAACTTTTATAGGTATAGAAGGAAATTCAACAACCTCGGTGATAGCCGCTTCCATAATTAGCTTATCCATAAATGCAATCCTGTCAAAATCCCAATTTTTTGTAAAATCATTAATCATTGTTTTATTATTTTCATGATTCAATATTGTTTTACGAAATAAATTTTTCACAAAATCTCTATCATCTTCATTTTTAAACAATGACATTAATGACTTATATTCATCATCATTTTCTTTAATACCATTTATTGTTTTAATAATCATACTTACAACAAATTCAATATCGTCGTTCCAATAAATACTTTTTTCCTCAATAATTTGAGAAATAAATTCAGAATTTACAATAATATTTGCAAATATATCAATAATAAACTGCTTGTCATTTTTATAATCTGATTGTTCATCATTCATGTAAGCTTCATATATACTCGACTGAATAATGTTATTATAAAGTTGTTTGATAAGTTCCGGGTTTTCCGTCCAGCTTATTTTATTATTTAATACATATGAACTAATACTTTTATTAATTTCTAAAAGATGAATAACTTTATTGTCAATAAATTTTGTGTTTGGGTATAAATCCTCATGAGTGGGAATTCTTTTTTGTTTTGCCAAATTAATTTTATCTTCAGCATAATTCTTTATATCAACAATTAAAACGAATAACAAAATATAAAGATCGTATGTTTTATTAATGCTGAAAAACAAATCACTTTCAAATTTCTTTTGAGATTTGTCATCAGATTTGAAATAAGCGTATAATATCATTAATGCTTTAATACGTAACAAATGCCTACTAATCATAAAAAAATTGCTTTAAATAAGTTAAAAAAAATTGCGTGTAAAATTAAACTAATTTTGCTATATTATTGTTATAAATAACAAAAAAATTTAATGTTAAAAAAAATATTTAAATATGTTTTAATAGCAATTTGTTTTTAAAAAATTTTATAAATTTGTCTTTTTAATTTTTAATAAATTTAATAATGATGGAAGGATACGAAAAAAAAGAAAACGAAAGAGAAAGAGATGAAATTTTTTCGAAAGCCATTAGAGCTGGTCGACGAACTTATTTTTTCGATGTTAAAGCAACTCGTAAAAATGATTATTATTTAACTATAACTGAGAGTAAAAAACAATTTGACCAAGATGGTCGTTTCCATTTTGAAAAGCATAAATTGTTTTTATATAAAGAAGATTTTGAAAAATTTGCTGAAGGGTTAACCGAAGTTGTAGATTACATTAAGGAAACTCAACCTCAAATTATTGAGGAGAGTGAAGAAGAGAAACAATTAATTAATGAATTTACCAATCTTAAATTTGAAGATTTAAAAGATGACGAATAATCAAAAATTTATATAAACAACAAACCCGATTAATTTTAATTAGTCGGGTTTGTTGTTTTTTAGGAAATAATTCGGGTGAAAAATTAGTGGAAATAACGTATCTGCGATATGTGGTGGATTTGGCGATAGCCAATCTGACATCATTATCGCTTGTTACCTGCTGGTTATTCTAGCTCGTTATAATAATCAATATCACATCTTCATTTCACTAAATGTAATACTTAATTTTTTTTGAACATCAATCACATTTTGCATTTCACTAGGAATGATTAAGGCTATTGACTGCCCTTTTTTACCTGCTCTAGCTGTTCTACCACTTCTATGTGTATAATATTCTATAAAATCTGGTAATTGATGATGCAACACAAA
Source organism: Bacteroidota bacterium (assembly GCA_015222055.1). Taxonomy (GTDB): domain Bacteria; phylum Bacteroidota; class Bacteroidia; order Bacteroidales; family B39-G9; genus B39-G9. The sequence continues at coordinate 3,951 of JADFUR010000016.1, read as the reverse complement.
AGCGAGATTATTCACATCAATACCTCTTGCAGCAACATCAGTAGATACCAAAAATTGAAGGCTTTCATTTTTAAAAGCACGCATTACCTTATCACGTTCCCTTTGTTGCATATCACCTTCTAATGCATCAACAGCAAAACCTTCGTCTTTCAATTGTTTTGCTAATTTTTGTGCTCCGGCTTTAGTTCTACAAAATATAATACCTCTCTCGTTTTTTCTTTTATTAAGAAGCTTTGTAATTATATTTAATTTATTCTTAATTTCGGTTTTTATAAAAAAATGCGAAATGTTTTTATTTACCACTGCATTCTTGTTTACTTCAATTCTAATGGCATTATCTGACATATAGTTCTTAACCATAAGTTTAATTTCTTGCGGCATAGTAGCAGAAAACAACCAAGTATTTCGTTTAGAAGTATTGTGTTTTAAAATTTTATTTAAATCTTCTTTAAAACCCATACTCAACATTTCATCAGCCTCATCTAGTATTAAAGTTTTAACATTCTTAATATCTATCGCTTTACGCTCAATTAAATCGAGCAAACGTCCTGGTGTAGCAACAACAATATGAGTAGGTCTGGTTAAGGCTTTTATTTGCCTATCTATTTTCTCCCCTCCATAAACTCCTTCTACAAAAATCTTCTCATCAATGTATTTGGTAAATTTGAAGAGTTGCTTTTTTATTTGTTGCACAAGCTCACGTGTTGGAGCAATTATTAAGCCTTGAACCTCTTCTTTATTAGAATCAATTGAGTTCAAAATAGGTAAGCCATAAGCCGCTGTCTTTCCAGTTCCTGTTTGTGCTAAACCAATTAAATCTGTCTTAGTATCTAAAAGCTTTGGTATTACTGCTTCTTGAATTTCAGTTGGATTTATAATATTGAGTTCATTCAGTGCTTTTATATAAGCCTCACTTATTCCTAATTCTAAAAAGGTTGTCATAATTATTTATTTTGGCACAAAAGTAATTTGTAATTTCGATAATCAATACATTTAATGATAAAACTACGACATTAAAATTATATTGTTTCTCCATAAGTTTGGAAAAGCAAGGCTGTATCTTTGTTTAAACAAATTGAGCTAAAGAGTAATTTTAAAACTATTGGTGATTATGTCTTTATACTCTTTTCTTGTAAATACATCTAGCCATTTTACTACTGCAAAACTTATAGAATTTATAACAGGATTAAGAACTAAAAAGTGTAAACTAAATTCAGGACTATACACTTATTTTAGGACAAAACCAACTCTCAAGTAACTCGCACGGCTCATGAAATTTAGTTTTTGTTGTGCTTTCGTACACGTGCTACTATTATTTATCGTTACTTAATATTTTAAATTTATTGTCTTCAAGAGTATAGAATATCTTTTTTATTCCTCCCGTTGGATTTGCATTAGAATCTTTTTCTTTATACACGGGAAATTCTCTGACCAGTAGTGAATTTTTAATGTAAAAAGTGTCATGTCCCATGTATCCTTCAAACATAGCTCCTCTTTTAGTTTGATCTTCTAAAATTTTTGGTATTGAGCTTTGAATAATTTTAACATCCATATCCGAAATAAAGGCATATACTTCACCATAACCTCCAGAACCTACACATGAAGTAATCAGGTATAATTCCTCATAACCATTTTTGTCTAAATCAGCTAGAAGTACTGCTGTAATTGGATCAGTTTCCATCTTTATAGAGATAGCTTCCTTAAAATCATCAGAGGTAATATTTAATTTATTAGTACTGGCTGATTCTAAATTGTCAACTTCCACTTCCAGTATTTTTCCAGATTTATAAGTCGCTGTGTACAATGGACCTGAACTCGTTGAGCCTATTTTGACAGGTGCTACATATAAGCAAATCATCTCATCATTTTTGTAATAAGTGAAATCTCCGTGATGTGACCAAAAAACAAATTTTCCATCATCAGTCTGGTATTTAGCACCACTTCCAGAGGGTACGGGTTTCATCTGATGTTTTTCTATTTTGTTGCCTTCTAAGACTTCAACATACAAACTGTCCGCATTTATATATCTATATCGAATGGTGTAACCATTGCCACAAGTTAAACTTTTAAGTTCTTGTTGTGATGCACTGTTATTTATTAACTCACTTGAGCCACTACCGTCATCTTTCGATTTTTTTTTATTATTAGTGCAACTAAATGTTACTAATACTAATATCAAGACTGCAATAATTCTTTTTGCCATTTTTTCAACCTCTTATTTAAATTTTTACTATGTATTTTACACAATATATTTTTGTAATTATAAACAAAATTTACAAAAAAGTAAACAGTTTTAAAAATTTTCATTAATGTTAAAAAACAGAAATTGAGTCAGCTCCAAAAAATGTGTTTACTTCATTGCTAAAAAAGTTAAGTAATCTCAGGTTACTTGGTTAAAATATAAAGATTGCTTTGTTCCTTGAAATGACGTGGGATGTTTGACTTTTCGGAGCAGTCTCAGAAATTGAATATTATTATGCAAATAAATTAATTTGTATTTCTGGGAATTAGGTAATTGCTTTCGGATTATAAATTTGAAAGGGTTTGGTGAATTTAGGTATTTTGTCATTTATTCATCCAATTTCTTATTTCTATCTTCTTTTTGCCTAAGTTCTTTAGCATTTACTGGTGAGATCACGCTTTTTCCGGTTTTTTCCTCAATTTCTCTTCGTGTATTTCCCGCAATAGTTCCACCCTGATTTGCTATTGTTTTATTTTCTGGTAGTGTTTCCGGTTTCTTTTCTTTTGAAATTTCCGTTGTTGTTGCTTCTGCCAGCATATTTAAAACTAATTCCAAATTAGTCATGTTATCCCTTAAATTTTCCTTTTTCAATTTTTTAAGGTTTTTGTATTCTCTTGTTGTTAATCCAGTCCATGCTTTTGTTATTTCATCAGTCAAAATTGCAAATTCTGAGCCTTTTTTAACCCCTCGTTCTTCCCATTCATCAGACAATTCTTTTCTAACCTCAATACTCTTAAGTCGTTGATTAATCCAATTTGTTGAATAACCCTTCTTTAAATAAGTTTCCATTGCTCTATCAAAAGCTTTTTCAGGATCTTCGGTTTCTTCAATTCTTTCGTAACCAACTTTTGCTAACCAAACCTTAAAAGGTTCTGCTTTAGGTGATGGGATTGATTGAATTAGTCGTAGTAATTGCTCTGTATCAGCAACATCTGTTTTATAACATTTACCATCAGATGATTCCATTTTCAGTTGGTTACAATTTGTAACCAACTCACTTCCTTCTTTCTTTAATCGACTTTTTAATACTTTCCAATAATTATTTGGATTAACACTCTCGGTTAACACACCTACAATATCAACAATTGAAAAATACCATTTTTCTTGTTCGTTATCCCACTCTACTCGAACTCTTTTATCTTGAAATAATTTTATTGCAGTTTCTTTTGTCATAAATTTAAATATTAAATCTCAAAAATATATAATATTTTTTTTACTGATAAACTTTCCAATATTGGACTATCTGTATTTCAATAAATGTAAGGTCTTAATAAAAACACACCTATTTATCACATCCACTAAAGTTGCTTTTGTAATTTTATCATTAATTAATTTAGTAAGTAAATTTACAAAAAATTAAACAGCTTTAGGAATTTTACTTAATGTTAAAAAACAAAAATCGTGTCTGCTAGGAAAAAATATTTTGCTCAATTGCTAACTAAGTGAAAGAATACAAAATTGCTGAATTTGGATCATAAAATTCGGATGGATTATGATAAAATAATTATTGTTGTCAGATAAATATTTAAACCTGACGTACCTACGGCACTTTAAAATATGTTTATAAACTCTATGCTATAAACATTTCACCACTACGTGGTTTTTTTCACATCCAAATTAAGGCGTATTTGTTTATAATAAAATATTTATCAAAAAAATAAGCTCCCCTTAAGAAGGAAAAGAAGCATTAAAAAGCAGAACGAAAATTT
>JADFUR010000015.1 GCA_015222055.1 Bacteroidota bacterium | reverse complement strand
TTCATTGAGTGGTTTGAAATTGAACAGCTACTCAAGAATCCAATTAAACAGATGAGCATCAGAATAAGGTGTTTTTTTTGTTTCATAATTTTTTAGATTTGTAAATATTTAAATTTCAGATTTATTTATTTTCATGCCCAAATTTATCAACAAAATATTAATTTTCAACCGCTTAAGAGATTTATTTAAATAAAAGTGTTGTTAAACATTTATTCAATTATATACAATTGTAGCTTTTTTAATGCGTAATTTTAATAAAAAAAAGGAAAGAGGCTTGAGCTGACATGCTTGTGTTTGCTGTATAAATATTAATTTTGTGATGTGTTTTTAATGTGCTTATTATTAGGTTAATAAGTCTGTGTTTGACTTAGGTTTTAATTTTTTTTGAAAAAGAAAAAGCGTAGTTTGAAACTACGGCAAGTTTGTCTTATTTTTTCATCCTATGTTTTAAATCCATTTGTTCGTGCAATATTCTTGTTATTTCAACTTCACTATTATTTATCTTTCTGTAAAAAATAATATGCCGTCCCGTTCTATGACCAAACAATTGACTTACTATTCCTTCATAATTTTTACCGATATTTGGCTTTTTTGCAATTTCTTTACAATTATCAACGAACATTTTATAGTATTTGTCTGCCTGTTGTTCAGACAATCTATCAAAGGCATAATTCCAAATCTTGGATAAGTCATTTACGGCTTTATTAGTCAAATAATATTTAGCCATTCAATTCTTTTTTTGCTTTTAATTCTTTCAAATGTGTCTTTGGATTGAAGTCTTGGGCTATTCCACTTTCAACTCCTTCTTGAATTGAATTTTTTAAAGCAATAATTTTATTTTCTTCTTCTTCTAAAAGTCTCAATCCTGCACGAATAACTTCACTTGCATTTTTATATCTCCCATTAATCAGGCTACTCTGAATAAACTTATCAAAGTAATTTCCTAATGATATTGACGTATTTTTATTCATATTAATAACTATTTTTTACAAATATACCAATTATTGGTATAAAAGTCAATTTTTTTTAATCTTATATAACGGTTCTTGGGTATGAAACTGTGCGGGTTTCCGATGCGTTTCAGTGTCACCCGAAAGACAACTAAAATTGTCAAAAAAATCACGAAAATCCGCATGCTTTATGACCCAATGTTATAGGGAGTAATTACTCATATCCAATTTTATTAGAGATTTTTTTGATTTTTCCAAAAGGAATTTCTTAAGCAATTTTTCCAATTCTTTATCAGAAATATTTTCAATACCGTGTTTCCCAATCTTTGGAAAAACATGTAAGAATGTTAAAGTTTGAGTTTCGGAATTAATTAAATATATTATTCTATATCCAGCACTTTTACCAACATTTAATGACGAATTTGGTAATCTTGTTTTAATAATTCTTATTGGAACTGTCTCATTAAGTTTAGTTGGAGTATTCCATAATTCATTAAATGGCTTATTGTTAAATTTTTTTTTTATGTCAGCTCTACACTTAGAGTATCCATTTTTAGGCTTTTTACACAATATGTTAACGGTAGTTTCAAAATCAGTAATACAATAATAATCCATTATCTATTTTCAAGTATTTTAGACATTAAATTATTTATGTTTTCATTTTGAGGAATACTAATATATTTAAGATCGATGTCTTGAATAATTTCCTTTAATTGCTTAACTGAATTAAAAAATATTTTAGCTGTAGATTTAATTCCAGGATAAATATGACTTTTTTTTATTACAGCAACAAGCTTATTTGCTGAAGATAATAATCCGACAAGGAATTTTTTTATATGTAAAGACTTCTTTTCAGAATTTTCAATCTCAGTGATTAAAGATTCATTTAAATCGTCGAATTTTACAATTATTTCATTAATTGTTTCTTTAAAATGTAAAACTGTATCAAGATACTCATTAATTTTTTTTTCTTCAGATTTTAAAGAAGTATCAACAATTACCTTTTCAGTAGTAGTATAAACATCTTGTATTTTATCTTCAATTGCGTACATTTTATTCTTTTTTGCAAATATAATCTAATTATTTAAACGAAAAAAAATCGAAATTGTTTCTTTTTATGCTCTATAACAATTAAATACCCGCCCAATTCCGTTTATCCCCATTATAGTAATAATAAATTTAGTCGAAAAAAAGGGACAATTACTTTAAAACTGTAAGAAAAATTGGGCTTTTTTATTGTTGTGGTAAATCTACAAATTTTTGTATGAGCTAAAAAATAAATTATTGGGTTTTGTTTGTTTATAGTATTTGGTTTTCGTTATTTTTTCAAGCTTAATTTTATTTTTATTAATTTCTCATTTCTTCTTGCAAAAAAACAAAACAGACATGCTAGTATTGCTCCAGACATTATTAATATTGCCGTTGAATGCATAATATTTCCGATACCGACCAGTGGAGAGCATATGCTTCCTGCAAGAAATGTAAAAGCACCAATTGCAGCAGAAGCTGCACCAGCGTTTTCTCTCTCGCTATCTAAAGCCAGAGCAGTAGCTGAGGGGAATATAAATCCTATAAACATCATCATTATTATGAAACAGGTTTCAAGATATATAAATGGCAGATTATTAAAAAGACAAAATGCTGTAGACAAGGCGAAAATAAATAATCCAGAAGAACCAACCAAGATACTATTTTTTGTCTGTTTAAAACGCATAGATAATACAGAGCCAATAACAATTCCTAAGGAATTTAATGCAAAGCAAAGGCTGAATACCAGTGGTGAAAATCCGTAATGTGTTTGTATTATAAATGGTGATGCAGAAATATATGAGAATAATACTAGTGCCGCTGACACTAATGTGAAGGTGTTGAAAACATATGTTGGATTACGAAAAATTTTTTTCAGAGAAATGAAAGTGGAAAATGTGCTCTTATTACTTCTTTTTTTTATTGGGAGCGATTCGTCTAGATAATAAGACATAATTAAAATTAAAAGACCTAATGCCAACAGAAAAGTAAAGATTCCTCTCCAATTTGTAAATTGTAGCAGCAAGCCACCAATAACAGGAGAAATAACCGGAGCAATTCCATTTATGGCACTTATAATAGCAATATATTTTGCAAGTTCCTTACCGGAAAATAAATCGGTAGGAATGGATTTTGAGAGAACTACTCCGCCTGCACCTGCCATTCCTTGAATCAGTCTAAAAATTACAAATGAATAAATATTCCAAGAAAATATGCAGGCAATTGTAGAGATAATAAACATCCACATACAGATTATTAGAGGACGTTTTCGTCCATATTTGTCGCTAAGAGGTCCTACAAGAAGTTGCCCCAGAGCAAGACCCAACATGCTTAATGATAAACTCAGTTGCACCAGAGAGGCTGAGGTATTAAAGTATTCGGTGAGAAAAGGTAAAGAAGGAAGATATAAATCTGTTACAAATGGACCGAAGGCAGACAATAATGAGAGAGTTATTAATAAAAATAAGGGTGATACTTTTTTTATATGCTTAATGTTTTGATAATTATTTTTATTCATTGTTCTATTGTTTTTTCTTTTCTACTTCTGCAAAATTATTAATTAATTTATATATTTTTTCTATTATTTTAATTGTAGCCAATAATTTTATAAGCGGACAATAATCAGTAAGTACTAAATTCCTTTTTTATATTGGGACTTAGTTGTTGGCTTAATAATTTCTGTGAGTTCTTCTTTTGAATTTAGATTTCCATTTAAAAGATCTTTAAAAAGTTTAATAATTCTTGGTTTGTCAGCCTCTATTTTTGTTTTTGTTTTTATATCTCTTAAATCAATTAAAAAGCCGGAAAAAAAGTTTTCGATATCAAAAACAATATCCGTATTCAAAAAATTTGTCTCGTTAAATATACGATGATAGTTGCCTTTTGTCTTATTAATAAAGAAAGTGGAATTTTTAAGGTTTGTTATTGATGATGATTTTTCACACTCCAGAATACATTTATCATCAATCTTATTTTTTTCACATCCAGTTACCTGATGCAACAAACATTGTCTGCTTGTCATTAATAAAATAGGGTGATATATGCTATAATATAATTTGAAATCATCAGGCTTTTTAATATTTTTTATCTGAATTTCATTAATTTCATTTGAGATAAAAGAGCCCGAACAGTTAAAATTTTCTTTTAAACATAACAGACTATATGAATTTACAATATTAAGATAAGGTCCGGCTATCCATGAAATTCCTTTTTTATTTGCTTCAAAAGCTATTCCTGTATTATTTGTTACAATAAATTTTGCTTGTGATTTTTCTAGAAATTCCACAGCAGCACTATAGTCATCACCTATTAAAATAGAAGGAAACCAGGGAATTAATTTTTTATTTTTTTCAAAAAGTTTTTTATACTCAGAGCTGCCATTTTTAAAACTACTTGGTAGCTGAAAATAAATATCGGCAGAAGTCTCATCGCATAAGTAAACATCTTTTTGTGAAGATATTAACACAGAAAGAATCGGTTTTGTTTTTACCGGGTTTTGTTTTTTCAAAACCGGCACTTCAATAGGGTCAATAAATTTTTTTGACCCATTCAAGATTGAAAACAACTTCTTTTTAATTGAATTAAGTTCTTTAAAATTTATAAAAAGTTCGCCTTTAAGATTATTTAGATTAAGGTCTTTAATGAAATATTCTGTATCATTTAAAAATTTAAGTCTTTTTAACAAGCTTGCTTTATTTAAAGGCTGTTTGCCATTATTAACAAGATTTGTTTCTGATAACATTACAAACGAACTTTTAGGAGATTTTACAGCTATTTTTAAAGCGGTGCCACATTCACCCGAAACGCTAATTGTTAAAGGGATTTTTTCAATATTTAATTGATTAATTTTATTTTGAACAATAGTTTTAAGTTCATCTTTTTCATCATAAAATTTAATATGAGCTTTTTCTTTTTCTTCACTAGTAGCGAAATTATTTATTTCAGAAAGATGTTCAATAGAATAATCTCTTGGATTATCAATAAACATATCATCATTAATATCTCCCGTTAAGTATGAGTTTGAAAAATCGCGATTAAAAATTTTATAAAGTTCGCTATTATCATTAATTAATTTGTTTTTATTATTAAAACTTTGAATTTGTTTTTTCCATGCGTTTACAACAGTATAAACATAATCAAATTTTTTTATTCTGCCTTCAATTTTTAAGGAGGAAACGCCTGCATCATACAGCTTTTTTAAGTCGAAATATGCTGAATTATCTTTAAGGTTAAGAGGATAATTTTTACCCTTAGGAGTAGTTAAATATTTATCTCTACATGGTTGACTGCATCTGCCACGATTTCCGGAATTGCCCCCTATAACTGAGCTCATATAGCAAATTCCCGAAAAAGATATACAGTAAGAACCGTGAACAAAAACTTCCGTTAAGATATTATTTTTAGAGGCAACATTGCTTAAGGCATTTATCTCATTAATATTCAACTCTCTTGAGAGGTTTACGCGAGTAGCATTTAGTTTGCTTAAAAATTTTATCTGACCTTGGTTGTGAGTAGTGAGTTGAGTAGATGCATGTATTTTTAAATTTTTAAAATGTTTAGATATCAAATAAAACAATCCTAAATCTTGAATAATTATTCCATCAATGCTTGTGTTGACTAATTTATTAAGTAAGGCTATAAGAGCAGATATTTCATTTTCTACAAAAATTATATTTATAGTCAGAAAAATTTGGCAATTGTGTTGATGGGCAAGTCTCAAAATCCCCTGTAATTTTTCAAAGCTAATATTTACGGCTCGATTTCTGGCATTAAATTTATCTAAGCCACAATAAACAGCATTTGCATCTGCAAGAATTGCTGCTTTTATAGAATCTACATCTCTACCGGGAGCCAGTAATTCAATTTTTCTTTTCATATTTTTATACTGGTATTTTTTTCTAATATGGATGGCTAAATATAAACAAATTTACAATAAAGTGTGATTTAGTTAAAACATAGTTTCGTTTCTGATTTTAAAAATGGGTAAGGGGTGAGACTACTCCGAAAACTATAGTTCTCAATTTATAGCCGCTTAGCGGATTTATAACAAATTGACGTACAGACTTATAATCTCCAGTCTTTTTGTAAAGATAACCGCTTAGCGGCTTTTCCATAGCTTTTTTTCTTGTAGCCGTTGCACGGTTCTGTTAATTTGATGCGGAACACATGAAAAACAAATAGCTAATAATTAAGTATATCTTTACTACGGATTAAAAAATAGTAAAAGCACAAGCGAGGACGCTTGTGCTAGTTGTCTATGGCTTAAAAAATACATTTTCAGTTACATAATTTCATAAAAATGAGTAAACAATAAGATTATTAAAGGCAATGATATTATTGAAGTAATATAACTTGCAATTAAAAACTGATTGGAAATTGAATTATTCCCTCCTGCCTTCTCGGTAAGAATAGGAATAGCGGTAATTGGTGGTACTGCACTTATGAGAACAAAAAGAAAAGCAACAGAAACCCTTGGTCTGATAATTAATATTACGGCAAGCACTAAAAGAGGTAAAATGAAATTTTTTAATGCCACAAAGAGCAATATTTGTTTTGTGTGAATTTCCCCTTTTCTCTTAAAATCTACATAAACATTTCCTCCAATAACAATTAATATTAAAGGTAAAGCAGTGTTGCCAATTAATTTTGTAATTTTTAAAAATGCGTTAGGAATATAATCATTGGCACCGGTAAGTTTTATAATAACAGCTAATGCCGTAGCTATTAATATTGGATTAAAAATTTTAGCCCAATCGAACTTTTTTGTTGCTTGTTGTTTTTTCTTAAAAAATAAATAATATGTGTTAAACAAAAAAGCTGGAAAAATCAGTGTGAACAAAAATAATTCGACTAGCATATTTGAGTTCTCTCCAAAAAGATTTTGTATAACTAATAATGGTATAAAGATGAAATTTGGATATAATAAACTTATGGTAAATTCAGGTTTGTTTTGAGGTTTTATAATACTCATTGCTACAAATGTGAACAAGAGGGTTATGCCCGCAAAAGCAAACGACCAAAGAGGTAAAGTCCACCACAATTCCATGCTTTCGGGACTAAAACGATTAACAATATTAGTGAAAATTAAACAAGGCAATGCTATTTCAAGAATTAAAGGCGAAACAACTTCCAGGATCTTTATTGGCACAATTTTTCTTGCTATAATTGCAAATCCTATAATTCCAATACCTATTAATATTGATATTGATTCAAAAATATTCCAATATACATCCATTGCGAATTTTTATTTAATTTTCTAAAAACAGTAAATTACTGTTTTTATTTCTTTTTGCAAATTATATTTTAAAATCGTTTTGTGTATTTATGACAGTAGGGGAGAGTTCCCTTATTTTTATAATAATCTTGATGATAATTTTCGGCCTTATAAAATTCTGTTGCAGCCGTTACTTTGGTAGCAATATTAAATCCTTTTTGCTGAAGAATTTTAATAAGATTATCTGTAATAATTTTTTGTCGAGGATTAGTATAGAAAATTTCAGAACGATATTGTTTTCCAAAATCAGGACCTTGTCTGTTTAACTGCGTTGGGTCGTGTATCTCAAAAAATATTTTTGCAAGAGTCTCAAAATTAGTAACTGAAGGGTCAAAAATGATTTTTACTGCTTCGGCATGTCCACTTGTTCCCGAGCAAACAGTTTCGTAAGAAGGGTTTTTAATTTTTCCTCCAATATAGCCTGATTCAACAGAGATTACTCCTTTTTGTTTTTCCATATAATATTCTACTCCCCAAAAACAGCCACCTGCAAAAATAGCTGCTTCACGATTTTTTTTTGCAGTTATAAAATTTAATGAAATAGAATTAACACAATGACGAGTATTTTTTTGCGTAAATCCTTCATTCAGGAAAACATGCCCGAGATGAGCATTGCAATTAGCACAAACAATCTCAGTACGCTGTCCGTCGGCATCGGGGATATGCTTTATCGCACCTTTAATTTCATCGTCGAAACTGGGCCATCCGCAATTTGACGAGAATTTATCTGATGATTTATAGAGATGACTACCACACTGCTTACAAACATAGCTACCTTTTTCGCTAAAATCTAAATATTTCCCTGAAAAAGGAGCTTCGGTACCTTTGTCAATAATAACGTATTTTTCTTTTGCTGTTAATTCTTTTTTGCCGCTTTGTGCCATAATAAAACAGTTTGAGATTATTATAATTAACAATAAATTAAGACGTTTCATCTTTTTTATTTTTTCAGTTAATTTATTATATCAAAGTTAGTTAAATAAATTTTAAAGTCAATTTTTTTATTGTTCTGTAGAGGTGCATAATTATGAGGCTACTCATAAAAAAGAATTATTGGTATTTGTTTGTTTTTAAATGAAAAGACGTAGTCAGGAGACTACGTCGAGCGGGGGGTAGTCAGATATTAGGTCAAGCTTGGGTTTAACCTCTTCAATCATACATTAAAACTGTTTCTAAAAGTTTTTCTGAATGTAAAAAAATTTCGTCAAGATTATATAATATAAATTTTTCTTCTTTTTTGTTTTGGTCAAAAATTCCGATGTATTTTTTACTCCCGTTTAAATGAAGTCTGCAAATTGGTTTCCTGTTATTGTCATCAAGTAAAATTCCAAAATACGATTGTGTGTCTCTGCCAACAATTCTATTAATATTAACTTTTGTCCTTACAATTGAACGAACAATTTGATAAGCTTCAATTTCTTCTTCGGTAGTAAAAATTTTGCATTCTTCTTCTATTGCATCTTCTTCAACCACAGTTTCTTCTTCTTTATTTAGTGCAGATTTCAACCTGTCGTTTACAATGTCTTTGAATGCTTGATTTGTTGCTTTTTTTACTATTTCGGTAGACTGTTCAATTACTTTTTTTGTAATTATTTTACTAGAATCAATTTCTTTTATAAAAAACCTTACAAATTTTTCAGATGGTTCAGCTAGTTCTTGTATTAAAATTTTTTTAATTGCAGTTGAATATTTTAGTCCACTCGCACTGTCCATAATTTTGTCAATATCGAAACTCTCTTTTTGGAATTTTTTTAATTCGGTTGATACATTTTCTTTGATGTTTTCAATATCAAATACCAGAAATGGTTCTTCGTCCATTATGTTTTGATTTTCTAAGTCGGAGTAAAACCTATATTTTAGTCCATTTGTTAAAAGACCAAAACTTGCTTTGGTTACATTAAAATACCTTTGAAGTTGGGAACTGTGACCATCTAAATTTTCTTTCCAATGTTTACATTCAATTAAAATTATTGGTTTGTTGTCTTGCAAAATAGCATAATCAACTTTTTCGCCTTTTCTTTTACCAATGTCTGCTGTAAACTCTGGAATTACTTCCATTGGATTAAAAACATCATAGCCAAGAATTTGAATGAAAGGCATTATGAAAGCATTTTTTGTTGCTTCTTCAGTTTGAATATTTTCTTTAAGATTAGCAACTCGGTCTGCAAGTACTTTTAGTTTATTTTGAAATTCCATCATGATTATTATTTTGAGTTATTAATTTTGTTATTTTTTTGTCAAGATTGTCTATTTTTTTTTCAAGTTCATCATTGTTGTCACTTACCATTGCATCAACAAATATTGAGTTTACTAGTGATAGTCCAAATATTCCACCTGTCAGTAGAATGAAGATGAAATAAAAGTATGTAAAAAAAGAAGCTATTTCTGAATATCCTTGTGCGATTTTTTCAGGTATTTCAAACCAACCTTCAACAGTAAATATTTTAAAAATTGAATAAAGAGAAGTCAATGGATTGCTAAAATATTCTGTTGTATTTGACTTGAAAAGGTAAAATGAAAAAATTCCGATAATGAAAATGTAAATTACAAAGCCAATTATAACAATAACTGATGCTTTTAACGCACGTTGAATTCCTTTTATTAAATTTTCTATTCCAGGAACAAATTTTAAAAATCTGAAAGACTTAAATATTCGCATAACTCTAAAAACCAGAAGAAAACTAATATTAGTAGTTTCGACATTAAGAATAAAGGAAATCAAAGTAGGAAGTGATAATGTAATCAAAACAAAATCAAATTTATTCCAGTTAGAAGAAAAATATTTTTTTATACCGTGCTCATTGAATTTTACAATTAATTCAACAATGAAAAGACTGGTAATAGTGTTGTCCAAAAAAATTAGCAAAGTTTTATTTATGACCGAAAGTTCATAACCACTTATAAAAATTATAAATGCATTAATAAGAATTAAAGTCAAAATGAACTTGTCGTTTAAAAATAGTTTTTTAATCATTTTTAATATTGTTAATACCTTCCCAACAATTAAATATCCGCCTAATTCCGTTTATTTAAATTATGGTAGAGACGCATAATTATGCGTCTCTACCGTAAGAAAAATGGGTTTTTTGTTATAAAGAAAATGTAGCAAAAAAGGCATTGTTTTAAATACAGTTTTTTATTGTTGTGGTAAATTTATAAAATTTTGTGTGAGATAAAAAATAAATTATTGGGGTTTGTTTATTTTTTTAATGAAAAGACGTAGTCTGGAGACTACGTCGAGCGGGGTAAAGCTTGGGAAATTAATCAAAATTTTTTGCTAAAATTAAAACATCTTTCAAAAACAAAATTTAAAAAATTACACACTAGTTCAAATTACCTTCATAATAAACAATCCGCCACCTTTTGTTTCGTTCAATATTGAATATAAATGTTTTAGAAGACCTTGTTTTACAGTGCTTTTATATTTTTAGGTGTTACGAACCGTATTACTTTTCGATTTTTTCGATCATTTTTTTGAATAAGCCTAATAAAAATTTTAGTTTTCCGGAATCTCCTGTAGCGTTAAATTTTTGGTTCTCAATTTTTACACTATACCAATCTTGTGGTCCCTTTTCGTTAAGTATCAATTCTATATTAATATTAGCTATTGAAGTATTCGATATGTCAATTTCGATTTCCCACCCTGGATTGTTCAAAGTGGCTATTTGAATACCGTAACCATGTTCCCAGTCCCCGTCACAATTATCCGTGAACCAATTCTGTATCCAGTCTAAAATTTCCATCTGCATTAAGTTATTAAAATTTATTGTTTTTTATGATTACTAACATCTATATAAGACACATTCATTAGGGTGTTTTATTTTCATTATAGGTTTGATAGCGAAATCCAAAGCTAACAAAAAAAAGCAAAAAAATATTAATTGAGATTCTAATTTTTTTAATTTTTTTTGAAATTACAAATTAGCTCAAATTACCTTCATAATAAATAATACGCCACCTTTGGTTTCGTTCAACATTGAATATAAAAGCTGAAGAAGACCTTGCTCTACAGAACTTTTATATTCTTAGGTGTTGGGTGGGTTTTTTTATTTTTAATTTGATTTGGTTTTTCAAAGTATTCCATTTTTCAGATACTCTGAGCTAGTGAGCAAATGACTTTACGTCCCAAATTAATGAGAATCACATAAAGAGATTTGTTCTGTAGCTGTGTTAAGTTGGCGATAGAGTGCCTACTTATTCAAGATTTTATCAGCAATCAGCTTAGCGTCTAGGCAATATTTGTCATCACCCTCTAATTTCCATTCGCCAGTTTTTTTAATGTAAAATCTAACCGTTTTCTCGACAACTACTGAATAACCACCATACGATGTTAACATATTTTGCACCTCTTTCATATAGTCACTATTGCTTAATTCATTATCTTTCACTAGATCCCACAGCCTATTAATCCGTTTAGATTTCTCTTTGCAAAGAGGGTCTTTCGTTTTGTAGGCCATTAAATAAAGAGAAAGTGCTTTCGCTTCTGGTGATGGTTTTTTTGTTTTTTTCATGATCTTCGTTGTATATAAAAATAAGTGGCTAAAGGTAATCTAATATTGTTAATCAATTCTTTGTTCATTGGTTTTTTTTGCAGGACACATAACGGTTTCTTCAATAAGCGTTTACGTTAAATTTAGTAGTTAATTTAACACTACAAAAGTAGCGAAAATCTTAACTATTTGCAATATTTTATCTTTGTAGTGAAAATAGCTGAGATTTTCGTGTTGCTAAACTAACCTATACTGTTGATATGAGAAACACATAGCAAATAATTTTTAGCGTGCGTTGTGTAACTATATCTCAAATATTTCTTCTTTACCTTTTTGAAATAATATGGTTTTATAAACCTTTTCAAATAGAAATAACAAGCCAATTATTAGCGGTATAAAAAGGACTAATCGATTTATATTAATCATAATCCCTCTGAAAGGAATCGTTATGTTTTCTAATGAAAATGAACCAAAGAAACCTAAAACAAGTCCCAAGGCAAAGAATAAATAGATCAACAATACATTTTTCTTATTCCTTTCTTTTACAGAAACATGCTGATGTATTTTTAACATCATTTTATCCTCAAAATCTGGATTGAGTGTAGGAGTTTCTTTTTCAAGAAGAATCGAACGTAAATTATCATCATTTTTAATCATAATATTTCCTCCAATTCGAATTTTAGCATTTTGTTTAGTTTATAATAAAAGCTTTTTCTACCGCGCAATAACAACATCTTGATTTTGGATTTTGACCAACCTGTTAATTCAACAATTTCGATTATTGAATTTTCTTTCAGATAGAAAAGCTCCAGAACCAATGATTCGTTGGCTTGCATAGATTCGAACACAGTAGTAATTAAAATCGTTTGTTCTTTCTTAACCAAAGATTGCAAACTGTTTTCAACAGATTCTATGGTGTTTTCCAAAACATTATCGACAGATAGCGTTTCTCGTTTTTTTAAATCTAACTTTCGCAAGGATTCGTTGATTACAATTCTTCCAAACCAAGTTTTAAACTTAGCATCTTTTCTGAAGGATGCTAAGTTCTCAAAAGATTTAATAAAAGATTCTTGAACAACTTCTTCGGCAGAATATTGATTCTTTACCAATGAATATGATAGTGAAAATGCATAATCCTTATATGTTGTTACAAAATAACGAAAAGCCTCTGTATCTCCACTAAGCACCATTTTTATGTAGATGCTATCCATCTTATGCTCTCTTCTTTTCGATAATATTTCCCACAATAATACCAATAGCTCCGGTAAATAAAATTGATGCTAGGGTTAGCAGGGTAACTGCAGCTTCATCTTGAATATTTAATGAAAACATGAAAATAAGGATGCTTGCAATGGTTCCTATTGATACACCTAATAAGGTAAAGCCTAATATATACCAAGGGAATTTCGACTTCTTTTTTTTATAAATTTCAGAAATATCAATATTCTTCTCAATCAGAAGCATTCTTTCTCTATTTCTGAATTGAAGAAAATAATAATAAGCAAAGAAGAATGCAGCAAAAAATCCAAACCAAGTAATTGTTGTTGTTATGTATCCAATCGTAGTCATTTTTTAAAAGTTTTAAATTAATAATTTGTTTATCTACTCATTAGATAGATTTAAACAAAAAAGGTCACAAAAATATTCAGCTTTCATATCTTTTATACTACACAACACCTAAATAAAACTCCCCAGCATGTCTTATTTAGATTATATTTTTAATAGCGAAACCCAAAGCTAACACAAAAAACAAAAAGATATAAATTGCTATTGTAATATTTTTTTAAGTGCTAAAAAAAACAGCCAATATGTTTTTGCTAGTGGGTGCAGTCTGAGATTACGACAAGAGGAGGGAATGCCTAAAAATTAAAAAAAAGCTTTTTGTTGAAAAATTAAGAAGCTAAAGCCTCAAGTTTTGAAAAATGAATAAAAAATTATTTGTAATGCATTCCTAAAATAGACATTTAGACCGGTATTTTATTACTAATGGAGGATCCAATAATTAGTCTTTAGTAGAATAAATTCTATTAAATTATTGGGTAATCATTAAAGATATTAGTAATTTTAAAAATTAAAATAATTGTATTATTTTTTATTTTTATAACTATGTTTAGCATCATTTTAGACTTTTTAAAGTTTGGTTTTGAGCATTATATTTTGACTTCTATCGTACGTTTATTCTTTATTTGTAAAATGTACATTAATTTAAATAAACTGAAATTAATCTTTGCGAATTAATAAGCACTCGCGAGTGTGCTTTTAAAATCCTATAAATTTTATTCGTTTTTTTTATAACTGCGTTTCTATCTTTAAGAAATGGGCTAACTCGTAGAATAAAGTTTTATTTAAATAGGATTAAGGTTATTGTTTAATTTAATATTAATAAAAATTTTAGATCATGGCAAAAGATAAAAATTTAAAAACAGTTAAAGTAGATTCAAAATCGAAAAAGCAAGAAAAAATTTTAAAAAAGTTAGAAGAAAAACAAAATAAAAAGCGTAAATGTAAATCGTAAAGAGATTTATATCTTAGCAGAAGAGGGTGTTATTTATCAACATCCTCTTTTTTTTTGTTTTTCCAAAATTGTCCATCAAGGCAAAAGAGCATAGGGAAACAAATTTGTTTTTTTGTTATTACAACAGAATCTATCTCAATAAATTTCTATTAAACTGCTAAGAATATAATTAACATAAATTGTCAAACCGAGATACTGATTTAAGCTTGAAAAAATTATCATACCGATAATAAAGCTTTCAGGATTTATTTAGATTGCATTTTTGTAACATCTATATAAGACACGCCAGCATGTCTTAATCCCATTATATTTAATAGCGAAACCCAAAGCTAAAAAAAAACAAAAAGATATAAATTGCTATTGTAATATTTTTTTTAATCTGTGTGTTGTAGAGCGTTTAAGATTATTTTATCTGTTAGTCAATTGATTTACTTTTGGCTTGACCCAAAAGTAACAAAAGGTCAAGACTGGAAAGAAATTTCTTGTTTTCTACACTGCTCTTCGCTAAAATAAAAGAACTCACTCCCTGCGGTCGTTCAAACAGCTTTTATTTTTTAACGCTTCGTTCCGTTTGAAAACTACAAAATTTCTTTGAGGTAGGAGACGTAATATTCAAATTACCTTCATAATATACAATTCGCCACCTTTGGTTTGTTCAACATTGAATATAAAAGCTGTAGAAGACTTTGCTCTACAGCACTTTTATATTCTTAGGTGTTAGCAATGTGCTTATACAAAATATATAGGTTCTTTTCTTACGGAACAATTGAGGAATAGCTTCTCTTTAAAAGCATTTATTGTTGGGTTGTCAAATATTCGTGCTCCTTTTGGACAATGCTTAACGCAAGCACAACACCAAGTGCACAATTCCCCGGTTGTTATTACTGTGCCCTTAATTGTTATCGCATTTGTAGGACATACGTCGACACAAATTCCGCAATTATCACATAGATTATTATCTGTTTTTGGATGTACTGTCGCAGGTAATTGGTTACGTTTTTTGTAGGGATAGTTACCAGGTATATCTAGTTCCGAGAGTGTGCTTATATCCTCAATATCCTTTAATTTTTCAGTTATCATCCCAGAAAAATCTTTACACTTTTCTAAATCTTGTTTATCTGGTCTGTTCATAGCAATTGGTTTTTCGCTTGATGAAAATGAATGTTCTCCGATAAATGCTGCGCCAGCAATTATTTTAAATCCACAATTAATTGCAATTTCTTTAAGCTCTAAGAGAGAATCTCCATAATCTCGATTGCCGTATACAACCACAATTACTACTGGTGATTGAATCGACTGAAGTTTTTTTAGTGTCTTAATAGCTGTTATTGGCAAACGTCCTGCATATACAGGCATCCCAATTATAGTAAGGCAATTATTACTTGTTTCCGTTATTGATTCGGCCTTGTTTTCGGCAATATTATTATCTGAGATAAGTTTTAATCCCATATTTTGACCAATTTCTCTAACAATTTTTTGTGTAGTTCCTGTTGGGGAATAATATACCAGACTTAAAGTTTCCATTGTTTCTAATTTTTAATTTAATTTATTGATATTATAAATGGTTCAATCCATTCTCTTCATTTTGTTGAGTTGCGTATTTTACCAATGAATGCTAATGGCTCGGCTATGATTAGTTGCCGATTGCTAGATACTTCTTTTTCAAATTATACAGAATCGAATGCGAGTGGAAAATCACCCACAAACGACTATACAGCAATTACTTATTAGTCATTGTCGGGGTGCGTTATTGGTAACTTATAGTCATTACAGTTGGAATTCCTTCAAGCCCATTTTTATTTACTGCAACAACCTCAATTACATTAAGCCCATTATTAAGACTTACTAAATACTTTTGGTTTTTAATGCCTACAATTTCATTATTAAGTTTTACCGTATAATGGTCAAACCAAGGCATATTATTATCAAACGACAATTCAAACTCAGGTCTTGCCGAAAAAAGATGCATGTTTTCATTAAAATTTTTAATGGTAGTAACTTTTAATTTAGAATATTCATTCTGCGTTCTTTCGTATTCGGCTTCAACATAATCAAAAAGTATCATTGTTTGATTTAAACCAAAATATAGCTTTTCAACATTTTTCGTAAACTCATTATTGCCTATGGGAAATCCTTGAAAAACCATATAATCTCTTTTCCCTTCAAGCTTTAAAACTAACGAATATTTTAAATTATTACTTTTTACAGATACGTTAACATACCCTAAATGATTGGATAAGAACTTGCTATAATCATCTTTCTTTACCTTTTTATCATTTTTTATGAAACGAATTTCTTTAAATTGGTCATTTGATTTCAATTTGTAGATATCGTATATATTCAATGGGATGTCATTATGCTTTGCATAAATACCAAATTGCGGGTCAAGAAAAATCCATTTATTATAATTGTTCGACCAAACTTCGGTTGCAACGTGTCCCATTCCAGCCCCACCATAATCGGCATCAACATGCTTTATTCCAACTTGTCTTGCTACGTAACCAAATGACATTAGAACATCGTGTAATACAGAACCATACTCAACACATCTATATTCTTGTCCATCATCCTTTGCACTTTTTAATATTCCCAAAGAATTTAATGAATCCGGTGCTACATGCCATCCATTGTGTTTCCACTGATTACTAACCCATTCCATTAATTCAAAAAACAATTCTGGTTCATCCGTAGATTTTAATGAAATATTAGATTGAACATATTTTTTTAATTCTGTGTATTCTACAGTTTGAATAGAGTCTGGTAATCCTAATTTCTTGTAATCAAAATTCAAAACAGGGTTGTTTCCCTCTATTATTGTAATTTTTTTGATTTTATTTTCTTGACCAAATGTGTATGTTCCTATTAAACACAAAGCCAGTATTAATATTATTTTAAAATTCATTATTTTTTGAAGTTTTTATCTGTTATTTTTTATTGCACCCCAACATTGTGCATTTGAAAGCGATTTTATAGGAAATCGCTACAAAATTCATTAAATGTAACTCCCTTAAAATTAACACTATCTGTCAAACATTTTATATATAGTGTTATAGCCATATAACTATTTTCCATTTTTAATTTTGTAACATTTGGCTTATTAGTGAAACACTAAAAATACTCAAAAGAAACCAGCCTAAAAATCCTTCGAGTATGGTAATATACCTTGAAGCTCCCTTTACAGGTATTGCCCCAAAACCGAGTGTAGAAAAAGCATTAATGCTTAGTGTTGTGGAATTGAGCGCACGAACTAATCCCAGGTAAATAATATAAATTATAATTGAAAAGGAAACAGTTATGGCTACAAATACTTTGCGTGCAGACTTAAGATCTATCCAACGCCCTTGCAGTATTTCTGTTCTTCGGTAAATAAAAGATAATATTTTATGTTTGATAATTGAAAGTAGGTATAAGGGCTTACCCAGCAGAATAATAAAAACAGGTAATTCATGCTTGCTCTCCTTCATTTCTTTTTTATAATCAGCAAAAAATTTAATATCTTCTATGTAATCTTCTGCATAAAAATCTTCTAATCTTTGCTCCGAACGGAAATATTGCATTATTTTTCGATGTTGTTTAATCAGAAATGTCCTGTTTATACCATCCCAATCGCTGTAAAAAAAGAAATACACAGCAGCGAAAAGAAGAATTGTCCACATTGAAATGATAAGTGATTGAACGGGATTAGTCCCATATGCTGAAAAATATTTAAGAAATTGGTTAAATCTCCAATTGAACCATTTATGGACACTTGGATTAAGTTGGTACAAATGGTGATACCTTCTGGTTTCCATATCTTTCAATTGGTTATAACAAGCGTTGGCTGATTCAATATCGCCCTGAGTTCTGTACATCGAAAAGAATTTTCTATAGGAGCTGTTTAGTTCATTGAAAAGGTTAACATCAGAGATTAAGGTATCTGTTTTATGGGTATAGGCTTGTGCATAATTCTCATACATTCCAAGACCTACCGAATCTAACAGACTCCAATTAAAAGAAGTATTGTCTTTTGGGAAATTAAACGAATTCATTCCAAGCGGTAGCTTAAACTTGCAGTTGCTAACGGTAAAATTTTCTTTTACTGAACAATTACTAAAGTCCACAATACTATTGGAAAAATTAATCCCTTCAAAAACGAGAACGTCATATTTTCCACCACTAAAAGATATAATTGGCATCACTTCAGTTGGCAAGAACTTGCAATGTGACAAATAAAATGTATTTATCTTTTTTTCATTCTGCCTTATATAGAATAGATACTGATAACTATGATTTTCTTTTTCAAATCCGTACTGCTGAATACTTTTTGCAACCTTATAGTCGGTATAAAACGAACAATTCCTGAATAAGAACGAATTAATTTTCAATTCAAAAACAATAACTCTTTGCAATATTGAACAATGTTCAAATTGTATGCTTCCCAAATCTGAGTGAAGTAAGTCGAATCCTTGCTTAAATGTGCAGTTATAAAAAATAAGTTGAGCAGCTCCCTCACAATTAACAAATGTGATATTATTCTGAAAAATTATATTTCTAACTTGACAGGTTTTGTTATCCGGTAATTTGCAATTTTGGATTCTGACAGTTGGGAATATTTTTTTTTCACTTTTTTTATCCTTATCTGAAGGCTTGGTGGTTATGAGTTGCCAGAAAGCATACAGAGAATCTTTACTTTCATCATAAAAAATTTCTGTGTTTTCTAAGCAATATAGCTTGTCTTTCGATTTTTCCATTTCCTCAACCCATTCACTGATGGATATTTTTCTTTTGTAATTGTTCTGAGAAAATAAGTGAGAGGAAACGGCAATATTACATAACAGAATTAAGAAGAGAATTTTTTTTGGGTTATTAATTTTATTCATATCATTCATTTTTTGAATTATTGTCTATAAAGGTCTTCGGGTATAAAATCGTGCGTAATTTCGTCCTGTTTCATTATCACCCGTTAATAAGGTTTGAAGATAGTAAAAACCCCGCATGTTTTATGACCCGATGTTGTGTGTAGTTTTAATATAGTCCTCATTGAAATTCTCGTAGGTATGTATTAACTGAGTCTCACTTTCTAAAACATTGCTTAAATACATGGCAAATAACATTTTACTTTTTTCAGAATCAGCAAAAAGGTTTGGATACAAATAATCCCTAAGTTTTTCCATATTATTATCAATAAGTTCTGATAATGAATTCATCCTGATAAGCATTGACATAATTTCGAAATCAATTGAATTAATCTGGTTTCTTGTATAAAATTCCAAACCAGTATTACTCAAAGGGGCTATTTGTATACCACCTGATTTTGAAATTAAGTTACCTATTGGAATATGGTCATTACTATATTTTTTAATTGTATCTAATAATCTGGTTTGTTTCTCCATAACTCCTTTTAAATCAGAATAGTTTGCTGTAACTTCCTTTTTTATGGTTTCGATTGATGCAATTTGATACTTTTTTGCTTGATTATTTTCTTTAAAATTGCTTATAATTAATGCTATCAAAACACCAATTATGACAATTGTAAGCTCCCTAAGATAGTCTCTAATTTTATTCATTATAGAATCTGTTTTCATAATATTAACGAAATATAAAAATACTCATAATAATTTTCTTTACTTCTATTCATATAACACCTGAATTTTTTTTATTTGGCACACTAACTTATTGAATTTTCAGTGTCGTTGTAAATTACACACAACACCTATATAATAGACCCCAGCATGTCTTATTCCCATTATATTTAATAGCGAAACCCAAAATTAGCAAAAAAAAACAAAAAAGATATTAATTGAGATTCTAATTTTTTTGAAATTTGTTTTTTTACTGAAAAACACACAGACAATAAGTCTTTGATAACAGGGGGAGTAGTCAGAGACTATGGGAAGTGGGGGTTAGAATCTTAGCAATTGATTTTTTAAACCAGTCGTAAGTATTTCATTGGGATTAATCAGTTTTGTACAATGAAATCCAAGAATTTTCTCGTTGGATAGAATTTCCTTTATTATTTCAAAAGTTTCATCATAATTTTTTGTTGTCACAATTCCACCTTTCCATTGATGACCTGCAAGAGCCCTTTTAGTGTCTAATACAAGTTCTTCTCTTATTAAATCTCTTTTTTTATCGAGAAGAGAAATAATTGGACTTGGAATTGTATCTATTTGGTCAAAATCAATCATCTGGTGAGTTCTTTAATATTGTAGCCAACGGCAGTCTGTCTAAAAATCCCGGTAATTAATTAATACTTTATCAAAAATAAGGTTTTTAAGCTACTTTCTAAAAAAAACTGTTTGTAGTTTTTAAAATTTGGTGATGTCTCAAATTTACTTTTAATGAAATTGGGAAAATTGATAGTTGATTTCTCCCTTAATGTTTTTCATACTGTAAATACACATAATACCAATGATTTATATCTTTTGATAAATGGAGGTTTTAGATAGGTTGACGGTTTGATAAGTTTTGGTTTGCTGGATGGCTCTCTTGAGCTACTAGGCAATGTGTATAGTTGCGAAGGGATGGCTTTATTTATAAATCTGTTAACACTATTATAAATTATTTTTACAATCCAAACAATACACCACTTGGAATTACATTTTGAGCCCCAATATTTTTTTCAACTAAATCAACTAATCTTTTAAATTCATGTTTTTTACTCTCACTATCCCGAAAGTCTTTTTTGTAATCGCAAAATTGAAAAGCGAAATGATATAAAAACAGAAACGGATTTTGGGTATTAAAACTAAGACGAATATAGTGAGAGATATCTTCATAATGAAAATGCAAAGCTGGGTGAGTAATCATATTATGAATTAGATACTCTAAATTAGTCCTGTTAGGTGTAATTTGTTTAATTCGGTTTAATTCAGCTCTTTCAATGCCTGAATTGAAAACTCTAATTAAATCTAATTCGGAAAAGTAAGTATTATCGTAATGTAAACTTTGTTTCGTTGTGTTTTGTGTAATCTCCAAACTGAATTTTGGTAAATCAAATGGTGTTTTGAAAGATATTTGAAATTTATCATCCAATTTAAATGCATAATCTTTGCCTTTCTGATAGTCTTCTGGTTTACCCCAAAGTTTTAATGCGAACTTATGATATTGTCTAAACCACTTAGCAATGTCTTTGTTTCCACTTGGTGAAAAAAGCATTCTTTCAATTACAGTCCATAAATATATATTTGTAGTTTTATCTAACATCTGTGTGAGTATTTACATAGTTCAACACTCGCATTAACCTCTCTTTAATCTGATCAGATTCCTCTTTAGAATAATCTAAAAGCTCTAAATCTTCAATATCTTCTTCAATATCTTCCGCTTGAATATTGCTTAAAATATCTTTCTCTAAATCGAAGAAATGCATAAACTGCCTTAAGTGTTGCCACTCTTTAATACAAGCATTTATTTCTGTTTTAGAAATCCACCAAAGCATGTTTTTTTCTATTAGTCTATTTCTATTAATTTCCAAAATGGAAAGATTTTCAGCTGTTATACTTTCAATAAAGAAACAACTTAGACCATCATAACTTTTTGAATTATTATAAATTAAACTCTTAATGTTATTATTTGATATTTCTATATCATCATATAAAATTTCTTCATATGCACCAGCACGTCCTACGAGATAATCGTTTACAATATGAGCTGTCGAGATATCATCATGGACAATTACATTTATCTCGTTTTTTCCTTTACTAAGAAAATATGAGGCCAGTGAATTGAAAATATTTTTAAGTTGAAACTTTGCCAATTTATAATATTCATCGTCAATATTAATCTTACTTACCGGCTCAGTACGTAAATTAATGGTTTCTAACAATAGTGGATTTATAGTTGCATACCATCTATTTTTATCATCTTTCTCGGAGTTTAAAAAAATCTGATTCCCATAAATAGCATTGTTAGCACTTTTCTCATTTCTTATGGTACTGTCAAGAACAAACCCATCTTTATTTATAACTTTTAATAAAGTGAAGTCGAGATTTATTGTACTAAGAAGGTCTTGTCTAACGATTTTCCTTGCATAATCAAGTGCCTGAGATTTGTTTTTTTCTAATTTTCTTAATGCGAACTCATATGCTACTAATATTCTTAATGCTTGTCTAAAATTGCCTCCTGAAAGCTTGTAAAGTTTAGGAATTTGTTTTTCAAAGTCAGTGGCATAAATACCGAGTCTTTTTTTTAGTATTTCTCGAAGTACCTTGGCTTTATCAGTAGTGGTCAATATGATTTGTTCTGATTGATTCCTCCATTCGTCATTACAGAAAACATGAACGATGTTCGTTTCGTAAAGTGTTTTGAAATCAGCCAAAAAATCAAGTAAATCGCTTAGCATTAGGTAGCCTGCTGAATTATTATTAAACTTATCAACACCATCAGCATAAATAAAAAGCTTTCTGTCTAATCTTATTTCAATTAATTCACAAATATTTGAGATTACTCTTTTTATTAGCTTAACATCTTTATCAATTTTCTCTAATTGTTGCTCTTGTCTTTTTAGGATTTTTAAATTGATATTTGGTTTTAGTAATTCAATAAAATCCTTTAAACTTTTCGTTTCATTATCAAATAGAACATCTAAACTATATGATTCTAAGTCAATATTCATATTTTGAGCAAATGGTAATAATTCACCCAAAAACAACCCGTAAAAACTACCTTGTGAAACAATTGAAATATCATTTAAATTTAGTGATATGTCAGGTGATGTTTGAGTCTTCAAAAAAGCTTTTCGAATAAAAGTTGTTTTACCACAACCAATTTGTCCAGTAACAGCAACAGGTTGACCCTTTTCATCCTTCAACCAAGAGTTTAATTTTAATGTCTGTTCTGGTAGCCAATCAACATATAATGTATCAAAATCAGTTGATTCTTTTAATGGCAAACCTATATCGAAATTTATCCCTTGCATATTCATTTCTATTTTTCCCAATCAGTAACTATTTTTTTAAAATCAACATCAAACCATTGTTCACTCCATTTTTCTAAATATGGAATATCGCTTGAAGAAGGTTCTAGTTCACATCTATCTATTTGCACAATACTTGGTATTTCTATGGCATCCCCAATTAATAAAGCTTCACCAGTGCGGAGAACAGGCAAGTTATCAGTTAACCCTCCAAGTGTATCTGGTAATAGTTTTTTTACATAATTTTGGTCGTCAGGGTTTGTTAAGCGCATAGCAATAAAATTACTGCACTGTGCAAAAATAGTGGTGGAAACTTCCGAAGGTCTCTGACTTGCAATTAGAAGACTGATACCATATTTACGTCCTTCCTTAGCAATACGTTCTATTGACTGTTTTGAAGCACGGAATTTTGCCAAATCACTTTGAGGAACATATTTATGTGCCTCTTCAAAAACAAGAAGCATTGGTGCTTCTACCGTTTTCTTAATTTCGGTTACCCCTTCATTTTCCCTATTCTTTTTGTAAAAATACCCAAACTCAAAAAGAATTCGAGATATAAGTGAGACGGTAATACTAAGTACTTCAAAAGGGATTCCGCTTAAGTCTAATATGGTTACATTAGCTTCTCCCTTTTTCCTAAACTTATAGCCAGTAAACTGACGTAAAGTCTCTTCAAATGAAATATTTTTACAGATATCACCCAATAAAAACTCAAAGCGCCTGTCATTCAATTTGTTTTCCAAGCGACTGACAAAATTTTCGAGTTTACCATTTAATGGACCTTGTTTTAATCCCCGTGCACCTTGTTGCATCTCAGTATTTTTTTCAATTGCATGATTTAATACTTCATGAATATCAAAATACAACGAAGAATCGAAATGAATTTTATCCCTATCAATGTCAGTACCTTTAAAATGTCGTTTTCTGCTATCAATTACAGCCTCTTTGAAAACATTTCTTTGATTATGGTCATTGGCTTCAGTATCTATAAATAATTCAATTAATTCTTCACTGGTAAGTAACCAATAGGGTAAAATTAATTCATTAATGCCAATGCAATTAGATTTTGGAAATGCCTGTTTATACTCTGAATGAATATCAAAAATTATTACATGTGAATTATTAAGTCCTGTAAAATTGTCGTTTTTGAGAGAAACCGCATTCTGAATAACTTTAGCAGTAGTATGAGACTTTCCACTACCTGTTGCACCAATTATTGCAATATGCTTATTGAAAAACAAATTACCATTTACAGGAACTTCAACACCTTTATTTTGAGACAACTTAGAAAATGTAAATTTCTCATAAGCCTTTAAATTACAGTCATATATCTGCCTTAATTCAGTTTTATCGACAAGTCTTATGTCATCTACTGGTGGTATTGGGATATTTCTAAAACCCCGTTGAAATCCAACTTTTCCTTCTTTATTAGATAGCATTCCAATTGGCTGAACTTTAAGAACAAATGACTTCGTTTTATCTTCTTTTATAGTCTCAATGTCTTTCAACTGCGATTTTTCTGTGTTTATTGCATAACTTTCTATGATGCCAACAATAAAGTTTTTTTCTTCTTTGTCATCGGGAATTTTAATATAACTACCAATATTAAACTCTTGATTAAATGTTTCTGGTCTAATAAACTCAACTTCAATTAAAGTTGGAGTTACTGACAATATTTTAAATTCGGGTTTTATATTCATCTCAAATTATTTAAAAAGTTCGAGCATTTGATTTATACTAATTTTATCTATTGCAAAATAGGGGACTTTTCTATCGAATAAATTATCCAATGTAAAACAATTCCCAAAGGAATAAATTCTATCCGCTAAAATAGGGTTTTCCATCTTACAAAAAGTATTATAGGAAATTAGACGCACAGAAAAAGAGCATCTTTTTTCACGGCGACTGGTTTTGGTTTCAACAAAAGGCGCCTCATTATAATTGGTTTCAGTAAATTCATTATAACTTTCATAACCATCATTAAATTTAACATTCAGTTTAATAAGCTCTCTTTTAATTCTCAATAATTCATCGTCTTTTTTTGCAATAATTACATTAAATGGTTTTGCTTTTCCATTTTTAGGTAGAAAGTATTTATCCACTATTTGCTTTATCAAGTGACTAATTGTGTGTGAGCTTGTTTCCTTAATATTGTCTCCTATAAATAGGTAATTATAGTAAGTGAAATCTACTTTTGGAAACTGAGACTTAATAAATTTAAGATATCTCAATTCACCCAATACTTCTTTATATGCAGAATAAACAATCCTTGATTTAAGTTCTCCTATTAGGTTTAATATATCCTGCTTGCAGCATCCTCTATTACCAGAATCGGCTGTTGTATTGTTAGTTAGAATGTTTAATAGGTGATTCCTTATTAATGCATGATATATATATGCTTCTTCTTTACATTTGAACTCTTGCTGTATTTTTTTAATTATGTTAAAAAACTGTTCTTTAAAATTGGAAGCATAAACAATCGTATATTTTTCTATGAATTTTTCTTTCAGAATGTCTGCATACATATTAGCGTTTTTCCCAAGAAATTTATCAAAATCGGCAATTGTAGAATATTTCTTTACCTCTCTATTCTTTCCATTAAGATGTATGTACAAGCAATATTCATTATTCTGGTTTGCACGGAAATCAATTAATAATTTGATTGTAGCATCTTTTACTTTTTGCTTTTGTTGTGAAGTGTTATATTTTGTTTCATAATACTTAACTTGGACAATATAATTCTCATAAGACAAATCTTGTTCTTGCTCGATTTTGACAATAGTGTTATTATCTAATTGATTAAATATTTCAAGTATCGTATAATCAAATTGATAAACAAATCCTTTTACTGCATAATATCCACCGTCTTCTTTTTTCATGTCAAATTGCTATTGTGCATTTATAAAGTTTTAAGTGTGTTTTTTAGTCCATCTTTCAAATAATTAAGCTCTCCCAAGTCAGATATTATTGCTGATTGAATGTATTGTATTTCAACTTCCTTTTCTTCTTTTCCCAATGACTTGGCTAAAACAGATATCATTTCAGTTGTAGCACGTCTTTCATTTCTTTCTATTTTGCTTAAAATAGATGTGTCTATATCAAGTGCAGCGGCAACTTTTCTTAGAGGTAATCCTTTCTCTTTCCTTGACTTGCGTATATATTCTCCAAATGATTTCATATTGTCGTAATCGTTTTGACGTATTTGACAAAAGTACTAAATATTTTTCATTCTTGAATGCGATGGCCTAAATTAAGCTCTTTTGGTTTTTGTGCGTTGAATTTGTGTGATAAAAAAAATCAAATGTGCTTAATGTGCGATGGGTTTGTCTCATCCTGAATTTAGTTAACACTTTTTAGTTCTTAATCCTGTTACAAATTTCCTTTATCTGTTTACTAATTTATTCCAAAGTTAGCAAAAAAAAACAAAAAAGATATAAATTACTATTATAGTATTTTTTTTAAGTACTGAAAAAACACAGACAATATGTTGGTGCTAGATGGACGTGTAGTCAGAAACTAGGACAAGTGGTTTTTTTTTGTTGAAAAATTAAGAGGCTAAAATTTTAAATTTTGAAAAATGAATTTTTAGGCAGTTAATCAAAATATTTTGCGAAAATTAAAACTCGTTACAAAAACAAAATTTTAAAAATTACATACTAACTCAAATTACCTTCATAATAAACAATCCGCCACCTTTGGTTTCGCTCAAGGTCGAATATAAAAGCTGTAGAAGATTTTGGTTTACAGGTCTTTTATATTCTTATGTATTGGCGGTAATAATTTTATCGCTCTGCTTCAAATTTTTTGTCCAGTAAAATGTCATACTCGTGTTGTGTATAAAATTTTGTCTTTAGAATACTTCTGTCTTTTACGTTATAAATATAGTCAATGTCATTGTCGCACTTAATACCCCAAAGATTGAAATAATCTTTTTTATTAAACGATGTCTCGTCCTGAATTTAGTTTACACTTTTTAATTTTTAATCCTGTTACAAATTTACACTTTATTTTTAATCCTAAATACAG
>JADFUR010000014.1 GCA_015222055.1 Bacteroidota bacterium | reverse complement strand
TTTTCACAACTTCAATTTTCCATTCGAGGCGACTAACTTTTCGTTCTTTTCTCCATTCTAATCGTTCTGTTCGCATAATTTTTCGCCATTCTTTTCGCATGACTTTTTTATTCTTTTTCCAATTAATTTTATTTATTTTCCGGTCTTTTTTAAAAATTATTTTAGCAATTTTCCTATCCTTTTTCCATATTTTCTTTTCAATTTTTCTTTTCAGCTTACAAACTTTTTTTATTTCGCAGGCCTTAATCAAAGTTTTATTTTTTTTCCTTTCTTTTTTCCATTTTTGTTTATCTATTCTTCGTTTATTTTTCCATTCGGTCTTATTCGTCCTTCTCTCATTCTTCCATTCAACTTTGTTTTTCTTTTTCTCATTTTTCCTTTCTGTCTTTCTTTTTCTTCTATCGTTTTTCCATTCGGCTTTTTTATTATGCTTCTCTTCTCTTTCAGCCTTTGTCTTGTTAATACTAAGCATTGGCTCAGATACTTTTATAGAAGCAATTATTCTTTTTCCGTTAAATTGAAGATTATTAAATTTGATTTTTTTAATTAAATTTTCACTAATATTAGTAGCACCTTTAAAACGTTTTAAAAGATCAGAATCGTCCTGAACTTCCTTATGCATATATATTTCTTCGAGAATGTTATTGTATTTTTTGTATAAAATTTTTCTTTTTAATTTAAGAGTAGGAGAGAGTTCCCCCGAATTAGGTCCCCATTCTTCACATACTAGTCTGAAACGTTTGATATGTTCAAAATCTCCAAGTTTCTTATTATATTTATTTATTTCTTTTTGATATAAGGCAGTAATCTCTTCTTTTTCAATTAATTCCTTATTGTCTCGGTATTGAATTTTATTAATTGAGCACCAATCATGTAAGTAAGAAAAATTAGGTGAAATTAGAGCACTGGCAAATTTTTCGTTTTCTCCAACAACCATTAATTGCTCAATAAAGAAGGATTCTTTAAATTTATTTTCAATAATTTGAGGGGCAACATATTTGCCTCCCGACATTTTGAAAATTTCTTTCTTCCTGTCTGTGATTGTTAAAAAATTATCTTTATCAACAATTCCAATGTCTCCTGTATGAAGCCATCCGTCTTTATCAATTGTCTCGGCTGTTAATTCAGGCGATTTGTAATATCCTTGCATAACATTGGGACCTTTACATAAAATTTCGCCATCATTTGCTATTTTAACCTGCACATCTTGAAGTATTTTACCAACAGTCCCAAATCTAACATTAGGATAGATAGATTCGTTAACAGCAATAACAGGAGATGTTTCCGAAAGTCCGTAGCCAACGCACACATGAATTCCTGTTGCATAAAAAATTTTCTCTAGCCTCGATTGCAAAGCTGCACCACCGGATACAATTATTGAAAGATTTCCGCCTAAAGCTTCTCTCCATTTTTTAAAAACAAGTTTTCTGGCTATAGCCAATTTTAGATTGTAATATAATCTGGTCTTTCCATTAAGTTTGTATCGTAATCCTAACTTTATTGCCCAGAAAAAAATAAATTTTGATATTGGTGGTAAATTTTTTCCTTTGGCAATAATATTATCATAAATTTTTTCAAGAAGGCGTGGTACAGTGTTAATAATATGAGGCTTAACTTCTTTAAGATTATCAATTATTCTACCCATATTTTCAGCATAATAGATGCTTATACCGCAATATTGAAAGTTGTAGTTCATCATTCTTTCATAAACATGGCATAAAGGTAAAAAGCTTAATGTTCGGTGTTCGAAACCTAAACCGTGAGCTTTTGTAGTGTTTATAGCATTTTGCACAATGTTTTTGTGCGAAAGCATAACGCCTTTTGGAAATCCTGTTGTGCCTGATGTATAAATAAGAGTAACAATATCTTTTTCGTCAATATTTTCTTTTTTTTTATCTAGGTCTGATTTATATTTTTCTTTATTTTGTTTACCAAGCTCAATTATTTCTGTCCAGTTTTTTACTCCTTCAATTTCATTAAATGAATATATATTTTCAGCTAATGGAGTATTTTTAACTACAGATTTTAGCTTTTCGTAAATGTTTTTTGCAGAAACAAAAACAGATTTAACATCAGCATGTTTTAAAATATAGTCATACTCTTCTGTACTTATTGTAGGGTAAATAGGAACGTGAATTACTCCAATTTGTGACATTCCCATGTCAATAAAATTCCACTCAGGGCGATTGTTTGTTATTGATGCAATTTTATCTCCTTTTTTAAAACCTAAAGACAGCAAACCTAAACTAAAAAAATTAGCATTATTTATATAATCATAAGTGCTGAATTTTATCCATTTACCATTGCTCTTAACTCCAAATGCATCTTCTTTAACAAAATTTTGCTTATATCTTTCAAGCAAATCAAATGTCCTTTTTACTTCCATAATATTATAATTATTTAATAATATGCTTTATTAGAATTTACCGGCTAAAACACAAACCTTCTTGAATTTTTTTACATTTCCGTTTAAATCGAAAATTTCAAAATAAGCGACAAAGATACCAATTTTTGCTTTCTGATTAAAATCATCTAATCCATTCCACGAAATAATTCCTTGAGTAGCTAACAACTCGCTTTTAACCAGTCGTTTAATCTCCCTTCCGTTAGAATCGTAAATTGTTACATTTGCTAAATAACCGGGTTCTTCAAATTTATAATGAAAATTAACAAGGTCGTTATATCCATCATTATCGGGTGAGAAAACTTCCGGTTCAATTGTTATTTCATTATCTGTTGCAACAGTATCTGAATATTGTGAGTTTTTATACGCAGGTGTGGCAAAGCCAACATTCTCAGCTGCTGAATGCCAATTAGATTTTTTATTTGTTGGTCTGTCAAAATTTATTCTTTCTAAGGAAACACCATTAAAATCATTTAATAATGAAAAATGCATGTCTTTGGTGTAAGAAAATTCGTCAATAATATTTTCTAATCTATCTAGAAAAATAATAACTCCCTTATCATCATTAAGTGTTGGTAGAGATTTTAATTGTAAAAAACCGCTGGCGTTTGATGTGTAATATTGTTGTTTTACTTTTTCAATATCAGTTGTTAAAACAAGATATTCTTTTGGGAAAAATAAATATCCATTTTCAGATATTTGTGATATAGATTTTAAATCATTAGTTTCTTCATCGCGAGTAGCAATATAAATATCTTTTAGATTGATGGTTTTATTAGAACGGTTATATATTTCAACAAAATCAACATTATTGGCAACAGGGTTAAAAAGCAATTCGTTAATAACAAAATTTAGACTTTCGGCTGTTTCCGGAATAGCAAATTGTTGAGAATTATAGCCGTCAATTATGTTGCCGGCACAATCGGAAAGTTCACCTGTTATAGTTAATGTGTAGATAGTATTAGCATCAAAAGGTTTATAAAAAGTTAATATTATTGATTTATATAATAATTCAACAGGGTCAATTATAACAGGATTACCTAAATTATTGTCAACTGAATAAATTAAATTATTCATAACCGTTGTGGTGTCAAGAGATTCGTTAAAAAATAATTGAATACTGGAATCTGATAAGATTGTAATATTTATTAGTTCGGGCGATGATAAATCAGGGTTTGATGCAAAAACTGAGTTTTTTTTGCCTGGAGTTCCTCCATTATTATCTTTTGATGAAATCCAATTATTAATACCGCCACGTGGATTGTTTGGGTCAATTTGTTCTAACGACCATCCTCCGGTTTTTTTCATCTCATCTTGATACCAAGTATCTGAATATTCAACTAATGAAATAATTGTGCCGTTGTTATCGCTTATATAAACTAACTGGCTCGTGTTTGGTAATGAAGTAAAACTTATTAGACCCAATGTGTTGCCATAAAAACTTAATTCACTAATGGCTGATGTTGAACATAATATTAAATAACTGTCTGCTTTAATTGTAACATGAGGAATATCTTTTGTGCTTGATCCTACTGTTAATGTCCAGTTATTTAAATCAATATCTGAAGAAGAATTGTTGTAAAGTTCAATGTATTCATAATTAGGAAGCTGAATTTCAGGCTCGGGGTCACACATTATTTCATTAATAACAATATCGTTTGGTTGTGCAGGATAATAAGAAAATTCTGCTTCGGTTGTTTTAATTTTATTATCACACAAATCGTAAACATTTTTTATGGTAACAATATATTTTTTAGAAGATACAAAATCATTTACAAAATAAAGGTTTACTATTGATTGATTATCATTGTCGATTACAGCGACTAAAGGATGTCCAACAGCATTATCAATTGTATAATTTAATTTATTTTCTGCCGAAGATTGTTTTAAATATTCAGAAAAATAAAGACTTATTTGAGTTTTAGATACCACAGAAACACTTAATAATTCAGGTGCAGATGCGTCAATATTTGGTGCATCAACAGAATTGATTTTTCCGGGCGTTCCTCCGTTTTGGTTTGTTGAAGCAGTCCAGTTATTTATTGCGCCGCAGTTATTGTCAGGGTCGATTTTTTCAATTGACCAACCGCCTTCTTCTTTTTCAATATCATGATACCACGCATCTGTAAAATCAACCGCTGAAATTATTGTTCCGGTGCTGTCTATAATCTCAATTGTTTGTCCAGAGTTTGTAATCGTTGGGAAACTGGTAATAGCCAGGGTATTTCCGAAAATATTTAATTCGCTCTCTGCTGAAGTGCTACAAAGAATTAGATAATCGTTTTTATTTAATGAATAGTTTGGTATTGTTTTCGTGTTTGTTCCAACAGAAATTTCCCAATCAATAATATCAATGTCATTACCCGAATTGTTATAAAGTTCAATGTATTCATAATCCGGCAATCCTACAACAGGCGAAGGGTCTGCCATTATTTCATTAATTACTAAATCGTTTGGTTTTACTATGTAGTAGGTAAAAGCCATTTTTGTAGTTTCCATTTCATTATCGCAAAGGTCGCTTAAGCTTTCTACCTGCAATGTATCTCCTTGTCCTTCAACAAAACTATTTGTAAAATAAAGATTTACAAGTGAAGCATCGTCATCATCAACTTTACTTGAATCTGGATTACCTATACCATTGTTAACAGTATAGTTTAATCGATTTTCAGCACTATTTGTTTTTAAAGGTTCTGAAAAAGTTAATAGTAACTTTTTGTCATTTATAACTTTTATGCTTTCTAAAATAGGAGCTTGAGTGTCAATATTTGTAGCATCAACAGAATTAATTTTTCCGGGTGTTCCACCGTTTTGGTCTGTTGAAGCAGTCCAGTTATTTATTGCACCACAGTTATTGTCAGGGTCAATTTTTTCAATCGACCAACCGCCTTCTTCTTTTTCAGAATCGTGATACCACGCATCTGTAAAATCAACTGATGAAATTATTGTTCTGGTGCTGTCTTTTATTTCAATTGTTTGACCGGAGTTTGTAATTGTTGGGAAACTGGTAAGAGCCAGAGTATTTCCGAAAATATTTAATTCACTCTCTGCTGAAGTGTTACAAAGAATTAAGTAATCGTTTTTATTTAACGAATAATCAGGAATTTTTTTAGTGTTCGTTCCAACAGTTATTGTCCAGTCAATAATATCAATGTCATTAACTGAATTGTTATACAACTCAATGTATTCAAAATCAGGTAGCCCAACAACAGGCGAAGGGTCTGCCATTACCTCATTAATTATTATGTCGTTTGGTTTTACTATGTAGTAAGCAAAAGCCATTTTTGTTGTTTCAATTACATTATCGCAAAGGTCGCTTATATTTTCTACCTGCAATGTGTCTTCTTGTCCTTCAATAAAACTATCTGTAAAATAAAGATTTACAAGTGAAGCATCGTCATTATCAACTTTACTAGAATCCGGATTACCTATTCCATTATTAACAGTATAGTTTAATCGATTTCCAGCACTATTTGTTTTTAAAGGTTCAGAAAAAGTTAATAGTAACTTTTTGTCATTTATTACTTTTATGTTTTCTAAAACCGGTATAGATATGTCAATATTTGGAGCATCAACAGAATTGATTTTCCCGGGAGTTCCTCCAAGTGCATCTATTGAAGCGGTCCAGTTATTTATTGCACCACAGTTATTGTCAGGGTCAATTTTTTCAATGGACCAGCCGCCTTCATCTTTATCATTATTGTTATACCAAGCAGTTGTATAGCTAACTTTTGATATTTCATTATCTAATTTGTCTTTCAAAATTATTATTTGACCGGAGTTTGTTAAATCAGTAGAACCAATTAATTCTAAAGTGTTTCCAAATATTGAAAAATTATCAGAAGTTCCTGTTGGACAAATTATTAAAAAGCTATCGGGTTGTATTATAATATTTGGAAATGTTTTAATTTTATTTCCAATACATAAAGACCAATCTGTTAAATTAACATCATAATCAAAATTATTAAAAATTTCGAGATATTCATATTCAGGTAATCCAACTGTTGGCGAATGATCTGCCATTATTTCGTTTATAACAACATCTCCATATTGCACCGGTATAGAATATGAAAAATTATAAGACACATTATCCATTGATAAATTTTCAAGGTCTTTAACATTATCAACAATTAAAGTATAATTTTCGGTTGCCAATTTTGATACAGAAAGAGTAACTATAGAATCCGAATTTATTAAAGTAGCACTATTAATGGTAATAGCAGGAGTGATAGAATAATTTGAAATTGTTTCGGCACTAGTTTTTTCAAGTTTTTCAGAAAAGGCAATATTTAAAGTTGTATCATTAACAGTTTCAACATCCATAATTATAGGTGCTTGTGATAAAATAAAATTATCGAACCAGATTTTTTTATCTTGTGCTGAAGTATATTCATAATAAAGTCCGAAATAATTAGAGTTAGTAAATTCATCATCAAAAGCAGTTCCGCGGTTAGTTAAATTATCATAATCGCCATCAGTATCTACTTTTAAATTCCATGTTCCGTCGGCAGTTCTAGATATTTGAAAACCTGCAGCAGTTGATGTTCCAACACTATCTTCCCAATCAATATTTGTTTTAATTAATTCAGTAGGTGCACCTGCAGAAATTTTCCATAATCTTAGTGTATCATCTGAGCCGGTATAGTTTACGCCAACAAGATAACCATTAACAATACTATCTTGGCACATATAAGAAGCACTACTATCTGCAAAAAGAAAAACGCTCCAATTATTTCCACTTGAAGGGTTATATGCATGTTTCAATTGAAACCACCAAGTTGTTGTCCCTGAGTTAACATTTAGTGAAGAAATATCATAAGAAATTTGATCGTGATCGGAAGCTAAATTATCATAAATATGATGTAATGAATAGTTGCCGGTTATTGGATTAATGTCTGAAGCAACCCATCTGTCAGCTGAGCTTTCTGTCCAACCAGTTATATTGCCATCTTCAAAATTATCAGTAACTTGTGCAGTTAAGCTAAAAGGTAATAGTATTAAAAAAAAAAGGATTTTTTTCATTTTTATGATTATATTTATAATAAAAACATATATTTTTGAAAAATACGAATAATTCTTTCACAAAAAAAAAAAAACAGAATAAAATGAAAATTGCGGTTGTAGGAGCTACAGGATTAGTAGGAAAAAAAATGCTCGAAATATTGGAAGAAAGGAATTTCCCGATATCAGGAATTTATCTGGTTGCATCAGAAAAATCTGTTGGAAAACAAGTTAAGTTTAAAGGTAAGTTTTATAATGTAATTAGCATTAAGCAAGCAATTGAACTTCGTCCGCAAATAGCTTTGTTTTCGGCAGGTGGTGATGTGTCGCTAAAATGGGCTGAGAAATTTGCCGAAGTTGGAACAACTGTTATTGATAATTCGTCGGCTTGGCGTATGGATGTAAATAAAAAATTAGTTGTGCCCGAAATTAATGCTAATATTCTTACTAAAGAAGATAAAATTATTGCAAATCCTAATTGCTCGACTATTCAAATGGTACTTGCTTTGGCTCCTCTTCATAAGAAATATAATATTAAAAGAATTGTTGTCTCAACATACCAGTCAATAAGCGGTACAGGTATGAAGGCTGTAAGGCAATTAGAAAACGAGCGTAACAATATTAAGGGGGAAATGGCTTATCCTTATCCGATAGACAGAAATTGTATTCCTCATTGCGATGATTTTATTGAAAATGGATATACAAAAGAAGAAATGAAATTGGTTAATGAGACAAAAAAAATATTGAATAACGATGAGCTTAGAATTACGGCTACTGCTGCAAGAATACCTACAACGGGAGGTCATTCGGAAGCAGTAAATATCGAATTTGAAAAAGATTTTGATATTGATGAAGTTGTTGATATTCTAAAAAAATCACAGGGTATTGTTGTTAAAGATGATATAAAAAATAACGATTATCCAATGCCAATTTTTGCAGAAGGTAAAGATGATGTTTTTGTAGGTCGCATAAGACGTGATTTGTCAAACAAAAACACTTTGAATTTATGGATTGTTGCAGATAA
Source organism: Bacteroidota bacterium (assembly GCA_015222055.1). Lineage (GTDB taxonomy): Bacteria > Bacteroidota > Bacteroidia > Bacteroidales > B39-G9 > B39-G9. Next base: position 195 of record JADFUR010000014.1, on the reverse strand, counting down.
TTTAAGAAAAGGTGCAGCTACAAATGCTGTTCAAATAGCTGAGTATTTAGTTGGAAATAAGTTAGTCTCTTTCTAATTGATAATATTGTTATGTGTGATTTAGAGTGGGGGAGGGATTAAAAAGGCTAAAGTATAAAGGCTAAAGTATAAAGGCTAAAGTATAAAGGCTAAAGTATAAAGGCTAAAGTATAAAGG
>JADFUR010000013.1 GCA_015222055.1 Bacteroidota bacterium | reverse complement strand
GTCAATAATTCCATTAATTCGTCATCATCCGATAGATTTATTGAAGCTTCAGTTGAAAAAGTGAAAGGATGATTTTTATTCTCCATCCAGTTAATAATTTTAGGTAATAAATTGTTTTTGAGAATCTTTATATTTCCAATAAAATTGTCGTCAACGAAAAAGACATTTTTCCGCCATCCAGTTTTATAAATTGCTTCCAATTCATTTATTATTTGTTCAGTTGTCTTAATTCTCACTTTGTGTCCAAATAGAGCTGTTATGTCGCAAAATTCACAATTAAATGGGCACCCCCGGGTCAATTGTAAATTTAATGTATTGTATTTTGAGGTTTTTACCAAAGTATAGTCGGGGAGAGGTGTTTTTGTTAAATTGGCAAATTCCTTTGACTGATATAATTGTTTTGGATTCCCGAGTTCTAGGTCATTTAAAAAATCGGGCAATGTCAGTTCTGCTTCATTTAATATCAAGTGGTTTACCATTTTGAAATTATTGGGTTCCTCGGTAAATAAGGGCCCACCAGCAACAATATCTTTGTCAAAAGATTTACATCTTTTAATTACTTCTTTTGCCGATTCTGCTTGAATGTTCATTGCACTAATAAATACGTAATCTGCCCATAAAATATCTTTATTTTTGAGAGTCTCAATATTCAGGTCAACGAGTTTTTTATGCCAATTTTTTGGTAACATTGCGGAAATGGTGAGCAAACCTAAAGGTGGATTTACAGCCTTCTTTGAAATAAATTTTAAGGCATGCTTAAAGCTCCAAAAGGTATCTGGATATTTTGGATATACTAATAAGATATTCATGATAATATGTTTTAATTGTTAGTTCTAAGAATATTTAACATTTTATTTTTATTATTTTACTGCCATATCAAAATTTGAGAAAGTAGTTGCCACAATTTGTCCCCCCATTTTAACTTCATTTTTATTAAGTTTTATCATTATATATTGACAAAATTATGACAGATTGAAAGCACAAAAAAATTTTAGGGATTACCACTTTTCTAAAAGGGACATTTAGGTTGAATAGGGGCTAATATGTTGATTTTAGTGGTGAATTAGGTAAACTTAAATTGCATCTTTAAGATTTTTAATATATTTTTGAGATACCAAAACAGGAAAATAAAGCATCTTAAAATATAGTTTATAAGTTTGTGAATTACCTTCTTTTTACTATATAAGTCGTATGACATCTTATAATATAGTTCGTTAATGGGTTCAATAATTTTTATTGGACTTCGTATCATTTGCTTTTTCACAACACCTTCACTTTTGGAATATACTTATATAATAATTGTTTACCGATTTAATTATGAGTAATGTGTCTGGAGAAATTGAAAGTTGATTTTTCTTGTAATCAGATTTGAAATGAATTAATTTTTTTTTGTTTACTTTCAAAGTGTTTCTTGTTTAATTTTTGTGCTGATTTCAAACAGAACGTAGAATTTTTTTCTTATTAATTACGACAAGAACTGCAACCGGAAAAAATATCAGAAAAACGAATTTTTAATATATCTAAGAGTTAAGTGTGAAAAAATAAATCGCTCGGAGAAATTGTAAGCAAAATTCACAAATTTTAAATAATTTATTTTAAAATAAACACTATCCGAACTACATACACAAGGTCTATATCATATTTTTATATAATTAATAGATTCAAATGAAAATGGTTGATGAGCTATAATATCAAAATACTCAAAAAACGAATCGAAATATTTGTCAGCTTGTGTTACTCCAAATTTTTTAACTCCTTAATGATGAATTATAATTAAGTCTTCTTTAGCTACAATGCTTAATTTATATTTACTCATTAAGTAAAGACTTGGATCTTAATAATATTTATTCTTTACTGTTATTTGTAAATCCTTTTTTTTTGCACTTTTCAATTTAGATCTTATCCAATCTATTTGACGTTGTTGCTTTCTGGCTTGGCGGATTAAATCATTTACCAGTTCGCTTTTGCTTGAATATTTGCTGTCAACTTGAGTTTTTAACCATTCGTCTTGTGGCTGTGTGAATGAAATATTTTGTCTAGTCATAATATTAATTGTTTTGGTGAAATGTACACCAAAAACAGTCTGAATATGAGCGATTTATTATTGTCTGTTATTTTTTTTCATTAATTTGAGATAATTATTTACAAAATATATCCAGTCATCAACCTTGTCGTAAAGTTGTTTTGTTGATGGAAAAGGTATTATTATGTCAGGTGCAATTCCAATATTGTCAATTGGATATTCCGGTAACCTTTTAGAGCGAGTCATGGGAAACTTTAATTCAAAATTCCCAGACGGAAATTTTTTCAGAACTGTATTCGAATAATCCAGAATACCAGCAGTATTTTGGTTTCCGAAGATAATAGTCTTTTTACTGTTTTTGGCATGCATTAAGAACTGTTCAGCAGATGATGCATTCATTTCATTTATTATTACTCCAACTATTTTGGGATATAAATATACGCTATCTGTTTTTTTTCCTATATTATTTGCAGACAGAGGATGTGTAACAAAGCCATTGATATTTTTTTTCATTTCTTTAAGTAATGATTTTGTCCATTTAATCCCTTTTTTTCCATTTCTGATTTTTTTAGATTTCAATAAATCTTCAAAAAAGATTATATTTCCTTTACTTGCATACCATTCAACACCTTTGCTCTCATAAGAATTTGTATTAATGAGCTCAGTCAACTTTTTATAATAACAGGCTTGCCCTCCAATATTATTTCTTATGTCTATTATCAAATAGGGACGAGACGTGATTTCCTTCCAATGCTTAGTTATGATATTATTTGAATAATCTGAATTAAAGCTTGGAATGCGAAGGATATAAGTACTGTCGTTTAGATAGCATGCAAGTGGAAACGTATTTGTTCCATTTGGGAATTCTGACTTATAAGTATAAAGTAGAGCTTTGTCTGATATTTCATTTGATGTCTTTCTAACAAATCTTGTTTCTCCATGTATTTCTAGTATTTTATTATCTATATGAAGCGAGGCTTTGCCTTTATTCGTATTAGAATTCGTTGGATTAAATGTAGTTATTTTATATTCATTGTTCTCAAGTTTTGAAAATTTAAATATTACTTGTTTGCTTTCATAATTTGGATAATGAATAGCTATTCCATAATAATCTCCATCATTCTTTAACGATATTGCTATTTCGCCATGAAAACCAATCCAAATTCCTTCTATTGATTTGCCCGTATTAGAAATAGTATCAAAATTAATATTATAGAAATTTGCTTGTATTTTAAGTTCGTTATTATTAGTTGTATTTATATTGGTATTAATTCTTCTAACTCTTAAATGCTGATCATTAAACCAAGAAGTATATTTGCTTAAATATTTGCCACAAGAATCTGGATACTGTATAATTTGGTTTCTCAGTTCATACTCAAATTGCTTTAGGTCTGATAATGTTTTTTTATTTACTTTATCGTTGTATCCCGGATAATCATTTTTAACTTTCTCAACAAGATAATTAAAATCTTTTAAACAATCATTTTTTTGTGCTTTTACAATAAATGAAATAAGTACAAAAAAATTTATAATTAGTATTTTTTTTGTCATAGTCAGATTTTTTTATAATTGGCGATAACTGTACTTGGTATTAAGCGGTGCGTTATTTTTGCCTTGTTTCAGTCCTCTGTTCACGAGCAGTTAAAGATAACTAAAATTGTCAAAAAAAATTACAAAAACCTGCATGCTTTATAATCCGAGTATTATAAATTTGTCAATTTAGCCAATTTTTCATTTTGCTTAGCTCTTTGTGAATCCGAAAATCACAGGTAATATATAACAGTCTCGCTATGAAGAGTTTTTATTAAATATTTTTATTCTTACTTTTATAGACTGATACAAACCAAAGAACGCCTATACCTAAAAAGAATATTCCTAAACCGCCCAAGAGGTAAAATAATAATTGAGTTGCTATTAACGCATGTTCCATTTCTATTTATTTTTAATTAAACATTTAATATATTTTCACAAGCAATCATTTTATTTAATAATCTAATTGAAAATTTATTTCTACAAATTTATATTTTTTACTCTATCTGCCAAATGCACTATGCTTTTTGTTGTGTGATGGCTTTGATTCATTTTCGTTCAATTTTATCAACAGTAATAATTCTAAAAGTATTAGAATTTATCGTTATTCTAATGTTATTTTTTGTGCTCATAACATAAAAATTTTTTCCAATTTTTGTAAAGGAAGTAATATCCGTATCTTTTAAAATTTTAAAGATATATTCTTGAATTTGTTTTTTTGAAAATTTGATATTTAACTTTTTATTTATTCTTTCGTAAACAAGTTCTGTATAACAAATGTTTTTCAAAATATTTTGTTTTTTTATGTTCATATCAGGTAAATTTTTGAATATTTATTATCTCTTGGTTTTGATTTCTTAATATTCCCAATATCTTATTTGCATCATTTATTGTTTTATTTGGATTGTTTTTCAAAAAAATCCCTTATGTAAGTATTATATTCAATTTGAGGTGTTATTTTTTTATAAAATGGGGTCTTCTTTCAGCTTTTTTTTATATGTTTTGTATTCTATGCCAATTGATGTTTTTTGGTTTAGTTGATTTTATTAGTTTTTGTTTTTTTTATAGTTTTAGGCTGAGGGATTTACCCTGTTTTCAATATATTTTATAATTCAACTCGTTATTTTGATTTTTCCTCAATTTGATTTTTTCCACTTTTAATCAATAAAAATTTCGAAATTTTAAACACTAATTTTTTTATCCATTATTATTATACTTAGTGTCATGTTTTTTAGCTTGCAAACTACAATTCATATAAGATTTCCCAGTGTGTCTAATTTCCTTTATATCAATAACAAAAGCCAAAGTTAGCAAAAAAAAGCAAAAAGATAGAAATTGATATTGTAATATTTTTTGAAATTTGTTTTAAGAACTGAAAAAAAAACAGACGATATTTTGGTGCTAGATGGTGACGGAGTAGGAGGCTTAGAAAAGTCGAGGGAAGCTAAAAAATTAATATTCTGGAAATTAATAAAAAAAAATTGTTAAAATTACCTTCATAATAAACAATCCGCAACTTTTAGTTTCGTTCAACCTGTCTTAAAATATAGGATAGAGAGTTGTTAAAAAAGCCCTATATTAATATAGGGCTTTTTTTTAATTTTTTCAGAACATTATTTTGAAAAATTTGCTTTGATCTTGGCATATTTTCTCAATGCAACAATTGCATTTACCGCTTGTTCAGGAGTTGGATAAGCAGGTATTCCATGATCACGCAATTTCATAATAGCGTCATGGCATTCCTGACCTCCTTGACATTCCATAACAAATGGTTTACCGAGGTGTTTGTATTTATCGTATATTTCAATAGCATAATCAACAACAGCTTCTACATCTGTTACTGCAGTTGGGCAGATAGAACCGTAAACACCGTCTACATTAGGATCGCAAAATGCTTGCATAAATGCACCCTTATAATGTACAGGAGATGCTGTTCCTGCAATATCTACGGGGTTTAATGGCGATCCGAACATTGGCATATAGGCTTGAATTTTTCCAGACAATCCCACGGAAATTTCTTTAAGCTCATGCATTGGCATGCCTGATCTTTCAAAATGATCGCAAGACAGTAATCCTGAACCACCTCCGTTGGTTATCATAACTACTCTGTCGCTTTTTAAAGGCGGTTGCATCCCCAATGCAAGGGAAATATCTAAAAATTCTTGCCATGTAGTTGCACGAATAGCTCCTGCTTTGGCGAAAATTTCATCGAAATAAGCATCGTTAAGACCTTCATTTTCAGATGCTGTGTGAGCAAAAGCAGCTTTTACTCCAATTTTAGAGCCACCAACTTTTATCACAACGACAGGTTTCTTTGGTACCACTGATTGACAAGCACTGATTAAAGCATCAGGCGAGTCTAAGCCTTCAAAGTACAATGCTAGACATTTAGTGTTGGGATCTTGTCCACCATAAGCAATGAATTCTGAGAAATCCACATCGGCTTTATTACCCAAACCGACAAAGAAGCTCATACCGAGATGAGACATTTGGGATGTACCTAATGCTGCCAATAAATTGGCACCTGATTGTGAGATCATAGCTACAGGACCTTTGACAGGTAGATAAGGAATAAAACCACAGTTGAAATTCAGATATGGACTTCCCATACCAACTAAATTAGGTCCTATTAATGGCAATTCATGATCGCGACAATATTGGGTGAGTTTGTTTTGTAATTCACCACGTCCGATTTCTTTAAAAGCACTAGTGGCAATTACCACTATTTTGACTTTTTTTTCTACGGAATGTTCCAAAACCATTTTTACCAAATGAGCAGGAACAGCTATAAATACTAGATCCACTTCACCAGGAATATCTTTTACGGTTTTATAAGCTTTTAAACCATACACATTATCAGCACGAGGATTTACTGGGTAAATAGTACCTTTATAACCCCATTTTTTTAAACCATCAATAACTTTATATCCAACTTTATTAGGATAACGAGATGCTCCAACTACTGCAATAGAAGATGGATTTAGAGCATATTTAAGATTGTCAACGACATATTTACGAGCTTTATTAATTTTCATCTTATTTCTCCTCCTTTCTTACTGTATAATCTTGTAAAAAATCATCTGTAAAAATTGATTCTTCCCAAAATCCATTATGATCATCTAAGCGATCCACCCAGCGGCGATACTGTTTTACCATATTCGATTGCTTTACTGTTTCTACCTCTGTGTAAGATTGAATCTTTTCCAGAAGTTTTTCTACGTTTGTTGTTTGATTACATGCTCTTACTGCAATGTCGTAAAAAGAATCTGTAAATTCTAAAACAAGGTTAAATTCTGGTATAGCAGCTAACTCATCGGCAATTTCTGCTTTTCTCCAAGATGGAATAATTTGCGAAAGTTTGATAAGATACATTTTATGAGTCAAACCCATTTTTTGCCAATTCATGTATATCAAGGGAACAACAATTCGTTTGCTCTCAATAAGATCCTTGATGCCCTCTTCCATATCTTTTGGATCAAGACCTGATATTTCAGCTAAAACCTTAAAATCAAAGTAGTCTTTCATAGGACGTTTTTGGTTTATAGCTTTTATAATTTTTATATCAGTTGCATCAAGTTTATCTTGACATTTAAGCAGGTTCTTTTCTTCTTCCTCTCCCCAAGAATATTGACGATACATGCCTCCTGGAGCGTCTGGCATATTCAACCAGTCCTCACGAATATCTCGCCTAATTGGACATAAATGCACATACTCAACCTCTGGTCTTTGACCTAAAGGCATTATTACATTCCAAATTAAATTGTCAAGAACTCGCATATGGTTTCCATTGAAGAAATCAAAATCACCTTCTGTTTCCCAACTTGAGCAAATTTCATCCTTATTTTGGTACCAATCACCAAATTCTTTTTTAATTTTGGGTGAGGTTCCTTCTCGTAATTTGACTATCCAATAATAAAGGCCGAAACCTTCTACTTGGACTGAGCCATTCAAAACTAGGATTATAAGATGTTCATCATATAATCTGAGTAGTCTTTTTTTAAGTTCCTCTTTTTTTACTTTTGTTGCTTCTGAAAGCCAGTTTAAATTGAATACTTCTGGCCTAATCTGATATGAAGATTTGGTGATGTTCAAAGCACTCATTTTTGGATTATCAAGAGCAACAATTCCTGGCTCTGCAAATGCAATTCCACGTGGTGCAAAAAAATATTTCTGCATCCATTTTTGTTGTTCATCACTCCCTAACAAATAAGTTGGTGTGGGTTCTGTTTTTTCTTTTTCTTTAGTCATTATAGACCTCCTAATTTTATAATTTTACACAAAATTTGTAAGCTTTTTTTATAATTCTATTATAACTGATTTGCAAAATTAGCAATAAAATTTTGATAACGTTATAATTGAATAATATCTTTTGCTGAAAAAGCATATAGTTTTATTGCACGGAAAAACTAGCCGTTTGGTCTACGAAATGTTTAATACATGGTAAAAACAGCAAAGATTATGGAAAAATATTGGGTCTCATTATTACGGAATTTTAATGTCCATTTAGCTGAATATTAATGCTTTTTTCTTAATAGGACTAAACATCTTTTAGTAAAGAAGAAATATATATCAAGGGTATTGTGCAAAGTCAACTCTGGAACATCAAACAGATTTGTGAAGATTTAGATACGAATTATCACCAAAAAAAGCCCTTTATTCTTGAATTTAATTCGGAATTTGGTGAAGTAATCAATAAAATTGCAGTTGAATTAAGTCTAATTATGCCAATAATAAAAGTTACAGCATTAATTATTAATGAAAGCGGTTGGGTAAAAAAGGGTAATAAAAGTTTTGGCGTTGGCTGGCAATATTCCTGAAATTAATCAAAAATTTTTACTAAAATCGAAACTTGTTACAAAACAAAAATTATTAAAATTACATGCCAGCTCAAATCATCATCATAACAAACAATCAGCTACCTTTGGTTTAGCTCAACAACGAATATGAAACATTTAAAAGACCTTGCTATACAGTACTTTTATATTCTTAGGTGTTAGCATTTATTATTTTTTTATTACACTATTTTAATTATCCAATAAATATAGATATTTATTAATTCCACTAGTAATTGTAAAAGAATAATTTTTATAATTATATTCTGTAGTTACTATTACAACACCCAATTTTGGAATTATATAAATAAATTGATTTCCCATACTATTTTCCTAGGTAGTTTCATATCTAACTTGATTAGGGTTTATTGTAATATTTCACCTTTGATAACTAAATCATCAGCTTTAATATGTGTTTTTGTTTTTGACTTTACTCTAATTTTTTTTAAGAACTAAAAGGATGTATAATTTTATTTTCCGAAACTAGCACCTTCGTATTACTCTTAAATTCAATGATAAGTCTTATTTTGAATTCAATATCAAAAAAAAAAGGTTTATTTTATTGCAAATAAAAAAAACATATATATCTTTGTTCGGTGTTTAACGAACAGGAATGATAAAAACAAAAGTAAAAATAAATAAACAAAAAAGAATGTCCAGATATGCAAAGGCTATGGGACATCCCATACGATTGTATGTTCTGGAACGTCTTGTGACACAAAGCCTTTTTAGATATTAAAAAAATTTTAAATTTATCTTTCGTTGTTTTGCGAAAAACGAATAATTAAATAGATAGTAACTATGGAAATAAAAGTATTAGGTACTGGTTGTGCAAAATGCAAAGCACTTGAAAAAGCGACCAAAGAAGCCGTTGAGAAAACTGGGGTAAATGCCACTATTACAAAAGTGGAAGACATTATTGAAATTATGCAGTTTGGTGTAATGACAACTCCTGTATTAGTTATTGACGGGAAAATAGTAGTGAAAGGGAAAGTTCCTTCGGTAGATGAACTTTCAAAATTATTAACCAAATAATCAATCAAAAAAAATCAAAATGAAAAAATTAATCACCACTTTAAGTTTCATACTTTTTATGGGCGTAGTTGCCGTATCGGCACAATGTTCTGACTGTGAGACAGCCGATAATTGTACTAGTTTAAAAGTAACCAGTGCCGAAAATCAAAAATCAAGCGAAGTAAAAGCTTACTATTTTCATGCAAGCCGTCGTTGTGCAACTTGTGAAGCTGTTGAAGCGGTAACGGAAGAAGCATTAAAAGAATATTACGGAACAAAAGTTCCTTTTCAGTCAATAAATATTGAAGAGGTTAAGGATAAACCATTATTAGAAAAGTATAAAATAAGTGGACAAACACTACTTATTATAAAAGGCGATAAGCAGGTTAATTTAACCAACGATGCTTTTATGTATGCACGAACTAATCCTGATAAATTTAAGGCAAAACTTAAATCAACTATTGATTCAATGAATTAACAATGGAAGTGTTACAAAACTTTTTGGAGACATCGCAGTTTCCAATATTCACGGCATTTATTCTGGGACTTATGACAGCCATAAGTCCATGCCCTTTAGCAACTAATATTACAGCCATTGGCTTTATTAGTAAGGATATTGCAAATCAACGTAAAGTCTTCGTTAACGGCTTGATCTATACTTTGGGTCGTGCATTTACTTATACTATTATTGGATTGATATTCTTTTTTGGAGCAAGTCAATTCAAGTTCGCAGGATTTTTTCAGGAGTGGGGCGAAAAATTTTTAGGACCACTTTTAATCATTATTGGCATGTTTATGCTTGGAATTTTAAAATTTAAAATTCCCGGCATTAGTTCGCTTACCGAAAAAATGGAGAACAAATCTAATAGTGGTTTTTGGGGCGTTCTTTTATTGGGAATTGTTTTCGCTTTGGCATTTTGTCCTTATAGTGGCGTGCTATATTTTGGGATGCTTATACCTATGACAATCAGCAGTGCCAGTGGATTGTACTTGCCGTTATTTTTTGCTATTGCAACAGGAATTCCTGTAATAATTTTTGCTTGGCTCATTGCATTTAGCGTGGGTTCTATTGGCAATGTTTACAATAAATTAAAAATTTTTGAACTTTGGTTCAGACGTGTAATTTCGGTATTATTTATTGTTGTAGGGGTGTATTATATATTCACGATTTATTTCTAAAAAAATTTATAAATACTGTTCGTTATTTTGCGAATAGACAACAGAAGAAAAAGATGAGAGAGAAAGTAATTACATTAAACCGAAATTTGAATGGTTGGTTAATTCCTGCCCTTCTAATTCCTATATGGGTACTAACATATTTGAATCTGCAAAATGTTGCTGATTATATAATTGATGATATTTTTGGTATGGTATCGGGTAAACACCTGACCGAAACGTTGCGATTTTTTATTTTTGAAGTTCCAAAAGTAATGTTGTTGTTGGTGCTTATCATTTTTGGTGTAGGCATTTTAAGAACTTATTTCACGCCTGAAAAAACACGAAAAATATTAGAAGGAAAATCCTTATTTACAGGAAATATTTTGGCATCATTGCTTGGAACGATAACACCTTTCTGCTCTTGTTCTGCTATCCCTTTGTTCTTAGGGTTTGTTGAAGCTGGTGTACCTTTGGGCGTAACATTTTCATTTTTGATAGCAGCTCCAATGATTAATGAAGTTGCTTTGATTTTATTGGTTGGTCTTTTTGGATGGGAAGTTGCCATAATTTATATACTAACCGGGCTTTCCATTGCTATTTTATCAGGATGGTTAATAGGCAAACTCGGATTAGAAAAGTACGTTGCCGAATGGGTATATAAAATAAAAGCCAATCATGAAAGCGAATTGGATTCTAAAATTTATTTTTCTGAAAGAATTAATGCTGGCTACGAATCGGTGAAAGAAATTGTTGGTAAAATTTGGATTTATATAATCATAGGTATTGCAGTTGGAGCGGGTGCACATGGTTATGTTCCTGAAGACTTTTTAGGGGCACTTTTAGGAAAGGGTAATTGGTATGGAGTTCCTTTGGCAATTCTGATGGGTGTTCCGATGTACTCCAATGCTGCTGGAATTATTCCTATAGTTAGTGTATTAATTGAAAAAGGGGTTTCTTTAGGTACTGCTTTAGCATTTATGATGTCTGTTATTGCATTATCACTTCCAGAAATAATTATTCTGAAAAAAGTATTAAAATGGCAATTGATAACCGTATTTGTTGGCATTGTTGCCGTTGGGATTGTAATTGTTGGATTCATTTTTAATTACGTAATGTAATAAAAAGTTACTATGGAAAACGATAAACAATATGAACCCAAATTACAAGAGTTAGCTAACATGCTGGATGCACTTTCGCATCCGGCACGCTTGCAAATTATTGAACATCTGTCCGAATATCATGAGTGCCCAGCTGGGGCAATTAGTGATAAACTTCCTATTTGTAAATCAACGGTATCTCAACATTTGACCAAACTAAAAGAGACCGGATTTATTTTATGCAATCCATCTGATGGATGCCAAAATTATAAATTAAACGAAGACCGAATAAATTATTTAAAACATCTTGTTGGTGATTTTATTTCTCGTATTTCGACTTCGGCAATAAATAAAAATAGTTGTAAAAATATAAAAATTATTCACTGATAAGATTTTTAGCGTAACGTTACTTATTGGTTTAATTATACTTACAGGGATTGGAATTTTAAATCAAAAAAAATGAATAATGACATCAATAAAGGACGTTGTTGCTAAGCATTGAAATTAAAATTATTATGGAACAATTCAAACAACTCGATAAAAAAATAATTGAACGTGAATCTGAAATTGGAAATCCTATTATTTGGATGCCACATGATTGCTGGTTGGAAGAAACAATAAGCAAATGCAAATCAATTAATATATAAATGATATACGATGTATGTCCTAATTTTTTTAATCAAATCATTAAAAGGAAATTAAAATGAAACTATCAGAAAATGCTTTATCGGAATTTAAAAAGATGATTGATGAAGGTAAACAAGCTTCCTCAGGAATTCGCTTCTTCACAACACAAGGATGTTGTAGCCCTATGCTTCAGTTAGAAATCAGCCAGAATCCAACTACCGACGATATAGTAGTAAAAAAGGGTGATGTAGATTTTTTTATCACTCCAGAGGCTGAAAAAATACTTTCGGAAATATCTATTGATTTCGTAGATGGAAGTTTTAAAACAGAAAAATTGAATAATGACACCAATAACGAAAGTTGTTGTGGACATTGTAAATAAAATTATTATGGAACAATTCAAATAAACGATAAAAAAATAATTGAACTGTCTGGAATAGCAGCTTCAATAGCTGGAGGGTGCCGCCCTTGCCGTGATTATTTTTTAAAAAAAGTTATCGAATTAGCTTGTACAAAACAACAAGCCAAAGAAGCAATTGAATTAGGAAAAAGGATTAAACAAAGACCTATTAATGATATTTACGAACATGCTGAGAAACTTTTTGACCAGGATCGTAAAGAAAAAAAAGATGCATAAAGCTGACTATTTAGAAAAATATATTGAACTATAATTACATGCAAAATAAAAATTCAAAACGTATGAAGACAACAGATAAACCAATTTCTCAGGAATTTCATTTAGAAGGGGTAAAGCATATTTCACCCACTGATGCTATGGAAGCTTTAAACAATAATAAAGCTGTGCTTATTGATGTTCGTGAAACAAATGAGCTAGTTTTGGAAAGTGTTCCTCTTGACAATGTTTTAAACCATCCCATGTCCGTAATTATGGATAGGCTACCTTATATTGCCAAAGACCAAAATATTATTCTTGCCTCTCTTGGTGGGGTTCGGAGCACAAAAATTGCTAATTTGTTAAACAGAGTAGGGTATCCTAATGTTGCCAACCTTGATGGAGGTTTCACCATGTGGAAAGCAAAAGGTTTTCCTTTTGAAAGTAATTTATCGTCTGGTGAAGGCTGCAGTTGTAATTGTAGTTCAAGCTCAAACGATGAAAAAAATTGTTCGTGTTGTTAAAACACTTTAAATATTTATACTAATGAAACAAGCATGAGCAATATATTGGTGCTTACGCATAATATTAAGATAATGCGAGTTTTATCTTATACATTAAGAAATAAACAATTTTAATAAAATGAAAACAAAACTTAATTTACTTATACTATTAACGTTTGCCATAATAGTATCGCTGTCATCAACTGTAATGGCACAAAATAGCACCGTAGCAAATAAAAGTGTTTCAGCAACAGTACAAAAAAAAGATGCAATTAAATATAAAGTGACCTTTATCGAACTGGGTTCAGTACGTTGTATTCCATGTCAAAAAATGCAAGCCGTTATTAAATCCATTGAGCAAAAATATGGTAAGCAGGTAAAAACAATTTTTTATGATGTCTGGACACCTGAAGGCAAGCTTTACGGTGATAAATATGGGGTCAAATCAATTCCTACTCAGGTTTTTCTCGATGAAAATAGGAAAGAGTTCTATCGACATGTTGGCTATTTTCCCGAAGAGGAACTAATAAAAGTACTCAAATCAAAAGGAGTAAAATAATTAATTAAATAAATGAAGATTTATGATGAAACGTTTTTTTTCCATATTAACCATAGTTCTGCTGTTTGCATCAACGGCAATCAAAGCACAGGATTCAACAAATGTATATTATTTCGATTTCCATAAACTGAAACCTATTGTACAAGTTTTTGGAACAGCCGCTTTTGATATTGATAATAACAATTACGGATACAGCTTTGGTCGGGCACATTTAGGATTTCAGTATCAGTTTAATAATAAATGGTCGGCAAAGATGATTATTGACCGGGGGCGTCCAACTTCAGTAGGTGAAATTACCCTTACTGATCCATCAGGCAATTCTTTAAATGTACAAAACACATCAAAGGAGGGTTCGTACTATACATTTTGGCTAAAGTTTGCCAGTTTGCAATGGAAGGTGACTGATAAGCTAACGCTCGAAGGCGGTGCAATTCTTCAAAATCATTACATTACACAAGAGCGGTTTTGGGGATTGCGCTATGTAGCACAAACCTTTCAGGATTTATACTGGAAAATACCCAGTAGCGATTTGGGTTTTATAGCTTATTACAAAATCAATAATATTATTTCGTTTGATGCTTCTATAACCAATGGCGAGGGCACAAGAGTAAAACAAGACGCATTTGGAAAAGTGAAATTTGCAGGAGGATTAAATATTAATCCCTCTAAAAAAATTCAAACCCGAATATTTTATCACAACAGACAGTCAGGAATAGATAGTACATCTACAGAACAAATGATTTCGGTTTTTGCCGGATTTAAACCATTGGCAAAATTTCGGATTGGGAGCGAGTTTAATTATATGGCAAACCTTGACAATATTAACAAGGTGAACAGTTATGGTTTTTCTTTCTATTCGGCTTATCAGTTATCAAACAAAACTGAATTGTTTGCACGGTATGACAAGTTGTACTATGAATATTCTGAGAATATGGCAACAGGCAATAGAAAAGACGGAAATACAATTATGGGAGGTATTTCACATTCTCCCGTAAAAGGGGTGAATATTTCAGTGAATTATCAGAAATGGCTTTCAGATGAAACTTCAACCCAAAATGAAAGTCGCATTTTATTAAGTATGGAATACAAATTTTAAGATTAAATACGATGGAAGAAAAAACAAAAAGATATAAATTGCTATTTTAATATTTTATATAACTGAAGTTTCGCACTTTACATCAAGAGGCTAATTTATAAATATTGGGGTAATTATTAGTGTTTTTTGATAAATTAAAATTATCAGAATAATTGATTAGCTTACTAATAGTTGTCTCAAAATTAATTTCAACACCAAGCAAGTCCAAAACTACTAGTATATCAATAATTACTGACATCAAT
>JADFUR010000012.1 GCA_015222055.1 Bacteroidota bacterium | reverse complement strand
GTAAAGAAAAAAAAACAAAAGAAGTGAAAATAAATCAGGACTAGCACTTATTTAGGTTAAGCCTTAAGTTGACGCATATGCCCCAAAGGGTGTTGTAAGTCATTACTCTGACAAATTGTTCATTTTGTTTCTCCAACTCAACTACTTTATATAAAGGCACCAGCGAATTATCAAACGAGTAGCTAAACTTCGCTCCCATATCTGGCATGAAATCGCCATTTAACTTTTTATCGACAAAACAAATTTTAATATTATCATTTTTAAAGAGAGGATTTTTGCCGTCAGGTTTAATATTTTTTTTTATTGCGAGCTCATAAATATTTGAAGTAACAGTAGGTAATGCCATAAAACAAATATTTATTTGCCTTACTGTATCTATGCCATCAGGCGAGTAAAGCTTACCAAATTTCCCTCCAAAACTCCATTCCAGATCAGCTCCTATTTCATTAATATTAATTCCTGTAGTAGAATCATTGTCGGTATCAATCTCAAGAAAAAGTTCATTATTTGAATTTAGAAGAAGCTCATTTGCCATCTCAAATTTAATAAACAAATAAGAGCTATCGTTAGAAACAGAGAATGACAATAAATCAATATCTGCACCATCATTATGTTTATCTTGATAATTGGCAGAAGACGTTGACCAGTCATTAAAACAGCCATCAATTGCAATTGGGAGTGCTTGAGCTAATATATTGCTTACAAATAAAATTTCAAGAATTAATGTAATAGTTAGATTTCTCATAATTAGCAGTTTCGTTTAATTCAAAATTAATATAATTAAATGAGATATTAATTATTTTTTTTGATTTTTAGATTCTTACAATTTTCAAAATAAAATTCTGAAATAAATCACGTAATAAAAATAATAAGAGGGATTAATTTATATTTCGGTAAAAATCTTATTGCTATTGCCGCTTAGCGGATTGATGAAAAAAATACGACTCGGGTTTATAAAAAATATGAATAGCCCACAATTTTAATCAGGGGTATTGATAACAAACAAGTTAACCGCGAGGAGCAGTCTGATAATTATAATAAAAATTTTATTCCCCTGCGTAATTATGAAAGTTTTTACAAAACAGATTCCGAAACAATTTCGTTTAAACCTGCCAGATTTCAAATTATTCAGATTACAAAAGTTTTAAACTTCTGGCTTTTAATAAGCCAAACTTGGCAGATTTTTCACCCAAGCCGGGATAACCGCTTAGCTGCTTTTCAAAAAATCACAATCCCAATTTATATCTTTTTGGCTTTTTTTTGCTAACTTTGGGCTTGAGAATTAAACACATAAAGGAAATAAGACATGCTGGTGTGGCTTATTAAGGTGTTGTGCGTCAGCAATATTAAAACAGAACATAATGAAAAATAATAAATTTGCAAAGGTTATAAGTTTAATAACTTTTTTTCTATTAGCATTCTTTTATGAATGGTACGTTAAAGCGTGGGCAATAAATGAAATAAGTGCTATAATAAGAGTTGATATTTTTATTATTTATCCTGTAATATTAATTCTCACTTTTGTAACATTTTTTTTATTCAAAAAAGTCCGAACAACTAAAAACAAGTTATTTTCAACTATTTTATTCATATTATTTTGGATTATGTTTGCAGGAATGTTTAAGTTTAATATTTTGGCAAACATGAAAGGGTATGATGTTGATGGTAATTTAATAGAACTGGAACATACTAATTTTGAGATTAAAAAAAAACAATTAATAGGTTCTTGGTTAGATACTTCTGAAAGTAAACTTCATTTCACTTTGTTTAAAGATGGTACTGCACGCTCGGATAATATGGAAACTTTACTTTATAGAAAATGGCGTATGGAAGGAAATAATTTAATTCTAACAGAAGAAAGTGTTGGTAACGGAAACACTTCTATTGGCGACTATGAATATGAAATTGTTTTATTAAATGATAAAGCATTGAGTTTAAAGAATGGGAAGTCCATAGAACGATATGTTAAAAAAGGCAACCAATAAAATATTTATAAATATAGAACTTTGTGCTAATCTCAATTTCTCTGCAATTAAAACAACTTATCAAAAAATCACAATCCCAATTTATATCTTTTTCGCTTTTTTTTGCTAACTTTGGGTTTGAGTATTAAACACATAATAGAAATAAGACATACTGGTGTGGCTTATTTTTATGTTAGGCAACATTTTTTATACAAGACACGATTACTGAAATTTTGAGAATAAGAATTATAACAATTAAAAAGAATCGAGGCAAATTATGAAAAAAACAATGCTGGCACTTAGTATTCTTATAAGTTTAATTCAAAATATTTACGGACAAGATTTCGATAAGAACAAAAATTCATATGGTATTCTTTTCATGGCAGGTGGAAGGTATGATAATTATCGAATGTGCGTTGCTAGTCCTGCAGGAGTAAAAGGAGGATCAATGGCAGACATTATGTTTATCATTAAACATAAGCTTAATGATAGTCATTCCTTAACTTTTAATCTTCCAGTGATGCGTCCTGTCCTATTTGGACTGGCATTTAAAATGCTACAGCTTGAGCCCGAGATTACGCTTGAATACAGTAAATTAATAAACGAAAAAATAAATCTTGTAACAGGTCCTGGAATTGGGATTAGCTTTCACTATGGACCCGATTATAAATCTAATCTTAATAATCTTAGTGAATCATTTTTTGCCATGGGTCCTTTCCTAAGCTGGCAAACTGGAATTGAATTTAAAAAGGAATCTGTTGTTAAAAGTGTTGCTGGGCTAAAAGCATTTTATGTTCCCCTCTTTGCAAAGGATAAACCCGCAGGAACGGTTCTGGGAGGAGCATTACTCTATACTTATTATTTTTAATTACATGAGTGTTCTTATGGACAACTAAACAGGCGTTTTCTTATTGCATCAATAGGATCGAATATTTAATCGAATAAAATTGATTCGAAAAATCAAATGCTAACTTTGTATGAATCTCATTTCTCAGCAATTAAAACAACTTATCAAAAAATCACAATCCCAATTTATATCTTTTTTGCTTTTTTTTGCTAACTTTGGGTTTGACTATTAAATATATAGTTAAAATAAGACATACTAGTGTGTCTTATTGAAGCGTTACCAGACATGTTGAAAAAAAAAATTAAGTATCATAAAGTTGATTAATTTTGATTTTAATCATTAAAATATTCGGATGATTAACAAAGCCTACAAAGGAACTCTCGAATTAATAAAACATGAAATTCAATCGGCAAGATTTCATGTTGTAAAAACCATTACCAAAGAACATATTGAACTTTATTGGAAAATTGGAAAAATAATTTTAGAGAAACAAAAGGAAGACGGTTGGGGGAAATCAGTTGTTGAAAAAATATCGAATGACCTACAAAATGATTTTCCTGAAAGCAATGGATATTCTGCAAGAAATCTCTGGGACATGAGACGATTTTATTCCCGTTATTCAACCAATGAAAAACTGCGACAGCTTGTCGCAGAAATTCCATGGGGGCAAAATCTGTTAATTCTTACAAAAATTAAGGACGATAAAGAAGCTGAATTCTACCTGAATGCAACAAAAAGATATGGTTGGAGTAGAAATGTCTTGCTAAATCAAATAAAGGCAGAAGCATACAAAAGAGCATTGTCTGAAAACAAAACCCATAATTTTCAAACAGCACTTCCTGAATATCTTTCAGAACAAGCTGAAGAAGCCTTAAAAAGTGAATATAACCTTGAATTTCTTGGACTAAAAGAAGGTGTAAAAGAGCGGGAACTTGAAAACAAAATGATTGAAAAAATCCGTGATGTAATTATGGAGTTTGGTGCTGGATTTGCTTTTCTCGGAAATCAGTTCAAATTAAAATTAGGAGATAAAGAGTATTTCATTGACCTTTTGTTTTATCACAGAAAATTACAATGCCTTGTCGCAGTCGAGCTAAAAGTCGGGGAATTTAAACCCGAATATGCAGGAAAATTGAACTTCTACCTTGAAATTTTAGATAATACGGAAAAGATAGAGAATGAAAATCCGTCAATCGGAATATTGCTTTGTGCGGAGAAGGATACTTTGGAAGTTGAATATGCACTGAGAACAACAAATAAACCAATTGGAGTTGCAGAATATCAATTAACAAAAAATTTACCGAAGAAGTACAAAAAATATTTTCCAGACGATAAAATGATAATTAAAAAACTGAAAGAATAAAAACACAGTTGATAATATCTAAAAATATAAAAACCCTATAAAGCAAGTTCTGCTAAATCTTTTATATTAGTTGTTGAGTTAAGCAAAGGTAGCAAACAAACTACACCCTATGTGTTTTTGCTAATAATTTTAAAGAATACAGATTTGCTAAATATATAACTTTGCACTAATCTCATTTCTCAGCAATTAAAACAACTTTTAAAAAAATCACAATCCCAATTTATATCTTTTTTGCTTTTTTTTGCTAATTTTGGGTTTGGCTATTAAATATATAAAAGGAATAAGACATGCTGGTATGTTTTATTAAGATGTTAGCATTAATAGCCAAAATGGGAAATATGGACAATTGGAATTTAAAGAAACTCTTTACCTTTTCTGAAGACATTATTAAGATCTATAATGACTCAAATGAGATTAAGCAATACTTTGACAAGTCAGGTAAAAAACATAATATTAAACCTAATAATACATTGACCCTTGGGAAAGCTACCAAAAACTTTAAAATTCCTAATAATGATAAATTAAAGCTTTCTGATAAATCAGTTTTATTTTCAAGTTTTGATAGTAATTTGACAGAAATAATTAAAAAGTATACAGAAGTATCAAGAAAAGTAAATTTAGTAGATTTGAAAAATTTTCTTGAATATCATTTGAAAAATTGTAATCAAAAAAATAGATTTATAGAATTTGTAAAATATATTTTCAGAACTAAAATATGGATTGTTCCAGAAAAGCGTAATCAATTTATCGAAAATGATAATTTTATTGATGACTGGATAGAGAAGAAACAAAAGCAAATAAAACAAAAAAAAGCATTATTTATTGCAATTCCTTTTTTGATAATGTTAATTATAGGTATGATTTTTATTGAAGAATATCGTGCAATGATAATTGGAGCAATAATTGCAATTTTTTCTGCTCAATTATCTAAATTGATAGAGAATCTTTTTAATTAGAATTTTGGCTACAAATGCTAATATTGGGTCATAAAACATGCGGTTTTTTGGTGGTTTGCGAGCTTTTTACTATCTTCAAACTTTATTAACGGACGTTAATGAAACAGGGCAAAATCCCGCACGATTTCATACCAAAAAATCGTTATATCTCATTCAAAAACAATATACAGCTTAAACAATATTAAAATTGAGCCAAAAAAGAGTGTCTTTATGAGCTTAAAGCAATTAAATGATTGAAATGCATCAAAGAATTGAAAAAGATGGATGATAAAAGTGTAGGTTTCGATACAAATTTTTTAAAAGAATTGGTCACTACCAAAATGCCTTTTGGTAAATATAAAAATTACACCTTGTGTGATTTGCCAGAGCCTTATCTTGTTTGGTTTAAGCAGAAGGGCTTTCCACAAGGGAAGCTAGGAATGCAGCTTGCGTCTCTTTATGAAATTAAATTAAATGGGTTGGAATATCTTTTGTTTGAGATTCGAAAACGACTAGCCAAGTCAAAGTAAATTATCACGATTTATTTATTTTTTTCTTAAATAGAACTGAAGCAAATTTAAAAAAAATATGTTCAAAAAATAATTGCTGTTTTGGTGTTTTTATTTTTTAGCTTATCACAGTTTGCTCAGGATATTAATTATCTCAACACTCCCTAAGCACTGTGTGAATTGCAAGAATCAGAATGGAAAAAGGAATGGAATTTTTACATATAGTGATACTTTAGGTGAAATTTTCATAGAAAAATTATATAAAAAGGGGAAGTAATAAAAAAATGCGCTATAACACTACCTAAAGAACATAGCCCTCTGTGGTTCTTGGGTTGATTGACGTTTTCTTTGGAAATCGCAAATCTTAATTTTTTTATTAAATTTGGAGTAGAATAATAATTTAAAACAAAATACGAAAGGCTAAGTGGTTGGGTGGATAGATAATCTGTATCTATTTGGGCTACGATTCTTTAGCCATTTCGTCAGACTGTCTAAAAATCTTAGAAGCAAAACAAGCACATTTAAGACATCACTAATTTTAAGAAAAAGTAAGCGGTTTTTGTTGAAAAGTAGCCTTGAAAAAGCTTTTTTTTTGATAAATTGTTAATTAAATACGATGGTCTTTAGACACAAGCAAAAAAAAATAGAACTTTGGATTATTATATTAGTTAACAGAAAAGAATTAAATTAAATTAAATTAAATGATAAAAATAGAACCATACCAAAACATACATAGTGCTCTTCAATCTCTTGACAATGGAGGTCAATTTTTCAATTTTCGAACCAAAGCAGAAGATGGAATAATAACGCAATCTGAATTGGGAAAAGTTGGAGGAGTATTTATTGAAAATCAGCAATTGATACTTTTTTTTGAAATGTCATTATTACAATTAGACCAATCAGCGAAAGATACAATTATTTCAAAGTTGGATAGTCGATTACAAAAAAATTATCTAAAATATAAATCTCAAGAATTACTTCCTTCTGAAGCTAATTTAAAAGGAATAATATCATCTAATGCGATAATTACAGGAATTCCCAAATTGATTGATTCCAAATCTGATTTTGAAGGGTTTATTATGTTTCCGATAATAAGTGGAAATGTAACTACTTTTATGATGATTCCATTAATCGATGAATATGATGTTTATGAGTTAAGAGATGAAGAATTATCCGAAACTTTTTTAATCGCTCATCTAAAAGATTCAGAAAGGCTTCCAAGTAAAAAAATGGTTTTAGGGGGAGTATTGAAGGAGTTAAATGAAAGCGAGGAAGGAGATCAAGTAAAAGGAAAATTTTTGGAAGCTATTTATCATTTTGAATATTGATTAGAAAGATAAATGCCAGTGCCTAACACCTAAGAATATAAAAGTACTGTAGAGCAAGGTCTGCTACAGCTTTTATATTCGTTTGAACTAAACCAAATGTGACGAATTGTTTATTATGAAGGCATTTTTTTTTATATGTCCTAATAATATAATAAAATTGACAATTTTGTTATATTTGTTAGAATATTAATTTGATGGTAATAAACAACATGCTCAAATAGCCTATGAAAATTTATATCAAATATATGGTTAGTCTTCGATGCAAGATGTTAGTTAAGGCAGAGCTTGAGAAGCTCGGTATTTTATATAAAACGGTAGAGCTTGGCATAGTAGATACCCTTGAAGATGTTGATGATGAGCAAGTAAATAAACTGAAATTAAATTTACACAAATCAGGATTGGAAATACTGGATGATAAAAAAAGTATTCTCGTTGAAAAAATTAAAAGTGCAATTGTAGAATTAGTTCATTACACCGATGATCAGATAAAAGTCAATCTTTCCGATTACCTAAGTGAAAAACTTGATTATGATTATACCTATCTAGCTAATTTATTTTCTGAGGTTAAAGGCACTACCATTGAAAAATTTTATTTAAGTCATAAAATTGAAAAAGTTCAAGAATTAATAATGTACGATGAACTTACTTTATCTGAAATCGCATATAAGATGCATTATAGCAGTGTGGCTCATTTGTCAAATCAATTTAAAAAAATCACGGGATTCTCACCTTCTCATTTTAAAGAATTAAGAAATAAGCGACGCAATACACTTGAAAATATGTGAATTATGTAACATATTTATATAGTTGTGTAATGAAAAAAGAGATAAATAATTATATCTTTGCTGATTATGTTAAACTTATTGTAAAAAACACCAAATTTGAGAAGTCAAATACTTATAATCAGGCTTAAATAATAGAATAATTTTCAAGCTCGGTTGTTTGTAAAATGAATATTAAAAAAGCAACAGGGAATATCCGTTTAATGGCGATTGATGAGAGTGAAACTTTTGATGTTAAAATTTTTCTTTTTCGATGCATTTATATAGATTATTGAAGGAATATTTGAAATTGTAATTAACGAAAAATTATATGTTATTGAGACTAGTTAGTCAATTATTGTACCTGAACATGCATCAAATATGTTTGTCGCAAATAAAAGGTTTAAAATGATTTCTACTATTCTTAAAAGTGGATATGAAGAAATAATATGGAATAAAGCAGTTTAAAATATATAATTTTAAATCATAAACAAAAAATAAGAAATCATGTCGAAAAGTCAAGAAGGAAAACCAAAGAATGTTAAAAAAGTAGCCGCTAAAACTCTAAAAGAGAAAAGAGCAGATAAAGCTACAAAGCGAGCTAATAAAAGAGATTAACTTAGATATAGAGAATTATTTATTTATTTATAAATCTTCAAAATAAATTGATTTTATAATTATGAGAGAAAAAAAAACAAACAATTTTCAATCACCTGATTTAAATAAGCTACAGGGGGTTATTATCGACCAAAAAACAACAATATATATTCCTTTGGGTTCTGATCCGGAAAAAGCAAAAACCCGTTATTTTCATCAAAGAAATAGTAATTATATTAAAAAGTGACAAAAATCATCTTAGAAGCAAAATAATTTCTTTTTAGAGATTACTAATTCAAAAAAATGCAAATATCTTATCTGTTTTTTACAGATAAGATATTTGTTTTTTTCTTTAAGGTTCTAAGGGTTAAAAATATAATTAAACCTAGCCCAAATATTATTGCCCAAGCTAAATTTATTCCCCATTTTCTTTTTACAATAAAATCAACTAAAACAACAAGAAAAGTGAATACGATTATTATTGAAAAGAAACCATTATACTCTCTTTTAAGCACATTTTTGAACGAGAACACTAAATCAGTTTTTTCCCAGCCTTTAAGTTTTGGAATAAATGCCGGTGTTTTTTCTGACCATTCCATATATTGATTGCCGAATTTTTTTATTAAAAAATGTTCTTCTGCAAACATTATGCGTTCATAATAAACCCAAAAAACTAAAATGCAAATTAACGATAACCACCATGAATGAGCAAATAATGATATGCCAAACCAAATAACAAAGTTGCCTAGATATAGAGGATGTCTGACAACAGAATAAATACCTTTTGTGTTTAATGTTTCTGCAACTTGTCCGCTTGTGTTTCTGCCGGATGTTCCTTTAGGAGTATGACCAACAGTATAAGCACGAATTCCTAAGCCAATAAAGCTGACTAAAAGACAAAAAATCCCCCAATAAAAATTTATTTCTTCATCGTTTCCAAGATATTTGAAATTTTTTAATCCCAAAATGAAAATTGCTAACAAGATTAATGGTAAATAACCACGTCTTTTAAATAACCAATTACCGCTGGTAATAAATTCTTCTTTTAGAGCCATGTGTTTATTGTTATTTGTTTATATTTATTTTACCTATCAATTTTTTAATACTATGCTAACAATCGACTCAAATTTACAAAAAAAATATTGTTTTAAAAATGAATATGTATTTTATTAAAAAATTTTAACAATATTTTGTTACTTATTTTTCTATAATTGAATTAAGTTTGTAACTTTAATTTTTGAAAAATTACTATTAAAAAGTTTAATAAAATGAGAAAAAAAATTGTAGCAGGAAACTGGAAAATGAATAATACATTGCAAGAAGGCATTGATCTGGCAATTGATATTAATAAATTAGCTGCTGAAAAAGCTGATAAAAATGTAGATATAATTATTGCACCTCCTTATATTCATTTGTCAGAAGTAGGTAAGCTTATCGACAGAGATAGAGTTTTACTCTCTGCCCAAAACTGTGCTGCCGAACAAAAGGGAGCTTTTACAGGTGAAGTATCTGCTGAAATGCTTTGGTCTGTTGGTGCCGATTATGTTATTATTGGTCATTCTGAACGAAGAGCATACTACCATGAAGATAATACCATTCTTAATAAAAAAATTAAATTAGCCTTAGATAATAACCTTAAAGTTATTTTTTGCTGTGGTGAAAATTTAGAACAACGTGAATCAAATAAGCATTTCGAAGTAATAAAAAAGCAACTTAGCGAAACAGTATTTACTCTTGCTAAAGAGTATTATGATAGTATTATTTTGGCTTACGAACCTATTTGGGCAATTGGAACAGGTAAAACAGCATCGCCCGAGCAAGCTCAGGAAATTCATAAATTTATCCGTAGTCTTATTGCTGAAAATTATGGAGACAATCTTGCTAATGAAACATCAATTTTATACGGAGGTAGTTGTAAACCTTCAAATGCAAAACAGATTTTTGCAAACGCTGATGTTGATGGTGGATTAATTGGCGGAGCTGCTCTTAAAGCAGAAGATTTTATTGGTATTGTAAACTCGTTTAAATAAATTTTTTTAATTTGTCTGATTTATAGCTAATTAGATAATGATATTTTAAAAAGTTAAAAGTTTATATACTTTGAGACTACTCAGAAAACTAAAGTTATCAATTTATAGCCGCTTAGCGGATTTATATAAAATTGACGTACACATTCAGGCTTTCAGTCTTTTTGTAAAGTTAACCGCTTAGTGGCTTTTTGGAGTGGGTTCATACTTTTTAAACTTTTAACTTCTAAATTAATTTCATGGAATATATTGAACTGAATTGTAAAATTACTCCTAATTCACAAGCTGCCACTGAAATTCTTATTGCAGAATTAGGAATTATTGATTTTGAGAGTTTTGAAGAAATCGATAATGGATTAAATGCTTACATTTTAAAAACTAAGTTTGATGAGAAAAGACTTAATAATATTCTGAAAAACATTAGCAAGTCATTGTGTAAAATCACATATACCATTAAGTCAATTAAAAATATAGATTGGAATGAGCTATGGGAAAGTAATTTCCCGTTTACACTTATTAATGATGAATGCTTGATAAAAGCATCTTTCCATAAAAACACACCAAAAGTTAAGTATGAAATAGTTATTTGTCCCAAAATGGCTTTTGGTACTGGTCAGCATGAATCAACCACATTAATGATTGAGCAAATTTTGAAATTAGACTTTAAAGATAAGTCCGTGCTTGATATGGGCTGTGGAACAGCAGTTTTGTCAATTTTATCTTCATTAAAAGGAGCAAAAAATATTGTTGCAATAGATAATGATGAGTTTGCCTACGAAAATGCACTTGAGAATATTGAAAAAAATAATATTAATAATGTTTCTGTCTTTATGTCTGATATTGAGTTTATTAAAAACAAAACCTTTGACATTATACTCGCAAATATAAACAGAAATGTTTTATTTAAACATTTACCTTTTTATTCTAAATCGCTAAACGAAGATGGAGTAATTGTTTTGAGTGGTTTATTATCTGATGATGTAGAAATAATTAAAACAGAAGCAAAAAAATGCAATCTTAATTTTAAATTTTTGATTGAAAATAATAATTGGATTTCTTTAAAGTTTAATAAAAAATAGTGAACATTATTTATTAACTCAAAACTCAATAATCATATATGAAACATTTTAAGCTAATATTTTTGTTCTTAATTTTTTATACTATTTCATTTTCCAATTATGCACAGCGACTAAAGAAATTCACACCAGATACAGCAGTTTACCTTGAAGAATTATCCCGCTTCATGGAAAAAAATGACAAGAAGAAAGAAGTTAAAGAGCTAATAGAAAAATTTTCAATTTATTGGAACACTAAAATACCTGAAAACAGAAAAGAAAATATTTATAAAATTTCAAATTTATTTTTAAAAAAACGAGCACGAAATTTTCCTGAGTTTAATAATTATCTCCAATGCTTAATAGCTTTTACCGATAGTTCTATTGATACAGATAATTATAGTGAATGGGAGCAAGGCTTGAAATTTATGTTAAAGAAGAATAAGATTTATCTCTCTAATATAAATTCATATTTAAACGGAACTCTTCGTTTATTAAAAAATAATACAATTTATCAATCATCTTCAACAAAATGGAAAGCAAGCACAAATAATTTTTCGTTTAAGTTTGACAAGACCGTTTCTATCATTTTTAATGATGTTGATTTAACTTGCTACGCCTCAAAAGACAGCATAAAAATATATAATACTACAGGAATTTTTAATCCCATTACTTATAAATGGCAAGGAAAAAATGGAAAGGTGTCGTGGGAGAGAGCCGATTTAAGTATTGATTCTGTACATGCTTCATTGAAAAATTATCATATCAATATGAAGACCTCAAAATATGAGGCAGATTCTGTTATTTTTATCAATAAAAATTATTTTACTTTCCCTTTAAAAGGAAGATTGGAAGATAAGGTATCAGTTATAACTTCGCCAAAAAAATCAAAATATCCTCGTTTTGATTCTTATAGTAAGCGATTTGAAATTGACAATATATATGAAAATATTAATTATAATGGTGGTTTTTCTATGCAAGGGTCGAAATTTATAGGTTCTGGCACAAAAAACCAAAGAGCTTTTTTATCCATTTTTCGTAAAGTTAAAGTGTTTAAAGACAGCGTTTCAAATGTAGAAAATGTTTTGTTTTTAAAAGCTGCTTCGCAATATTTTGTTTTCCGAAAAAAATATATAACTGGTTTAAACAGCTCGGTAAGTTTACATTTAGAAACAGATTCTATTTATCACCCAGGATTACTTTTTAGATATTATATTGATAAAAGAGAAGTTAATTTAATAAGAAACGACGACCCTGCTACTATGGCAAGAAGTCCGTATTTTGACACATTTCATAAGATTGATATCGATTGTGAGTTGATATCGTGGAAAATTGATGAGCCAAAAGTAGAAATGACAATGTTAAAAGGTACACATTATAATAAAGCAAAATTTGAATCTGCAAATTTTTTTAGCTCGGCACGATACGAAAAATTACAGGCAATGAATAGAATACATCCTTATGTTGCTTTACGAGATTTTGCGAAAAAATATAATAAAGAAGAATTCACTGCAGAAGAGTTTTCATCCTTTTTAAGATTGTCACTTCCACAAATTCGTAAATTACTTATTCAGTTATCGTTTACAGGTATTGTTGATTATGATGTTAGCACTCAAATTGCCAGAATAAAACAGCGATTATATGATTATCTATATGCTATTGTGGGTGATATTGATTATGACATTATTGGTTTTAATTCGAAAACAAAAGCTCCCTTAAGCAATGCAACTTTAAGTTTAATAAATTTTGATTTGCAAATATTTGGAGTGCCTCAGATTTTAGTTAGCGATTCGCAAAATGTTGTTTTTCACCCAAAACACTCGAAAATAATTTTAAAAAGAAACCGTAATTTTGATTTTTCAGGTGTCGTAACAGCTGGCTTTTTTACTTATTTTGGTCAAAATTTTACTTTTAATTACGACAGTTTTAAAGTTGAACTTAACACCGTCGATTCTTTACGAATAAAAGTAAAAGATGAACTTGATGACTGGGGAAGAATGAAATTGAAAAATGTTCAATCTGTTATTGAAAATGTTACAGGAGATATTTTAATCGACAGTGTAAATAATAAATCGGGAAATAAACATTATCCTAAATTTCCAATTTTTACAAGTGAAGATACTTCTTATGTATATTATGACAAGAAATCGATTCAAAATGGGAAATATAAACGCGATAATTTTTATTTTAAGGTTGATCCATATACTATTGATAGTTTAAATAATTTTACCATCGAAGGGATGGGATATGAAGGTACTTTATATACTGGAGGAATATTCCCGGAATTAAGAGAAAAGCTTGTATTACAAGTCGATAACTCTTTAGGATTCAAACATTCAACACCAGATGAAGGTGTTTCAATATTCAA
Organism: Bacteroidota bacterium; assembly: GCA_015222055.1. Lineage (GTDB taxonomy): Bacteria > Bacteroidota > Bacteroidia > Bacteroidales > B39-G9 > B39-G9. The sequence continues at coordinate 5,642 of JADFUR010000012.1, read as the reverse complement.
AAATAAAGGACGTTATTTTAATGATGTCTCATTGAGCAATCATGGTTTGAGAGGAGGTGGTATAATTAATTATTTAACATCAACAACAACATCAAAAGATTTTATTTTTTACCCCGACTCCGTGAATACTAAATCGGAGACTTTTAATATTAAAAAACAAATCTCAGGAGTTAAATATCCTTCTGTAAGTGCCGATAGTGCATATATTCACTGGGAGCCTTACCAAGATATGCTTCTTGCCCAAAGTAGAGAAAAACCTTTTTTTATGTTTGAGAATCAAGCTGATTTAGAAGGCGAATTAAAATACAAATCTACTGATTTATCAGGAAATGGAAAGATGAATATTGAAAATGCTGTGATGAATTCAAATATGTATTATTATAAGGATGAATATTTTGATTCAGATACAGTTAATTTTGATGTTAAAACAACTGATTTGAAGCATTTATCTTTTAATTCTGATAGTGTTAATACTCACGTTGATTTTGTTAACAGAACAGGAAAGTTTCATCCGGTTAGTGAAATTGGTATAGTGAAATACCCACAAAACCAGTTTGTGTCATATGTCGATAATTTTTTGTGGAACATGGATAAGCAAACAATTGACATGGAAACAAATACTAAAATGCAAATTATTGAAAGAGGGCAAGTTAAAACTGTACAAATTGAGCAAAAATCAGAAACACCAATGGGTTCATTATACTTGTCTGTTAATCCAAAGCAAGATTCTTTAAATTTTGTTTCACCTACTTCAAATTTTGATTTAAACAAAAATATAATTTACTCCCATGATGTAAAATATGTTAAAGTTGCCGATGCTACTATATTCCCAGGTGATGGAGATATAACAATACGAGAAAAAGCTAAATTAAAGACTCTGATTAACGCTCAAATTATTGCTAATAATACTTCAAAATATCATAGTTTTTATAATTCAGACGTAAATATTTTAGGACGAAAAAATTATAATGCATCAGGTGATTACGATTATTTAGAAGAAAGTGGTAGAAAACATGTAATTAATTTCAATTTAATTGCTGTTGATACTTCAGGGCAAACTTTTGCAACAGGGAAAATTAAACAAGTTCAAGATTTTAGTTTTAGCCCTGCATTTTTATACAACGGCGATGTGGAATTATTTGCAACTAAGAAATTTTTATCGTTCGACGGTTCTGTAAAAATGACACATCATTGTAAGCCGATGGATAACTATTGGGTGAAATTTTCATCAGAAATAAATCCTAAAAATATATATATCCCTGTCGACGAACAGCCTTATGATATAAATAACAATAAACTTTATTCAGGAATGATGCTGACTAAAGATTCTACTCATATTTATTCAACATTTTTGTCAAAACGAAAAAATTATAGCGACATTTCTGTTAGCTCAGCTTCGGGTTACTTGTTTTTTGATAAGAGCACAAATAAATATAAAATTTCAAGTCTAGAGAAACTTATGGAAAATGACCTGCCCGAGGATTTAATAAGTCTGCAAAAAAATTATTGCATTATGAATTCTGATGGAGAGATTAATCTTGGGGCTGATTTAGGTCAGGTAAAGCTTAAAACCTATGGCAATGTATTGAATAATATTCCTAATAATAATATTACTGTTCATGCAATGATGACTATCGATTTTTATTTCCCAGACAAATGTCTAAAAATTATGGCAGATACAATTAAAATGGATGGTTCGTTAAAGCCAATTGATATTAAAAGGAAAATTTATACAAAAGGTCTCTCTCGTGTGTTGGGTGAAAAAAAAGCCACTGAGTTTCAAAAGGAAATGGGGATGTTTGGCGTTATTAAAAATTTCCCGAAAGACCTTCAACATACACTTGTGTTAGCCGAAGTTAATTTTAAATGGAATAGCGAAACACAATCATACCGTTCTGTAGGGGAAATAGGTATAGGAAATATAATGAATAATCAAATTAATCGTTTTGTTGATGGTAATATTGAAATTATAAAAAAACGTAGTAGCGATATTATTGCCATTTATCTTGAGATTGATAAAGGAAACTGGTTTTTCTTTTATTTTCAAAGAGGTTTAATGCAGAGCATATCGGCAAATCCTGAATATAACACAATTATTAAAGACATGAGAGTATCAAAACGAAAACTTAAAGTTGAAAGACATCAACCGGCATATATGTACTTTCTTTCTAACGAAAGAAAGAAAAGTGATTTCTTAAAACGATTTGTTATTAAATTTGAAGGCGAAGATGATGATGAGTAAAATGGGGTTTTTAAGTTTGTTTTTATTGTGAGTGTGGTTTGGATGTAATAAATATTGGAGACTTTGGCGTACTTAACTATCAATTTTGCTCTGAACAAAATCGTTTATTCATATTGTTTTATTACGAGTTGCTAATATCAAATAATTCAGCAGGATTTATCCTAAATTGCTACATTTAAGCAGTTTTTCTTCCACTATCTCCGCCTTTTTTTTGCATTGTTATTCTTCCGTTTTTAATATTTCCTTGTTTTATAATAACTATATCTTCATTACCAAAATGATTTGTAACAATATTAATTGGTTTTAAAATCCATCTTGCATTTGTTTCAATTTTCTGAGCAACTAACATCCATTCAGCAGAAAATTTACCTCGTCCTTTAATTATGTCATTTATGATTAGCATTTTATTATCGTTAATCCACTTTAATAATTTTTGTTATATCTCCAAATGGTTTTAAACTATGATTTATTTCGTATATGTCAGATGCTTTATTATCAATTTCCGATGCAAAAACGCATTTTGCACCAAAAGGTTTCAAAGCATAATGAAATTCTCCAATTTCCGAAAATAGGTTAATAAATTTTTGAATAAAAAATAGCTTCTTCAATTTTTTTTTTAATGTAAAAAAAAATATATCTAGAAAGCAAAAGACCTTCCCATTCTTGCAAATCGCTTAATTTATTAAAAAAATTAGACTCTTTATGCATAATTGTTTATCACTAGATTATGCATGTAATGGGCTTAGAAAAAGGGGTCGGTAAATTAATTTAAAACTAATTTGCTGAAATACAGTAGGTTGTTGGCTTCTTTTAGAAGTCTTTTATAGTAGAGAAAAAATAGAGAAAAAATAATATAATATCCATTAAAAAAAATATCTTTGTTTTTTTAAATTTTTTATTTTAACTTATACATTTTTTTTATGAAAAAGCTAAAACAATTAGTACTAATGATGCTCATACTCTTCAGCATCTCATGCACAAAAGAAGAAAATAATACACCAACAACAGGTGGCGGCGGTGGCGAAGATGATCCGATAACATTAAAACAAACATTTCCGCTTAATAGTGCACAAGACATAACAATCAATGCAATATTAAAATGGGAAGGCAACGCAGAGGGATACGATATTTATTTCGACACCAATTATCCACCAGAATTAAAAGTAAATACCAGTACAGTAACAGTAAATGAATTTGAATTATCAGAACTTAAAAACGATACAAAATATTATTGGAAAGTTGTAGCAAAGACAGGCGATGATACTATAGAGAGTTCTATGTGGTCATTCACAACAGTCAAACCAGACATAGTAACATGGGAGCAGCGCCTTGGAGGAACAACTGATGAATCATTAGATATGATAGAACTGACCGATGGAGGCCTTATTGTTATGGCAAGAGAAAGTTGGGAGCAGCCACATGTAACAAAGCTAGACAAGAATGGAAATGTTGTTTGGGACAAATATTATTCAGATCTTGAAGATCCCAGTGGTGCAAATGGCAATACATTATTAAAAAATTTTGATGGTGGATTTTTCATACTACATAAATTAGCTTCATTTTCATACTCTCTCGAAAAATTTAGCAACGAAGGTGTTAATATTGGAAGCATATCTATTGAGACCACCCACGGACATATCAATTCAATAGTACAAACAGAAGATGGAGGCTTTGCTTTGGCAGGTGGTAAATCAGAACTTTCATATAACTCCGATCTATGGTTTGCCAAAACAGATAATTCAGGAACAATTATCTGGGACAAAATCTTAGGACAGGCTTATTATACTGAGGTAGCATTTGCAATAATAGAAACCCAAGATGGAGGATTTGCCATTACGGGAAAAACTGAAGTCCCAAACTTAAGTTTCGCAAAGGACAACATCTGGTTAATAAAAACAGATGGAGTTGGAAATGTGATTTGGGATAAAACTTACGGAGGTGATGAAGATGATGAAGGTAGGGTACTAGTAGAAAAAACCAATGGAGAGTTAGTTCTCGGATGTAATACAAATTCAAGAAGTGCTGGAGAAACAGACATCTGGATTTATGTAATTGATTTGGAAGGTCATTTCGATAGAGAAACTTTTGGTGGAACTGAAAATGATCGCATAGGAGACATAGTATTGACAGAAACTGGAGGAATTGTAGTCTCATCAAACACACGATCAGAAACAGCCGGATGTGCAGACGTATGGCTATTTGAGCTAGATGACGAGTTAGATATGGCATGGGAAATGAAATATGGAGGATCGCACTCAGATGCGGTAAAATCCTTAGTAGGCACACAAGATGGAGGATATGCAATGACAGCTACATCAATGAACGATATTGACCCATCTATTTGGATAATTAAGACTGATGAAGAAGGAATTGTAAGAGAAAATTAATAAATCTTTCGGAAGTTTAAGATTTCAAAATGTCAAGCATCTTGAAATAAATTGAAAGATTTCTAAATAAATAAAAAACCATTGATGCTCGCATCAATGGTTTTTTTTTTGCCTAGTAGCCTGTCGGATTACCTCTTTGTTTAATTTGATTTTTGGACTTTGAATAATCTGTATTTTATTGTTTTTCAAATTCATAATGCCCAATTATTTTAAAATTGAATAGACAATCTGCCAATACTTGTCCACTGCCAATATTATGCACAACAAGATAGCGTTTATTATCAGTTGATTTTTTATTTACTATTATTCCAATATGTGTTATTCCTCCTCCTAAATTCCAACAGACAATTTCACCTGGCTTATAGTCGTTTCCGTTTTGGGATGAAGAAAGGACCTTCCCAAATCGAGAAAAATAAGTCATTAAATTAGGGACTCTTCGGTGGTCGATATTTTTGTCAGGCTTTTTTAACCCCCAATTTTTTGGATATTTTTCAAAATTCTTTTGCATATCTTCGTGAACAAGTTGTTGTAAATCAATTCCAACTTTTCTATATGCTCTAATTACGACATCGGTACAAACACCTTTATTAGAGGGTACATCTCCATTCGGATAATTTAATCTAAAGTAACTTGGGTCATAAGTTACTTTTTGTTTTGTTAAAGTAAGTGTCGAATCTGAAAGATGAATTTGAAATTCTGTTTGTGATTTAGTTTCAAAAACAAGAACCAACAAAAAGCAGATTATTAGTATGTGTTTTAGGTTTTTCATGTGTTTGATGATTGAAAATTGCATGTTACGTAGGGGTTTTGCGTGTGATTCTCTATCATGGTACGCACTAAAATTGTGCGAAAATTGACAGCTCGCATACCACTGAAACCCCTATGAAATATGCAAAATGTGTGTGCCCTGCATGAGCAGCAGAGCACAGATTGTAAGTTTGAATAAAATTTTTAAAATACAAATAAATTTTTAGGAAAACAAGCAGTCTGCGTTCAATTTATTCCAATAGGTG
>JADFUR010000011.1 GCA_015222055.1 Bacteroidota bacterium | reverse complement strand
CTATTCAACATATTCATAGGCACCTAAGTCAGGTTCTCCATCTTCAATTCTGATATGATGGTTATAGTCGTAAAGAAATTTTTTGGCAATATTAACATTTCCGGTGTCTATTGCCGGTGAATTTGGTTTAAGTTGAAAATTGAGACTATCATTTTTTATTGATAAAAATTCAGGATCAATATTTTTAATTATTTCTGTAAACCGAGTTTTATCTGAAATATCAAAATTTTTATCTACTTTAATCAGGCAATGGTCAAATTTATAATTTAAGGTAACTTGTGAACTTATTTCTCCAATACCAATTTCATTAGTGTTATTACCGTAAATAATGCAGTTACCAAAGTTAGCGTCTAAGTTGCCTGCCAAAGTATCTTCATCAACAGAAATGCTGTTGCTAATTACCAATGATGGTTCCGAACGATTGCTATAGCTTGAATAAGAGCCATAATAATTTGCAATAGTGCAATGATTAAAATCGTAATTTCCGCCAACGAGAAGAGAAACAGCATAGTAGCCGCAATTAGCAATAATATTATTACTTGCATTAATTATTGAGTTAAAAGCATAAATACCACCAAAAGTCATATTTTGAATTTTGGTGTTTGTAATTGTTAAATCTGGTGAAATTTTATCATATTCACCAACTTGAATGCCGACAACACCATTTTTAATTATTGCGTAATTAATTATGTTTCCTTGGCTACCGGGAATTAACGCTATTGCACCCCATTGTCCGGGGATGTTATCGTAAAGCTCTTCTAGCCTGTCTCCTTGGAAAATAATTGGTTCTTCTAATGTTCCATTTACAATAAGAGTACCTTTGACAAGCAGGTTTGAATTTTTATGAAAATAAAGTTTAGCACCGGCTTCAATAGTTAATGTTTTAAGGGAATCAACAAGCATTGAGTTGTAAATAAGGTATGGTTTATCGTTAGTCCAGACTGTATCGTTAGCATTTACAGGAATTATTTGTCCGTTTATCAGATGAACATCTTGTCCAAAGGCTATGAAATCAACGTCTTGAGTATTTCCATTTGTTATAAACACCAATGAATCGTGTATTATCATAGGTGAATTTTTTCCATTAGGATCAACATTTACTTCTACAAATACAAAAATGCTGTCGTTTGAAGGTATTTCTATGTCAGTAAAAAAATTATTTGATATACCATTAAGATTTAATCGGAAGTTTGAATCGTCGCCATTAGCCAAGCGAATTGACGAAATGCTAATTTTCGAATTGTTGTTGTTATAAATTCTAAATTGTTTAGTTGTAGAACCAATTGTAGTAAAAACCGTGTCAAAAGTAACAGTGTCTGTTGAGAAATTTAATTTGGCATCGTGTGAAGTAATAGTCTTATCTTTATTACACGAAAATAGTGTAATAAAAATAAGAATAGGAATTATCAATTTGTAAGTAAACTTCATTAAGATAGATTTTTTTAAGGAACGCAAATTTAAAAAATATATTTTACAAATTTTAATAAAATAGTAAAGACAAGGTATATCCTTGTCTTTACTATTGATTTTGATAAATGAGAATTTTAAAATAGTTCTACTTCAATTGTCTGAATAAAAGCTGTGTAAGTATATTCTTTGTCAACTTTTGCTTGAGAAAGCAAAACTAGAACAGAAATGTCTTCGCCTTCGCTGGGGGTTATTTTTATTTCTGTACGTTGTCCTACAATTTTTTGTTTTTCAGGATCGACAAGACTACTAATAAAGTTATCGCTAATAATTAAATCTTCGGAAAAAAGATGATTAATATTTTTATTAATTACATCTTTTCGTTTTATTTTCCACAATTGTTCGGCAGCTTTATTAAAAAATTCAATAATCCCATTACTTGAAATCATAACTATAGGGTCGAGTGAACCTTCTAATGTTTTTTCGTTACGGATTTTAATTTTTTCAATTTTTTTGTATTGTTCTTTAACTTCGTCTTTAGCTTGAATTAATTTTTTATTAAGAATTGTTTCTGCCTGACGCAATTGTTCTTCCTGAACAATTAATTGCTCAGTTGTATGTTTGTTTTCAAAGAAAATGGCTTTTTGTTCAGTAATATCCTGAGCAATAATAATAAGTTTAGATATGTCACCATACATATCATTTACTCCAGCTAAAGTATAATTTAGCCATTTGTCATTTTTTATTTTTGTTAAAATTTTAATTTCACCCTCAAAAGAATTTCCTTTTACAACATCGTTCCAATTTTCTTCAAAATGAGTTCTTAATTTAGCATTAATTAAACTAAAAACATTACTACCACTAAGCTCTGAAATTGAGTATCCAGTTACTTCTGAGAATTTATTATTACAATCAATAAATTCTCCTGTGGGTGAATATTCAGCTTTTATGGTTGAAATATTCATTGCTTTTATTTGTTCTTCATAATCAATGCTTTGTTTTTTTTGATCGGTACTATCAATAGCAAGGAATAATATTTTTTCAACAGCTCCATTTTCTGTTTTCACACAGGTATATGTAGAAACGGTCCATAAATCTTTACCTTGTTTGGTAAGTTGTTTCATATATCCTTCAAAATGTTTTCCTCCTTTTGATAATTCTTCCCATATTTTATTAAACCATTCTTTGTCTTTTTTGTTTATAAACATTGAAATATGATGACCTTCAACTTCAGAGTTAGATGAATAGCCTAATTTTGTAATGAATTTAGTATTTGCATACAATAAAATTCCATTTATATCATATTCTGCCCTTATTAAAGTATGATTCACTGAATTGGTAAAACTTATAAATTCTTGACTTTGTTTTGTTGCTTCTTCTTGAGTTGCTTGAAGCTCTTCCATATTTTGACGCATTTCTTCTTCTTGTTGGGCGAGTCTTTCTCCTTGTTCTTGAGAAGCTTCGAGAAGCTTAGCTGTTTTAACATTAATTTTTACAGTAGAAATAGTTGATGCAATACTTTCAGCAACTTTTTCTACAAATTTTATTTTATATTCTTCAAAAAAATTAAATGAACCAAATTCAATTACACCGTGTATTTCTTTATTGATTTTTAAAGGAACAATAAGAATTGATTTCGGATTAGATTTTCCTAAACCCGAGGTTACTTCAACATAATTGTCAGGCACTTTGTCCATGTAGATTGTAAGTTTTTCAAAAGCACTTCTGCCAACTAGTCCTTCATTCCAATCAATACGTTTTTTTGAATATTTTTTGCGGTTATATGCGTAAAAAGCCGTTTGTTCAAAATGAACATCATTTTTATCACCATCTTCTAAAATATAAAAAGCTCCTTGTATTGCATCAACATATTTGCAAAGATTACTAATTATTTCAAAAGATAATTTTTCGAGATTGTCATTATTTTGACGAAGTATCTCTCCAAATTTAGCCTGTCCCTCAGCAACCCAATTGCGTTGAGCATCTTCTTTTTTGCGTATAATTTCTTCTTCTTTATTTTGTTTAATATTGTTGCGAAGCTCATTTAAAGATTTGCCAACTATATCATCTTCGTCAGTAATTTCGTATTCGACACTAATATCGTTTTGTGTAATTTTTTTTGAAAAGTCTAAAATTTTAGCAGATTTACTTTCTTCTTTAATTAATTTATTTTCAATTTTAACAATTTTTTTTGATATTAATAAGCTAATAAAAAATGCGATTAATGGGAAAACCAAAGGTAACAAATCAATTATCCAGAAAAATTTTATTGTTTTATGTAGTTGAATAATATTTTCAAATGAAACAATTAAATTATTTAAATTTAATGCAACAAATATATATACTATGAGAAAAATTATTGAAAATAGAAATGTATTTAGAGTTAATTTATAAATTATTTCTTTTGATACTTTTTTGTCCACTGCGAGATAGTTTTATTTGTAAATAAAGAAATTTTGTAAGTTGAAAAATTAAAAATTAAAATGAAATTTATTCAAATATATAAAAAGTAAAAGTAATAAAAAAACCTTAATATATTTATTATTGGAATATACTTTAAAATTAGTCTAGTAATTAATATTTATCCCAATCACTAACACATCGTCAATTTGTTGGTGATTTTTTTTCCAGGTATTAAATTCATTATTTATTATTTCATTTTGTTTTTTGGGTTCTAATTTGTGGTTTTCCCATAATAATTTTTTTAAATTTTTTGAGAGGTATTTTTCGCTTTTTTCACCACCAAATTGATCCTGATATCCGTCAGAGAACATGTAAATGGTGGTGTCTTTTTTAATTTTTATTGAGTGTCGTGTATATTTTAGTTTAGGTCTATTTGGAAAAATATCACCTTCAAAAAAAATATCACCACGAATTGCTGAAAGTTTTTCGTCATTAATTACATAACAAGTTTGCCCTGCACATGAAATATCTACAGTATGATTTTTTTTATTAATGCAACAAATGGTAATATCCATCCCATCATTTCGAATTAAATTAGAATCTGATTTTTGATTTAATGAGTGTATAACGCCGAGATTTAATTTTGTTAAAATTTGTGACGTGTCAAAAGTTCGACTTTCAACAACAATTTCGTTAAGAAGAGTTGTTCCAATCATTGACATAAATGCACCTGGCACGCCATGACCAGTGCAATCAACTGCGGCGACAAAAATTAAGTTGTCAATTTTCTCAAACCAATAAAAATCACCACTAACAACATCACGTGGCTGAAAAAAAATGAATGCATTTGGTAATATGCTTTTTATATAATCTTTTGTTGGTAGCGTTGCTTCTTGAATAAGTTTGGCGTAGTTTAAGCTATCATTAATTTGACAGTTCTTTTTTTCAAGTTCAGTATTTTGTAATTCAATTTGCTTTTTTGCTTTTTTTAGGTCTATGTGTTTGCCAAAAAGGTCAATGGTTCGACGACGAGCTTTATTATTTGCTTTTTCGAGTTTTAGATTTTTTTCCTCAAGGGCTTGATTGCCTTGTCGTAATAATTCACTTTCAAACTCATAAAAATTTTTTGCTTTTCTTGCGTCAACTTGTTTGCCGAAAATTTCAATAGACCGAAGTCTTGACTTGTCGTAAGCTTTTTGAAGTTTGTCGTTAGCTTTTTCCAATTCAGCTATTTTATTTTCTAAAGATTTAATTTCGTTTAGAATTTTTTTTTCTGATTGGTCTTTTTGCATGAATAATCATTTAAAAAATTAAATCAATAAAAATACAATAATTTTATTGATTTCTAAATGATTATTGAAAAAGCAGAATTCTATAAAAGATGAAAAACACAAAAAATCAGAAATGAATAAGATTTACAAATGAAATTTTGTGTTAATGACGGTTTGTTTGGACTTTTTTTTTCCTAATAAATTTGAAAAAAAATAATTGAAGCTGTGATAATATTTTATTATAAAATAAAGATATTAAATTTTTAAAGAAGAAACGTAAGGTGAAATTTTTTCTAAAGCCAATATTTTATCTGCTGCATCTAATTTAATAGCTTCTTTAGGCATTCCAAATACTATGCATGATTTTTCGTCTTGTGCAATTGTTAGAGCACCAGCTTGTTTCATTTCGAGAAGACCTTTTGCTCCATCATCTCCCATGCCTGTCATAATAATACCAACAGCATTTTTTCCGGCATAACGAGCGGTTGAGCGAAAAAGAACATCAACAGAAGGGCGGTGTCTGTTTACAAGAGGTCCGTTATTAATTTCTATATAATATCTTGCACCACTTCTTTTAAGAATAAGATGATGATTTCCAGGAGCAATAAGAGCTTGTCCTCTAATAACAGTATCCCCATTTTTAGCTTCCTTTACTGTTATTTTGCACAATCGATCTAGTCGTTCTGCAAAACTTTTGGTAAACATTTCGGGCATGTGTTGAACAATAATTATTCCAGGAGAATTTAGAGGTAAAGCTTCTAAAAAAGTTTTTAATGCTTCTGTTCCTCCTGTTGATGCTCCCACAGCTACTACTTTTTCAGTAGTTTTAATCATACTTTTGTTTTGACCTTTTGAAATAACAGCATCGGCCGACAATTTTGGTGCTACAGATAATGGATGATTAGAAATGCTAACTTTTTTTCTTGTTACTCGAGACATTGCAGCCGCTTTAACCACGTCACATAACATTATTCGAGTTTCTTCAATTCCTTTTTCAGAACTTAAATCTGGTTTGTTTATTATTTCAACCGCTCCATATTCTAATGCCTTTAAGGCAGTTTCTGTTCCTTTGTTTGTTAGACTTGAAACAATAACGACAGGGATGGGATGTTGTGTCATTATTTTTTTTAAAAAAGTTAGTCCGTCCATTCTTGGCATTTCAATGTCAAGAGTTATTACGTCGGGTACATTGTTTTGTAATTTTTTAGCAGCAATAAATGGATCTGAAGCTGTTTCAATTATTGAAATTTCAGGATCGGATTCTAATATATGACTTAATGTTTGGCGTACAACAGCCGAATCATCAATTATTAATACAGATAATTTTTTCATACACTTATTTTTAACTACAATTAATTTTTTTATTTAAGAATTATCCTGTTATTTAGGATAAAATCATAAATGATAAGTAACAAGATGATTACCGATTTTTATCAAAAGTTAATTTTATGTTAGGTATTTGATAATTTTGTTTTTTTATATATCTCATTTTAACCTCTCCGCTTTTTACATTAAATTGTATTTTTCTTCCAAGATCACCTCCAATGCTTTTAGCAACAATAGGAATTTTTTTATCATTAAGAATGTCAATTGCAATTTTAATATTTCTTGTGCCTATATTAAAAGAGTCTGTTTTTGTATCAATAACAGCTCCTCCACCAAAAATTTTTGCAATTAAATTATATTTTTTGCTCCCGAGATTAATCATTTCATCCAATAGCTTTTCAATAGCTATATTTCCATATTTTGGAGATGCAAGTCCTTCTCCATTCCAAAAAGGAAGCATAAAATGATTAATACCACCAATTTTTAAGATTTTGTCCCATAAACATATAGAAACACAAGAACCTAAAAGCGTATTAACCAAGAAAGGCTTTTCTGTAACAAATAAAGAAGCCGGATAAAGAAAGTGAATATTATTTTTCGTTTCCATTTTTCAATAATGTTTAAAAAATTTCATTGTCATTATTGAAAAAAAATTCATTATCATCCAGAGCAATGCCATCAATATTTGTTGCTTCAGATTCTGGAATTGAAACATGGAATGTACTACCAACATTAATTTTACTTTTCACTTTTATTTCACCGTTTAACATATTTATAAGAGCCTTCGTTACGGATAGACCTAAGCCATGTCCTTTATTTATTGAATTAATGGATGTGTCAATACGTTTAAATCTGTCGAAAATAAGATCAAGATTTTTTTTGTCAATGCCAATGCCATTGTCTTCCACTATAATTGAAAGCTTATTGTTTTTAATCCATAGCTTTATTTCGATTTTGCTGGCTGCGTTGCTGTATTTTATGCTGTTGCTTAAGAGATTAGAAAGAATTAGTTTTAGTTTGTCTGAATCTGTTTTGAAAAAAGAATTGTTTTTTAGTTCTATATTATTGTCATAATTAAAAATTATTGACAACATTTTTTCATTTGCTTTGAATTTAAAGGTGTTTAATACGCTTAAGATAAGTTCGTTGATGTCTACATTCATAATCTCAGGTTCAATTTCACCCGATTCTGTCTTTGCTGCAGCGAAAATATTTTTTAATTGAAAGTCAAGATCAAAAGCTTCTGAATAAATGAGCTTGGCCATATTTTTTATTTTGCTGATGTCATTATCTTTAGTATCTAATATGTTTTTTGAGAGACCAAGAATTGATGAGAAAGGATTTATTATTTCGTTAGTTATATTTGAAATAAAATTTGATTTAAAGTTTTCGGATTCTTTTAAATTTTTATTTGTTTTTTTTAGATTTTTGGAAATTTCATTATTTTCATTTATTTTTTTTTCTAATTCGAGGATTAATTCATCTTTTGTTAGTTGAGATATATTCATAATCTTATATTTTTATAAAAATAGTTGGTTGTATTTGTTTCAAAGGTACGTTCATATTAGTTATTGATTCTGAGTGCCCAAGAAAAAAGTAACCTCCGGTTTTTAAATTCATGCATAGTTTATTTATAACATCCTCTTGAATTTCATGTTTAAAATAAATTAGCGTGTTCCTGCAAAAGACACAATCAAACATTTCATTTACATTATATCTTTTATCCATAAAATTTAATCTCTCAAATTTAACTTTTTGTCTAATATCTTTAATTATTCGCACATTTTTTTTATTGTGGTCTTTGTTTTTTAATAAATATTTTCTTTTTAGATTTAAAGGAATTAAATTTGATTTGTCTTCGTTATAAATAGCAGATACTGATTTTTTCAACACTATTGTGGAAATATCAGTAGCAAAAATAGAATATTGGAAATTGGTACTGTATTGTGCAAATTCATTTAAAATTATAGCTAATGAATATGGCTCTTCTCCGCTTGAACAACCAGCACTCCAGATCTTAAATATATTTTGTGTAGTATTTGTATAATTTTTCAGTATTTTATTTGCCAAAAAATCAAAGTGAACAGGTTCTCTAAAAAAATCAGTTTTGTTGGTTGAAACAACATCAATCATATTAACTACTTCATTTTTTTGACCTTCTGAACTAAATAAATAATCGCAATATTGTTGAAAAGATGTTAAATTTAATTCTTTAAGTCGTTTTTGTAATCGACTTTGTAACATGATTTTTTTTACTTCAGGCAATTTAATACCAAAGTTTAAATTAATGAAGCTACTTAATTGATTGAAATTTTTGTTTGTTAGTTTGATTGTGTAATCTTGATTATTATTAACAGGATTTGTCATTTTTAAGCAGATTTTGTTAAATTCGTTAATAAAAAAAACAGAACAAAAATGATACTGACTAAATTGATAATAGCAGATATAAATTGTTTAAAT
>JADFUR010000010.1 GCA_015222055.1 Bacteroidota bacterium | reverse complement strand
ATATTAAATTTGCCTCATTCTTTTTTATAGAATATTATAATTATAAATCAATCAATTACAAAAAAATGTTGATGAAAAATAATTTATATATTGAAACCTATGGTTGCCAAATGAATGTAGCTGACAGCGAGGTTATTGCAGCCATCATGGAAGAAAACAATTATTCAATTACAAAAAACATTAATGATGCCGATGTTATTTTTATAAATACTTGCTCAATTAGAGATAATGCAGAGCAGCGTATTTGGGGTAGACTAAACGTTTTTAATCAACTAAAAAAGAAAAATAAAAAATTGATTATTGGCGTAATTGGATGTATGGCTGAGCGAGTAGGCGAAGGCTTTTATAAAAACAATATTGTTAATTTAGTAGCTGGTCCTGATGCTTATCGCGATATTCCACAGTTAATCAATATTGCAAAAAACAAACAACAAGCAACAAATATTGAATTATCTGAAACAGAAACCTATGACGGGATTTGCCCTACCAGATTAGACAGCAATAGCATCTCGGGCTTTGTTTCAATAACCAGAGGATGTAATAATTTTTGCACATATTGTATAGTGCCTTACACTCGAGGAAGAGAAAGAAGCCGAAATTCTGAAGATATTATTTTTGAGATTACCGATTTAGAAAACAAGGGATTTAAGGAAATAACTCTTTTAGGACAAAACGTGAATTCCTATTTATGGAAAAACGAAACAGAGCAAATAAATTTTCCCAATCTGCTTGAATTAGTTGCGATAAAATTCCCCAACTTAAGAATTCGTTTCTCCACTTCTCATCCAAAAGATATGACAGATGAGACAATAAAAACAATTGCAAAATATAAAAACATTTGTAATTACATTCACTTACCTGTTCAATCGGGAAGCAGTAGAATTCTAAAACTAATGAACAGAAAATACACTTCAGAATGGTATAGGGATAGAATAGAAACTATAAGAAAATATATTCCTGACTGTGGTATTTCGACAGATGTTTTTACAGGTTTTTGTTCAGAAACAGAAGAGGATCATAAGGAAACTTTAGAACTAATGAAATGGGCGAAATTTGATTTTGCATATATGTACAAATATTCTGAACGCCCTGGAACATATGCTGCTAATAAATTAGAAGATGATGTACCAGAAGAAACAAAACTTAAACGATTAGAAGAAGTTATTAAGACAAAATTAAAATCATCGGAAGAAAGCAACAAAAAAGATATTGACAAAATTTTTGAAGTCTTGGTTGAGGGTGTTTCAAAAAAATCTGATAAAGAATTATATGGAAGAACACAACAATATAAGGTTGTAGTTTTCCCTAAAGAAAATTACAAAGTCGGCGATTACGTTAATGTAAAAATTAACCGATACACATCCGCCACATTAATTGGAGAAGTCGTTAAATAAATAACATAATAAAATGAATAAAAAAATTGATGATTATCGCGATTACAGAGCTAAGATGAACGAAAAAATATTATCGAAGAATAATAAAGTAATAAAACGTTTATTTAATCTCGACACTAATACTTATATGGATGGTGCCTTATCGTCAAAAACAAAAGAAATGATTGGATTAGCAAGTTCCATGGTTTTACGCTGTGACGATTGCATTAAATATCACCTTGAGAAATGCTTTGAAAAAAACGTAACAGAAGAAGAGTTGTTTGAAATTTTTTCAGTTGCAAATATTGTAGGAGGAACGATTGTAATACCTCATCTTAGAAGAGCTGTAGAATATTGGGGTGAGCTTAACGAAAAATAATAAATTTCAATAAAATGTTTAAAATGTACCATTTTAAGAATATAAAAGACACTGATTTTTTAAAAAATCGTCGTCATGAGGCTTATATATTTTTAATCTTATTTTTTCTATTTTTTGGATATTTAGGCAATAAAATGGGTGTTGCAAATATGCTAAACACCATAATGAACACTTCGTGGGACTTATTGCTGAACACAGTTTTCTTTATTATGGGAATTACTGTTATATCTGGTGCTTTAGGAAAATTAATGATTGAATTTGGTGTTGTGCGTTTGCTTGAAGCTGGATTGTCTCCTCTTATGCGACCTATATTTAATTTGCCGGGAGTGGCGGCTTTAGCTGGACTAATGACTTTCTTCTCAGACAATCCCGCAATTATTAGTCTTGCAAACGACAAGAGTTTTAGCAAATATTTCAAGAAACACGAACTTATTTCATTAACAAACTTTGGAACCGCTTTTGGAATGGGCTTAATTGTTTTAGCATTTATGTCGGGTCTTGGTTATTTCAAACCGGCAATGATTGGCTTTGCAGGTTCAATTATTGGGGCAATTGTGTCAACAAGGCTAATGCAATTAATGATAAAAAATAAAATTCCCGTGAAAAAAGCTCCTCCTAAAGATAATGTTACCGACGAACATGTATCTTATAAAAGCGAAGGTGGAGTCTTTTTGAGGTTTCTTAATGCAATTTTAGACGGAGGAAAATCAGGAGTTAGCCTAGGTCTTGCAATCATTCCGGGTGTTTTAATCATTAGTTCAATTATTATGATTGTTACTTTTGGACCAAAAGACGCAACTATTGGTTACCAAGGTTTAGCTTACGAAGGGGTGCCTATTTTACCAAAACTGGCTGGTTATGCCGATTGGTTATTTTATGCTTTATTCGGATTCGAAAATCCTGAGTTAATTGCCTTCCCAATTACTTCTCTTGGTGCTGTAGGTGCCGCACTTTCATTAGTAAAAGCTTTCGTTGCCGAAGGTATAATAAACGGTAACGCTATTGCTGTTTTTACTGCTATGGGAATGTGCTGGAGTGGATATTTAAGCACTCACACTGCTATGTTAGACACATTAGGATACCGCGAACTTACTTCAAAAGCTTTACTATCACATACAATTGGAGGACTTATGGCCGGAATATCTGCTCACTATCTTTATTTATTAGCTGTTTTTATATTTTAAATATTATTTTAACAATAATTTATATAAAAAAATGCTAAACAGTTATAATAACAGTTTAGCATTTTTATAAAATTCAAAAAAACATTTCTTCTTTAAAAAATATTTTAGTGCTTGCGATTATTTCTTCTTTTTAACTGAAAAACCAAAGCGTCCAATCATTTTTCCAAGTTCATAATAAAAACCATGAGAGTAAGCAATTGGTTCGGCTTCAAAAAATTTAAACTCTCCTGTTTTAGGATTAATATATTTCTCGTCGGCACTAACATTAACAACTTCGGAGATAAACATATGATGTGAACCAAGCGGAATAATGTCTTTAACTTTACATTCAATATTTACGGGAGATTCAACAATAATTGGAGCTTTTACTAGCTGTGCTTTTCCGGCAGTTAATTTCAGTTCTTTAAATTTATCATGTTCCCTGCCCGACTTCACACCGCACCAATCTGTTGCATAAACTAATTTTTTGGTTGTTAGATTTATCACAAATTCTTTATTCTTTTTAATTATTTCATACGAATGTCTTTCAGGTCGTATAGAGATATAACACATAGCGGGATTTGTACAGATAGTACCTGTCCACGATACTGTAAGAATATTATATTCGCTAATATCTGAACCACAGCTCACCATAACTGCAGGCAAAGGATAAATCATTGTACCCGGTTTCCATTGAAGTTTTTTAATCATAAATTAAAGTTTTGTTTTCTAAATAAAGTTATTAATTTTATCTTTTATTATTCCCAAAATTAATCAAATTACATTTGATATAAAAGTTTCAATTTAGCTAATCCAAAAAAAAATGAAAAAATTTTTCAAACACTTTCTGATAATATTTATAACTATAATTCTAAGCATTGGTGCTTACATAGCATACATACATTTTAGCAAAACTAAAACTCGCGAAGCAATAAGCCTTGTTCCTTCCGATGCAATATATATTATTGAAACAAAGAACCTTTCACAGGCATGGAATGAGTTTAATAAAACGAATATCTACGAAGCTTTGCTGTCAAACAATAGTTTTAATGAAATTAATGAAAATATTCTGAGTATTGATTCTCTTCTAAAAAGAAATTTCGCCTCCAATTTATTACTAAGCAACAGACCCTTTTTAATATCAGCTCACATGACTTCGGGTGTAGATTATGATTTTATTTATGTTATTGACATGCCAGAAGTATCAAAATTATCAATTATGGCAAATGCCTTAAAAGCATTTAATTACACTGTAAACAAACGCCATTTTAAAGCCTGTGAATTTTTCGAATTAATTGATAATAAAACAAGTGACAAAACCTATTTTGCAGTTATTGACAATTTAGTTGTCTTTACTAAAAAAGGAGTCTTAATAGAGGATGCTTTATTACAAAGAAATGACAATTATTGGAAAAATAACATTAAGTTTCAAGATGTATCTCAGCAGCTAAGCAATCAAAACCTAATAAAATTTTATTTCAATTATTCTCAACTTACAAGGTTTGCAAATACCTTTTCGCAAGATGAAAATCAATTTATTAATTCAACAAGTCAGTCATTAATGTTTTCTGTTTTTAATGCAAACATTAAAAACAATCACATTAGGCTTGAAGGTTATACTAATATTAACGACACTGTTATGTCATATTTTAAAACTCTGTCGAAGGTAGAACCTGCAAAAATGAGAGCTTCTAAAATAATACCCAACAAATCGGTAATGTATATCCCTCTTTGTTTTAATAATTTTGAAGATTTTTATGCTGAATTTTCTAAACAATTCAACACTCTTGATTCTAAAAAATTTAATCAATATAACAAACAGCTAAAAAAAATCGAAAAATTATTCAAAATTAATATTCAAGATGATTTTTTTAGCTGGATAGGAAAAGAGATATCTTTTGTAAAGCCAGAACCTAATTCAACAACAAATAAAAATGACGCGACAATAATTTTCCACACAAACGACATTGATAAAGCAAACAAAAAATTAAACCATATTACAAAACAAATTTCAAAACACTCTCCTTTAAAATTTGAAATTGAAATATATAAAGGTTATGAAATTAATTTCCTCAACATTAAAGGATTTTTTAAACTCTTGTTTGGCAAACTTTTTGGGGTAATTCAAAAACCATATTTCACAACAATTGACAATTTTGTTGTTTTTAGCAATTCAAAATCTTGTTTAATTGACATGATTGACGAATTCATGCTTGGCAATACTCTTGAAAACAAAATTTCTTTTACTAATTTTATTGAAGATTTTAACACAAAATCAAACCTTAATTTTTTTATTCAAACGCCTCAACTATACTCACAAATATTTAAATACAGCAATAACACAACAAAAAATAAAATCAAAAAAAACAAGTCAATAATAATAAGCTTTACTAATATTGGCTTTCAATTGATTTCAAACAACAATATTCTTAAATCAGTATTAATTGCGAACTATGACAAAAACGCAGTTGAAGATAAAAAACTTGAGGATATAGAAGTTTCTACAAAAGACGAACTTTTTTTCTCCGAATATGATTCTCTAAAATTTAAAATAATTTTAGACCCCAAATATTTACAAAAAGATGGTGCATTTGTAATAAATAACGAAAATGAAAACCCAAAATATGAAGGGACAATCAGTGATGGAAAAATTGTTGGTTTATGCCGTTCATTCTATTATAATGGAAACATAAAGAACTCTGTAAATTACAGCAATGGTAAGGTTGATGGATTTGCAACATTTTATTACAACACAAGTGAACAAACAATTAAATCAGAAATTGAATTTAAAAAAGGGGCGATAATTAATATTTATCGTGAATTTTATGCAACTGGAAAAAGAAAAGCAATAATAAGTATTGAAAAAGGGAAATTTAACGGAGATGCAACTTATTTTTATAAAAATGGTGTTTTAAAAATGAAAGGTAAATATAAAAATGGTAAAAAAAATGGCAAGTGGGAATTCTTTAATAAAACAGGAGGGATTATTAATAAAACAAAATGGAAGCATGGCATAAAAAAATAATTCTTAACTTTGCATATTAAAAATAACAAAAATGACAAGCGAAATAAATTTTGACGATATTAGACCATATAACGATAGTGAAATAAATCGTGCCATAAAACAACTATTAGAAGAACCTCAGTTTATTGAATTTTCACGTTTACTGTTCCCCGACTTAACGGAAAGAGTAATTAAGCGGAAATTTAAAAATATTCATTCAATAATTGGTATTCACAAACGAGTTGTTACTCCGGTAATTTCAGGGATAATCGACAAAACCACCAAAAGAGTTACCTGTAGCGGAATTGAAAACATTAAAAAAAATAAGAATTATTTATTTATGTCAAATCACCGCAACATTATTCTCGATTCTCTTTTACTAAACCACTTGTTAGTAAAACATCGTTTTAAAACGGTTGAAATTGCCATTGGCGATAATTTATTAATTTACCCTTGGATAAGGAATGTCGTAAAACTTGACAAGAGCTTTATTGTTAAAAGGAATGTTCCTGTTAAAAAAATGCTTGAAGCTTCTAACCAATTGTCTGCCTATATTAGAAAAACAATTACCGAAAATAAAAATTCAATATGGATTGCTCAACGCGAAGGAAGAACTAAAGACGGTGACGACAAAACACAAACAAGCTTACTGAAAATGCTTAATATGAGTGGCGACAAAACACCTTTTGAAAACTTTGATTTTTTAAACATCGTCCCTTTAGCAATTTCTTATGAATATGACCCTTGCGACGCATTAAAAATTACAGAAAGAATTGCAAAAAAAAACAATCCCAACTACAAAAAAAAGCCTGAAGACGATTTAAAAAGCATGAATCTTGATATCTCAGGATATAAAGGGCGTGTTCATTTTTCTATTGGAAAACCTATGGCTGAGAAATTAGAAGTGTTAAACACTATAAAAAACAAAAACAATCAAATAAAAGTCCTAACTTCTCTTATTGATAAAGAAATTCACACAAACTATGAACTTTGGCCTGCTAATTATATTGCCTACGACTTACTAAACGAAACGTCCGAATATCAAGACTGGTATTCGCAAGAAGAAAAAGAAGCTTTTTTAGATTATCTCAACAAGCAAATTGACAATATTCCTAAAGAAAAAAAATTCAATATTGATTTATTAATTAATATGTATGCACAACCTGTTTTTAATAGAATCATTCATAATAAATAAGCTCTCAACAAAAATCACGAATATAAAAAAAGATCTCAGGAAGTATCAGGATAAACTGTTACCAAAAAAAACTTTTAGTGGACACGCTAGCAAAGACAAATAATGGCTACATTCAACAATTTATGATAAAGAATTGAATATTAACAAATGAAGGATCACTTTAAAATTCGGGAAAATTTAAAATGCTTTTTACAAAAAATGCTTGAATATTTTGATTTGGTAGAAATAGAAAGAACCACAGAAAATGTTTTGTTACTACATTTGGATGAAAAGCGAAGAAAACCGACAGAACATAAAAAAAAGCAATTAGTATCTAAAAATTTTGATGAGCCAGTACGAATAAAAAAATTCCTATAAGGGATAAAGCTGTTTGCCTAAGAGTACGAGACGTAAGTGGATAAATAAAACAACAGGAAAAGTATATACTACCAATTGAGATTTAACAGCAAACGGAACAAGTTACACAAAAAAATTTGCTGATTTTTTAAAAGGATTTCTCAAATAATCATCATGCTAATGGTGATTATTTTGGTCAACAATACAAAAAATATTTAAACAACAATAAAAATTGGAAGCAAAAAAAACATGCTAAAGAATGGATGATCTCCCTGAAAATATTGGTTATCACTTAAGTATTGATGAAACAAGTTTGCTAAATGGAGAATTATATACAATTTTAATAATAAAGCCTGTAAGGGAAAGAAAGATGCAATTGGAGATATGGTTGAAGGAACCTGTAGTGAAAAAATAAATGAAGTTTTAGAATGTATATCTAAAAAAAAACAAGTAAAAGAGGTTGCTTTTGACATGGCAGGTTCAATTAATAAAATAATTAGCAATTGTTTTCCACAAGCAACAAACGTTATTGATCGTTTTCATATCCAAAATTTAGCTTACGATGCACTCCAAGAAATGCGTATTGCTTATAGATGGGATGCTATAAATGAAGAAATAGGTGCTATAGAAAATGCGAGAACAGATGGTACAAAGCACTTACCTATTCTATTTTCAAATGAAGATTCTCGAAAACAATTATTGGCACGCAGTCGATATTTATTATTTAAATCTATTGAAAAATGGACAGAAAAACAGAAACAAAGACCCCAAATCCTATCTGAACAATATCCTAATATAACAAAAGCTTACAAATCTAACGCATCGTTTGAGAATAATATTTTCTCAAACTAAGTAAAAGAATGTTGCTTAAACAAAACTGGCAAGATGGTTTAATGAAATTACAGTATCGAGATTTAAATCATTTAATACAATATCGGCAACTATTTATAGTCATTATCCAGAGATACTAAACTTTTTTGACAAAAAAAGTACAAATTTCAGCAGAATCTTTTAATGCTAAAATAAAAGCTTTTCGTGCTTCACAAAAAGGTGTGACAGATATATCATTCATTTTATTCAGATTCGCTAAAATTTACGCTTAATCCACAACTTTATGAAGTGACCCCAAGATTACTCGTCTGGAAAATTTTTATAAAAATCTAATAATTTGCATATCGTTTTTTTTAATGTAAATTATTTGTATTATTTGATATTTCTTCCATTACAATGTAATTAGGACGTTTTTTTATTTCATCAAACAACAATCCAATGTAGTCTCCTATAATTCCTAAAATAAAAAATAATATGCTGAATAACAGACTGATAAGAACAACAAGAGTTGTATAGCCTGGTGCAGGTTGATTCAAAAAGCGCATTACAACGGAATATATTGTAACAATAATACTAAAAAAAGCAAATATAAGTCCCGAAAAAATGCCTAAATGCAATGGAGCTTTTGACAATACAGATATGGCTGAAAATGAAAAAACTAATAATTTCATAAAAGAGTATTTGCTCTTTCCTGCGATTCTTTTTGGAGCAGTAAATGATAATTTCTCTTTATTAAAACCTATTATTTGAATCAATCCACGCAAAAAGCGTGTTCTTTCTCTGTAATCTTCTTTTAATATTTTTACTACGCGTTTTGACAGAAGAAAAAAATCGGAAGCATTGTGTTCTATTTTTATTTTTGATATTTTATTCAATAGTACATAAAACAATTTAGACATCAAATTTTTTTGAAATCCTCCATCTTTTCTTTCTTCTCGAATCATATTTATGATATCGGCACCGTTGTTAAACGTTTGCATCATTTTTTTTATACAAGCCGGAGGATGCTGTAAATCGCTATCCATAAAAATTACTGCATCTGCATCTGAATAGTCAATACCTGCAAGCATTGCAGCTTCGTGTCCAAAATTTCGAGAAAAGTTAATAACTTTTACTGTAGTGTCTTTTTCCGCAAACTCTCGCAGTATCTCAATACTTCTATCAATACTGCCATCATTTATAAATATTATTTTATAAGAAATATCTAATAAATTCAATTGCTTTTTTATTTCTTTGTAAAAAAAAGGCAATGATTCTTGCTCATTATATACTGATACAACAACATTTAGATTAACTTGTTCCATATATTTTTTATATAAATATGATTATTTTTTTACATATCTGTTGTTTTTGTAGACAAAGCTATCTGTTTTGTAATAAATATCAGTGTGTGTTTTTTTAATCAAGATATCATCAAAACCAAATTCTCCCGAAACAACCAATTTATTCAAAACTTCTATTCTTATTCTTTCATTATTTTTTTGTGGTTTATAATCAAATTCCACCAATCCCCAACCATCTTTAGACACAAATTTGACCATACGAAAAATTGTTGTTCCAAATATTTGTCTCCAATTACCATCTTTATCTTGTGCTTTTAATCTAAGTTCTGATCTAGGAATTAAATCTTTGTTTAAATTTTTCATCCAAAATGAAATTGTAATTGTGTCTGTATCATCAAACAAATTAGTTTCGATAATACAATTTGTCTTTTTTGCATGCCCTTTTAAATAAAATAAATGCTTATAATCGGGCAAAACATTTTCATGCGAATAATAAATAAATGACATATTTGTGTCTGAAACTAAAAAATTATCTTTTCGAAACAATGAAGGATCATTAGCAGTGTCAATCAACCTGTTTCTATAATCTGAATTAAGTTTTTTAATACTATCTACAGGTAGCTTATAAACAGAATAATACTTATTACTGTCAATCATTAAAGCATAATTTACAAATCTATTTTCGTTATTATTGAGTTTTGTGTTATTTTCTTTAAGTAACAATATATTTTTATTGTTATATTTATTCAAAATTGAGTATTTTTCCAAAGGTTCAAAATACAGAGCCAAGGTATTCATTGTTTGCGACAATGATGTTCTGCTTAACATTACCGGAATTATAGGTAATCCTGTTTTCCAAGATACAATAAAAGTATTTTTCACTGCTTCACCTTGACTATCAATCCAGTACACTTCTGAACCAATATGAAAAAATGGGAATGTTAGTATTGCCTGATATTCTTTAATATTTATATTATTTATCCATCTATTTTCAGGTAATTTATTATTAATATCTTCAAGATGAACAAATCTGTGATTTATTGAAGATTCTTTATCTTTTACATTTAACCACGTATCATAACCACTCCAAAGCAAGGCTACAACTAAAATTAATTTACTTAATGTATTTTTATTTTTTTTATAATAATTCCAAATCAAATAAAATGAAATTATATTTATTGTATAATAAAATAACCAACTAAATCTTCCTATGGCTCTAAATTGTCTAAATGGACCAGTATATTTCAGCATCCATTCTAATCCCCATTCAAATGGGTATGCAAAGCTTACTAATAGAGCTAAGAACGCTCCTATAAACAAAGCATTTAAAAAATTATTATCAGTAAGTTTATAGCATCTCAAAATATTGTTCTTTTTAAACTTAAAATATTTATAAACTATAAATAAAAAAACTATGGTTGACACCAAACCGACATACGCCATTCCTTCCCATTTCAAGTAACTAAAATGCAAAAATTTTCCGTAAGGTTTACCTATGGGCAAAAATACAGATTCGGGAAAAGCTCTCGTTTGAAAAAAACCCCATGGAAAAACGCATCTGTCTGACGGATAAGAATTTGTAAGCAAGCTAAAGATTATAAAAGGCAATATTATTTGAATTGTAAAAAATAAAATTAATTTGATAATGCTTGCAGGATTTTCTTTTTCGTTAAAATAATAATATATGAGTAAAAAAAATAACCAAAAAGAATAAAAAGCCAGAAAATAGGCATGAGTAAATAATGCAACAAAAGAAAGTATTGCAATTAAAAAAGATATTTTATATGAAGGCTTGTCATAAAATAATTTTAGTAAATATAAAAATAGAGGAATCAAATATAAATAAGCCAAATTGAAATGTCCTCCCAAACGGCCCAATTGTGGCGACATAAAAATTATAATATTTGCAACTATTAATGCATAAATCCATGGCAAATTCAATTTTTTTAGCAGAAGATACATAAAAAATGCACCCAAAACCATTGACAACAAAAGCCAAACATTAAGTATTGCTGTAAGATTATTTGAAGCATCTATTCCAAATGTTTGCAATACTTTTAAAACATTTATAATTACAGGTTGATTCCCTGTAAAAAAAACAGATTCTCCTAATGGATAATTCATACAATTGGTATGCCAATATGTAGAATCATATTGAAGGTGGTAATATGAACCGAATGTGCTCTTTAGTCCATCACCTCCTTTTGCAAAAAAAACATTATTGGGAGATTTTAATATATTTCCAAAAAATACAATTAACAGTATTGTTGAAACAGCCAAAACAGAAACATTCTTAGCTATATTATTTTTTTTAATCATTTTGTTTTTACTTAAGTCCTATTTAAATTTGTCTTGCAATCAAAAATACAAATCCCATCCGAAAAAATCGCCAGTTTACAAATATATTAAAAATAAAATATGAAAAAGTCAAGATGAAAAAAATAAATTTAAAGTATTGGGTGGTTATGAGTATGAGATATATATTTTTCAGCGTAAAAAACAAAACTAACATTCTTACAAATTTTCATTAATATTGAATGTGAAAAATTTATTGCCAAAGTTTCTTTTTATTCTTTATATTTAAAAAATATTATAAAAACGAACAAACAATATAACTATGAAACGAATTTCACCTTTTCTGTTTGTCTTTTTTCTTATGTTAATATCTTCTAAATCTTTTAGTTAAAATAAAATATCCCCATTATTGTTATTAAAAATTGTAGTTAAAAAATACACTTAGCGAGGGTATATATATGTAATATATTAAAAATATGGAAAAATTATAAAACCCGAATCCCCATAAATAATGAATAGAATAATAACACGAAACAATAGATTATGAAAAAGCTATTAGTAATAATTATAATTGCAGAAGTATTATATGGGTTTAAAAATCCAATAATACATAATGATGAAAAAATTATTCCTTGTCAAGAAATTGCATTAGGATGTCTTATTTTAGGTTCCTAATTATCAGGAGAACATGTAATTAGTAATAATATTGACTACCAAAAATTATTAGAAGACCGTTCTCCTCATCCCGATTGCTATTCCTATGAATTACCACAAATTGACTTTAATAAACACACCATAATAGGTTATATTTCTTCAGTTGGGGGATGTCTTGAACCAAAAGTCGTATACGAAATAAAAAAGAATAACAATAATTATACAGTAGACATCATAATTGAGCAAAATGGACTATGTAAAAGAAAAAACCCAATTGAAATTTGGTGCTTAATACAAAAAGTAAATAAAAATTCAGTTGTTAAATTCAATATTACAAAAACTTTAATTCAAACTAATTATGAAAATAAAATATAAAATAATTATTGTACTGATAGTATAAGCGTCATTAATTTCGTGTGAGCCATCTAATGATGAGTATCACACATTACCTGACGAATATCACACAGAATTAAAAAATAATGACACATTAATTTACCAATCAGAAACTGATTATGACACAATTTTTGTTAAAACTCTTTTAAATGCACCTCAGCAACATTCATTGAGTGGATCGTCTCTTAAAAATCCTTATGAAATCTATAAAATTCAATATTTATATTTCTATTTTAATGCAGATGATATTAAAGGCTGTAATTTGATTTTTGATGATAGCATACAATATGATTATGGAGAAGGTATGACATTGTATCCTTATCCACCTTTTGGCTGTAAATCTATCAATGTTTTCTACGGAGAAGACAAAATATATGAGCCCGGTATTTGGTTTATGGATAAAATGTACAAATTGAAAAATTCAAATGAAAACTTTAGCGTTAATGGCATTATGTTAAAAAATGTATATTATTTTACTTCACTTGATAGTGTTCCGGTAAGCGAGATTTATTATAATCATAAATTAGGGATAGTGAAATATAAGTATGAAAATAAAAATTACGAATTATTAATTAACAACTAAAAAATTTGCTTCAGAAAAAAACTCAAAGTGCTGGCGGATACAACTATGAAATCTGTATTTTCCGTTGTAAAAATCTCAATTAGCATCTCAAAAAAATATAATAATAACGAAACACCAAAACTATTACAGCCATTTGCAATAGTTTTCACCTCCTTTATTTTGATTATTAAACTTTTATCCATATATTTGCAAAAATTATAGAGGAGTTGGATAGGGGACAGTGTCCCCTATTTTATTAACTAAACTTATTATATGATAACCAAAGAACAAATAATAAAATTAATAGAAGAAAAATTAAAGGAAGAAGATTTAATTCTTGTTGATATAGAAATAAAACCTACTAATAAAATTTTTGTTTATATTGATAGTGAAAAAAGTGTAACTATTGATGACTGCATAAAAATAAGCCGAGCAATTGAGTTCAATTTAGACAGAGATGTTGAAGATTTTAGTTTAGAAGTATCAACCCCTGGATTAAACCAACCTTTTATTATACCTTTGCAATACAAAAAAAATATAAATAAAATAGTTGAAGTAATTACCCTAGAAGGCGAAAGACATGAAGGGAAATTACTTTCTCACAACAATAACAAAATTGAACTTGAAATAGAAAAAAAAATAAAAAACAAAAACAAAAAACAAACAGTGATTGAAAAATTAGATGTTGATTTAGAAAAAATAAAATCGACAAAAGCAATAATCACTTTTTAAAAAGAAAATATTAAAATGGAAAACTTAAACCTAATTGACACATTCTCAGAATTTAAAGAACTCAAGAACATTGACAGAGCCACAATGATGAGAGTCTTAGAAGATGTATTTAGGAGTATCTTATTAAAAAAATATGAGACCGATGAAAATTTCGATATTATTATTAATATTGATAAGGGCGATTTTGAAATTTGGAGAAACAGAACAGTTGTAGAAGATGATGTAATTGAAAATAAAAATTTACAAATAACACTTACTGAAGCAAAAAAAATTGACGAAGATTATGAAGTAGGAGAAGAAGTAACCGATGAAGTTAAACTTGTTGATTTTGGAAGACGAACGATTTTATCAATTCGACAAAACCTAACTGCTCGAATACTCGAACTTGAAAAAGACAATATATATACAAAATACAAAGACAAAATTGGCGACTTAATTAACGGTGAAGTTTACCAAGTTTGGAAAAAAGAAATTTATGTTCTCGACGATGAAGGTAACGAATTAATATTGCCTAAATCAGAACAAATACCTTCAGATTATTTCAGAAAAGGAGAAAACACAAAAGCTGTTGTTGTTAAAGTTGAAATGAGAAACAACAACCCAATAATTATTTTATCTCGAATATCTCCAGTTTTTCTCGAAAGATTATTTGAATTAGAAGTTCCCGAAATATTTGATGGCTTAATAACCATGAAAAATATTAAAAGAATTCCCGGTGAAAGGGCAAAAGTTGCTGTTGAATCATATGATGACAGAATTGACCCTGTTGGAGCCTGTGTTGGAATTAAAGGTTCTCGTATTCATGGAATTGTAAGAGAACTTAAAAATGAAAATATAGATGTTATTAATTATACAAACAATACTCAACTTTACATTCAACGCTCATTAAGCCCTGCAAAAGTTAATGCAATAAAACTAAATGAAGAAAAACTAAAAGCTGAAGTATATTTAAACCCTGACCAAGTATCAATGGCTATTGGTAAAGGCGGGTCAAACATAAAATTAGCAAGTCAACTAACTGGTTACGAAATTGAAGTTTATCGCGACATTAAAGAAGACGATGAAGATGTTGATTTAGATGAATTTGGAGACGAAATTGAAGGTTGGGTTATTGATGAACTAAAAGCTATAGGTTGTGACACAGCAAAAAGTGTTATCACCTTATCTGCTCAAGATTTGGTAACACGTACTGATCTTGAAGAAGAAACAGTAAAAGACGTTCTTCGAATTTTAAAAGCAGAATTTGAATAATTAATATTATAAACTAATTTTACAAAAATATTTATAGCTTTTTAATTTATAGTATGGCACAAGGCAAAAAAACCAAAAGACTAAGTAAAATCGCACGCGAGTTTAATGTTGGAATATCAACCATAGTTGATTATCTTCATAAAAAAAATGTTAAGATTGATTCTAATCCTAACACAAAAATTCCCGAAGATGTTTTTGACATATTAGCAAAAGAATTTAGTTCTGAAATTATTGTTAAAAAAGAATCTGAGAATCTGAACTTTAATAAAACAAGAGAAAAAAAAGAAACCATTTCTATTGAGGAAGAAAAAGTTTCTGTTAAAGTTAAAAATACAGAAATTTACGCAGAAGAAAAAGAAGAGGTTAAAGTCAAAGTGGTTGGTAAAATAAATCTTGAGGAAGAAAAGAAGACTACTACCAAGCAACCTGAAAAAGAAATAAAAAAAGAAGTAAAAGAAGAGCCAAAAACCATAACAATAAAAGAGAAAGAAGAACCTGAAAAAGAAAAAAAGGAAAGACCACCGATAAAAGCTAAAGAAGAACCTAAAAAAGAAGCTGAAAAAGAACCTGAAAAAGAAGTTGAAAAAGAAACTAAAAAGGATATAAAAGAAGACGTAAAAAAAGAACTAAAAAAACCTATAATACCAAAGAAAGAGGAAGCCGTTGCTGAGGATAACAAAATAAAAGTTATAGGAAAAATTGATTTAAGTTCTATTAATCAAAAAACCCGACCCACAAAAAAAACAAAAAAAGAAAGAGAAGAAGAGAAAAAACAAAAAGCAGAAGCAAAAAAACAAAAAGAAGCTGATAGAAGAGAAAAAGCAACAGCTGAAACTGGAGAAAGATCTCCTTCAACAGGAAAATCTGAAGATAGAATTTACCAGTCAAAAATTAAAAAATTGTCTGGACCAACTATTGTAGGAAAAATTGATTTACCAACTCCTAAAAAATCCTCTTCAGAAAAATCTAATGAAGATAGGATTAATCAAAAAAAGAAAAAACGAAAAAGAATAAAAAAAGATAAAGTTAATTTATCGGCACAATCAAATAAAGCAAAAAAAGACATCGGTAAAAAACAATTTAAGAAAAGAAGACCGATAATAAAAAAAGAAATTAGCGAAGAAGATGTTCAAAAACAAATTAAAGAAACTCTTGCAAGATTAACATCTAAAAGCAAATCAAAAGGAGCTAGACACCGAAGAGAAAAAAGAGATGCAGTTAGCCACAAAGAACAATTAAGGTCTGCGGAAGTACTAAAACAAAAAAACATTCTTAAAGTTACTGAATTCGTTTCTGTTAACGAATTAGCAACTATGATGGACACCCCTGTTAATGAAGTTATACAAACATGTATGAATTTAGGCTTGTTCGTTTCAATTAATCAACGATTAGATGCAGAAACCATGGAACTGGTTGCTAATGAATTCCATTATAAAGTTGACTTCGTTAGTGCCGATGTTGTTAATGCCATAAGCGAAGATGAAGCTGAAAAAGACGACGAAAAAAACTTAATTCCAAGGCCTCCAATTGTAACTGTTATGGGACATGTAGACCATGGAAAAACATCATTATTAGATCACATTCGTCATGCCAATGTAATTGCTGGTGAAGCTGGCGGTATTACTCAACATATTGGAGCCTATAACGTACAATTAAAAAATGGCAAACGAATAACATTCCTTGACACTCCGGGTCACGAAGCATTTACTGCGATGCGTGCACGTGGTGCTCAAATTACTGATATTGCAATAATAATTATTGCTGCAGATGATAATATTATGCCTCAAACAATTGAAGCAATAAATCACGCTTCAGCAGCAGGAGTGCCAATAGTTTTTGCTATTAATAAAATAGACAAACCTGGTGCAAATCCCGAAAAAATAAAAGAACAACTTGCCGGCATGAATTATTTAGTTGAAGATTGGGGTGGAAAATTTCAATCACAAGACATTTCAGCAAAGCAAGGTAAAAATGTAGAAGAATTACTTGAAAAAATTCTACTAGAATCTGAAATGCTTGATTTAAAGGCCAATCCTAATAAAAAAGCTCAAGGAACAATTATTGAATCAGCTCTTGATAAAGGGAAAGGATATGTTGCAACTATTCTTATAAAATCGGGGACTCTTAAGCTTGGAGATATAGTTTTAGCCGGTAGTTACACGGGACGTGTTAAAGCAATGTACAACGAACGTGGTAATAAAATTGAAGAAGCAGGACCTTCGTCTCCAGCTCTAATTCTTGGTTTAAATGGTGCACCTCAAGCAGGTGACACGTTTAATATTATGAACACTGACCACGAAGCTAAAGAAATTGCAAACAAACGAGAACAATTACAACGAGAACAAAGCTTAAGAACTCAAAAACATATTACTCTTGATGAAATTGGAAGACGTATTGCCATTGGGAACTTCCAAGAACTTAACGTAATTATTAAAGGTGATGTTGATGGTTCTATTGAAGCATTATCTGATTCTTTAGTTAAACTATCCACAGAAGAAATACAGATAAATGTAATTCATAAAGCAGTTGGACAAATATCAGAATCTGATGTTCTTCTTGCTACCGCTTCGGAAGCCATTATTATAGGTTTTCAAGTTAGACCGTCTATTGGTGCTAGAAAATTAGCAGAAAAAGAAGAAATTGAAATTCGTCTTTATTCTATTATTTATGATGCTATCAATGAGCTAAAAGATGCCATGGAGGGAATGCTTGCCCCAGAGATAAAAGAAGAGATTGTTGGTACTGCTGAAATTAGAGAAACTTTCAGAATCACAAAAGTTGGTACTATTGCAGGATGTATAGTTAAAGAAGGTAAAATTAAACGTAACCTAAAAATTAGAATTATTAGAGACGGAATAGTTCTTTATTCTGGCGAACTTGGTTCTCTTAAACGCTTTAAAGAGGATGTGAAAGAAGTTTCTTCCGGTTACGAATGTGGCCTTAATATTGATAAATTTAATGATCTTAAAGTTGCCGATATTGTTGAAGCTTATGAAGAAAAAGAAGTAAAAAGAACATTAAAATAAAAAAATATATACATAATTTAAGCCTTGTTAGAATTAGCAAGGCTTTTTTTTATCAAAATTCAAAATTATTTTATTCTCGTCTAATTGAATAATTTTGTAACATTGTATTTTAATTTCATCCCAATGAAAAAAAATATTGCTGTTATATTAGCAGGTGGTTCAGGCTTACGCCTTGGTTCAAAATTACCTAAACAATTTATTAGTATAGCCGGAAAAACACTAATAGAATACACAATAAACACTTTTCAAAAAACTAATTCTATTGACGAAATTGCAATAATTATTAACAAAAATTATTTTTCGGAAATAGAAAACATAATTGAAAATAACAAATTCACAAAAGTGAAAAAAATATTGCCCGGTGGTAAAGATAGAAATGGCTCTAGTCTTTCAGCAATTAACGCCTATAAAACGGAAAAAAACTCCAAAAATATTAACCTAATTTTTCACGATGCTGTAAGACCACTAATTACATGTAATATTATTGAAAATGTTGTTAATGCACTTAAAAAGCACAATGCGGTTGATGTTGCTATTCCTGCAACAGACACGATACTTGAACTTGATAAAAATGGATTTATTAAAAACATCCCAAATAGAAAACACCTTAGAATAAGTCAAACTCCTCAAGCTTTTAATCTCAACACAATAAAAATAGCTTATGAAAAAGCCTTGCAAGACTCAAATTTCAAAACAACTGACGATTGCAGTGTTGTTTTAAATTATCTTAAAGATGAAAAAATTTTTATTGTTGAAGGATCTGAGACAAACATAAAAATTACTTACAAATCAGATTTATTATTGTTTAATAATTTATTAAAACAATAATAAATTATTTTATTTTGAAAATAATTTTCAAAGCATTTTCTGCAACTTGGTTAATCTCAACTGACACTTTTGTAAAATATATTAAAATGAAAAAAATGATTGTTATAAAAGAACTTCTAACAATTATATCAAAATAAAAATTATTAATTTCTGGAATAAATAAACTAAGCAGATAACTTACAACTGCAATAATAACAATCACCAAATGCTTATAATTATATGGTTGCATTTTATATTTTTTAACTAAAAATATATACTTAGAAAGAATAAATAAAAAATTGGAAATTAATGAAGCAAGAGCTGCTCCTGCAATACCAAATATTGGAATAAAAATAAAATTTGAAACAACTACCAATACAAGAAAACCCACCAATAAATATGCAAGAACTTTATACTTATTTGAAGTTGAAATAATTGAAC
Source organism: Bacteroidota bacterium (assembly GCA_015222055.1). GTDB lineage: Bacteria > Bacteroidota > Bacteroidia > Bacteroidales > B39-G9 > B39-G9. The sequence goes on along the minus strand of JADFUR010000010.1, from coordinate 35,825 downwards.
CGCTAACTCCAGAAGACATATCTAACAAATTTAAAATACCAATAAACAGAATCACATATTTCCCAGACTGATATTCTGCAGGTAAAATTTGAAACACATTATTAATATTTGCCCAAATGCCAATAAAAAGTAGCGAGCCAATTATCAGTTGATTAATCGTACTTTTAAAATAAACTTGACTAATCGTTTCTATGTCATTATCTTTCCATGCATCAGCAATTATAGCAGAGGACACTTTCCGTAAAGACCTAGCTGGTATTAATATTAAGGTACCAAAAAAAAATGTTGTTGAATAAATTCCTGTTGCACTAAGGTCTATCATAGAATTTATCATATACCTATCAATATTTACTATTGCCATTGCACTAAAGCCTGTCAGCAAACCAAAAAAAGCAACACTAATCATCATCTTTTTCAATTTAGGAGTAAGAAAAGACAAATTGGGTTTTAAATTAAATTGCTTTCTTTTTAAAAGTAAAGCAGTAATAAAAAAAACAGGCGAACTATATACTAATACATAAAAAAATACATATTTATCGAAATCAATAATATTAAAAGCAAAAAGCAGTATAATCACAAAATTCAATATTCGGCAAACAAAATCTCTCAGGAATGTACCAAAAACTGCATCATACAAAACTTTGTTATAATTATCTAAAACATTAAAAATAAGTGTAAAAAAAGTTAAAGGGATTATATAGTATATATATTTTACAAAAAGAGGAGATTTATTTACATTTTGCTCAATAATATAGGGAGTAAAAATAAAAAACGCCAATAAAGCTAAACAAAACCCTATTAATGTTACCATCAAAGAAATAAACAAATAACCATTATTATTGTTTTTTTCATTTCTAAAATAAGGAAAAAGTCGTGTAGTTACACTATTAACTCCAAGTCCAGCAAACTGAATTAAAATAATTGATATAGCAAGCAACAAATTAGTTAATCCAACCTGTTCTGTTAAAAATATTTTCGGTAATAGCACTCCTACATTAACAAATCCTATAAGTGCACCAATGTATGAATATATACTACCTTTTATTGTTTGTCTTTGAATTATACCCAACTAAATAACCTTTAAAAAAATAAAATTTTAAAAAAAAACATTCAAATATTGCATAAAAAAAATTAAGTTTGCAAAAAGCAAAGATAATTTATTTTAAACTTATAATAATCATGACTAATATTTCTTTTAAAAAAATTATTCCTCACTTAGTAGCTATTGTGTTCTTTTTAATTCTTTCATTTACTTATTTCAGCCCTTTATTAGAAGGAAAAAAAATTAGACAATCTGACATGACCAATTACTACGGAATGTCGAAAGAACTGAGAGATTACAAAAAAGAAACCGGCGAAAACGTGCTTTGGTCAAACAGTATGTTTGGGGGTATGCCAACTTACTTAACCTCCAACCCTACTACAAAAAGTTTTATAAAACACATTCATTATTTTTTCAGTTTTAATAATGGAGCACGACCAGCTAATTTTATTTTTATGTATTTTCTTAGCTTTTATATAGCATTATTGCTTTTTGGTGTTAACCCTTGGCTTAGCATTGTTGGTGCTTTAGCTTATGGATTTTCCTCCTATTTCTTTGTTATAATTGATGCCGGACATACTACTAAAATTATTGCAATAGGATATATGCCAGTAATTATTGCAGGTGTCTATTATGCTTTTAAAAAAAACATGTTATTAGGGAGTATAATATTTTCCATTTTTTTTGCCATGCAATTATTGGTAAATCATTTACAAATAACATATTACTCCGGACTAATTATTTTAATCTTGGGTATCTTCCAATTTGTATATTCATATAAAAATAAAATTCTCAAAAAATTTTTCAAGACTCTTGGAGTTCTCATAATTGCTGCAATACTAGCAATTGGGAGTAACATAAACAACATTTGGTTAACCTACGAATACAGCAAGTACTCAATCAGGGGCAAATCAGAACTTACTGCAAATAAAGACAACAAAACTTCTGGCTTAGACAAAGATTATGCGACCTCTTGGAGTTATGGAATTGATGAAACACTTACGCTTTTAATTCCTAATTTTAAAGGTGGTGCTTCGGGCGGGGCTCTAGGCACAAATTCAGAAACCTATAAAATATTAAAACAGAACAACGTGCCTAATGCTAGAAATATTATTAAACAACAACCTTGTTATTGGGGAACTCAACCTTTTACTTCAGGTCCAGTTTATATTGGTGCCATTGTTTTCTTCCTTTTTATTTTGTCTTTATTTATTCTTAGAGGCAAAACTAAATGGTGGCTTTTATCGGCAACCATATTATCTATTTTATTGGCATGGGGTAAAAATTTCATGCCACTGTCGAGTTTATTTCTCGACTATTTTCCTGGCTACAACAAATTCAGAACAGTATCGATGATACTTGTTATTGCAGAATTTACAATGCCACTATTAGCTTTTCTAGGTTTAAAAAAGATTTTTGATGGGAAAGTTGACAAAAAATCTTTTATGAAAGCATTTAAATACTCACTTTACATTGTGGGTGGCATTACTTTATTTTTCACATTGTTTCCTGGAGCTTTTTTCGACTTCAAAGCAAGTAGTGATGCACAATATGTAGCATCAGGTTATCCTGAATGGTTAGTTAATGCTTGGCATGCAGACAGAAAATCATTATTACAAACCGATGCATTTCGATCTTTAATATTTATTCTACTCTCTGCTACTGTTTTGCTTACTACTTATCTTAAAAAAATCAACAAAAATACGGCCTATGTTTTATTCGCTGTATTAATAATTATTGATATGTGGCCTATTAATAAAAGATACGTTAATAACAATAATTTTGTAACAAAAAAAGAAGCCAACACACCATATCATCCTCAACAATACGATATGCAAATTTTGCAGTCAGAATTAAATGAAAATCCAGAGATACAGAAACAGATAAATGACAAGATTACTGAATTTAAAAAAGAAAACAAAAATAAAATTTCAATTGATGAAATCAATAATATAAAGTTCACAACATTAAATTTCGCAACCGATTACAGAATATTTAATTTAGCCGTAAATACTTTTAACGACGCAAGCACTGCTTATTTTCACAAGTCAATAGGTGGTTATCATGCGGCAAAAATGAAACGCTACCAAGAACTTATTGATTATCAGATAAGCAAAAATAATATGGATGTGTTAAATATGTTAAACACTAAATATTTTATTATTCCTGCAAAAGGTAACAATCAAGCTACTGTTCAACAAAATCCGAACACGCTAGGTAATGCATGGTTTGTTGAAAAATACAAAATTGTAGAGAATGCCGATTCTGAAATTAATGAATTATCAAATTTCAGCCCTGCAAATGAGTTAATTGTTGACAAACGATTTAAAAAACAAATTGATAATTTTTCTTACAAAAAAGATTCTACAGCAAATATTAATTTAAACAAATACACTCCAACTTACTTAAAATACACATCAAATTCGAAGGTTGAGCAACTGGCTGTTTTTTCCGAAATATATTATGATAAAGGATGGGATGCATTTATTGACGGGAAATTATCTCCCTATTTTAGAGCAAATTATGTTTTGCGTGCAATGAAAGTTCCAGCGGGAAAACATACTATTGAATTTAAATTTGAACCTAAATCATATGTTATAGGAAATAATATTTCTATAGCAAGCTCATCAATATTAATTCTATTATTAATAGGAATTTTTGCAAAAGAATTTTTAAAAAAGAAAGAACAATAAATCTATTATAATTGCTTCTTAAAATTTTCTGAATTTTATAAATCATGAAAGTTTTAAGAAGTAAATTTTTCTCAATATTTTTTTAAATTTAGAATTCAATACTCTTTAAATAACAAAAAACTATATTACAGAATTCTCTAAAGAGTGTTTAAAATAAACTAAAACTCGTTTCAATTTATTTTAAATTCAGAAAAGAAACTTCTTTAAAAAAATATTTTCTAATTTCTTTTTGTCTTGTTTCAAGAATCAATTCACCGTTATTTTCAACATCAATAATTTTTGCCACAAACCTCTCACCTTTGGCCTCATACAAATTAAAAAAATTAAAGAGATATAAACTTTTCAAATAATCAAAATTCGTTTTATTAAAATCATTGTTTAGTTCTTTATAACGTTTCTCTATAAAAAAACTCAATTGATTAATACAATCGTCGAGAATGTAAGTTTTACCTGTTAATAATTTTAACGAAACAGGATTTGGGGCATCACTTATAAAATCTATTTGATTAATATTTAAACCAATTCCTACAATAGTATTACTAATAATGTTACCCGATAATGTATTTTCTATTAAAATTCCTGAAATTTTTCTATCATCAACATAAATGTCATTCGGCCATTTTATGCTTACCTTATCAACTTTCGTGTTAACAAAATCTGCAACTGCCAGCGAAACAGCTTTTGAAATTAAAAACTGCTCTTCTACTTTCACAAAATTAGGGTGAAGGATTATTGATAACAATAAATTTTTTGATTTTTCACTCTCCCAAAAATTATCTTTTTGTCCTTTTCCCGAAGTTTGATATTTTGCAAAAACAATAAGTCCTTCGGCAACAATATCATTTTTTATTAAATCAAGAGCATACTCATTTGTTGAGCTAACAGCATCTAACTCGATTAAACTTTTTCCTATAAACTTTGCCTTCATTTTAAAAATAAATAAGTTAATAACTTTACAAACTAAGGAATTTTAATAAAAAATATTGCAAGAAAATTATTTTTTCGATTTAAAAATATCAGGAGAAACTGTTAACATAACCCAAGCCCACTGGGGCAATCTACAGTCTTTATCAATAACATTTTGAATAATTTTTAATGAATTAGTTGCCAATAAAAATGAATATCCGAATTGAAATTTAATGTCTTTCCTATACTTGCGAGTAAAAACAAAATCGAATTCTGAGCCAAGATTTTTATTCAAACTCTTAAACCCCGAACCGGTATATGTGTTATCTGCAACATTATTAGCCAACATTAACAAATGATAATTAAAATTGATTGTGTTTTTCTCGAAAAATTGATATTTTATTTTTGCAAAAACATTAAACAGACCACCGCTTCCCGTTGATTGATCAAGATTTAAAAAATATCCCATACTACCATAATGACTGGTTCTTGAACCATATAAAATATCAAAAAGGTGGTCGGTTTTAATATAAGAAGAATCTGTATTTGAAGCATCCTGACCTGACAAAAAGTCAAGCCCTGTTGTAAGAACAATTTTATTAAATTTATAATCATCACTTATTCCAAAAAAATAAGCACTTACATCTTGTCCCGTTTTATTTTTTCCATTCTGATAATAAGCAGAACCTTTAATTTTTAAATTGTTTTTTTGATAAACGATGTTTGTACCATAACTACCTTGAACATAAATCGTTTCAGAAGTATTCTCTTTTTCATAACCAGAAGCTATACTAATTAAGGAAACATTTAAATTATCATTAAATTTCTTTTTCAAATAAATAAAATCTAATGTTTTCATTTTATCAGGAGTGTAAAGATTCCCAAACTTATTTTCTTTGTTATTGTTTAAAGACAAACCAAGATTGAATTCAAAATTATTATTATTATTGAACTTATATATAAAAGCATCGTATGATATACCCGTTTGCCCCCAATTACGACGAGAAATTAATCGTTGGTCATCATACGTCAATTCTTGACGGCCAATTTTTAAAGTTGATTTTTCGTTTAAAAACAACTCAACCCATGCTTCATGCACATCAACACTTGCATTATCTCCTTTTATCAAAGTTGAATTATATAAAGTTTCGTCTCCCCAAACTCTAATATCTTGTATAGAAAAACGAGTAATATATTTACTATTACTATAATCAAAAGTCAGCCTACTTCGTTGACTTACAAACACAGACGGGTCTTTCGAAGAATCCGGCAATTGAGTATAACCATCGCGTACTTCTCCTCTTGGTCTAAATTCTCCTTTAACAGAAAATTGTGCTAACAAACTATTTGTTAAAAACACAAAAAATAAAATTAAAATAAATTTCGTCATTATTAATATTTTTTTAAACTTATTGCAAATATGAGTAATATTTATCTATATAAAAATACGCAATTTATGATAAATATTCTTTTTAAAGCATATTTCTCGTAAATTTGGAACCACAAATATAAGTGCATTTTATATTTTAAAAAAAAATTGCACGCTTTTTGTAAAAACATATAAACGATACAATTTAGATTGTAATTAAAATTACTTAAATTTGTAAAAATTTTCCACTCAAAACGAAATAAATGTTAACAAAACAATTAGTAGACAATATTATTAAAGGCATTCAAGAAAAAAAAGGAAAAAACATTGTAAACCTTGATATTACAAAACTCGAACAATCAATTGCAGACAATTTCATCATTTGTCATGGAGATTCGAATACACAAGTGGGTGCAATAGCCGATTCTGTAGAATATTTTGTCAAAAAAGAACTTGATGAAAAGCCCATTCACAAAGAGGGAAAAGAAAACTCTCAATGGGTATTATTAGATTACGGTTCGGTGATTGTTCACGTTTTTCAAAAAGAAGATAGAAAATTTTACAATTTAGAAGATTTATGGGCAGATGCCAAGATCCAAACAATTCAAGACGTTGAATAGACTATTATACATATTTATTTAAAATAAAAAAATGAATAATCCAATTCCCGAAAATAGCAAACCCACGAAACCCATTAAACCAAAAATAAATATTTATTGGGTATATGGAATATTGGCTGTTGCTCTACTGGCTTTCCAATTTTTAAACTTTGGTTCGAATCCAATGCAGACAAACTGGCATGATTTTAGGAGCAAGATGCTTTCTAATCATGATGTTGAAAAAGTTGCAGTAATAAATAAAGAAAAAGTTGAAGTTTACATCAAAAAAGACAGATTAAACTCTGGTCGATATGAAGAACTTTTTAAATCAAATTTAAGCTCACCATCTAAAGGAGGGCCTCATTATTTTTTCACCATAGGTTCTGTTGATTATTTTTCGGAGCAATTAGAAAAAGCACAAAATAGTTTTCCTGAAAATGAAAAAATTAATGTAAATTATGAAAAAAGAAAAGACCATCTTGGAAATATTTTGAGCTGGCTGTTCCCGATTATTATTTTAATAGCTATTTGGATATTTATATTAAAAAAAATGGGGGGGACAAACAATGCAGGAGGACAAATTTTCAACATAGGAAAATCAAAAGCGAAAATGTTTAATGGCGATGATGTTGAAGTGAAAATTGATTTTAAAGATGTTGCAGGATTAGCCGAAGCTAAAGTTGAGATAAAAGAAATAGTTGATTTTTTAAAAACCCCAGATAAATACACAAATTTAGGAGGTAAAATACCAAAAGGAGCATTACTAATAGGACCTCCAGGAACAGGAAAAACACTTTTAGCAAGAGCCGTTGCAGGTGAAGCTCACGTGCCTTTTTTCTCAATGTCAGGCTCTGATTTTGTTGAAATGTTTGTTGGAGTTGGTGCTTCACGAGTTCGTGATTTATTTAAACAAGCCAAATCAAAAGCTCCTTGTATAATTTTTATTGATGAGATTGATGCAATTGGTAGAGCTCGTGGAAAAAATCCAAATATGGGAGCTAACGATGAAAGAGAAAACACCCTGAATCAACTTCTCACTGAAATGGATGGCTTTGACACTAATGGTGGTGTAATAATCCTAGCAGCGACAAACAGGGCTGATGTGTTAGACAAAGCACTACTTCGTGCTGGACGTTTTGACCGCCAAATACACGTTGAATTACCCGACTTAAACGAACGTAAAGAAATCTTTAAGGTTCATTTACGCCCATTAAAAAAAATATCACCAGATGTTAATGTTAATTTTCTCTCTAAACAAACTCCAGGCTTTTCAGGTGCAGACATAGCAAATGTTTGTAATGAAGCAGCCCTTATTGCAGCAAGACAAGATAAAAAAATAGTTGGTCGCCAAGACTTTCTTGATGCTGTGGATAGAATAATTGGTGGGTTGGAGAAAAAAAATAAAATAATTTCACCTGATGAGAAAAAAACCATAGCCTATCACGAAGCGGGGCATGCTACAATAAGCTGGTTACTCGAACATGCAAACCCTCTTGTAAAAGTTACAATTATACCTCGTGGAGCTGCCTTAGGAGCTGCTTGGTATTTACCTGAAGAACGTCAAATAACAACTACAGAACAAATACTTGACGAGATGTGTGCTGCACTTGGAGGAAGGGTGTCTGAAGAAATTACTTTTGGAAAAATTTCAACCGGAGCTTTAAATGATTTAGAAAAAATTACAAAACAAGCTTATGCCATGATTTCATATTATGGAATGAGTAAAAAAATAGGCAATTTGAGCTTCTACGATTCTTCGGGACAGTCAGACTACTCATTTTCAAAACCTTATAGCGAAAAAACCGCAGAACTTATTGACAAAGAGGCAAATTTGATAATTGAAAAACAATACAAAAGAGCGTATGATGTTTTAACAAAAAATAAAGACGGTTTAAAAAAATTAGCCGAATTATTATTAGAAAAGGAAGTAATCTTTAGTGAAAATCTTGAAGAGATATTTGGTAAAAGAAATTTTGGAAATAAAACTTCTGAACTAGTAGACACAACAAAAAAAAATTGACACAAATAATTTTTCAGTTAAAATAGTTTGTTCCTTTAATAAAAAATAATATTTTGGAAAAAAACTGGGTGAATATATTTACTACTAATCAAATTTATTTGGCTGAAATAATTAAAGATGTATTAGCTGATAATGATATGCAAGCTGTTATTTTTAACAAACAAGATTCGGCATACGTTACATTAGGCGATATTGAAATATATGTAAAAGCAGAGAATGTTATTAAAGCCAAATTTCTAATAAAAAAATTACAAAATTGAACAACTTTATTAAACGAAGCATCACGGGGATTATTTTTGTGTTAGTTGTTGTTGGTTGTATTTCAGCCGGAAAAATAACATTCTTACTATTATCATTGACTCTTCTGGTATTGAGCATGCATGAATTTTATCGTATTTCAATCAAAGAAAGAATTCGTTCTCAAAAAAATTACGGCATTTTTATTGGCACATTATTTTTTATAGCCAACTACTTATTTGCACAAAAAATTGTTGGCTATAAAATTTATATAATATTATTACCATTATTTTTTTTCGTTTTCATAAATGAATTATATCGGAAAAACAGAAAACCTTTTTCAAACATTGCATATACTTTACTCGGGATTTTTTATATTGCAATACCATTATCAGCGTTTAATTTTTTTGTTTTTTATCCCTACCCTACTTTAAATTACAATCCAAATATTTTACTTGGATTTTTTATTTTGTTATGGGCTACCGATACAGGAGCTTACATTTTTGGTGCTAGTCTAGGCAAACACAAATTTTTCCCTCGCATATCTCCAAAAAAGACATGGGAAGGTTTCTTTGGAGGAGCAATAACATCATTAACGACATCTTATATTATTTCAACTTTTTTTATTGAACTACCCTTAATCCACTGGATTATTATGTCTCTTATTATAATCGTTATGGGGACATTTGGAGATTTAGTTGAATCTTTATTCAAAAGAAGTATCCATATTAAAGATTCAGGAAAAATAATCCCAGGGCATGGAGGAATCTTAGATAGAATTGATAGTGTCTTATTATCTGCACCAATTATTTTCACATATATGCAATTAATTAATTAATTTTTTTATTTTTGTAAAAAAACTAATTTATATGACAATACACAAAACTGGCCATCGACTTTTAATCGTTGTGTTTTTTATATTATTAACACTTAATTTAGGGGTATATTTTTTTTGCAAAGCGAATCCTTTATTTTACAAACTATTTTTTTCAATTTCCTTTATTCTTTATTCCTTTATTTTTATTTTCTTCAGAAAACCAAATAGAATTGCAAACATAAACGAAAAACATGTTTTATCTCCTGCCGATGGAGAAATTGTTGCAGTTGAAGAAACTACAGAGAATGAATATCTCAACCAAAAAATGCTAAAAGTGTCTGTATTTATGTCAATATGGAACATACACATTAATTGGCTTCCTGTTAGTGGTTCTGTTTGTTATCATAAACATCACAATGGAAGACATGTTGCAGCTTTTCTTCCAAAATCATCAACCGACAACGAAAACATAACAACAGTAATAAAAATGGATGATGGTATAAAAATTTTAGTAAGACAAATAGCTGGTGCTGTTGCCAGAAGAGTTGTTTCTTACGTAAATAAAGATGAAGTATGCAAACAAGGTTATGAATTAGGATTTATTAAATTTGGCTCACGAGTTGATATGTTTTTGCCTCTTGATACAAAAATAATCGTTAAACTCAAACAAAAAGTTAAAGGTTCGCAAACAATTATTGGTATTCTAAAATAAAAATAAAATAAAAATAATAAAGCTTTTGCTTTTTTTTTAAAATATGTAAATTAACTTTGCATTAAATTAATAAATTAAAAAATAAAAATATGGCTTATCAAATTTCTGACGATTGTGTTGCATGTGGAACATGCATAAGTGAATGCCCTGTAGAGGCAATTTCAGAAGGTGATATTTATAAAATTGATCCTGAACTATGTACAGAATGTGGTTCTTGTGCAGAAGTATGTCCTATTGAAGCAATTCATTTAGCTAAGTAAAAAAAACTTATTAAGTTTATTTGAGGCTGTTTATCTTGATAGACAGCCTTTTTTTATTAAATATTTTTTTTTCAAATCATTTAATAATTTATTCTCATTCCCTAATATATATCATTATAAATTTATATTTTTGCATTAAATAAAAGCACAAATTATGATTTTTGAAAAAAAATATACTCCTCGTTGGATTATTTTTCTTATTGATGTTTCCATTTCTTCACTTTCAATAACTATAGCATACTTACTTCGTTTTAATTTTACTATTCCCGAAGCAGATTTTGCCAAATTATCTTTTATTATTCCTTTTGCCCTTTCTGTTAGAGTAATAAGTTTTTTTTGCGGACGTACATATTCTGGAATTATCCGTTTTACAGGATTAAAAGATGCTCAACGCATTTTTTTCGTAATTTTATACGGTAGCATATTTTTTCTATTGAGTAATTTTATTAGTTACTACTTTATTACAAAAGCCTTTGTTATACCTATTTCAATAATAATAATTGATTTTATTACTACCGTTTTTTTAATGACAGTTTTACGCTTAATTATAAAAACAATTTATTCTGCAATTATTAACCCTAAACGAATTAATAAAAATGTTATTATTTGGGGGGCAGATGAATTTGGTATGATTACAAAACAAACTTTAGAAAGAGATACCGGAACAAAATACAATGTTATAGCATTTGTTGATAATACAAAACGCAACGCTAAGAAAAAGCTTGAAGGTGTTTCAATTTACCCATATTCAAAACTAAACTATCTATTAGAAAATAATTTAGTATCTAATTTTATTCTTGCAAAAAGCATTCCCGATAAAAAAATAAAAAACAACATTATTGACATTTGTTTAAAAAAAGACATTAAAATTCTTGCAGTACCTGAAATAAGCAACTGGATTAATGGAGAATTAAGTTTTAAACAAATTAAAAAAATTAAGGTTGAAGATTTATTAGGACGAGACACAATAAAACTTGACAAAGCAAAAATAAAAGAACAAACCGATAACGAAATTATATTGGTAACTGGTGCTGCGGGTTCAATCGGTAGTGAAATTGTAAGACAATTAATTAAATATAATCCCAAAAGAATAATACTTTTTGACCAAGCTGAGTCTCCTCTCTACGACATTGAGCTTGAAATTAGAGAGAAATATGAATTTACTAAGGTTGATATTGTTATTGGAGATATTACTAATGTAGAAAGAGTGAATAATATTTTTACTACTTTTAACCCAACAATTGTTTATCATGCAGCAGCATATAAGCATGTTCCAATGATGGAAAACAACCCAACCGAGGCTATTCACACAAACATACTAGGAACAAAAATCATTGCAGATTTTTCAGTAAAAAACAACGTTAAAACATTTGTAATGATTTCAACTGATAAAGCAGTAAATCCAACAAATGTTATGGGAGCTTCAAAACGTATTGCAGAAATTTACGTACAATCATCTAACAAATTTCACAAAACAAGTTTTATAACTACCCGATTCGGCAACGTGCTTGGATCAAATGGTTCTGTAATTCCACGTTTTAGAAGACAAATTGAGATGGGAGGCCCAATAACAGTAACTCATCCAGAAGTAACACGATATTTCATGACCATTCCAGAAGCATGCCAGTTAGTGCTTGAAGCTAGTACTATGGGTAAAGGTGGTGAAATTTTTATTTTCGATATGGGAAAATCAGTGAAAATTCTTGATTTAGCAAAAAGAATGGTTCAATTTTCGGGATTAACTCTAGATAAAGATATAAAAATAATATTCACAGGACTTCGTCCGGGAGAAAAACTATACGAAGAATTATTAAACACTAAAGAGAATACAATTCCTACTTATAACTCACAAATAATGATTGCAAAAAATCACGGATGTGATCACGATGAAATTTCTCTAAAAATTAATGATTTACTTGGCTATGTCGAAACACAAAATAATATGGAAGTTGTAAAATTAATGAAAAAAATTGTTCCTGAATTTATAAGTAGAAATTCTGTTTACGAAGAGCTTGACGAAAAAAATTAGTCATAAATATAAATCAATTAAACCTTCGGGCATATCAACCTTAACTAATTTTTTTACATTATCTACTTCTTCAATAAATTTTTCATTGAAAGGAAATAATATTTCTTTTTCTTGTCTTAATATAACTAAAAGAGGATTATTCTTAATATTAACTACATCGTTAATTTTACCCACTTCTCCAAAATGTTTATCAATAACGTCAAATCCAATAATTTGATTCTCTTCAGTATTTTGTGTGGATAAGGCAAGATCTTTCTTTGGAAAATAAATAGAACAATCTACAAATTCTCCAGCCTTTACTAGGTCATCAATATAATCAAACTTAACAATAGCGGTTGTACTTGTCCGTTGAATATATTCATGTATAAAAAAAGGAATTAGTTCTCCATTAATTTCAATGAAAACCAATTCCTTCTTTGTACCAAAAAATAAATTATTATCAAATTTTAAAACCAATTCGCCATGATTTCCATGGGTTTTGACAATACTTCCAATTAAATAATAATCACTTAACGTCATTCTATAAATTAAACTTCTGTTTTAGGTTCCTCTTTAGAATCTTTTTTAACAGACTCTTCTGTTTTTACCTCAGCTTTTGGTTCAGCTTTTGGTTCAACTTCTGGTTTTACCTCAACTTTTTTATTAGCTTCAGCTTTAGCATCCTCTTCTTCTTTAGCTTTTGCTTCAACTTCAGCAACTAATTCAGAATTTCTCTTAGCAATTTCCTGTGCTCTTTCTTCGTTAATTTTAATCTCAGCATCAAGACGTTTTTTAGCTTTTTCTTGTTTTTTAGTCGCTAATTCTTCATTGTTTGTTAAAATTTTAGCGTCTTTTTGCGTCTTCCACTCATTAAACTTAACTTCAGCTGTTGCTTCGTCAAAAGCTCCTTTTCTTACACCATTTAATAAATGGTTTTTGTAAAGAACTCCATTATAAGATAAAATAGCTCTACATGTATCTGTTGGTTGAGCTCCTTTTTGTAGCCACGACAATGCCCTATCAAAATTTATTTCAATAGTAGCAGGATTTGTATTCGGATTATAAATACCTAATCTTTCAATGTACTTACCATCTCGTGGCGCCCTGCTATCCGCTATCACAATGTGATAGAACGGCTTTTTCTTTCTTCCTTGTCTTTGTAATCTAATTTTTACAGGCATATTAATATTATTTAAATTTTTGCAAAGATAAAACAATCTTTCATTATATAAAACAATTTATTAGTGTATTTTTTTAAAACTTATCTCTCATTATATATTTACAAATTATTTTCAACTGCCTTACTTACAATAAAATAATTTGACAATAAGTTTTCAACAGAACAAATAGTATCTTTCAAAAAAAGCCTCTCTTCTCTTAAAAAAAAGATATTAAATACTTATTAACAAAACGATATTTCTTTTATTGATTTTGTAAATTTACAAAACAATTTATTATTTAGCTTTTTAATATATTTACCTCATTAACAATTTTTTAGCAAATGTCAAAATTCACGCACATTCATGTTCACACTCAATATTCAATTTTAGACGGAGCATCAAATATCCCCAAATTAATAGCAAGAACCAAAGAATTGGGAATGGATGCATTAGCCATTACCGACCATGGAAATATGTTTGGTGTTAAAGAATTTTACGACGAAGCTTTAAAACAAAAAATAAAACCATTATTAGGAATTGAAACTTATGTTGCCAGAAATAGCAGAACAGAGCAAAAAACAAAAAAGGATAGGTCTGGAGAACATTTAATAATTATAGCAAAAAATATCAAGGGATATAAAAACTTAATAAAACTTTCGTCTTTTGCTTACACCGAAGGATTTTATTATAAACCTCGAATAGACAAAGAATTATTAGAAAAATATCACGAAGGTTTAATTGTATCTTCGGCTTGTCTTGGTGGTGAGATACCTCAGCTAATAATGGACAACAGAATTGATGATGCCTCTAAAACAATTGAATGGTTTAAGAATCTATTTGGAGAAGATTATTATCTTGAATTAATGTTGCACAAAAGCGATAATATTGACAAAAACAAAGATATATACGACAAGCAGGTTATTGTAAATAAAACAATTATTGAATTAGCTAAAAAACACAATGTTAAAATAATTGCCACAAACGATTGCCATTTTATTAAAGCAGAAGATGCTGAAGCTCACGACAGGCTTATTTGCTTAAACACAGGACAAGACTTTGATGATCCGACACGGATGAGATATACAAAACAAGAATATCTTAAAAGTCCTGAGCAAATGGCAGAAATTTTTTCGGATGTACCTGAGGCATTATCAAACACACAAGAAATTGTTGATAAAGTTGAAGTTTACGAGCTTAATTACAAACCAATAATGCCTGATTTTCCTTTACCTGAAGGGTTTGATAATGAAGACGTTTATTTAGAGCACTTAACATACGAAGGTGCAAAAGAAAGATATCCTGAGATAACAGAAGAGATTAAAGAAAGAATCGACTTTGAGCTTTCTACTATTAAAAGAATGGGCTTCCCTGGTTACTTTCTTATTGTTTGGGATTTTATTCGTGCAGCACGCGAACTCGACGTAGTAGTGGGTCCAGGAAGGGGCTCTGCTGCTGGTTCTGTAGTTGCTTATTGCACAAAAATTACACAAATAGACCCACTCAAATACGACCTACTTTTTGAACGTTTTCTAAACCCCGACCGAATATCAATGCCTGATATTGATATTGATTTTGATGATGATGGTAGAGAAAAAATTTTAAAATGGGTGGTTAATAAATATGGATACAAACGTGTTTCTCACATAATAACATTTGGTACGATGGCTGCAAAAATGGCTATTCGTGATGTTGCTAGAGTTCAAAAACTACCTTTATCAGAATCAGACAAGTTAGCAAAATTAGTGCCCGACACTCCTAAAATTACATTAAAAAAAGCATATAAAGAAGTTCCCGAATTAGAAAAAGCAAAAAAATCAGACAACGAACTTATTGCATCTACTTTAAAATATGCTGAAGAACTCGAAGGTTCAATAAGACACACAGGCACACATGCTTGTGGTATTATTATTGGTAAAGACGACTTAATTGAGCACATACCTATGTGTACACTTAAAGATTCTGATTTATTGGTTACTCAGTATGACGGTCGTTTTGTTGAGCCAGTTGGTATGCTTAAGATGGATTTCTTGGGATTAAAAACATTATCAATAATAAAAGATGCGATTGAAAACATAAAATTATCAAGAAACCTTGATGTTGATATTGACAATATTAGTCTTGATGACAAACCAACTTTTGATCTTTACAGTAGCGGTAACACCACGGGGACATTCCAATTTGAATCACCAGGGATGAAAAAGCATTTGCGCAATCTTAAGCCTAATAAGTTTGAAGATTTAATTGCCATGAATGCTCTTTATCGTCCGGGTCCAATGGAATACATTCCAAGTTTTATAAATAGAAAACTCGGTAAAGAAAAAATTGATTATAATCTTCCTGAGATGGAAGAATATCTTAAAGATACTTACGGCATAACAGTATATCAGGAGCAGGTTATGTTACTTTCTCGAAAACTTGCCGGCTTTACACGTGGGCAAGCAGATTCTTTGCGTAAAGCAATGGGTAAAAAGAAAAAAACGATGATGGACGAGCTTAAAGTTAAGTTCGATGAAGGTTGCAAAAACAATGGTTTTGAAAATAAAATTACTGATAAAATATGGAAAGACTGGGAATCTTTTGCACAATATGCCTTTAACAAATCACACTCAACTTGTTATGCCTACATTGCTTATCAAACAGCCTATCTCAAAGCCAACTACGCTGCTGAATATATGGCTGCTGTACTAAGTAGAAATATTACTGATATTAAAAAAATTACTATTTACATGGATGAATGCAAAAGGATGGGATTAGACGTTCTTCCTCCAGATGTAAATGAAAGTTACTTTAAATTCACTGTTAACAAAAAAGGCAATATTCGTTTTGGAATAGGAGCTGTTAAAGGAGTTGGCAAAGGTGCCGTTAAAAATATTATCAAAGAAAGAAATAATGAAGGTGATTTTCAAAACATTTTTAATTTTGCTGAAAGAGTAGATTTACATTGTGTTAGTAAAAAGACACTTGAGGCTTTAGCTTTCTCGGGTGCATTAGATTCTTTTTCAGAACTCAAACGCGAACAATACTTTGCAACAGACAATAAAGATACTTCTTTTATTGAAACATTAATTAAATATGGTAATTGTGTAAAAAACGAAAAAAACAGTACTCAACAATCACTTTTTGATGGAACGGGTCATAATGATGTAAGCCATCCTCAAATTCCAGTTTCAGCCGAGTGGAAAAAACTTGACAAACTGAATAAAGAAAAAGAATATATAGGCATATATTTAACAGCTCACCCACTTGATGATTTTAAATTTGAAATTAATAATTTTTGCAATCACAATCTGTCTGATTTAGTTGACATTTCTAAACTCGCAGGAAAAGAAATATCTATTGCTGGTATAGTTACAGATGTAAGACACTCGACAACGAAAACAGGTAAGCCTTATGGTGCAATAACAATAGCAGACTACACCGATTCTTACACTATAATGATGTTTTCTAAAGATTATTTAAATTTCAAACAATTCTTCACACTTGGTTATTCATTATTTGTTAAAGGAATAGTTCAAAAAAGGAAGTGGGGAAATGAAGACCTTGAATTTAAAATTAAAAGTATTGATATGCTAGCTGACATGAAAGAACAAATGCTTAAAAGTATTTCATTAAAAATTAAGATATCTGATTTATCTAATAATCTTATAAATGAAATGCTTGATTTAGCAGAAAAAAACAAAGGAAATGTAATTTTAAACTTTTTAATATACAACCCCCTTGACAAGACTTGGATACAAATGTTTTCAAGAAATAAAAAAATAAATTTAAACAATGAATTTCTTAAATATTTAAAAGAGAATCAAAACATAGAATTCAAATTAAATTAATTATTTTTGTATTAATATATTTACATTCATTTATAAACCTAAAAAATAATATTATGGCAATAGAAATAACAGATTCAAATTTTGACGAAATGATTTTAAAATCGGACAAACCTGTTGTTCTTGATTTTTGGGCAGAGTGGTGTGGACCATGCAGAATGGTAGGTCCTATTGTTGAAGAATTAGCTGAAGATTATAAAGGTAAAGCAATTATTGGCAAAGTTGATGTTGATAGTAATCCAAACATCTCGTTAAAATACGGAATAAGAAATATTCCAACAATCTTATTTATTAAAAACGGAGAGATTGCTGACAAGCAAGTTGGAGCTGTGCCAAAAAATGTATTGGCGTCGAAACTTGATGCAATTTTATAATATAGAAAAAGGGCTGTAAAAAATTACTGCCCTTTTTTAATACTTGTCATAAAACTCACCACGAATTAATTAATGATTAATAAATATTGATTTCCCTTGTTGGATTTTATATTTAGTTCCAAAAACATTAATCTCAATTGATTTAATGCTATTATTTGTAAGAACTATTTGTTGTTTTAATACTTCTATATTTAATAAATAACCTCTAAAATTAATGTTAAACGAATAAGAATCCCACTGTTTTGGAATTGTCGGATTAAAATTCAACTCTCCATTTTTCACACGCATACCACCAAATCCTTGAACAATAGCTAACCATGTTCCTGCCATGCTTGTAATATGACACCCTTCAGCAACCTCATCATTATAATCATCCAAATCGAGCCGTGAAGTTCTTAGATAAAGCTCATAAGCTTTTTTATTATCCCCAATTTTTGAAGCAATAATTGAATGAACACATGGCGAAAGAGATGATTCATGAACAGTTCTTTGTTCATAAAAATCAAAATTTCTTTTAATGGTTTCTAAATTATAATTTTGCTCAAAGCTGTACAAACCCTGTAAAACATCTGCCTGCTTAATAAAACATGAACGTAAAATTCTATCCCATGACCAATTTTGATTAATTGGCAAATTAGATTTATCTAAATCTTTTACTAAAATTTGTTCCTTATCAAGATATCCCTCTTGTTGCAAAAAGATGCCTTTTTTCTCATCATAAGGAAAATACATGTTGTTACAAATCTCTTTCCATTTAGATATTTCTAACTCATCATCAAAATTATTATTTTTGACTATTCTTTGATAATCTTCAAAAAAATTATTGCTTACAAACAGAGCAGATTCTAATGCATATTTCATTGACCAACATGCAATTATATTTGTATACCAATTGTTATTAACATTGTTTTCATACTCATTTGGACCTGTAACACCAAGCATTACATACATATTTTTTTCTTGAGAATATGTTATACGTTGACTCCAAAATCGAGCAATAGCAATTAGCACTTCTAAGCCGTATTTAACAAGATATTCTTTATCTCCTGTATAATTGACATAGTTATATATTGCATAAGCAATTGCCCCGTTTCTGTGAATTTCTTCGAAAGTAATTTCCCACTCATTATGACACTCTTCCCCATTCATAGTTACCATTGGAAATAAAGCAGCACCATTATCAAAACCTAATTTTTGAGCATTTTCAATAGCCTTTCCTAATTGCTTATATCTATAAAGTAAGAGATTTTTAGCCACATGAGATTCTGCTGTGCTTAAATAAAAAGGTAGGCAAAAAGCTTCAGTATCCCAATATGTGCTTCCTCCATATTTTTCGCCGGTAAACCCTTTAGGTCCAATATTCAATCGTTCATCTTCACCCGTATATGTCTGATTTAATTGAAAAATGTTAAATCTTATTCCCTGCTGTGCTGCAATGTCTCCTTTTATTTGAATATCACACACTTTCCACTTTTCAGCCCAAGCGTCTTTTTGTTCTTCAAATAAATTAGAAAAAGATTTATTTATTGCTTTATCTAAAACTTTTTCGGTCTCTGATGTTAATATATTTTTTTCATGATTTTCTGATGAAAGATTAGCAACATACTTATATACAACTGTTTCAATATTTTTTTTGGAATTAACAGAAAAATTAAAAGAAATATATTTGTCTTTTTCAACAATCTTTGCATCAACATTTACTCTCTTATCATCTTGAAATATCTTATATGCTATACCTGTGCATAAATGAAAATCTAATTTTTTAGTTCTAACATTTAAAAAAGCCTTGTCATTATTGACTCTTTTTTCATTTTCCGCCCAAAATTTCTCTTCATAATTAGCATCTTGATTCTCTACATCTGCATCAACATATGGTTTAAACGAAATATCTCCATCAAAATTAATTGGGGTTACAGAATAACGAATAGCAGCAATTTCAGTATCTACAATGCTAATAAATCGTTTCGAGTTAACTTTAATTTTTTTCCCATTTTTCAATTCAGCAACAAATTCTCTTTCAAGAAAACCTTCTTTCATGTTTAAAATTCTTGAAAACTGACTTACTTTGCATTTATAAAGATCTAACTCTTCATCGTCAATTAACACATTAATACCATTCCAATTGGTTGAATTCAAAACTTTAGCAAAATACTCAGGATAACCATTTTTCCACCAACCTACTTTTGTTTTATCAGGGTAATAAATGCCTGCAACATAATTTCCTTGTAAAGATGAGCCACTGTATTTTTCTTCAAAATTAGCACGTTGCCCCATTCTTCCATTTCCCAAACTAAATATGCTCTCAGACCTTTCTTGTAAATCAGGTTTAAAGCCTTTTTCAATTATTTTCCATTCGTCAAGGACTAAATATTGCTTCATAATTAATTACTTTATAAAATATTTTCTTAATTGGTCGAAATTAAAGTTCTCAAAACTATTCATCACATAATCGGCCTTTGTCAAAATATCAGAAGTACCAATACCGACATTATTCATTTGAGCATTAATAGCAGCTTGAATACCTGCAACAGCATCTTCAAAAACGACACAATATTTTGGTTCGATTCCTAATTCCTCAGCACTTTTTAAAAACACTTCTGGATTTGGTTTTGCCTCTTTAACTTTAGTGCCATCAATAATTACGTCAAAATAATTCATCATATTTATTTGATTTAATATTTTAACGGCATTTTTACTTGCAGATGCAAGAGCAATTTTAATTTTGTTTTCACGAAGAGTATTTATAAACTCAATTACTCCCGGAAGTATCTCTTCGGGTGTCATTTTTGTTATATATTCAACATACCAAAAATTTTTTTTTTCTGCTAATTTCAGCTTTTCTTCTTGCGAAAAAGATAATTTTCCAATTCCAAGCAAATTATCTAAGGATGTCATACGACTAACGCCTTTTAGTTGCTCGTTGTCATTTTTAGAAAAATCAAAATCTAATTCTTTAGCAAGTCGCTTCCAAGCCAGATAATGATATTTAGCAGTATCAACAATCACTCCGTCTAAATCGAATATACAAGCTTCAATTTCAGTCATTTTTAATTTCTTTTTATTTTTCATAATCATCTAAATAAAATTACTAATTAGATGATTAATAATTAACATCAAAAAACTATTGCAGTATACTGTGAATTTTATAATGCAACATTACATATTTAATTTTTATCTTCAACAAACAAGACTAATACTGCAGCAATAAGCATAGAAATTCCTCCTAAAATTAAAGCGTATATTGCATGTTCATGGAAAACTGTTTTAGTTATAAACCCAAGCAAACTAGCTGCTAATATTTGTGGTATTACAATAAAAAAATTAAATATCCCCATAAAGACACCCATCTTATTATGAGGAAGAGCTCCTGTGAGAATTGCATAAGGCATTGCCAAAATACTTGCCCAAGCCATTCCTATACCAACAAAAGGAAGAAGTAACCACGAAGGATCATTAATAAGGTAAATTGATGCCAAACTTAAACCACCAACTAATAATGATATTGAATGAGTAATTTTTCTATTCGTTTTCTTTGCCATATAAACAAGTAAAAATGCAAAAGCTGCAGCAAAACCATTATAAATACCAAAAGCTACACCAACCCAATTTGCACCTTCGTTATACAATGCAGAAGTTGCATCTGTTGTGTGGTAAATATGTTCAGTAACTCCGGCAGTGGTATAAATCCACATGGCAAACAAAGCAAACCATGAAAAAAATTGAACAAAAGCCAACTGTTTCATAGTTTTTGGAATATTATTAAAATCAGTCATTATTTCAGTAAGTCCATTCATTTTTGTTTTTCTTAAAAACAAAAATGAAATTAACTGAATTAAACCATATACTGTTATGCCGATAGAAAAAATATATACTTCTGCTTCAACATTTATAAAATAAAGAACCACCGTAATTATCAATCCTACAATTGTTGCTATTAAACCTGTTTTTAATTGTTTTTTTGATTCATAATTAGAATTCAGTTCTTCTGCGAGATGTTTATCTTTACTAATTTCTTCTTCTTCTGCAAATTCTTTTAGTTGCTCGGGAGAGTATTCTTTAGTTCTTATTACCGTCCATAAAACAGCAAGAATAAACACAGCACCGCCAAGATAAAAAGAATATTTTACAGAATCTGGAATAATTCCTTTTGGTGCTTCATTTGCAATATTAAACCAATTAGTCAAAATATAAGGCAAAAAGGAAGCAACAATAGCACCAGTTCCTATAAAGAAACTTTGCATAGCAAAGCCCTTTGTTCTTTGTTCAGAAGGCAACATATCTCCAACAAATGCACGAAAAGGCTCCATTGAGATATTAATACATGCATCCATAATCCATAACATACCTGCAGCTATCCACAATGCGGGTGAGTTTGGCATAACAAACAAAGCTAAAGATGCTAAAATGGCTCCTACTAAAAAATATGGACGGCGGCGCCCCCATCGAGACCAAGTTTTATCGCTGTAATGTCCTATTATTGGTTGAATGAGTAAGCCTGTTACAGGAGCTGCAATCCAAAGAATTGGTATATCTTCAATTTTTGCTCCGAGAGTTTCAAAAATTCGACTCACATTTGCATTCTGTAGAGCAAACCCGAATTGAATTCCAAGAAAACCAAAACTCATATTCCAAATTTGCCAAAAATTTAATTTCGGTTTTTTTTTCATCGATGTATTTTTTATTCCACAATATTATTATTAAACAAATTCTTAATTAAAAAATAAAAAAGACGACTCAGAAAAGCCATCTTTTTTATACATATTAACTATTCGTTTTGAGTTAAATTTGGGTTTACATCTCTTTCTCTTTGTGGTATTTTAAAAAGTAATTTTACATCGTTCCACTCATAACCGGCAATTTTCTTTTCTAAACGTTTCATGTTAAAAAAATTATCACCTTCAAAAACTAATTCTTTAGTTCTTTCAAGATAAATTGCAGTACTCGTTACCGCTGTTAAATCAGTTAAATTTGCTCTTTTTCTAATAACATTAATATCATGAAGAATAACTGTGTCTGACGGATTAATGTTAAATCTGGATTCTGCTCGAGTAAGATATAATTCTGCAAGTCTAATTACAGGAACATTCATATATCTGTCGTCAAATTTTTTAGTGTAGAATTTACCGTCACTTTCTTTAGTGAAAAATTGCAACAATCGTTGGTCAGTATTTCCGCCATAAGTCATATAGCTAATAATGTCATTTGAAGGAGAAAATCGAGGTGTGCTTTTTATTCTGTAATACATGTTCAAAGTTCCGCAACTTACATCTGTGGGAGTACTCATTATAGCAAAAATAATTTCTTTTGAAAGATTAGGAGTGTAATTTTTTTGTACACTATCAGCTAATTCAAAACCACTATTTTCAATAACATCTGTTGCTTGAATTGCAGCATTAGTATAATCTTTTTGGAAGAAATAAACACGAGAAAGCAATGCTTTAGCAGCCCAACTAGTTGCTCTATCATCATTTACTTCAGGTAATAAAACAGCAGCTCTTTTTAAATCTTTAATTACTTGTGAATATACCAAATCAATAGTAGCTCTTGCTGGTTTTCCTTCAACACCTGTAGGTTCTGTTATTAAAGGGACACCTTCACCTGTTTTAGTATTACCTATATACCTAACTAAATCGAAATCAAGCAAAGCTCTGATAAATAATGCTTCACCTTCAATTCTGTCTTTGCTATCTATAATATCAACATCACCGGATGCCTCAACTTCTGGAATAGCAGCAATAACTTGATTAACAAGATTTATTGTAGTGTAAGCATTTGACCAAAACTCGGCTGTTATTAAATTATCAGGACTCATGTTTTTATTCATCATCTGAATTTCCTCATAAACAAGAGCACTTTGACCTGACTTTTGAACATTCTCAGCCAGCATATCACCAGCAACCCAAATACGTCCACCATATAGATTTCCTGATTGAAGTCTGTCATAGGCTCCAATTATTGCTGTTTGTAAACCAAAAGTAGTTGTTAAAGCAGTCTGGTCAGACAGCTCCATTTTTGGTTCAACATCCAAAACATCAGAACATGAAGTAAATATTATGGAAATTACAGCAACTATTACTAATAATTTATTTATTTTTTTCATCTTATTATCGTTTAAAAGTTTCTAAAAATTTAAAGTTAAACCAAAAGTCAAGGTTTTAATTTGAGGTGGACTTAAATAAGTTACCCCTTGAGTAATATTACCTGAACCATCTCTATTAACTTCAGGATCCCAACCTGGATAATTAGTAAAAGTTAAAAGATTTTGTCCATTAATATAAAATCTTGCTTTATCAATTTTTAAACGTTTTGCAAAAGATCTAGGTAAAGTATATCCAAAAGATAAAGTTTTTAATCTAATGTATGATGCTTCACTTAAATAATGAGTAGTGTTATAAGTTGAACCAGCACCATCCCACGATAATTGTGGTTCATCTGTTTTGTCACCGGAACTTTGCCAACTATCTTCAACAATTTGCATTTGATTCCAGTTACTACCTATATTACCACCTTGAAAAAATTTGGCATCATCACGATAAACATCTTGTCCAGAAGAAAATGTAAACAATGCACTAAAATCAAAATTTTTGAATGTAAATGAATTGTTTAACCCTCCATAAAAATCAGGATAAGGATTCCCTGTAACTATAGCATCTCTATCGTAATTATATTCAGAAGTGGCTTCGCCTGTTTCTTGATTAATAAACAATGGTTGTCCTGTTGTTTCATCTACACCTGCATATTCAACCAATCTCCATGAACCGATAGGTTTGCCTTCAATAGCAAAATTATTACCGAAATTTTCACCTGATAATATTTGTCCATTTATATCAATAATTTCATTTGCGTTATGACCAATATTAAAATTTGTTGTCCAATTGAAATCACCTGTCAATATTCGTGCATCAATAAAAAATTCGACACCACTATTTTTCATTTTACCAACGTTTTGAATAACGCTTGACGATCCGCTCGTTTGAGGTACATTAACATTAAGAAGCATTTCTGTAGTATATTTATAATAATAATCAAACCCTCCCGAAATTCGTCCTGCTAAGAAAGCGTAATCAATACCGACATCAGTCTGAGATGTTTTTTCCCAACCAAGATCTGGGTTTGCAATATTTCCTACACCAATACCAGATTCTCCATTATACTGAGTAGTGTAATAAGTTCCAAAAGATCTATAGTCACCTATCTCGGCATTACCGGTAAGCCCATAACTACCTCTAAGTTTTAATAATGACAAAAAAGAAACGCCTTCCATAAATCCTTCATCAGAAATAATCCATCCAACAGAACCTGATGGGAACCATCCATATTGATTATTCAAACCAAAACGAGAAGAGCCATCAAATCTAAGACTAAATGAAGCTAAATATTTACCTTTATAAGAATATGATTCTCTATTGAAATATGAAATAAAACCGTATTCAGTCTCATAATCATAACCACCCTTTTTAACACCACTGTTCGGATTTTGAAGCGTTGGGCTTGGAAATTGTGAAGAATTAAATTCACTCTCATATTGATTATTTTTTTGAACTGACATACCTGCCATAGCAGTTAAATGATGGTCCTCACCAAAATTTTTATCATAATTTAAGGTAGTATTTGTATTGTAACTATTTACTTCCACTCTTCTATCCATTGAAAAAGCATCTTCTTGAATAATAGTTCCAACATACTTATTTTCACGCAAATATAAATTGTTTAGTCCAAAGTCTGCGTTAAATGTCAAATCATCAGTAATTTTATATTTAGCAAAAATTTTACCTAGAATAGACATTGTATTTGCTTGATAATTGAGATTAGCATCTTCTGCAATTGGATTTACACCACTTCGAGGAGCGAAAAAAGAACCATCAGCATTATAAACCGGCATAATAGGTAACGAACGACTTTGTGCGGTACCAAGTCCACCAGCCCAACCTGTTGGAACTCTATTGTTTTCGGTGTAAGTTAAAGCAATATCAGAACCAAAAGAAAACTTCTCTGTAGCTTTATGCTCTAAATTCATTCTACCATTAACACGTTTAAACGCATTAGAAATAATAACACCTTTTTCGTCGCGATAAGAACCACCAAGATAATAAGTAGTTTTTGCATCACCACCGCTAGCAGAAACATTCGCTTGCTGAACATTTCCTTTACGAAGCATTAAATCTATCCAATCCGTATTCGTATTATCAATAACATCTTTATTAGTTCGATAAACGCCACCATCAGTATCCCCGGAATAATCTGGATTTACTGTAATGCTAGGATTATAAATATTAAAAGGTAAATTCTCATAATATTGTTGCTCAGTTCCTTTATTTGAATTAGTCCATGCTTGTTTAGTATATTTTAAATAATCAGACCCATCTAATATATCAAGTTTATTAGTAATATCTGACATTCCAGAGTAATATCCAACATTAAATTTTGTTTTTCCTTGTTTTCCATGTTTTGTTGTAATTAACACAACTCCATTAGCAGAACGAGCCCCGTAAATAGCTGCAGCAGAAGCATCTTTCAAAACTTGAATTGATTCAATGTCTGAAGGATCAATCTGAGCTAAAGCATTAGATTTGTCAGGAAAACCATTATCTGTAGTATAACTTCCGGTAATAATTGGAACACCGTCAACAACATATAAAGGTTGACTACTTGCCATTAATGATGAAGTACCACGAACACGAATTGTAACACCTCCGCCTGCCATACCATTATCTGATGTAACCTGAACACCAGTTGTACGTCCTTGTAATGCAGATTCAAAAGTAGGGACAGAAACATTTTCCATTTCTTCAGATTTAACTTTAACAATAGAACTTGTTATGTCTCTTTTTCGTTTGGTACCATAACCAATAACAACCAGTTCATCAAGTTGCATAATGTCTTCATCTAAAACAAAATCAACCGAAGCAGTTTTGCCATCAATAACAGCAACAATTTTTTCTTCATTCAGATATCCAATAAAACTGGAAATTATTTTAACCTGTCCTACAGGAACATTTTCAAGAATAAAATTTCCATTAACATCTGTAATAGTTCCCTTTGTTGTCATTCCTTCAATATATACATTTGCTCCTATAAGTACCTCACCCTTCAAATCGGCAACGGTTCCTTTCACCATACCTGATTGTGCAAAAGTGCTTGAAATTAGCAAACTCAACAATGCGGTCAGTACAACATATTGTACTTTTTTAATCATGATATTATAATTTTTAGTTAATAAAAAATTTTCAATCTTATACCTAATGCAAATATACAATCTTTTTAAGCAAAAAAAAAGTATAATATCGTGATAAACAGGTAATAAGAAATGAAAAACCAAGCAAAGTCTTAATTCAAACGTTTGCAATAAATGTATTTTTTTTCATTTTTTTTACTTTCTCATTTTTCTAAAACCTTTTAATGATAAAAAATAAAAAAACTAAAAATTGATTTGGAGATTAAAAAATTGTTCGTACTTTTGTACCGAAATACTAAAACAGTCGAAAACTTTAATCGTCGATTAGTAAAAATGTCAAATTAAACTTATTTTAAAATGAAAAAACCTACTTCAAATGAAAAAAATGCGAAAGAGGAGGTAAAAAATTTCATAATTAACGTAGCTCAAAAAACCTTTAGCCACTTTGGATTTAAAAAAACCACGGTTGATGATATTGCACATGCAGCAAGAAAAGGGAAAAGCTCTATTTATTACTATTTTAATAGTAAAGAAGAAATTTTTGAAGCCGTTCTTGAAAAAGAAGCGACAACATTAATATCAGAAGCCTTAATAAAAATTAGAGCAACAGATGACCCTAAAGAAAAAATTAAAAAATATATTCTTGCAAGGATGATTGGGATTAAAAATCTGGGAAATTTTTATAATGCTTTAAAGAATGATTTTTTAAGTTCGTTTGAATCTGTTGAAAAATTAAGACTAAAATACGACAAAGAAGAGCATAATATTCTCAAAAACATTTTACAAGAAGGAATTGATAAAGATTTATTTAAAATAAAAGACACTGGAAAAATTGCTATGGCAATTGTAACTGCCATGAAGGGATTAGAAATCCCACTTATTATAAGCGACAACGAACATGAAGTAGAAGATCGTTTAGACGATTTATTAGATATACTTTATTATGGTATTTGTAAACATTAATCAACAATAATTAAATTCAAAAAAATGAAAATTAAACTTTTGTCTATTTTACTACTCCTCTCAAACATTCTGTTTGCACAAGAAGAGTATAGTCTTGAACAATGTCGAAAGTTGGCATTAGAGCACAATCAAAAAATACAGATTGCTCACGAAAATTCAGGAGCTGCCAAAGCGTTAAAAAAATCTGCAAAGACTCAATTTTTGCCAAATTTTAATTTTAATGGAACATACACAAGGCTTAACAAGCAATTTAGCTTGTTAGAAAACGATATGTTGTTGCCTGTTATACCTGCTGGTGCGGTATCTAACGGCACTATAAATGGAGCAGCTTTAACTCCACCTACAGCTGAGCAAACAAATCCATATTTTGACCCTGCTGTATTTGCTTCAACATTTGCACTTAATCCTTCAACAGGGGCACCGGTATTAGATGCAGATGGGAATCCCGTTTTTAAAAATTACACATTTATACCTAAAGACAAAGCTAAAATTGGATCTAAAAACTTGTACTTAATGAATTTTGGCCTAACACAGCCGATATTTATGGGAGGTAAAATAAAAGAAACATATAAAATAACTAAATATGGGGAAAAAGTAGCTAACGCAAACGAAAGACTAAAAACGTCTGATATTCTTTACAAAACAGACGAGGCTTATTGGAGAACTATATCTGTAGAGGAAAAAGTAAAAATAGCAGAAGACTACAAAAAAATGCTTGACACTCTTTTAGTAGATTTACAAAATATTTATGATGAGGGAATTATTACAAACAATGATTTGCTAAAAGCAAAAGTTAAACTTAACGAAGTAAAACTAAAACTTTTGAAGGCAAATAATGGTTTAGTTCTTTCAAAAATGGCTCTTTGTCAAATTATTGGACTTCCACTTAATACAAAAATAGAATTAACAGATTCTCTCACAGGATTATATCAGATTAATCCGGATCAAACCTATACTGATATGGCTTTACAAACCAGGCCTGAAATTGAAATATTACAAAATTCTGTAAATATTGCAAAATCTGGCGTAAACATAATGAAATCAAGATACATGCCTAACCTTGGACTTACAGCAAATTACTTCTTCTCAAACCCAAATCCTTATACCGGATTTTCAGAGGATTTTGGTAGTGATTGGAATGTAGGCGTTGTTTGCAACATTCCTATTTTTCACTGGGGTGATAAAAAACACACTTTAGTTGCTGCTAAACATGAACGAAAAGTAAGTGAGCTAAAATTAGAAGAAGCTCGAGAACTAATATCTCTTCAGGTTCAACAAGCTATTTTCAAAAGCAATGAATCTGTAACTAAAATTCAAATGACAAAAATATCATTAGAACAAGCTAAAGAAAACTTAGACGACACAAAGAATAAATTTAATGAAGGAATTTTAAAAACAACCGATGTGCTTGACGCTCAAGCCTTATGGCAAAATGCATATTCAGAATATATTGATGCTGTAACAGAGAACAAATTAAACAAAACAAACTTGCTTAAAGTAACAGGTCAGTTAAAATTTTAGATTTATCGTTAACATTAAACATTTAGAAAAAACCAATTAGACCAATATTCAAAAAAATAAAACCATGAAAAAAAATATAATTTTAGCATTTATCTTATTATTCGGAATAATAAGTTGCACAAATGAAGAAAAAGAAAAAAATGTTGAGGCAGAAAAAATTATAGTTAGCACAACTCAAACTAAGTTAGAAAATTACACTCCAAAATTAAATTATATAGGAACTGCTTTTGCTATTAAAGAAGCAAATCTGGGTGCAGCAATACCTGGAAGAGTAGAAAAATTATATTATAAAAAAGGACAACTTGTTAAAAAAGGCGATTTATTAGTTTCTTTATCAGGCGAATTGCTTGCTCAAGCAGAAATTGAAAACAATGCAATAAAAAAAGATTTTGACCGCGTTAAAAGATTAAAAGAAAAAGGTAGCTTAAGTCAACAAGACTTTGATCATGTAAAAGCAAAATATGATGCTTCAAAAGAAAAAACCAGTATGTTACGTAAAAGTGCGGAAATTAGAGCTCCTTTCTCAGGAACTATTGTAGGTTATCTTGTAAAAGAAGGTGAGAATTTTTTCTTTGCACCTAACCTTTCACCGGGATATTCAATGACTTCAGGTATTGTTCAATTAATGCAACTAAATACATTGAAAATTAAAATTGACGTAAACGAAAAAGATATATCTAAAATTAATAAAGGACAAAAAGCAGAAGTTGTATTTGATGCTTATCCAAACAAAATTTTCAATGGCCTTGTTTCAAATATTGAACCCGTTTTATCGACAATGACAAGAACAGCAAAAGTTGAAATAAATATTAAAAATCCTGCTTTAATTATCAAGCCGGGTATGTATGCTAATGTATCGATAAAATTACCTCAAGAAAAAGCAATTTTTGTGCCTATTAGTGCAATTTTACGTCAGGCAGGAACAGGAAACGATTATGTTTTTACAGTTAAAAACAACAAAGTAATTAAAAACCCTGTTAAACGTATTACAACTCTTGAAGAAAAAGTTGCAGTAAGCGGACTAAAAATCAACAGCGAAATTGTTACACTTGGTAAAAATAAAATTCATGACGGTAGCACAGTAACTATTAAAAACTAAATGTTACAAAAAAAAACAATTCAATTAAAATTATATAAAAATGAAATTACCTGAATTATCTGTAAAAAGACCTGTTGCAACAGCAATGATATTTATAGCAGTTTTATTGTTTGGACTAGTATCGTTACAAAAATTACCTGTCGATATAATGCCAAAAATGGAACTGCCTACAATTACAGTTATAACTGTATATCCGGGTGCTTCTGCCGAAGAGGTTGAACAACAGGTTACAAAACCTCTTGAAGCAGTACTCTCTGGCACTGAAAACCTAAAAGAAATAAAATCTTCATCAAAAGAAAATGTTTCTTTTGTTTCGTTAGAATTTAGCTGGGGTGCAGACATTAACCAAGCATCAAATAGTGCACGTGACCTTATTGAATTAGTGAAACGCCATTTACCTGATGATGCACAATCGCCTGTAATATTTAAAATAAACTCTTCAATGATGCCTGTTTTAGTTTACGGTATTACAGCTGAAGAAAATTACACAGGAATTGAAAAAATTATTGAAGATAAAATTGCAAGTCCAATTAGAAAAGTTGAAGGTGTTGGTACTGTTATTTACCTAGCACAGCCTACACGCGAAATAAAAATAAATGTTGACCCGGGCAAATTGCAGGCTTACAATATGTCGATAAGTCAAATATCAACAATCTTAAAAGCTGAAAATATTACAATTCCGGGCGGGAATATAAAAGTTGGCAAAAATGATTTTGCTGTTCGTGTACCGGGTGAATTTTCTTCTGTTGAAGATATAAAAGACATTGTTTTAATAAACTTTAACGATAGAATAATTACTCTTAAAGATGTTGCAGATATTGAAGATTCTTTTAAAGAAAAAGATGAATTTGCACGAACAAAAAATGGTCTTGGTGTAGCTTTTATGGTTCAAAAACAATCGGGTGCAAACACTCTTGATGTTATTAAAGCTACAAGAAAAAAAATGGCTGAAATAAAAAAGCAACTACCAAAAGATATTGTGATTGATGAAATAGTAAATACCGACGAAGTAATTACACAATCGATTGGCAGTTTATCATCGAGCATATGGTGGGCATTACTATTTGTCAGTATAGTAGTATTTGCTTTCTTACGTGAATGGAAATCAAGTTTAATTATTTTCTTAACAATTCCGTTCTCACTTATCATAGCATTTATAGTAATGTATCTTGTAGGCTACACAATAAACATTTTCTCATTAATGTCATTAGTGATAGCAATAGGGATGGTTGTTGACAATGCGATAGTAGTTTTAGAGAATATAACTCAACATGTTGAGAAAGGTGCAAAACCAAAAATGGCGGCAATATTTGGAACAAGCGAAATGGGAATGGCTATTTCTGCTTCAACCTTAACAACATTGATGGTTTTTATCCCAATGGTATTCATGGGTGGTGTAGTAGGAATAATGTTTAAACAACTTGCTATATTAACCTCTGCCACAATGATTGCATCGTTATTTACAGCACTTACTCTTACTCCAATGGTTTCGTCAAAATTATTAAAAGCAAAGAGTAAAAAGAAAAAGAAACACGGCAAATTATTTAATGCTAGTGAAAAAATATTTAGCGTTACTGAAAGTAAATATAAAAAATTATTAAACTGGGCTGTTTCACATAAAATCATTACAATATCATCTGCAATTATAATATTTGTATTCTCTTTATATGTTGGCAAAAATCTTGGGACTGACTATATTCCCGAATTTGATGCAGGAGACTTAGCTATTGTTTTTGAAACTCCCGTTGGAACAAGTGCTGAAGAAACTGACAGAGTTTCTCAAAAAGTTCAGAAAATAATTATAGAAAATGTCCCTGAAAGAGTTCCCGGAACACTTGCATCAATAACCGGACAAACCGAAGATGGTTCATTAACAACTGTTGGTTTTTCTGAGGGAAAAAATGTTAGTACGGTTCTTTGTCACTTAACATTACCTAATAAACGAGAAAGAACAGCCAAAGAAATAGGCGAAGTTATTAGAAAAAAAGTTGCTGAAATTCCTGAAATAGATAAATTTCATGTTAGTGCCGGTAGTCTTTTATCTGCAGCTCTTTTAGGAAATAAAAAACCTATTGAAATAAATATCTCTGGAAACGACTTTGAGGAACTGAACAGAGTTGCAAGCCAGATTAAAAATAAATTTGATAACACTTCCATATTAAGCGACGTATCAACAACAATTGATAAAGGAAAATTAGAAATAGAAATATCAATTGATAAGAAAAAAGCATCGAGCATGGCTCTAAATACAGCTATGATTGCAATGCAGGTTCGCCAAAGCATTTATGGGGCTGATGCCGGCGAATATAAAGAAAAAGGCAGTAACTATGATATTGTTGTTCGCTATGCTCCAGACCACAGAAATAAAATTGAAGACATAAAAAATATTACTGTAACTAATCTGAGGGGCAAACAAATACTATTATCATCGTTTGCTACAATTACAGAAGGATCTGGTTCTCTTGAAATAAAAAGAACATCACAACAGCGAATTGTTTCTGTTCAGGCAAATTTAAATAACACTTCACTTGGAGATGCTACAACAAAAGTAAAAGACATTCTCGCAACTATTGATGTTCCATCAGGAATTGATGTAAATATTGGAGGTCAGGTTACTTCTCAAGGCGAATCTTTTTCTGATTTGTATCTAATATTAATACTTGGTATTTTATTAGTTTACATGGTTATGGCAGCACAATTCGAATCGTTTCTTGACCCGTTTATCATTATGTTTGCTCTACCTTTTGGACTGATTGGTGTTATTTGGGCATTTAAAATAACAGGAATAACATTGAGCATAACAACTTTTATTGGTATAATAATGTTAATTGGTATTGTTGTAAACAACGCTATTGTGCTTGTTGATTATACTAATTTATTACGTCAACGTGAATATAAATTTATTGATGCTGTGTTAGAAGCAGGAAGATCGAGAATGCGACCTGTGTTGATGACATCGCTTACAACGATACTAGGAATGTTACCAATGGCAATGAGTACCGGTATGGGTAACGAAATGTTTTCACCACTTGGAATAACAATGATTGGAGGATTACTCGTTTCTACTGTTATCACATTATTGCTGGTTCCTACTATATATACGGCTTTTCATTATAAATCAGTAATTAAGGAACGTAACGAACAAGCTCTTATTACAAATATTTAATTTAGAATTAGATAAATAAAATTTAAAACGATATTAAAATGAAAATGATATATTGCACATGTAACAAAAGTGTTTTAGATGCACTTCTTACACAACTTGAAACAATTAATGTAAAAGACTATCAAGTGGTTGACCACGTTACTGCAAAAGGTGTTAAAGGCGATCCTCGATTAGATACTGCTGTTTGGCCAGGCTATAACGCATCAATTTTTTTACAATTTCACGACGACGAAAAAGCAAAAGAAGTGATACAAAAACTTCGAGACTTTAATAAAAATGCTCAAAATGAAAGCGAGCTAATAACTTGCTGCAGTTGGACTATTGATGATTATTTCTACGATTAAAGCTTGGTTAAAAAGGAAGAGTAAAGAATTAGTGTCTGCCTTTAAAGTCAACGAAATTTCATTCAAACTGTCATTTCGAGCGTTAGGGAGAAATCCCCTTGAAATAAAAAAGGAGATTCCTCGCTCGTGCCTCACTTTGGAATGACAAAAGGACACATTTTAAAACAACAAAAAGCTCTCTTCACAGAGGGCTTTTTTGTTATTCTAATTTTTATTCCATAAATTTACATTAGAGTTTATTTCTAATTCTTTGATAATGAAGCTACACGTATTTACTATTATTCTTTTGCTATTAACTAATTTGTTGTTTTCACAAGAAAAAAAAACAACTGAGATAAAAATATTTTCAAACGACAATTTAATTGTTGACATAAACTACGATTCTTGGCTCAACACACCTTCAAACATAACATTAAAACCATACTCTCGAGGAATAAATATTTCATATCTAGAAACGCTACTGGGGCAACATTCAAACATTTCCCTTGCTGCAGGATTTGGAATAAGCTGCCAAAATTATTTTATTGATGCCACACCAGAAATTGACAATCAGGGAGTTACCTCTTTTGTTAATATTCCCGATAATATTGACTACAAAGCAAACAAACTTGCAACTACTTATATAGAGCTACCTGTTGAAATACGATTGCGGACAAATAAAGCAAGCAGAAAAGATAAGAGTTTTAAAATATTTGCAGGCTTTAAAGCAGGATATCTTGTAAACAGTCACACAAAATACAAAGGAGATAATTTAGACGGCTCAGGCAAAGAAATTAAAATAAAAAAATACAATATTGACAATATTCAGAAATACCGTTACGGAGTAACTGCAAGAATTGGTTATGGAAAATTTAACATTACCGGATTTTTCCCTTTAACAAAATTGTTTGAAAAGGATAAAGGACCTGACATTACTCCTTTTTCTGTGGGTTTGTCAATTTCCCCGTTTTAATTTTTTTACTTCTTATCTTTTACCCAGCATTTCAGAAAGCACTATTATTATTTTTCAAGACCTTAAGGTTTAATGTTGATATTTAATTTCAAATGTAATAAAATTTTTACAAATCATGGTATTATGAAACTGCTTTTAGACCACACGATGCAATCGTGGGGTAGCGGGGCCTTTTTCATTATAAGCATTTTTAAATACTATTAATATACTACTTGAAATATTAAGTAATATAATTTATCTTATTCTTTAATTTGATAAGCGGTTGACATCTTTTTTTGTTACGATTTCTTTTTATTTACAATAATAGTTAAAAAACAGCACTTTAGAAAAGCGAAGTTAAAAACTTCGCTTAGCACTTGTATTATTTTATCCTACGCTTAGCCAAGCTTTACAAAAATGTAATGCAACGAAGTCAGAGACTTTGCCGAGCGAGGGGACTAGCGACAGGTTTTCTTGTAGCGATTTGTAACAAGTATAATTAACAAACCTATCGAGATAAAAGCAATAGGAAATTTAGAATAATTCCACCATCTATATCTTATTGTTATCTCACCTTTAATAGCAATTTGTTTTATAACATTGCT
>JADFUR010000118.1 GCA_015222055.1 Bacteroidota bacterium | reverse complement strand
TATCCTTTAAACCTTATCCTTTAAACCTTATCCTTTAAACCTTATCCTTTAAACCTTATCCTTTAAACCTTATCCTTTAAACTTTAGCCTTTAAACTTTAGCCTTTAAACCTTAGCCTTTAAACCTTAGCCTTTAAACCTCACATTTTACCATAAATAAAATTCATTTCGGCTTTGTCAAATGTAGGGTTAATCTTATCTTTTAAAGAAATTATTGCATCGTCGTTATTGATCTTCCAATCAATATTAATTTTCGAATCATTGAACATAATTCCTCTTTCAGATTCTTTGTTATAAAAATTATCACATTTATAAGTAAAAATTGCATTATCGCTTAAAACAGAAAATCCGTGAGCAAAACCTTTTGGGATAAGAAATTGTTTTTTGTTTTCTCCTGAAAGGATTACTCCAAACCATTTGCCATAAGTAGGAGAGTTCTCTCTAATATCTACAGCAACATCTAAAACTTCACCTTCAATAACACTCACCAATTTAGATTGAGAATAAGGTGCCAACTGATAATGTAATCCTCTGACAACTCCAAACGATGATTTTGATTGATTATCTTGAACAAAATCTACATCTATTCCTGCATTTTTGAATTTTTTTGTATTATATGATTCGAAGAAATAGCCTCTCTCATCATTAAAAATTTCAGGTTCAATAATTAATAAATCAGGAATGTTTGTTTTAATAATGTTCATAATGCTTTTGAGTTAGTAGTTTATACTAGAAATTTTTTCGTTTGCAATGTCAAATAAATATTGACCATATTGATTATTTTTCAGAGGCTCTGCAAGTTTTAATAATTGGGTTTTATTAATATATCCTTTTTTGAAAGCGATTTCTTCAAGACAAGCAACTTTAAGACCTTGACGTTGTTCAATTGTAGCAATATAATTTGATGCGTTTAGCAAACTCTCGTGCGTTCCTGTATCTAACCAAGCCATACCTCGACCAAGAATTTGTACATTTAGTCTGTCTTCGTCAAGATAAAGCCGATTTAAGTCTGTTATCTCAAGCTCTCCACGAGCTGAAGGTTTTAATTTTTTTGCTTTTTCAACTACATCATTACTATAATAATATAATCCGGTAACTGCATAATTTGATTTTGGCTCAGTTGGTTTTTCTTCTAAACTAATTGCCTTGTTATTTTTGTCAAATTCTACAACTCCATATCGTTGCGGATGTTTTACATAATAACCAAACACTATTGCACCATCGTCTAATTTTGTTGATTCTATAAGATTATTGGAAAATCCGTAACCGAAAAATATATTGTCGCCAAGAACTAGACAAACATTATCTTTTCCAATAAATTTTTCACCAATAATAAAGGCCTGAGCTAAACCATCAGGTGATGGCTGAATAGCATATTCAATTTTTAATCCTATTTGTGAGCCGTCGCCAAGTAAGTCTTTATATAAATGAATATCTTTAGGAGTAGATATTACTAAGATTTCGCGAATCCCTGAAAGCATAAGTACAGAAAGAGGATAATAAATCATGGGTTTGTCGTAAACCGGAATAATTTGTTTTGAAATACTTTTTGTTATTGGATATAATCTTGTTCCTGCACCACCTGCTAAAATAATCCCTTTCATGTGTTTATTATTTTGTATTTTGTTTATATTGTTTTGTCATTA
Organism: Bacteroidota bacterium; assembly: GCA_015222055.1. Taxonomy (GTDB): domain Bacteria; phylum Bacteroidota; class Bacteroidia; order Bacteroidales; family B39-G9; genus B39-G9. Next base: position 4,323 of record JADFUR010000118.1, on the reverse strand, counting down.
TTCGTTATTTAGCTTCGCCTTCATTAAGTCATTACGCTTTACTTCAAATTTAATTGTTTGTTCTATAATGTTCGAGTTTAAGGCTTGCAAAATATTTAAAATTCAGGAGTTTACTTTTGTAAATGCCTGAATTTAAATATGAGCGTAACGCAGAAATAGGACATTATAAACGAACACTAATTAACAATTTCCTTCTTTAATAAGACCTTCAAAATATTCAATAGTTTTAGTTAATCCTTCTTTTAATTGAATTTTTGGTTCCCAGTTGTTTAGTTCTTTTTTTGCCAAAGAAATGTCTGGTTTACGTTGTGTTGGGTCATCAGCAGTAGCTGGAAAAAATACAATTTTTGATTTTGAACCGGTAAGCTCAATAATGATTTGTGCAAGTTCAAGAATTGTAAATTCATTAGGATTGCCAATATTAACAGGTCCTATAAAATTTTCAGTACCCATCATCCTAATCATACCTTCAACCAAATCGTCAACATATTGAAAACTACGGGTTTGTGTTCCATCTCCATAAATAGTTATGTCTTTATTTTTTAGAGCTTGAATAATAAAGTTTGAAACAACTCTTCCGTCGTTTGGATGCATATTAGGACCATAAGTGTTAAATATTCTTATAATCTTTATATCAACATTATTTTGGTTGTGATAGTTCATGAAAAGAGTTTCTGCACAACGTTTGCCTTCATCGTAACACGAACGAACACCTATAGGATTTACATGTCCCCAGTAATCTTCTGTTTGTGGATGAATTTTTGGATCACCATATACTTCACTTGTCGATGCTTGCAATATTCTTGCTTTAATACGTTTTGCTAAACCCAACATATTTATTGCTCCCATTACCGAAGTTTTAACGGTTTTAATTCCGTTATACTGATAATGAATAGGAGAAGCCGGGCAAGCAAGGTTGAAAATTTGGTCTACTTCGGCAAAAAATGGCATTGTAACATCATGCCTAACTAATTCGAAATAAGGGTTGTTGAGTAGATGAATAATATTTCTTTTATCACCTGTAAAGAAATTATCTAAACAAAGAACATCATTTTTTTCTTTTAATAAACGTTCACAAAGATGAGAACCAACAAAGCCGGCTCCACCTGTAACTAAAATTTTTTTCATATTATATTATTTCACAGTTTTTCTACCAATACTATAATAAGTAAAACCAAATTCTTTCATCTCAGAAGGCTCATAAATATTTCTGCCATCAAAAATTAATTTGTTTTTCATTAGTTTACTTAAAATTTTATAGTTGGGAGTTCTAAATTCTGACCATTCGGTAATAACTATAAGAGCATCAGCATCATTTATTGCATCGTATTGATCTTTAGCGTAAATGATTTTGTCTCCTAATCGTCTTTTTCCTTCGCCCATCGCAATTGGGTCGTAGGCAATTACTTTAGCACCTGCTTTTGTAAGTTTATCAATAATAACAAGTGCAGGAGCTTCTCTCATGTCATCAGTATTTGGCTTAAATGAAAGTCCCCACATTGCAATTTTTTTACCTTTTAAATCATTATTAAAGTGGGTGTTTAATTTATTAAAAATAACTGACTTTTGTTTTTCATTAACAAATTCTACCGATTTAAGAATTTCTAATGAGTAATGATTTGCGTCAGCAGTCTTAATAAGTGCTTTCACATCTTTTGGGAAACATGAGCCACCATAACCGGCACCAGGATATATAAATTTGTTTCCAATTCTTGTGTCTGAACCAATACCTTTTCTTACCATGTTCACATCAGCTCCAACAATTTCGCATAAGTTTGCAATATCGTTCATGAAACTAATTTTGGTAGCCAACATTGAATTTGCTGTATATTTTGTTAATTCAGCTGAAGGAATATCCATGAAAACAATAGGATGATTATTTAATAGAAATGGTTTATAAAGACGTGTCATAGTTTTTTCAGCCTGCTCTGATTCTGTTCCTATAACAATTCTATCAGGTTTTAAGAAATCATCAATAGCATCTCCTTCTTTTAAAAATTCAGGATTTGAAGCTACATCAAAATCTATATCAACATTACGTTTATTTAACTCATCTTGAACAGCTGCTTTAACTTTTTTTGCTGTTCCAATAGGTACGGTGCTTTTTGTAACAATAACTATATAGTGGTCTAAATGTTGACCAATTTCTCTGGCAACAGAAATAACGAATTGTAAATCAGCACTTCCATCTTCATCTGGAGGTGTACCAACAGCAATAAAAATTGCTTCAGATTCATGAAGGCTTTCTTTTAATGAAGTTGAAAAGAAAAGACGATTTTTTTCAACATTTGTTTTAACCATTTTTTCTAAACCAGGCTCATAAATTGGAATTATCCCTTTATTAAGATCTTTAATCTTTTTTTCATCAATATCTATGCATGTAACGGTAACACCTGTTTCTGCAAAACAAGTTCCACTTACAAGACCTACATAACCTGTTCCTACTACTGATATTTTCATTTATTGATTTTTTTAGTTTAGTTAAAATAAATTCATTATAAAGATTTAATAATCATTTTAACATGAAAGTAAATTGTGTTTTTTTGAGTTGTAAAATTACTTAATTATTTGTGTTTTAAAAGATTTTTATTAATTTTTTATTTCCCTAATAGAATGAATAAATTTGTAAAATTGTAACTAATCAGTACGTTAAAGTGTGCTAAGGTTTATAGTGTCTAAAATTTAAAAAACTGGATAAAATCGATTTTGTAAACAAGTAAAATGAAGAATCAAGAGTTTGCAATTAGTATTATTAACCTGAGTTGATTATTAATCAACTAAAAATAAGTTAATGATGTATTTTTAAATTAACAATTTATTGAAAGGAAAAAATATGATTAGCACACGATTGGGTATTGATAACAAACAAGATAATCGCAGGGAGCAGTCTGTTAACTTAAATTTGATTAGATACTAAAAAGGGATACATTTGGTTGTCTTTATATGATATTGAAATTTAAAGAAAAATTTAGACTTTAATTAAGAGTCTATGAAAAAAGTTATCACATTTATCCTGATATCATTTTCTATATTGCTTTTTGCTAATTTTGAAAATGATAATAGTTCTTCAATTAAAGGTGAGATTATTGGTTATGATGCAAGACGTTGCAGATGTTGTGGGGGATGGAAGGTATTAATTGAAGACACTGTTTATTTGAATGATTCAATCCCAAAGGGAATACTAAAGGTTGGGGCAGATGGTTGTCATATTTTACCTCAGAAGGTATTACTAGATTACGTAAAGGAAGATTATTGCAAAAGTATGCGAATAAGAATTACATGTATGACAAAAAGAAATTAACTGTGCACAATATATAAGTATAAATAAATAATTAACCCTCTAAAAAGAAAAAACAACAAACAAACCACTTATAAAAAAAAGTCTAGGCAAATAATATTTATTTTATAATATAGTTATTATTTAAAACATCTAATTTTTTTTTCATCAAAGATTTATGATTTTTTTAATTTTGTAACGCTATTTCAAGACTATACAATGTTAAAAAAAAAATCACAGAGATAAAAAATCTCTGTGATTAATGAAAAAACCGCAACTTTTTTTAGGACTAGTCAGAATTAATAATCTAAAATTAATTATTCTATAACTAACTTTTTAACAATAGTATTGTCAGTTGTTATTATTTTAAAGTAATATATTCCTTTATTAAAATTTTTTATATTAATTTTTTTTACAAATCCTTTGTAAGCATTTATATCTGTTTTATGATATAGGCATGTTCCTTTTGTATCAAAAATCATTATGCTGAAAAATAAATCAGTATTAATTTTTAAGTTAATTATGCTAGTTGCAGGATTTGGATATATTGATATATCAGAATTTTTAGCGTGATTTTCAGAATAAATGCCAGTTTTAAATGTAAAATTAATTGAATAAGTTTTTTCTGTAAGATCATCTTCTGCAGTAACAACAACGTTCGTAGTACCTGGAAGTGAAGTAGCTTCATTTACAACATAACTAGCATTAGTATAATTAGTAGAAGCTGTAGTTTTAGGAACAGTTGAAGTTCCAGAAAGCAATTCAACATTATAAGTATACACCTCAGGAGCAAATTCTGGAACAGTAATATCATTCGTTTTCAGGTCACTTAAAGTAGCGTCATTACTTGGTTTTTCAATAGCAAAGCTAACAGAATATGTTTTTTCTGTAATGCCATCTTCAGCAGTCACAATAACGTTCGTAGTACCGGGAAGCGAAGTAGCTTCATTTACAACATAATTAGCACTAGCATAATTAGTAGAAGCTGTAGTTGTAGGAACAGTTGAAGTCCCGTAAGGCAACTCAATATTATAAGTATACACCTC
>JADFUR010000117.1 GCA_015222055.1 Bacteroidota bacterium | reverse complement strand
TACCACATTTATAATAGAGGCAGACAATGAGAAAGTTTATTTCGACGATTATAATAATAAAGCGAACTTACAAACTTCGCTTAGTGGGTGGTGACTTTGAACGAATGCGAAAGCAAAAAACAACAGAATAGCCGAAAGCCCGGATATTGCTGGGCTTTTTTATTATCTATTTTTCAAGAGTTGAGGATTTCTACTTGTATGCAGAACAGCTGAAATAATTATGATTTTGTCTTTTTCACCAATAGTATAGTGAATCATAAATGGGAAAACGTTTAAAACAGTAGTTCTTACGTTTTTATAACGAACATTTGAAGCTTTGGGGTTCTGCCTGATAAAATGGACATTCTCACGTACTTCGGTAGTGAATTTTTTACCAAGTTCTTTTTGTTGTTTATTGTACCACAGGGCAGCTTCTCGAATATCTTCTTTTGCAAGGGGTAGAATTATGGATTTATACATTACAACTCTTTTTCAATATCATCAATAGCAGAATCAAAATCCATAGCAGAATCAGGATTTTGTTTGTAAGATTCAAGACGTTTTGATACCAAATCTTTGTGCCATTTTGGAATACTAATTTCTTCCTGTTCAATGTTTTTATATTTATTTTTAAGGTCGTTCCATTCGTTTATGGGGATGAATACGCCTGTTGTTTTCCCTTTGCTGTCCGAAATATATTGTAAGTTCATAATCTTAAAGTTTGTCGGTTTAAATACGCTTGTTGGGTTTTGTAATCCTTAATTACGGAATCAATAATACTGAAAAACTGATTTCAAAAAATTGGGGCTCATGCTTTGAATTTCCTGAATCTTGTTCAAATTTTTTGTTTTCTCAGGTCTGTTATTTTAAGCCCGATGTTCATTTTTGTTATTTTAAAGACACTTTAGTTAACAATTACTTACAAAATTAGGTAATTATAGTGATAAAAAGAAACAATAATTTTTTGTCATGGAAATAAGCGACTTAAAACAAAGGCTTTCTGCCGTGCAACGGCTATTCCAACAAACTGTTTGAACGACCTTTTTTTAAACGCCGTGGAACGGATATGCTGATTAACAAAATTTGTTAAAATTTGTTTCTCTAACCAAGTTCAATTTTTATATTTAAAAATCTAGATATCAAATAAATTTTGTGAACAACAAAATATTGAAACAGGACATACCTACGGCACTTTAAAATATTTTATAAATTCTGAGCTATAAATAGCTCACCACTACGTGGCTTTTTTTTAAAATCAATTTTCAGTCTTGATTTTTTCTAACTTTTTGATTAAGCAAAAAGTTAAAGTAAAGAATTTTTAAAATTTTCTAAATTTTTGAAATTTTGAAAATTATTTAATGGTTTGAAAAGAGCCTACGAGGGTTTTAAACTGTAGGGTTGTGGTTTAATTACTCAAACGCTTGCAGAATTTGCAAACGCAGGAAGGTTATTTCTATAACAAAAATTTTTTCGCTGTCACATCGAATGCAACTATAATCAGTAGCTCCTTTACTTTCTTGCTTTTGTTTTGTAGCACTTTTATCCATTGCATTACATGCCACAATAAATGTGGAACATGCAATGCAATTCACTTTTGAAAAAATGAAAATGAAAACGGATAATTTTTTTTATTTATTTAAGAACGATTTACCACCATATATAATAAAGGAAAATTAAAATGAAGCATATACCTATTGCACCTATATTAAAGGCAGTTTTTGTGTGGAATAAACTTTTTTTGAATTCAAAACATTTTGGGTCATTTGTCTTAGATTCTATTAGAGATATAACAACTAATATTAAAGTAAGGAATAAAAATACGTAGCCCATTCTGTCGAGAAAAGGAATGCCGGGGAACATAAATTTAAATAAAAATCCTAAAGGGATAGTTAAAATTGCAACCCAAACAGCTGCATTTGCCGTAGCTCGTTTCCAAAACATTCCTATTAAAAAGATAACTAAAATTCCTGGGGTTATCATACCTGTAAATTCTTGTATAAACTGAAAAGCTTGATCTAAACCGGCTAACAATGGTCTTGCTGCCAAAACTGCAATAATAAGAGCTACTGCTGCTGTTATTCTTCCAACTTTTACTTGTTTGTTCTCACTTGCTTTAGTGTCAATATATCTTATATAAATATCTTTAGTGAAAATTGTTGCAGTAGAATTAAGCATAGAAGCTAAAGAAGAAACGATAGCTGCAACCAAAGCCGCAAATGCTAAGCCTTTTATTCCTGATGGAACAAAATTTTGCAATAACCAAGGATAAGCTCTGTCGGCAGGTTCAAGTGTGACTCCTGCTTTAGTAGTAAGCAAATAAGCAACTATACCGGGAACAACTACAATTAAAGGAATTAATATTTTTAAGTAACCGGCGAAAATCATACCTTTTTGTGCTTCACGTGTTGATTTAGCAGCTAAACCTCTTTGTATAATATATTGATTAAAACCCCAATAAGATAAATTTGCAACCCATAATCCTCCAACAAGAACTCCTATTCCGGGTAAATCTAAATAAGCATCTTTTACCCCTCCATTTCCATCATTTATAAAGAGTTCTCCCTTTTCGAGAATCATATTAAATTTATTCCCCAAAGTTCCATTTGGACCTAATTGATCAAGTAATTGACAGAAACCGGCATAAGCACCTTCTCCTCCCGACACTGCATTTAAAGCAAAATATGTAGTTACCAATCCGCCTCCAATTAAAAAGATAACCTGAATAACATCTGTCCACGCTACAGCTTTCAGCCCCCCATATATAGAATAAACAGCTGCAAATATAGCTAAGCCTAGCATGCCATAAATAATTGGAATTCCAATTATAGTTTCCATTGCCAAAGCTCCTAAATACATTACAGATGTTAAATTCACAAAAACATATACTACTAACCAAAACAAAGCAAGTCCTGTTCTCACTCTCCCATCATATCGAATCTCAAGAAATTGAGGCATAGTAAATATTTTTTTCTCAAGGAAAATAGGTAAAAAATATTTTCCTACTATAATAAGAGTTGTCGCAGCCATCCATTCATATGAAGCAATAGCCATTCCTATAGCAAACCCAGAGCCAGACATTCCTATAAACTGTTCTGCTGATATGTTCGATGCAATTAAAGATGCTCCAACAGCCCACCAAGGCAATGATTTACTTGCTAAAAAATAATCGTTAGCATTTTTTTTATACCCCTTTTTATCTCGAGATACCCATAAACCAACTCCAATAATAACTATACCATACAAAATAAACACAGCATAATCCAAAAAAGAAAAAGTCGTTTCCATAATGTTAAATTGTTTTGTTAATTAATTCTTGTTTAATTATATGTTTTTATAATGAATTTTTGATAAATTTCGTAATATCTCAGCACTAATCTCAGCACTAATATCTCTTTGTGGTTCGGCTAACATTTCGTATCCAACCATAAATTTTTTCACTTTGGCAGAACGCAACAAAGGAGGATAAAAATGCATGTGGAAATGCCATTCCGGATATTGTTCCCCATTTGTTGGACATTGATGAATTCCTGCAGAATAAGGAAAAGAAGTTTCGAAAAGATTATCATACATAATTGTTACTTTTTTGTACATCTCTGCAAAATCTTTTTTTACCTCATCATTGAATTGTGTTATGTCTTGATATTCATGTTTTGAAACAATCATAATTTCGTATGGCCAAACGGCCCAAAAAGGGACTAAAGCAACAAAATGCTCATTCTCAATTACAATTCTCTCCTTTTTTTTTAGTTCTAAAGTAAGATAGTCTGTTAAAAGAGTTCTTTTATGTTTACTATAATATTGTTTCATACAACATCCCTCTTTACTTAATTCTACGGGGATTGATTCTTGTGCCCATATTTGACAATGGGGGTGAGGGTTTGAGCATCCCATAACACTACCTTTGTTTTCAAATATTTGAATATTTGAAATTGAGGTAATTTTTTTAAGCTCGCTGAATTGAGATTGCCATATATCAATAAGCTTTTTGATGTTATCAACGGACATTTCAGGAATCGTTAAATTGTGTTTGGGCGAAAAGCATACAACTTTACAAATACCTTTTTCACTTTTTGTTTTAAACAACTCTCCTTCTTCGTATTTTCCATCAGGACAATCCATTCTAATGGCAGCAAAGTCATTATCAAAAACATAAGGCCCAGTATAATCAGGATTTTTTATTCCATTAGCTCTTACATTTCCCGGACACAAATAGCATTTAGAATCGTATGCGGGATGATTCTCAACAACATCTTCTTCTTCTTTCCCTAACCATGGTCGTTTTGCTCTATGTGGAGAAACCAAAACCCATTCTCCTATTAAAGGATTAAAACGCCTGTGAGTATCATTTTTAAAATCAAATTCTCTTTGCTCCATCACCTATATTTACAGTATAAAATTTTGCTTCCAGACCTATTCTTTTTTTATAATTTTTTCCAACAACATCAATAAATTTTTTAATGTTATTTTCATTGACTAAGGAAATTGTACAACCGCCAAAGCCTGCACCTGTCATACGAGATCCCAAAACACCGTCTATCTTTCTTGCTTCTTCAACTAAAACATCCAATTCTTTACCTGTTACATCGTAATCTAATTTTAAAGAATCGTGTGATTTATTCATTAATCTTCCAAATTTTTCTAAATCACCGGATTCTAAAGCTGAAGATGCTGAATCAACCCTCTCATTTTCAGAAACAACATGACTCACTCTCTTCCATAAAATATTATCGGTAAATAAATATTTTAAATTTAATAATTCAGTAAAACTAAGGTCGCATAAATAATGAATATTTTTTACCGATGAAATTATTTCAAATGCTTTCTCACATTCTTCTCTTCTTTCATTATACTTAGATTCTATAAGTTTTCTCGGCTTATTGGTGTCTGATATTATTAATTTATATTTGCCGGTATTTATAGGAATTTTCCTATAAGCCAATGTGTTGCAATTAAGCAATATAGCACAATCTTTTTCGCCCATGCCAATTGCAAATTGATCCATTATTCCACAATTAACTCCAACAAAATTGTTTTCTGCTTTTTGAGACAATTTTATTAAATTAATCATAGATAATTTAGAATCCAAAATTTCATTTAAAGCAACAGCAGTTACTAATTCTATTGATGCTGATGAAGATAAGCCTGAACCAATAGGGATGTCTCCAGAAAATAATAAATCCATACCACAAATAGGAAAACCAAGTCGAATAAATTCAGCAATAACTCCTATAGGATATTTAACCCATTCTTTATAAGAAGATTTTATATCATTAATATTAATGGATTGTGTATAAGAATAATTAGTTGATGAAAAAGAAATAATATTATCATTTGTTTTTCTAACTAGCAAAAGAGTGCCAAAATTTAAAGTACAAGGAAGAACATTACCACCATTATAGTCAATATGTTCTCCAATTAAATTTATTCTGCCGGGAGCAAAAAAAGATAATTCTGCATTTTCCCCGTATTGATTTTTAAATATTTGAAATTTATCGTTCATAATAATATTTTTGTCATACCAGTTGGTACTGGTCGACAAAAATATTAAATTTCTATTACAAATCAAAATAACATTTGGTTTTTTATAATGAAGATCTTCTAATAAGCATGGAATGATTCTCTATTTGAATATTTTTTTTATTTGTGATAATATCTGCAAGGGATTTTCCCATTTGACAAAAATCAGTAGAGATTGTGGTTATTCCTTCGCACACTACTTCCTTAAGAGGTGTGTCATTATAAGAAATTACGCCGAGGTCTTTCCCTGTAATTAACTTGTTTTTTTTAGCAATCTTTATTAATTCTACTAAATCTCTATCATTTGGCATAATATAAACCTCTCCTTTTGAAACAGTTCGTTTATCTAAAGTAGATATTATTTCAAAATTCCAGGAATTTGAATTATCATTACTGAATTTTTCGAATCCTTTTTTTTGACCTTCCGGCTCTTTACCTCCTGGAAAAACTAAAATTATTTTTTTATACTTAGCCAGTAAATTTTTACCCGAAGACAATGCATCGTACATATCTTTTTTAAAATTTTGGAAAACTCCGGGATATAATTCTTTTAATTGTGGATTTGTTTGGTCGAGAATATATACTTTTTTTTGCGATAAAATTTTTAAAACGGATTCTACATTGTTAAATTTTGCCGGCATAATAACATAAGAAGTGTAATCTCCTGCATTTTTAGTTATTAAATTTTCAAACATATTTTTGTTAAAATGATGAAAATAAATATCAACAACTGCATCATCTTGTAAATTTTTAAGAAAAGAATTGTATAAATTTTCTTTAAAGGCATTTAACTCATCAAACAAAAGAAATATTTTATGTTTTGATGTTATATTAACATTTGTTATATAATAACCTTTACCCGGAACAGAATCAATTATTCCTCTTGCTTTTAATTCATTAAAGGCAACTAAAACAGTATCTCTGGAAAGCATGCATTTTTGACGAATATCATTTATGGATGGCAATTTATCTCCCTTTTTTAGTTCCTTTTTTTCTATTGCATCAATTAACGATTGTATAATTTGTTTATATTTAGGTGCTTTAGATTCGTTAGAGACATTAAAAAATTTTATCGACATAATTAAATATTTGCTATTATTTAGAATAATTGAATTTTAACTCGCAAAGTTATAAAAAATAATTAATTTTATTATACAAGTACCTACCAGTATAATTTTTTTTCGTATATTTATTTTTTTTAAAATTGCAGTGAAATATATTATATAAGTTTGTTTTAAAAGCTAAACTAGTTAATTTTTAGTAGCTTAGCAAATTTTTTATAATTTGATGGATTGTCTTATATTTTTTGTCTTTTTAAAAAAGAACCGTATAGCGACTTTTTACAGAGGAATTACAACATTTTTTGAAAAAATATAAAACACATGAATATTACAAAAGAAGAGTTTAAAAGTATTAACACAAAACAAAATATATTTGAATATACATTGACCAATAAAAATGGTCTTAGAATAAAAATAATAAATTATGGTTCAACTATATCTTCTATTGAAATCCCAACCGTCAATGGACTTCAAAATATTGTACTTGGCTTTAATAATTTAGATAATTATTTATCCTTTGAATACATCGAAAATTGTCCTTATTTTGGTGCCACAATAGGCAGGTTTGCTAACAGAATAAATAAGGGGCAATTCATATTAAACAATAAAAAATATCAGTTATACTGCAATCAGCAACCACATCATCTTCATGGTGGTAAGGTAGGTTTTGATAAGAAATTTTGGGATGCGGAAATAATCCATGGAGAAAAAAACACCTCGTTTTTAAAAATGACTTATATAAGCCCTGATATGGAAGAAGCATTTCCGGGAAATGTAAAAATAAATATTATATATTCGTTAACTGAAGATAATCAGTTTACAATAGAATATTTTGCCGTGACAGATAAAGCAACACCTATAAATATTACTAATCATACATATTTTAATTTGACGGGAGAAAAATCGTCAATATTAAATCATCGACTAAAAATAAATGCAGATAAATATTTAATAACTGACGAAAGATTAATACCAACAGGAGAAATTAAAGATGTTGCAAACACTGATTTTGATTTTAGAAAATCGAAAACGATAAAACAAAAATTTGACAACAGTTTTGTTCTTAATAAAGATAATTCATTATCTGTTTTAAGTTCGCCTGATGAAAAAGTTAGTGTTGAAATAAAAACAACGCAACCATCAATGCAATTATATACAGGATATTATAAAACAATTAGTGGAATAGCATTAGAGCCTCAAGCTTTTCCCGATGCTCCTAATCATGCTAATTTTTCTTCATGTGTATTAAATCCTAATGATACTTATTACCAAAAAACAAAGTACAAATTCAATTTTTAAAAAAGCTACATTATATATTATAAATTTTCATTTTATTAAATAATGTTTTTCTACTTATTTTTAGTAAATCAGCCGTTTGTGTACGGTTAAAATTGCATTTTTTTAAAGCTTCAATAATAAGCTCTTTTTCTGCCTTTATGTTTAAATGTTTGATGTTTTCACTTAGTCCTCGTCCCTTGGAAAGCTCATGAATATTACTGTTATCATAACCTTTAATTCTTAAAGGAATATGCTCAGTTGTTATAGTGCCTGATTTTGCAATTATCATAGCACTTTGAATTGCATTTTGCAGTTCTCTTATATTTCCCGGCCAGTTGTAGTTAGTAAGAATTTCAATTGTACTCTTTGAAATATTGCTAATGTTAAGCCTAAATTCTTCGTTAAAACGTTGTATAAAAAGTTCAATTAATACAGGTATATCTTTTTTACGTTCACGTAATGCCGGAATCTCAATCACAAAAATATTTAACCGATAGAGTAGGTCAAGACGAAATTCTTTTTTTTGGACTTTTTCTTCAAGGTTTTTATTTGTTGCTGAAATTATTCTCACATCAATCGGTATGCTTTTTTTTCCGCCCAAACGTGTTATTTTTTTTTCTTCTAATACTCGAAGCAGTTTAACCTGAGCTGTTAAAGTCAGTTCCCCTAACTCATCCAAGAAAAGAGTACCTTGATTTGCTTGTTCAAATTTTCCTTTTTTTTGTTCTTTTGCATCTGTAAACGCTCCTTTTTCTGTACCAAATAATTCGCTTTCAATTAGTGTTATGGGAATTGCTCCACAATTAATAGCAATTAAAGGTTTATCTTTACGGAGACTGCTGTAATGAATAGCCTTTGCTATTACTTCTTTGCCAACTCCACTTTCACCTTGAATTAAAACTGTAGCATTGGTTTCGCAAACTGATTTTGCCTGTTCAATTACTTGTTTCATTTTGTCGCTGACTGCAATAATTCTGTCGAAAGAATTATTTGAAACAAGTTTTTTTTTGAAAAATTTATTTTCACAGATTATTTTGTAATGTTCAAAGGCACGATTAATAAGTAAAATAAGTTTATCGTTGTCAAATGGTTTTTCAATGTAATCATAAGCTCCTTTTTTTATTGCATTTACAGCAAGTCCAATTTCGCCAAAAGCAGTGATGATAATAACTACAGCTTGAGGATGTTTTTCTTTAATGATTTCCATAGCATCAATGCCGTTCATTTTTGGCATATTTTGATCCATTAAAATTACAGCAGGTTTATAATCTTCACACACTTTACATGCTGCTTGTCCGTCTCTCGCTGATTTTATCAAATAACCCTCATTTTTTAGTATTAGGGATACTATTTTTCTTATTTTTTCTTCATCATCTACAATTAATATCTTTTTATCCATCTTTAAAATTTATTCTTTATTGGGTAATTTAATTCTCACGGTTGTACCAATATTTTTTTTGCTTTTAATTTCAATATCGCCGTTGTGTTTATTTATTATATTATATGTAATTGTTAAGCCTAAACCTGTACCATCTGATTTTGTAGTATAAAACGGGTCAAATATTCGGTCAGTGTCACTTTGTGAAATACCTTTTCCGGTATCGGTTATTTCAATTAAATATGTAAAATAATTTTTATTGTGATATGTTTTGTCTTGTATTGATTTGACAGATATTGAGATTGTCCCCTCAGGTTTATCAATTGACTGAATAGCGTTCATTACTATGTTTAACAACGCCTGCTTCAATTGTCCTCGGTCAGCAAATATTATTTCATCATTAGTATCGTAATCAATTTTAATTGTGATGTTTTCTTTTCGAACAAGATTATTAACAAGTGACAAAATTTGATTTATCAATAGTTTGAGATTTATTTCTTCTTTATTTATATTTTCTTTTTTTGCAAAAGATAGCATGTCTTGTATAATCTCATTTATTCTATCTACTTCTTCAATCAAGTCAGCCGTAATTTTTTTATCTTCATCATCAGTAATTTTTTTTTCGAGATATTGAATGGTGCTTCTTATCGAAGTTAATGGATTTCTAATTTCATGGGCTGCTCCGGCAGCAAGTTCACCAAGAGTAGCCAGGCGATCGGCTCTGTACATTTTACGCGATCGTTCTTTTTGTTGTTGATATAATAAAGCATTCTCAAATGCAAAACCGGCTTGCTCAAATAATGTTATTAGCATTTCTAATTCATCTTTACAGTATTCTCCGTGTGTTTTTTCGCCAAGCAAAACAATCCCTTTTACACGATTCATTATTATATATGGATAAACAATTGTTACTTTTAAATTGTTTAATAATTCTTGTTCACGTTTTGTAAAAAAAGAAAAGACTTGTTCGTTTTCTTTAAGTATTAAATATGTCTTATTTACATTAAGCCAAAAAATTAATTTGTCTTCATTTAAAAAATATAAGTCATATTCATTTTTAGATAATGCATTATCTTCTATTGGTGTAAAACGATTGTTGTCAGGGTTTAACAAGAAAATTTTAATATCAGTTACTTGTGTTATTTCTTTTACGTGGGCTTTAAAATTATAGTTTAACTGAGCAATATCTGTTATGAGAGACAGCGATTTATTAAATTCAGATAAAATTTGTTTAAGCCACAGATTGTATTTCTTTGATTTTTTTTTCATTTTCCTATTAATATTTAACAAAAATATATAATCATTTTTTAAAAATAAAATTGTTGGGTAAGTTGGTTCCCAATATGTATTTTGTTTTACCCAAAAACATCATTTATTACTTCGGCTTATTATTGATAATAATCTGATATACAGAAATGTATGTAGTTTGGTATGTTAATTGCTAAATATGTTTAAAATATATAGTATGAAATCTTCATTTATTTTATTGTTTATAATTTTTGTTTCAAATATTTTGTTTGCACAAGATGATTTGTTTCTAACTAATGATATGGCAATAAATATTGCATTGAAGCAAAGTTATTCAATTAAAGAGCATTTGAATGAGAAAGAAAGTATGTACCATTTATATAAGTATAATAAGAATATGTTTAAACCGCGATTGGATATGAATTTGAATGTACCAGTTTGGGATGAAACTGTAAATAAAATTGATAACCCCCAAGGATTACCTGTTTATAATACTACAAGTTCATTAATGGAAGGAGGTAATTTGAATTTTAATTATACCTTACCTACCGGAGGAAGCATTGCTCTCTATACAAACATGTTCAGAAATAATACCAGCGTGTTGTTAGAGGGACAATCGTCGAGGCTTTATGATGATTTGTTTCAAAGTTCATTTGGTGTATATTTTCGTCAGCCGGTTTTTACAAAAAATATTCTGAGAGAAAATCTTAAAGAAGCAGAGTGTAAATATAAAAAGTCTGTTTGTTATTTTTCAAGAACTCAGCTTGATATTATTTATAAAGTTACTATGAATTTTTATTTTTTATATAAAGCATCTAAAGAGGCAGATATTGCTGCTGAGAAACTGGCTAATTCTAAAGAATCATACCGAGTTGCAATTTTAAAATCAAAAAGCGGTCGTATTCCCAAAGTTGATGTTTTGGCTGCTGAGGTAAATGTTATTCGCGATAATGCAGATATGTTAAAAGCTCAAAATTCTTATAAGAATGATGAAGAAAGATTTAAGCAATTAATTGGTCTTGATCTTAATCAAAAGATAAAAATAATTACAGATACAGCATATTCAAAATTTCAAATAGATAGTACGAAGGCTGTTGAACAGGCTCTGGGAAACAGATTTGAGTTAAAAGAAAATGAATTAGAAATGCAATTGCAGAATATAAATATTGACCGTGCAAAAAGAGATAGTGAATTTAAGGGTTATATATCTGCATATTATGATTTAACAGGAGTAAGCACTCTTGGGAAAGGAACTGCAAATGAGTTAGTTAATTCTTCTTTTGATGATATTTCTAACCGCCCCCATAATAGAGGCGTATCTTTTACTTTAACTTTTCCTATTTATGATTGGGGACGTCGAAAAGAGAAAGTTCAAGCTGCAAAAATAGGATTAAAAGAAACGCAATTGCAAAGAGAAAATTTGAAAGTTACAATTATTAGGGAAGTATATGAGGTTATTCGTACTGTTCGTGAGAGCAGAAATAGAATTAAAATCTATAAAAAAAATCTTGAGTTAGCAAAAAAAACGTATGATATTTATAAAATGAGATTTGAAAGTGGTGATATTTCTAATCAGGCACTTTCAATTGAGCTTGAAAGATTAGCAGATATTCAACTTGAATATCTAAATTCATTTATTACCTATAATTTGGCAATAAATAATCTGAAAAAGATAACAATGTGGGATTTTGAAAATAAAAGAAGTTATATCAATTAATTGTTTGTTGTGAGGTTGTAAAATTGTGAGGTTGTGAAACATTGATGACCAAAGAGAATTAGGAATTAGAAGGTAATGACTTAATGACAATGAATGACGGCGAAGTCAAATGACGAACAATGACAAAACAATATAATCAACTGAATATCATAGAAATATAAAACATAAACACATGAAAAAAATAACAATATTTTTGTTTACAATTTTTTTATTTACAGGCATTAAGGCACAAGAAGGGCAAGCTACTTTAATGTTAGATTTAAAAAAAGCAAAGGCATCTTACCAAATTGCAATTCAAAAATTTGAAAATGATAAAAAATTACTTACTAATGATGCAATTTCGCAAGATGAATTTAATAAATCAAAAAATGAGTTGTTAAGCGAAGAAGTTGATTATCAAAAATTAATATTAAAATTGATTGGTCAACAAACATATATTATTGTTGAAAAAGCAATTAAATATCAAATGCCGGGTGGTGATAGAAGAGTGAAAATTGTAATTAAAAATACCATGGCAGGCAACCAGGATTTTTTAAAGGAATTTAAAGAATATTCCGATATTTTTACGCCTGATATGAAAACCGGAAAGGTTTATAATGTCTTTGTCTCTCTCAAAAATATTGAAAATAAAACAATTATAGGTTCACCTTACGAAATACGTATTCCTTCAATTAATGTTGGCGAAACTGCAACTGTAGATTTCCGTCTTTTAAAAGATGTAGAAAGCGTTCAGGTTTGTTTGAATTATAACGGGCAAAATGATTCTAAAAATATTTATCTTGAAAAAGATTCCAGTACAAATATGGTTGATATTATATCAAATAGCTTTGCACAAGAGATTGATCTTGGCAAATCGGCTTCTTTTGATTTAAGCTTAGAAAGGTTCTCAAATTCAAACATTACTTATCACCTTATGGTTGTAAATCTTCCTCGTCAAATCACTTATAATTTTTTTGATGGCGAAACAAAATCACGATTAAGTCAGTTACGTTTCAGCCAGGGTGAAAACACCCGAAAACTTGTTTTAAAAGCATATATGCCTGAACGTGAAGATAAAGACATCGTTATTGATAAAGCTATCAAGTTTTATGCTTTGGTTTTACTTGATGATGAGTATAATAAAATAAAAAATATAGACAATGTGTTGAGTGAAAAGCAAATAAAAAATATTCACGGAGGTAAAATAAAACTTGAATTAATACCAAAAGGTATAGGTCATATTATTCTTCGAGTTTCCGACTTATATCATGAAATTACTGTTGGAGATAGCCTTGCAATAAAAGTTAATGTTAAAAACGAGGGAACAAGAATTATTAATAATATAATTATTAAGACAGAAAACCCTCTAAATTGGAAAGCTGTAATTCAACCCGATTTGATTCAGAGTTTGAAACCAGGTAAAGAAAAAGAAGTTATTATATCAATAATGCCACCTAAAGATGTTGATGTAGGTGTTCAGGAGATAAAAATAAAGACCGAAGCACAAGCTAATAACCGCAATGTATATACTGAAGATAAAACCGTTCAGGTAAAAGTTAAAGCTAAAGTTCCAATAGTTGGTACAATGCTTTTAATTTTACTCCTCGTAGGCATAGTTATTGGGATTGTGATGTTTGGTATAAAAATTAGTAAACGGTAATGAATTAAAAATTAATTTGGACACTCAAGAAAATGATTCTATAATAAAATTTGAAATTCGAAAGTATTATTAAAACCATACTTCGTAATTTAATTAAATATAAAATAAAAGATTATGTTAAAAGCAGTTGATTTAACAAAAAGATATGAAGACAACCATCTTGCTTTAGATGCGTTAAATCTTGAAATTGGTAAAGGTGAAATATTTTGTTTGTTAGGTGCTAATGGTGCCGGAAAAACAACAACAATAAACCTTTTTCTGAATTTTATTGAGCCAACAAGTGGCAAGGCATTTATTAATGATATTGATGTTAGCAAAGAACCGCTTAAAGCAAAAAAATATATTTCTTATGTATGTGAGAATGTAATGCTGTATGGGAATTTTACAGCACGTCAGAATCTTGACTTTTTTGCAAGACTCGGAGGAAAAAATAATCTTACCAAAGAAGACTATTATATGTATATGAGAGATGTTGGCTTGCAAGAAGAGGCATTTGAAAAGAAGGTTAAAACATTTTCGAAAGGAATGCGACAAAAAATAGGACTGACAATTGCAATAATTAAAGACACCCCGGCGATTTTACTTGATGAACCAACAACAGGTCTTGACCCAAAGGCAGCATCTGAACTGACAAGAATTCTTTTAAGACTGAAGCAAGAAGGGAAAGCAATATTTATGTGTACGCATGATATTTTTCGTGCAAAAGCTATTGCCGATAAAGTTGGAATAATGAAAGACGGGCGTTTGGTTATGATGCGAACACGAAAAGAATTTCTTGAGGACGACCTTGAAAGAATATATCTTGATTATATGCAGGAACCTGTTGTCTGATAAGGCTAAAGGCTAAAGTTTACCCTGTGAAATGTTTACCAAGTGAAATGCGAAGCATATTTCACAATGGCAAAGCAATTATTTAACAGGGGCTAAAAAATTCAAAGTAAAAAGAAAAAAATAATTTTGAAATACTTTTTACTTTAGTCTTTAAGAGTAGCTGTTTTCATTCAAATAAATAATTAATAAATATAATTTATAATTCATTATGGCTTGGCTTATAGCAAAAAAAGATTTTTTATTGAATCTAATTTCAACAAGATTTATTATAGCTTTTTTATTATGCTTGTTTCTTATTCCTTTTACGGTAATTGTAAATGTTAATGATTATCAAAACAGGTTAAGAGTATATCAAGTTGAAAAAGCAAAAGCAGAAAAAGAATTTAAACAAACGCGTGTATATTCAGGTGTACGACCTGAAATTGTAAAACCCCCACAAGCATTAAGTATTTTTTGTAAAGGGATAAGTAATAATGTAGGCAATAGAGTAACAATATATTTAGGCAAGATCCCTTTATTTGCACAGGGAAAAACCGCTGAGCGTGACAATCCTTTGTTAAACTCATTTTTTTCAATAGATTTCATCAATGTTATTGCAATAATAATGTCATTATTAGCATTAGTTTTTTCGTACGATATATTTTCAAAAGAAAAGGAAAACGGCACTTTGAAATTAATATTTTCAAATCGGATTAGTCGTTCAAGTTTTCTTTCAGGAAAAATTGCAGGCATATATCTTACTCTTATACCTATACTGCTGTTTAACTTCATATTAAGCTGTTTAATAATTATTTTTTCACAAGATGTTTCTTTAACTGCCAATGATTGGTTGCATGTAGCATTGCTGTTTTTTGCTTCATTTATTTACATGTCGTTTTTCATATTCCTATCAACTTTTATTTCGAGTAAAGTAAAATGTTCTATTACGAGTATTATCATAAATCTGTTTTTATGGATATGGTTTTTATTCCTGTTCCCAAACATCTCTACTTACCTTGTTAAAACTTTTAGCAAAGTTGGTCTTTACGAAAATATGAAATATGCTATGGATCAATTAGATAATGAGTTTTCTGATAAATGTGTAAATTTTAACAATTCTTTTGATATTGATAGAGATCATTTTAATTTGAATGGCGGATATGACGGTTACTTTGAAACCACAGGAGACAGTAGAGAAGTTATTGATTTTGAGATAAAAATTAAAACCTTTAAAGAACCATTAAGAATTGATTATGCAGATAAAAAGTGGGTATATCAAAAAAAATATCTTGACGACTTAATGAAACAAAAAAAATTAGCCAAGAGTTTTGCATGGTTCTCACCTTCTGATTTATTTGAAAACATATCGTCTTCTTTATGTCAAACAAATACTCAAGAGTATAATGATTTTATGAGTAATGTTAGAGATTACAGAAAAACGTTTGTTCAATATTTTGTTGATAACAAGATGTTTGAATTACCCGAATATATTACGCCTCAGGATATTAATACGTTTCCACCGAAAAAAAAATTAGAGAAAATGTGGAATTCAATTAAATGCATAGAAGATTGTCCGCCTTCTTGGTTTAGTAATTACTATCCTTATCTTGATTTATCGGATATTCCTGTTTTTAAATTTCATCAAACATCTTTAATACAAGAATTATCTCAATCAATAATAAAGCTCTCATTTTTGGTAATTATTAGTATAATATTTTTCTATCTGACTGTCTTATCGTTCAGAAAATATGATTTGAGATAATAATTTAATTAATATAATTATGTTAAAAACAATATTCATACGAGAGATACAACAAAATGTATCAAGTTTGAGATTTCAAATATCTTTATTTATTGTAATCATTACATTTGCTATTGGCACTGTTTCGTATATAATTAGCTATAAAGACAATATAAAAAATTTTGAGAAATACGAGAAGGAAAATATAAAACGAATAAGAGAAGATGCGAAAGAAAGTGCCAGCATTTTGGCTGTTAATAACAGAATGTTTATGCATCGCCCAAAATCAAATGGTTTTATTTCTGATTGCAAAGATAAATATTTTCCGAATCAATATAACTATTCGGCATATTATGTGCGTGATTTTCAAATTGGTAAGGGTAGCGTTAATCCTTTTATTAAAGACTCCAATGAAATAAACTGGGTTTTTATAGTTACTGTGATTTTAAGTTTTTTATCCTTGCTATTTTCTTTTGATTTAATTTCGGGGGAAAAAGAGACGAGAACACTTGCTCTTTGTTTGTCAAATTCAATTTCGCGTGGAACATTATTCTTCGGTAAATATTTAAGTGTTATTACAGTAATAATGCTTGAAACAATTATAGGTGTTATTATCAGTTTAATAATTCTTTTAATTTTTGGTGATATTCAATTCACAAATATAATAATTATTGATATTTTGGGATTCCTTGTGTTTACATTAATTTTTGTTGCATGCGTAACTGCTTTTGGATTGCTTACTTCTGTTATTACAAAAAAATCAAATATCAGTCTTCTTTATTCTCTTGCTATATGGTTAATTTTTATTGTGATAATTCCTAATACATCTATTTTTTGGGCAAATAAATTGTTTAAAATAGAACATGTTGAAGCAGTTATAAATAAAAAGGATAAAGAAGCAGATGAAATAAACAGAAATGCACCTGAAGGAAGTTGGAGTAGTAATAGTGGAAATTTATTTCACCCAGAACATGAATTGAGAGCAAAGAATCAAACAAATTTACTGAATAATGAGAAAAAATATATGGATGCTTATAACAACAGCAGGTTAAGACAATTAGAGAGTACGCGTTTATTTACGCTTTTTTCACCTGTTTGTTTGTTTAATTATATTACCGAAGCATATCTCGGAGGTGGTTATTTGAGATTTAAAAAAAATTGGAATGGCTTACATGTTTATCAGAAACAATTTCTTGGCTTTTTTAAAAATTTTGATGCTAAAGATAATAAAAGTCCCCATTGGTATAATCCTTATGAAAATTATTCAACAACAAGAAAATTTGTAGATATTTCAGAAGTTCCTGTTTATAAAGAAAAACAGATTTTATTTGGTGAGAGATTACAGTATTTGAGTAATTATTTAATAATTATGATAATATACACAGGAGTAATTTTCTTTTTGGGCTTTGCTGTGTTTGTGAAATACGATGTTAGAGGTTAGATGTTTAGATTTTTTATCATTTTTATAGGCGTCATACCCAAAATTGTCAATTATAAAATAGACTGTATAATATCAACAAAATAATTAATAATATGAAAAGAATAGTAATAGTATTTTTTAGTATCATCCTTTTTAGTTCAACAATTTCATGTCAAATAATTAATGAAGGAAAATATCTTAATCTTTTAAAAAATGCAAAAGATTATGATTTAAATGAAAAAAATGAAGATATTGAGTTTACATATCAATCAAAAAAAGATAAAAATCTAAAACTATTAAAAAATACATATAACTTAGATTCCATTGCTGGTAAAGGAAATGATATCTCAAAAGTTATTAATTTAATGAGGTGGATACATAATTTGATTCCATGGGATGGATGTAAAGGAATCCCTGATAAAAGAAATGCTTACAATATGATTGAAGTTTGCAAAACAGAAAATAGAACTTTAAATTGTCGTGGATTGGCAATTACATTAAATGAAGTTTACCTTGCCATGGGTTACAAATCCAGATATGTAACTTGCATGCCTAAGGATTCTACAGATAATGATTGTCATGTAATCAACATGGTTTATATAAAATCATTGCATAAATGGATTTGGATGGATCCAACTTTTGAAGCTTATGTTATGAATGAAAAAGGCGAATTGTTAAGTATTGAAGAAGTGAGAGATAGATTAATAAATGATAAACCGATGATTATAAATCCTGATGCAAATTGGAATCATAAACATTCACAAACCATTAAAAGATATCTTTATTCATATATGGCAAAAAATTTATATCGAATAGAATGTGCAATAAAAAGCGAATATAATTATGAAACAAAAGAAGAGGGTAAAAAAAGAGAATTTATACAATTAATTCCTTTGGATTATAAAAAATATGCAAACATAAAACATAATCATGGAATTAGAGGATCAATAAAAACCTATTATATAAGCGATCCATTGTTGTTTTGGGAGAAACCGTAATAATGTACGAACGCCCAACACGGTATATATTAAGATCGGTTTAATTAGTTTGCAAAACTTTTTTACCTTTAAAAATGAAAGTAATAAATTGAAAATGAAGTGATAAAAAATTCGCTCCAAAATATTTACCAATCGATATGGGTATTTTATTGTTTTGTAAGTTGTCAGTCATGCGGAATTCGTTTTAGCATCTGTTAATTAATAATGGGATTTCTCACATTCGTTAGGAATGACGGCTATAAAAGTTTTTCGTTAAGAAATAATTTCCTGAAAGGAAAAAATATGATTAGCCCCCGATTTTAATCGGGGGTATTGATAATAAACAAGATAACCGCAGGGAGCAGTCTGTTATTTAGAGCATAAATTTTATTCCCCTGCGGAATTAAGAGAAGTTCTCGAAAAGTATAGGTTCTTAAATCAATGTTTTTTTATTGATTTTGAGAATGAGATATATCTATAATGGTTTGATTTTTAGGTAATTCTACTTTGGGGAATAATAATTTGTATTAATTGAACTCTGGTTATTAAAAAAAAATATTTAGCAAGCAATCGTTAAAGTTGAGCAACAGATGACTTAAAGAGATAATTCTTTATATGGATCCCAAAAAACATCTTCAAAGTTTAGAATTTGGTCGTTTTTTATTATAACATTCTCGTTTTCTAATAGTTCCCTCATTATATTTGAAGCTCCAAAATGTTTTTTGCCAGTTAGCAAGCCGTTTTTATTAACTACGCGATGAGCAGGGACAAATTCTTTTTGACTAAACGATTTGTTTAAAGCCCAACCAACCATTCGTGCAGCCTGTGGAGAGCCAATATATCGTGCTATTGCTCCATAAGAGCTCACTCTCCCAAAAGGTATTTCTCGGGTAACTTGATATACTTTTTCAAAAAAATTAATATTCTGAGGGTTCTGGTTCTTCAATATTTTTATTGCTAAGTTTAAATTGAATGAATTTAATTTTTTCGCCTTTTTCTAAGTATTTTTTCTCATAATAAGTTTTAATAGAAGAGGCTTCTGAGAGTTTAATTAAGTCCGGATTTGATTCTTTGTATAAATCGTTGGTTGATATGTTAATTTTTAATCCATTTTTATTTAATAACTCTAAAGTATAATCGTAAAGAACAGTATTGTCAGTTTTTAAATTAATAAAGCCCTCGGGTGTTAAAAATTTTATATATTTTTTTAAGAATAGAGTAGAGGTAAGGCGTTTTTTGTTTCGACATTTTTTAAGTTGTGGGTCAGGAAATGTTATCCATATTTCTTCAATTTCATTTTTGGAAAAAAAAGAATCTACAAACTCAATTTGTGTTCTTATAAAAGCAATATTGCTTAGTTTTTTTTCAAAAGCAATGGATGCACCTTTCCACATTCGGTTGCCTTTTATGTCGATACCAATAAAATTTTTATTTGGATTTTGTAATGCCAAATTTGTAGCATATTCGCCTTTGCCGCAACCTAATTCGAGAACAATTGGATTGTTATTTTTGAAAACTTGTTCGTTCCATTTTCCTTTTAGATGATAATCAGCTTGAAAGAATTCTTTAAAGTCTGGCTCAAATGTGAAATCAAAAGAACCGAATTCGCTAAAATGTTTTATTTTATGTTTCGCCACTTTTTATTTTATTTTTTCAACCCTTAAACCCACATCTAAAACATATGGAAGGTTAACAGTTCGCATTGCTTGTTCAACTTCAAAAGTGTAGATTCCAGAGTGAGGAAATATTACATTTCTTTTATAAGGAATTTTGTATGACCATACATCACCAAATCCTTTTCCATACCATTTTCCGCTTTTATCTGCCAAAAAACATTCTATTGTATCACACATTTGTTCTTTATATGGGAAATGAGTTGTGATAAATAAATATAAATTATTTTTTGGATATTGACTTGTAATTCTGCTGTTTATATATAGATTGCAAGGTGTAATGGTGTCGGTTATTTCTACATTAAAGCTAAAAATACTGTCTTTGTTCCATAAGTGATTTTCTACATCCTTATTTTTTTCATAAATGCGATTTTTGTCGCATGATGAAATTGAGAACAAAAAAATTGTAAGTATAACAATTAAAAAAGAATATTTGAATTTCATCTGTTTGTTATTTTTTTTTGTTTCTTTTTTTTCGCTTTTTTTTATCAAATCGAGTAAGACTTTCTTGACCAACAACATTTTCATAGTCAAGTTTAGCTACTTCTTCGGGTATGTTTTTATCAATAAGCGTATCAACAACAACGCCTTTTTTGTTAAGATTAATAATAGCATTAACCCTTTTAGTAGAAATAGGGATAACCGAGTTGTTTCCTTCATCATCGAAAGAATACCACATTAATTCCTTGAAGATATCGATTTTTTGACATCTTGCATTGCCTTGTTTCGTTTTAAGAGCAATTTGTTTGTCTGGAAAAGAGTTTATTATTTTGTTATATGTTTCAAGTTCGTAGTTTAAACAGCATTTTAATTTTCCGCATTGCCCTGCTAATTTTTGCGGGTTAAGCGAAAGTTCTTGAACTCTTGCTGAATTAGTTGTTACTGATATGAAGTTTGTTAGCCAGGTTGAGCAACACAGCTCTCTCCCGCAAGGACCAATACCGCCAATACGACCGGCTTCTTGCCGTGCACCAATTTGACGCATTTCAATTCTAACGTGAAATTTTTCAGCTAATATTATAATAAGTTCTCTAAAATCAACCCTTTCTTCAGCAATATAATAAAAAATCGCTTTTGTTTTATCTCCCTGATATTCAACATCACCAATTTTCATCTTAAGGTTAAGACTTGCAGCAATTTTACGAGATTCTATCATGGTAGAGTGTTCTAGAGAAATTGCTTCTTTCCATTTATCTAAATCAACAGTTTTAGCTTTTCTATAGATTTTTTTAAACTCTGTTTTTGGTGGTATGTTATATTTTTTTATTTGTTCTATAACCAATTCTCCGGTTAAGGAAACTACTCCTATATCATGACCAGGAGATGCTTCAACAGCAACAATATCTCCTTTTTTTATTAATAAAAGATTGCTGTTGATAAAAAAACTTTTTCGGGTGTTTTTAAATTTTATTTCAACTAAATTAACAGGATTAATACTGCA
Organism: Bacteroidota bacterium; assembly: GCA_015222055.1. GTDB lineage: Bacteria > Bacteroidota > Bacteroidia > Bacteroidales > B39-G9 > B39-G9. Next base: position 52,889 of record JADFUR010000117.1, on the reverse strand, counting down.
AGGTATTTTATCTAGCCAATCGCATACAGGTAATTTTTCTGTAAACAATTTTTTTTCAGATAGTTTTTCTCCATCATTAGCTTCAGTCACTCTCTCTGTTTTTAAATTTTCTGAACTATCCATTTTTATATTTGTTTACAATTTTTGCGTAAATTTTTTTACAAAGTTAATTACAAATTTACAGTTTTAATAACATAATTAATTTTAATGATAAGTCTAAAAAAATTATCTTGCTATTTCCGTTGCGTTCAACGTGTAAAAAGGCTTGGTTAAGCTCTTTTGTTATTCTCATTATGTTTCGATCGTTAACAAAAGTATTAAAATTTTGTGAAAATTTATTCTCTTCTGTTGTTAAGTATGTTATTTCAGGTTTGTTTTTGTTTAAGATGAAATTTTCTCTCATCATTCTAAGAGAATAAGAAAGAAAATTTTTTTGCTTTTCTCTGCCAATTTTTGAAATTGTCTCGACAAATTTTACAATCCCAATAACGTCTGCTTTATAGCAAAGTCTTGTTAGAGAAGTAAAGTAATTAAGATTTTTTCGATTTTCTTCGTCAGAATTAATTACTTCAACGGCTTTTGCATAATCCCCGTTTGATAAATGAACAATGTCAGAAATTTTGTTTTCGTCAATCTTAAATTTATTTTTTAATGCATTAGAAAGATTTTCGTCGTCAATTTTTGGGATTTTTACATTTTGTGTTCTTGATTGAATAGTTTGAATTATTTTTCCTGCATTTTCCGAAACTAATAAAAAAAGAGTTTTTGCCGGTGGCTCTTCAATCATTTTTAACAATTTATTAGCTGCGGAGATATTCATTTTTTCAGGCATCCAAATAATCATAGTTTTATATTCAGATTCGAAAGTTTTAAGGTTCATTTTTCTTATTATCTGACCACTTTCTTGTGAATAAATGCTTCCTTGTTTGTTTTCAACTCCAATAGTAGCAAACCATTGATTTAATTTGATGTAGGGATTGTCTAATATGCTTTTTCGCCATTCGCTAATAAAATCGTCGCTTATCGGTTTTTGATTACCGCTTTTTGTTGTTGCTACAGGGAAAACAAAATGTAAGTCGGGATGTATTAATTTTTGATATTTTTTACACGAAGCACATTCGCCACAAGAGTCGTGCTCGCCTCTGTTTTCACAAGATATGTATTGAGCATAAGCTATTGCCAGAGCTAATTTCCCGCAACCCTCAGGCCCTAAAAATAATTGAGCATGGCTTATTCTTCCGTCTTTAACAGTTTGTATTAATTTTTGTTTTGTGTTCTCTTGTCCTATAATTTCAGTAAAAAGCATATGTTTTATTGTAGAATTTTGAAATAGTTAAAATTTTTATCAAAAGTAAAAAATATAATTTTTATCTTTATATAATAATTAAAACTTCTTAATTTATATATTTGTTTTTAATCACTGTTTTTAGAAAATTCATATTGAATAGATTTTAATTAAATTAAAACGTTTCTTGTAAAAGTAATATTAAATAAATCAGTTATGAAAAAATATAATTTTATTCTGCTAATAATTATTTTGCATTTATTTTCATGTACAAATATAAATAAAACAGAAACAAAAAGCACTCCCGAAAGAGTTCTAAGAATTAATGAAACGAATTTTCAAAAAACATGTTTTCCATATAATGTAAATAGTCTTGTCGACTATCATGTTTTGTCCCAAATTTACAGCGGATTGGTTAAATACGAAGCAAGTTATTTAGAGATATTGCCAGATGTTGCAAAGAATTGGGAGTTAAGTAAAGATGGTAAACAATATATTTTTCATCTTAATAATAATGTGTTTTTTCATGAAGACAAGTGTTTTGATAAAGGAGAAAATGAGTTTACTAGAAAAGTAAATGCATCAGATTTTAAATATTCATTTGAATTGTATTGTTCCAAAACAAAAGAAACGAAAAGTGCTTTTTTCGATATTGTTGGGGCAAAAGGATTTTGCGAATTGGAAAAAAAATGTATATCAGGCATTGAAGTTGTTGACGATACCACCTTAGTAATTAATGTTGAAAAGGAAAATCCAATGTTTTTGCATTTTCTTGCAAGTATTAAGGCTGTTGTTTTGCCTAAAGAAGCCGTTGATGCTTATGGTGAAAATTGTAAAATTGGAACCGGACCTTATTTTATAAAAGAATTTTCTACTAAAAGCAAAAAACAAACATTGTTCAAAAATATAAAATATTTTAAGAGAGACAAAAGTGGGGTTTCTTTACCGTATATAAATAAAATTGAATTTTCTTTTATTAGTTCTACTAGAGAAGAATTAGATATGTTTGAGAAAGGTGCAGTTGATATGGTTTTGGGTTTGACAGGAGATTTTGTAAATGATTTTTTGAATAATAATATTGATAAGTTTCAATCAAACCCACCAATATATGTTTTGAAACAAACTAAAGATGTTAATCAAGAAAATATTTATAACGTTTTGCGATCAAATGTTAATAATTTATTTATTAACCAAATGAATTATATTGATTTATCGATAGTATATTTTAAAAATCCAAAAAGAAGAGCGGTTAATGTAAAGTAAAATTAACTTATGAAAAAATTTGTTTTATTTTTCATTTTATTTTTTTATACAGTAGTCATTAGCTATTCTCAGTGCAACAATAAAGTAACGGCCTTTACTTATGGAGAAAAATTAACATATTCTGTTTATTATAATTTTTCATTTTTATGGCTTAATGCAGGCGAGGCTCATTTCGACATATATAAAAAGATATATGAAAATCGACCGGTTTTTTATTTTAAAAGTTTTGGGAAAACAATTAATCAGTATGAATGGTTTTATAATGTAAGAGATAGATATGAAGCATATTCAGAATCAGACACTCTGAAATCGATTTTTTTTCATCGCAAAACCTCTGAAGGTGGTTATGAATCAAACAATAAGTTTTTTTTTAACGACGAAAAAAATAAAATATATAGCATAATTCAAAAGACAAACAAACCACTTACTCATGACACTTTAGATTATGACGCTTGCACATTTGATGTGTTAACAGCTGTTTATTATTGCCGAAACATTGATTATTCAAAATATCAAATAAATGACACTATACCCATTAGTATGATTATTGATGATGAGATTAGTAATTCACATATTCTATATTTAGGAAAAGAAATAATTGAAAAGCTTAATGGGGAAAAATATAACTGCATTAAATTTTCAATCTTATTGGTCAAAGGATCAATCTTTAAAGGAGGAGAAGATATGACTATATGGGTTAGTGATGATCGCAACAAAATTCCTATAATTGTTGAAGCAAAGATATTGGTTGGTTCAATAAAAGTAATATTATCTGATATTCAAGGAGAAAAACACAAAATTACTTCCAAAATGGATTGAGAAAATTTATAAGTTACATTTCGATAAACTGGATTAATGAATTTGTAATTAATTAAGTTTAATTTTTCTCATAATTTATTTAATCCTTATATTTGCTCAATATTTTTAATTTTTGGATTTATGAATTTTTTAGACATTGTAAAATTACGACAAAGTGTGAGGAGCTATGCAGAGTATCCTGTTGAACATGAGAAAATTGAAAAATGTTTAGAAGCTGCAAGGTTTGCACCATCAGCAGATAATTCTCAGCCATGGAAGTTTATTGTGGTTGATGATGATGAGTTGAGAAATAAAGTTGCTAAAGAGACGTTTAACAGTATAGTTCCGTTTAATAGGTTTACATTAACAGCACCGGTGCTAATTGTAGTTGTTACTGAAAAAGAAAATTTTGTAACAAAATTTGCAGGAGCAATAAAAAAGACGCAATTCAATTTAGTTGGTTTGGGTATTGCGGTTGAGCATTTTTGTTTACAAGCTGTTGAAGAAAAATTAGGGACATGCATATTAGGATGGTTTAATAAAAAAGGTGTTAAAAAAGCATTAAATATACCAAAAAATGAAGATGTAGATGTAGTTATTGCTTTAGGATACCCCAAAACAGAAACTATACGAGAAAAGAAACGAAAGAAAATAGAAGATATAAGAGCGTACAATAAATATTTTTAATAATTTATAAAGAATAATTTAATACTATGGAAAATAAAGGAAAAAATTTATCAAATAACAATATAAAAAATTTCGATTCAAAAGGGAAAGAGAAGGGTGGTTTTTATAAAACTATTGCCATTTTACTTTTTGTTTTACTTTTAATTGTTGCCTGGCTTTTTTTTAATGAAACTCAAAAAACTAAAGATTTAATTGTGCAACAAAATGAAACAGTAGAAGCTAAAGATAGTTTGTCGCATGAATTTGACAATTTGCTTGCAGAGTATGAATCACTTGAATCTAGCAACGACACTTTAAACATCCAGTTAGGAGAGAATCAAGCAAAGATTAAGCAAATAATGAAAAAGCTTAGAAAAGAAAAAGTTGTTAATCGTGGGGTGATAAAAAAATACAAATCTGAAATGGAGACTTTGCGAAAAGTTATGAGAAGTTTTATTGTTCAGATCGATTCTCTTAACACAATGAATGTTGCATTGAAAGAAGAGAATGTTCATGTTAAAAAACAATATAGAGATGCTACATCTAAGAATGATGATTTAACGCAAAAGAATGAAGAATTGACAACTAAAGTTGACAAAGCATCAACAATTAAGACCTTTAACATTAATGTATTGGCATTAAACCGAAGGGAAAGGAAAGTTAAGAAAGCTAAAAAAGTTGATAAATTTAAAGTTTGTTTCACATTGGATGAGAATGTTATTGCACAATCGGGGGTAAAAGATGTTTATATAAGAATTGTACGACCAGACGATTTGGTATTGATTTCATCGGAAGAGAATTTGTTTGTTTTTGAAGGTCAGGAAATTGCTTACACTTCAAAACGTGAGGTAGAGTATGATAATAAAGAAAAAGAAATGTGCGTATTTTTTCAAAATACTTTAAATAAAGAAGGCTTAATTCCTGGGAATTATGCTGTTGATATTTTCACTGACGGTAAACAAATTGGAACTGTTGATTTTTATTTAAAATAAAAAAATATTTATTCAGATAAAAAAATCCGAGGTTTTGTAATCTCGGATTTTTTGTTATACAGATTTTTAGCTAAGACTAATTTTAGTTCATATAAAAATTAGGGTGGATTAGATATAAATTTATTTTTTATATAAATAATTAAGACTGAAAGTCTTTGACAATATAACTTGGGGCATCGTCCCAAGTATAGATCTGATTAGACCGCAATCACTCTGAAAGAGTGAGAGAAATTAAAAACCAAAATAATTTTCATCATATTCTATCATACTATTTAAGAAATTTTTTATTATTTAAATCTTCCGGATTGGTATATTTTATTAGTCTTTGTCTCAGCCTTTCAGGCTGATATTATATTTTTTGTCTTATTTCTTGGGGCGATGCCCCAAGTTAAGTTGTTTAAGTCCTTCGGACTATTTTTACAAAGGCAAAAAAACGCATCCCCAATTTTTAAATTGACCCTTTATTATTTTATTGCAATCCACCCTATTTTTTATGAATGAATTTCAGATGTTCTAACACAAAAATTAACTCATTGTATGAAACATCATTACCAAGAGCCGCTTTTGCTTCGCCTAAAACATCTGTGTTGTGTGTTGCAAAATAGTTAGAAATAAGCTTAATCTTCTCAGTACTTAGCATTGTGTCAATGCTTAATTCACCAATACCAATAAAATGAGCTAAATGTTTTTCAATAGTTTGAGTCGTAAATTGTCTTTCTTCAGCTATTTCTTCTATTGTCTTTCCTTTTTTCCATAAATCAAAGCTAATATCTTTAGTGTTTTTTTTAGGTATATCAATTTCAATTTCAGGTTCTTCAAAAGTATTAATTTCAATATTTTTTTCTTTGCAATATGAAATTACCATTTCAAGCAAATCACTACTGAATAATTCTAATTTCTTTTTACCTAGACCTTTAATTTTACTTAACGAAAAGTTTGTAACAGGAAGCTTCGCACTCATCTCCCTCATGGTTTTTAATTGTAGAATAAGATAAACATCTTTGTCGAGTTCTTCGGCCTTTGTATCGCGCCAGTTTCTTAAACGCTCATATAATTCCGGGTTAATTATATCTGTGCTAATTGGTTTTTGTGATTTTTTTAGTGAAGTTTTCAGTGAACTATCGTCAATAGAAGCTTTAGCTCTAATTTCAAGAAAATCTTTAACAACAAAACCATCTTTGCAAGCTTTTAAGCAAGATGACTTAAACAATGCCTCGTGTGATAATTTATTTAACACATCTTTTACAGATTTAAGTACTTTTTTGTTATCTGTTTCAATTGAGACGTCATTAATTTTATCTATAAGTAATGTTTTAATTTTTTCAGAAAAATAAGTAGAAGCTTTTTTTATTCTGTCTTGTAAAATAAGGTCTTTTTCAAGATCAATATTTTTTAAAAATAAATTTTTTAGTTGTCTGCGAAATGTTGCTGATACAGCTGTTATATCTGGTTTAACAATTTTGTTTAACTCTAAAAAATTATTTGATATATTTTCCTGAAAAGCGGCAGAATTATCTTTTAATATTTTTATAGAAAAATAAATATATTTTTGTAAATCATCAAAATCAAAGATATCGGTAAGTAATTGCTGTTGATATATTTTTTTTGATTCTTCTAATTCGATTTTACCCGGTTGGTTTTCCTCATACTCTTTTGTGAAACCCTCAACAGTTTTATCGTGTTTCACACTTTGAGCAGAAATTGGTGTCTTTAGCACGAGCCCTTCGAGCGATTTGCAACGACTAAGAGCAACATATACCTGACCGTGAGCAAACGACGATTCTGCATCAATAATTGCTTTTTCAAAAGTCAATCCCTGTGCTTTATGAATAGTAACAGCCCAAGCAAGCTTTAGTGGATATTGGGTAAAAGTGCCGTCAATGGTTTCATTAATTTCTTTGGTTTCTTTATCCAAAGTGTATTTCATTTTTTGCCATTCTACAGGAGTAACTTCAATTACCTGGTCGTCTCCTTCACAATCAACAGCTATTATATCGTTATCAATATCTATTACAGTTCCAATTTTACCATTGTAAAAAAGTTTGGCAGGAGTGGGATCGTTTTTTACAAACATTACCTGAGCACCAACTTTTAATTCCAAATCATAATCTGTAGGATAAGCATATTCTGGAAAATTTTTTGACACTTCTGCTTCAAAAGAGTGAGTTTTTTCCTGCAAACGATTTAGTTTCGAATCATTAATTTTTTTTGCTTTGGCATTGTGGGTGGTGAGTATTATATACCCTTCGTTATCAGGGTCGAATTCGGGCTTGTACCTTTCGTTTAGCTTCTTAATTACATCATTATCTATCTTGTTATCACGAATTTTATTAAGTAGATTAATAAAATTTTCGTCTTTTTGACGATAAACATGCTTAAGCTCTATGGTAACATATTGTGTCTGTTTTAAAGCATTGCTGCTAAAAAAAAATGGAGTGTCATAATATTCTCGTAATAATCTTTCTTCTTCACCTTTTATTATTGGAGCAAGTTGTTGCAGGTCGCCAATCATAAGCAGTTGAACTCCCCCAAACGGAAGATTTTTGTTTCTGAAACGCCTCAGTGTGCTATCAATACCATCAAGCAAATCAGCTCTAACCATACTAATCTCGTCAATTATCAGTAAATCAAGACTTTTAATTATGTTTATTTTTTCTTTACTGAATCTGTTGGCACTCAGTCGTTTTTCCTGATTCATTAATTTAACGGTTTGATAGTCGGGAAGAAGAGGACCAAAAGAGAGTTGAAAAAAAGAATGAATGGTAACGCCTGAAGCATTAATTGCGGCAACACCTGTTGGAGCTACAACAACCATACGCTTTGGCGAATGCTTTTTAATGTTGTGCAAAAAGGTGGTTTTCCCCGTTCCGGCTTTTCCGGTTAAAAATATGTTCTTTCCAGTAAATTGAACAAAATTATATGCAAGTTGTAATTGAGAATTGTTTTGAAAATCCATTATGAAAGATAATAATTTAATAAATATTGATGCATAAAGTTACGAATAATATTATGCTTAAATAAATTATTTATTTCATAAAAAAAAATAAATGTGGGTGCAGTTTTTTTAACAGTTAAATTTATTGCAAAAAAAAACAACCGAAGCTATAAAAACCCCGGATGTCTTTCGGTGTAAACAATTATTTATTCATTTTGGGAATATTATCGGTTTCTGCAGCCAGAGTGGTTTCCCATTCCATTTCCATTTCCAGTTCCATTTCCCATTTTGTTTCCAGTTCCATTTCTCATACCGTTACCTCTTCTACCATAAGATTTGTTGTTACCTCTTTTATTAATATAACGATTGTTGAAAAATACTTTTTGTTCGGGTGTTAATAAACTTCTAACGTCTTTGTGGTGCTTAGCTTTCATCTTTTGCATTTTTACCCTAATAGCACTCATTTCGTCAATAGTTTTGTTAACAGTCTTTAGGTCAATTGCTTTAGCAACCATAAGAGATTTTTTATGAGCCTTTTTTTCTTCAAATTGAGTTTTATAGCCTATCATATCTTCCATGTGAGCTGTTCTCAATTTTTCAATTTTTGTTTCTTGCTCTTCAGTCAAATTTGGGATATTACAATTTTTAGTATTCATCATTTGCATATTTGCTTTTTGTGCAAAAATGCTTGTGTTAATACTTAGAAGAGCGGCAACCATTAATAGTGCCAGTGATTTAAATTTTACTTTTTTCATCTTTTTTGGTTTTTAGGTGGTTAATCAAAAATTTAAAAATATGCTTATATAATTCACAAATATTATCGTTGCATTTTGCAAACAATATCTGCTTTAGAATTCTGCATTGCAGAGTAAATTTTTAATAATTTTTTTTGTTGCTGTTTATCACAATTTTTTTTCATTTTAACGTAATGTCTGATTGTTTGTTTTTTAAGATTTTTGTGATAAATTCCAATATCTCCAGCCATTTCATAAAGCTTTAATGTGTCGGGGTTTTCTTTTGACAATTCTTCAAATATCTCATTGCGTTTTTCCATCATTTCTTTAGTTATATTCATCGCATTGTGATGATATTCATCTTGAAACTCTTGAAATTTTCCTCGTTGAGATCTATTTAAATCAAGTTCTTTAAACATAAATCGACCAAAGCGTTTATTAGGAATTCTAACATGTCTTCTATTGTTTATTCTTTCAACTCTACCTCGAGTATAAAAATGATATCCAATGGTTGCTACTGTTGAGACATTAATAGCTAAAAGAATAATTATTAACCAGATTAGAATTTTATTTTTGTTAAAGTAGTCCATTTTTATTCGTTATTAAGTAAAAAATATTCAACATGTTCTTGTTGTAAATCGTTAATATAATATTGTTCCGATTGTGATTCTGCAATATTATTGTTCTCTAAAGGATAAAAGTTACCAATTGATATTCCAATAAAAATACCCAGACCAATAATAAAACTTACTAATGCAGGCTGAAAAAGTTTTATTTGTTGTATTGCAAAAATTGGTTTTGATGATGATTCGTTAATATCGTCTAATCGTTGTTTTATTCTTGTATATAAGTAAGGATTTGTTTTGGGATTTTTTTCTTTTTCAATGACATTCAAGCTTGATTTTAATTCCTGATAAAGTTTTGAACATTCTTGACAAGTAGATAAGTGTTCTTCAATTTTTTGATTTTTATTTGAAGAGAGTTCTCCGTCAATAAAGAAAATTAATTTTTTATGTATGCTTTTACATTTCATCTTTTGCATTTTGTTATTTAGACACCAATGATTTTAGAAACTTGCGGTTTATTATTATTTTTTTTGATAAAAGTGAAAAAGTTTTTTTTGCAGATTTTTTTTTGCCCTGTGCATAAGCGATTCAACCGATGATAGAGACACTCCCATTATTTCTGATATTTGTTTATATGATAAATCGTCGTATTTGTTTAAAGTGAAAGCAATTTTTTGATTTTTTGCTAATGTATTAATTGAATAGTTTAAAATCTCAGACTGCTCTTTATCTTCAATAATTTTTTCGGGCTGTGAAGCATTAACATCAGGTAAATCATTTTCGGTTTTTTTATCAGAGCCTGAAATATTATCAATACTGTTGAGGATTTTGTGTTTTTTATTATTACGAATATGATTTAATGATTTATTAACTGCAATTCGGTAAAGCCAGGTTGATAATTTTGCATCTTCTCTAAATTTATTAACGGATAAAAATATTTCAATAAAAACTTCTTGTGCAATATCTTCTGCATCAGCAATATTATGTAAAAACCCATTGCAAATATTTACAACTAATTGTTGATTATTTTCAACGAGTTGTTTAAAAGCTTGTTGGTCGTTATTTTTTATTGCTTTTATCAGGTCTTTATCTGTCATTATTCTTTTTCACAATTCATTTTTTATTGTTAGACACAAGTTAATATAAAAACTTGTGGTATTAAAATTTTATTTTTGATAAGAGGGTTTGGGGAATGGTGAATGGTGATTCGTGAATGGTGATTCCTAGCTCCTTCGGATTTGCAATCCGAAAGCTATAATACAGATACGTTTTTAGTAATTATTATATAAACAGGATAACTATAAAAAGCAAAATATACATATTCAATAATAAGATACGGATTGCAAATCCGTATCAGCGTGGAAGTCGCATTAGCTGTTAGGAATATTATTTACCACCATCCCAACTATATGAATCGAATTGAAAACCGGCAAGGCTGAGAATTTTATCAACAACAGTGCCAACTAATTCATTTATGTTTGTGGGTTTGCTGTAAAACGAAGGGTTTGCAGGGCATATTATTCCGCCGGCTAGCGTAATGGTTTTCATATTTTTGATATGAATAAGGCTAAGGGGATTTTCTCGGCTAACAAGAATTAATTTTTTTCTTTCTTTAAGAATAACATCGGCAGAACGGGAAATTAAATCGTCGGAAGTGCCATTGGCTATGCGAGCTAAGCTTCCCATTGAACAGGGACAAATAATCATTGTGTTGTGTTTTGAAGAGCCGGAAGCAATAGGAGAATTAAAATCATTATTTTCATAAAAAGGGAAAGGGTATTTTTTAAAATCAGAATTCCCTATTTCATATTTCCATATATCTTTAGCATTTTTTGAAAAGACAATGCTGAGCTCATCAAATTGATTTTGTAAAGTGAGTAATTTATCGAGCAAAATTTTGGCGTAAATTGAACCACTGGCACCCGAAACAGCAACAATTATTTTATTATTAGTCATCTTATAAAGTTATAAATATTATATCACAATAATATTGAGTTTTTGTCTCAGCCCTACAGGCTGATGTTATGTTTTTTGTCTTATCTCTTGGGGCGATGCCCCAAGTTAATAATGTTATAGCCCTACAGGCTATTGGTGCGAAACAGAAATTCAATTAACGATATTTTAACATAAACACCAAATTTTGTAAGCTAGCTTTTTGAGGTGTTGCTCCAAGTTAATAATATTATCCGGGCGAAACAAATTTTAAAAATCATTATAAAGATTTATGAGCGATGTTCTAAATGCAATATAAAAGTAATTGCTTTTGAGTGTTTCAGCATCATTAATTAAAGTTCTGTTTGTGTATCCAACAGAAATGTTCATCCTTGTTTTTGGGTTAAGTAAATAAGAGAGGCTAATATTTTGATACATAAGCCTTGTTTCATAACCTTGACAAACGGCATTGTCGTAAGAAGGATATCCCAGTTGAGCATCATAATCTGATTTAAAAATATTTTTTCCCCAATGAGAGTTTAAAGTGTCGGCACCATATAAAGCATAGTTAAATTTAAATTCTATAAAAATGTTTTTATACCTGTAATTAATAATAGAAACAGATTCTTTAAAGTTAGCCCCGAGAGGATGAGCCAATGCTTGATTATAATGAGCATAGTTTTGCATTGGTGTCTTATGTGAATAAACATAAGGTTGCACTCGATTATATTCTGTTTGAAAATATAAATTATTAATTGTGAAAAGATCGAAAAATTTAAATCCAAGCTGATAGCCGTATTTGTTTAAAATAAATCCTTTTCCGAGTTTCGATTTACCAATGTCGAGATCATCGAGAATAAACTGAGAATAGAATGATGTTTTGCCAGAAATTTTAAAATTTAAATTTGCACCCATCAGAGAATTGTCAGGAGAGCCTAAAGAAAATTCAACTGGACGGTAAAATATAACAGGGTTAAGATATCCAATTTCAAAACCTCTGTTGCCGGTAGAATCGGCAGCTTGCCATATCACCGCTTCGAACAATCCTATTTGTAGGCGTTTGCATAAGTTATAACTCAAATAATGAAAAGTTCCGTATTTTCTTTGAAAGCCACCTTGGTAGGTGTGGGGAGCGTTAATGTCAATAAAAGAGGTGTATAGGTTTGTATATTGAAATTTCCATATATTGGTGGTTATTTTAAAAAATGGATAGTTAAAAGAGTTGTCAGATAATAGTAAAGAACGATAACCATTACCAATAAAATTTTTTCCATTGCCAAACTGAAAATTAAAATATTTTGAAGGAGAATAAGATATTAAACCTGTAACCCAAGCATAATCACTACCATTATTTTTATAAGCTTTTGCCAATCCTTGTCCAGGGACAACCCTATATTTTTTTACATAATCGGAAATATAATCATAAAACACCCCTTGGTTTTCGTAAAAGTTTGATTGAAAGGTAAGAGTTTTGCCAATTCGCCCTTTTACATTTACACCTCTCGTGTTTGTATAATATTTTGTGTCGTTATCTTTTTCTTTCGAAAATTCAAAGTTAAAAAGCGGGTCAATGGTTAGATGAAAATTGTTTGTGTCAACAATAATAAAATTTTCGTAAAATAATTTTCTTTTTATGTAAGATGAGTGTTGCGGTTTTTTGTTAATCATTAACAAAGAATCGTAGTTTGGCGATTCTGGAGAAAAGATTAATGGTTTAAAATCTGTGTGTTGTGTTGATGTGGTTTTGTTTAACTCCCGCTCAAAAGATTGGTTTATATGCCTGTTTAATGGAAGAGTTTGTTGAGAAAAAATTGAGTTGGCAGATAAGAAGAAAAATAGGAGGGTGGCAATTGTGATTGGTGATTTGAGATGTTTGAATAGTGATGAGTATGCAAGCGAGACGATTGCGAGAATAATGGTTTTTAAATGTTTGTTAATTATAAACATATAAATAATAAAAAATATTTTTTTGCAGATAGAATGTAAAGATACAAATTTGGAAAATTTTTATCATTTTTTTTAAGGATTTAATTACGGCAAAATTTTACAGTGTTTAAAAAACCTTGAAGCGTTGGTTTTTTTTATTAACTTTTTTTTGAAAAGAAAAAATATGATTAGCTTCTGATTTTAATCGGGGGTGTTGATAATAAACAAGATAACCGCAGGGAGCAGTCTAGTGAGTATAAAAAATTAATTTTATTCCCCTGCGGAATTAATATCGTTTTTATTAGCCGTTGCAGGTTCTGAAAATTTGTAACGCAGAAATTAGACATTATTGACGAACACTAATTATAAGGGTCAACATCAATAACAATATGCAGACTTTTGTAGTTGTCTATTGTGTGCATTTTTGCGGCTGATTTTGAAATTATTTGTTTCGTCTGCATTATTGATTTTGTTTTTTCTATTTTTATTAAAATAATTTTCAGATAAAACAATTGTATCTTATTAATAATAGGCGATTGTGGACCAACAACTCTTTCACCGAAAACTCTTTTAAGCTCATTAGTAAATTTTGGTGCTGCTTTATTTAATGTGTCTAAATTTTTATGTTTTAAGGTGATTTTTATTATTCGGGTATATGGCGGATACCTAAATTGTTTTCTGTCGATTAGCTCAGAGTTAAACATTCCTTCATAATCGCTTTCAATAACATTTTTTATTATTTTATGCTCAGGTTTTGTTGTTTGAATAATTACTCTACCTCTCTTGTTTTTTCTGCCGGCTCTGCCACTCACCTGTGACATTAGTTGGTAACTACGCTCAAATGCCCTGAAATCGGGAAAAAAAAGCATATTGTCGGCATTTAAAATACCCACTATGCTAACATTGTCAAAATCCAGTCCTTTTGAAATCATCTGTGTCCCGATAAGAATGTCAATATTATGATTTTCAAAGTTTTGAATAATCTTTTGATAAGCATTTTTAGAGCGTGTTGTGTCTAAATCCATGCGGGCAACTTTAGCATCGGGAAAAAATATTGACATTTCATCTTCAATTTTTTCAGTACCAAAGCCTTTGGTTTGGATTGTTGAGCTGCCACACGCTTCACAAGTGTTAGTGATTTTTGTTGTGTAACCACAGTAATGACACACAAGATTATTTGAATGTTTATGATATGTTAAACTCACATCACAATTTTTGCAATGAGGTATCCATCCGCATGTTTCACATTGCAGATATGGTGAAAAGCCCCGACGGTTTTGAAATAAAATTATTTGCTCCTTATTATCTAAAGCAAGTTGAATGTTTTCTAAAAGTGTTGGAGTAAACATTGAGTTCATCTGTTTTCTTAAAGTTGCTTTATGTATGTCGGCAACAATAATTTCAGGCATCTCCATGTCTTTATATCTGTGCGTTAATTCAACAAAACCAAATTTGTTGTTTTTGGTATTGTAAAAAGTTTCAATTGAAGGTGTAGCTGTTCCGAGAAGAGTTTTGGCATTATGCAATTTTGCAAGCACAATAGCAGCATCGCGAGCATTATAACGTGGAGCAGGGTCGAATTGTTTATAAGTATTTTCGTGCTCTTCGTCAATAATGATTAATCCTAAATTACTGAACGGCAGAAAAATAGAAGACCTCACACCTAAAATAATATCATATTTTTTTTCGCTGTCTTTATTCAAAATATTATTCCATATCTCAACCCTTTCAAAATCGGTAAACTTTGAATGGTAAACACCAATTTTTTCGCCAAAAACTTTTTTTAGTCTGTTAATTATTTGTGTTGTGAGTGCAATTTCGGGCAATAAATACAAAACCTGTCTGCCTGCTTTTATAGTTTCATTAATAAGATGAATATATATTTCTGTTTTGCCGCTCGAAGTAACACCTTGAAGCAGAACAACGTCTTTAGTCTCAAAATTTTCTTTTATTTCTTTTAATGCTTTTTGCTGATATGTATTTAAGTCATTTTTTTCAGATGTTGCTTTATCGCCATTAATTATTCGGCTTACTTCTTTTTCGTGCTCGGCAAAAATATTTTTTTTAATTAATGATGAATAAGTTTGTTGTGGTGCATTTGTGATTTTTAACAAGTCTGTCTTTTTTATTTCACGAACAGCATCTGCTTGAAAAAATTTTGAAATTTTAATATAAGCCATTAACAATTCTAATTGTTTTGGTGCTTTGTTAAGATTATTAAAAATATCGTTAAGCTTCTCATTAGTAATTTCAGGGTTCAGAATTACATATTTTTCAAATTTCGGTTTATAAGTATCTTTAAGTCTTTCTTCAACAAAAATTGCTTTTTTGTCGAGCAACGATTTTATTATTGGCAGTGAATTTTTTCTTTCAGTTAAAGCATTTGTCTCTTTAATGGTAAGAACATTTTTATTTTCGAGTGCTTTAAAAATAAGTTCTTCGCTATTGGAAAAAACCGAAAAGTCAGAAAAATTAATGTTGGGCATTATTTTAGTTTCGCTCTCAAGCTTAAGCCCAGAGGGCAAGGCCGCTTTATAAACTTCGCCTAACGAGCACATGTAATATTCTGAAATCCATTGCCAAAATTTAAATTGGATATCATTTATTATTGATTCGTCATCGAGAACAGAAATAATATCTTTGGTTTTATATGAAGTAGGTTTATTAGAATGAATATTTTTAACAAGAGCTGAATAGATTTTTTTTTGACCAAATTGAACAACAACTCTTTTGCCCGGCAGTATTTCGTTTATTAAATTTTGAGGTATATGATAAGTAAATAATTGAGGTATGGGAATAGGAAGAATAACATCAGCAAAAAAAGACTTGTCAGACATATAAAAAAATTAATAGAGAGGTGCTAATTTAAGAACTCGTGACTTTAATATTTTTATAAAGATAACTATTAATTGTTAATTGTTGAGTCCTCTCAGAAAACTAAAATTACCAATTTATAGCCACTTAGTGGCTTTCCAATATTTAATTGTTCTATTGTTTAATTGTTGAAATACAAATAATATGTGAAATAACAATTTAACAATAAAACAATTTAGCAATAAATTTATCCTGTAAAATTTGCAAAATAAGTTGTATTGCAATAATATTAGATAGATAAAATATCAGAAATTTCAATTAAGCTGTTATCTATATTTTTTACGTTTTTTAAAGTTTTATTGAAAGGAACATGAACAATTTTATTGTTAACACTACCCACCATAATGCTTTTTTGGTCATCTATAATAGCATCAACAGCAGCCACTCCTAATGTGCTTGCTACGACTCTGTCGAATGCAGAAGGAGCACCGCCACGCTGAATGTGTCCAAGAATAGTAACTTTAACTTCGTACTCTGCAAAATCTTTTGAAACTTTTTTTGCAATTTCGTAAGCACCACCTTCTTTTTCACCTTCGGCAACAATAATTATCCCGCTCGATTTTTTGCGTTTAAAACCTTCTTCAAGATACGATTTAAGTTTGTCGGCGTGAGTTTCAATTTCGGGAATAAGCACAGCTTCGGCACCACAGGCAATACCACTTCTAAGTGCAAGAAATCCTGCATCACGTCCCATTACTTCAATAAAGAATAATCTGTTGTGAGAGCTTGCAGTATCACGAATTTTATCAACAGCCTCAACAACAGTATTTAAAGCTGTGTCGTAGCCTATAGTATAATCTGTGCCATAAAGGTCGTTGTCAATAGTTCCAGGTATTCCCACAAAAGGAATCTCATATTCTTCAGACATTTTTCGGGCACCTTGAAAAGAACCATCACCACCAATAACAACAACAGCATCAATTTGATTTGCTTTTAGTTGCTCGTAAGCTTTTTTTCTACCTGCAATAGTCATAAATTCTTTACAACGAGCAGTTTTTAAAATTGTACCTCCTCTTTGTATTATGTTACTTACAGAATATGATTTTAGCTGTTTCATATTTCCGTTTATCATTCCCTCATAGCCATGTCTAATTCCATAAACTTCTAATCCGTGGAATATGGATGTTCTTGTTACGGCACGAATTGCCGCATTCATTCCTGGAGCATCACCTCCTGAGGTGAGAACTCCAATTTTTTTAATTTTCGTCATTTTTTTATTATTATAAAATTTTTATAAGTAGTTTTTGGCTTGATTTGGAATAGCATATGCTAACAAAATTTATGTCAGCTAACTACTCTCTGTTAATACATTAGCAACAAGAAACAAATTAGGTTTGTGTATTTTTTTCTTAAAATATATCAAAAAACATTTTGTCGGTTGAGCTTTCTTTACAACTTGCAAAGGTAGAAAGATTGTGCCTTTTTACAAAATACCAAGAGATTTTATTTTATGAGTATATCAATTTGCCGGCAGGTGTTGGGAGCAAACGATTTTGTGCATTTGTATTTTTAAAAACTATAAGCGAGAAACAAAACAAAATTATTTTTAAAACACTTTTTTCCATTATTTATTTGTTATTAATTAAGGTTTGTAATTTTTAATATTTTTTTTGTAGAAATAGTCCGAAGGACTAAGACATCATAACTTGGGACATCGTCCCAAGAAAAGCGACAGGAAATATTTTATAAGTCTGGAAGACTTAGACAAAGCTTAATAAAATATAATAAGAATTATTTTGATAGTAATTTCTCTCACCCCTTCAAGGTGATTTAAAAATAATTATTTCTATACTTGGGACGTTGCCCCAAGTTAGTTTGTTATAGCCTTACAGGCTATTAGTATTTAGATTAAAAAATAAGTGATGTGAAAACTTTAAATATTTTATTTGGATTTACTAAAATTCATGTCTAATCCACCCGTATTTTAAAGTGAGACTATTTCCTTTTATGTCGTAAATAGAAACATTAAAATTTTGTTTAGCTAATCCTGTAATATTTATTATTCGTTTTGCAGGCTTGGGGTAAATTATAATAATTTTATTTTATCAGCAATTTTTTCCATTAGCCATTTTGGAGTTGATGTGGCACCACATATACCAACAGAATCTGTTCCGTTAAACCAATTTGGCTTAACATCTTCATCGTCTGAAACAAAGTATGTTTGAGGATTTTCTCTTTTACATACCTCAAAAAGCATTTTTCCGTTTGAGCTTTTTTTGCCACTTACAAAAATAATAACATCGTGTCTTTTTGCAAAATTGCGAAGTTTTTTGTCTCTGCTCGATACTTGTCGGCAGATAGTGTCGTTACGAATAAATGATAAATTTTTGTTTATTCGTTTTTCAATTTCTTTTATTATCAGATTAAAACCTTCAGGGCTTTTTGTTGTTTGTGAATATATGGTTATTGGTTTTGTGTAGTCAATTTTATCTAAATCGTCAAGCGAGCTTACAACAATTGCTTTTCCTTGTGTCTGTCCTACTAATCCATTTACCTCAGCATGGCCTTTTTTTCCATAAATAACTATTTGACCTTGCTCAGGATTTACGAAACTATCATAGCCATTTTTTATTTTGTTTTGCAATCGTAAAACCACAGGGCACGATGCATCAATTAATGTAATATTGTTTTTGAGAGCAATTTTGTAGGTATCTGCAGGTTCACCATGTGCTCTAATAAGCACTTTGCAATTTTTTAGTTTTTGAAACTCTTCATTATCAATAGTAATTAAGCCTTTTGATTCTAAACGCTTAACTTCAACACTATTGTGAACAATATCGCCAAGGCAATATAATTGTTTGCTTATTGCTAATTCTTCTTCAGCTCTTTGAATAGCATAAACAACGCCAAAGCAAAATCCGGAATTATTATCAATCTCAACGTTCATATCAGAAGTAAAAAGTTCAAAGTTTAAAGTTCAATTTTATCTAAAATCCAAGCTAATTGCTCTTCTTTTGTTAAATATCCATTGTCGAGAATTAAAGCATCATCTGCTCTTTTTAAAGGACTAATTTCTCTGTTTTGATCATGATTGTCTCTGTTTTTTATATTATTTCTAATTTCTTCTATTGAGACATTAAGACCTTTATCGCTTAATTCTTTATGTCGACGTTTGGCTCTGACATCAACATCGGCAGTCATAAAAATTTTTAAATCAGCTTTGGGAAAAACTGTTGTTCCAATATCTCTTCCATCCATCACAATGGCTTTGTTTTTACCTAATTCTTGTTGCTGTTTAACAAGATTTTCTCTAACAAATTTTATTTTGCTTATTGGGCTAACATTCTCCGATACTTCAATATTTCTTATTTCATCTTCAACATTATTGCCGTTTAAAAAAGTTTCTGCTTCGCCGGTTTTCGTATTATATTTAAAACTTATTTTAATATTATTAAGTAACGATTGTAGTTTTTTTTCATCAATAGTTTGTTCATTAATAATATTATTTTTCAAACTAAATAATGTAACAGCTCTATACATAGCACCACTGTCTATATATATATAATTAAGTTTCTTTGCCAAGTCTTTTGCGACAGTGCTTTTCCCACACGAAGAGAAACCATCAATGGCAATTATCAGTTTTTTGTCGTTATTCATCTTGTATTTTTTGCAATAATTTACTGACTGTCAGCAGAATAAAATTTTTAACAAAGATAGCTATTAATTGCTAATTGTTAATTATTAATTGTTAATTATTCCTAAATTTCACAAAATTTATTAGAAAATTGTGGAACTATCGGGACAAGTTATGTGCCAAAATTTAATTTAAAATCGTAATAGTTATTAATGTTATTCCTTTTAACTCTTAACATTAAACTTTGAATTTTAAATTTTAAACATTAACCTTTCTACTCTTCCTGATACTCATATTTTTGATTACGCATTTGAGGAATAAAACCGGCTTCTTTTATTGATTTCTGAATACCTTTTGCATCAAAATTATAAGATGCCCCTGCTGCCGAAACAACATTCTCTTCAATCATGATTGAACCAAAATCGTTGGCACCTGCATGCAAACATAATTCACCAACGTTTTTCCCCACAGTTAACCACGAAGCTTGAATATTTCTTACATTCGGCAACATTATTCTGCTAATAGCAATTGTTTTAATATATTCTTCGGCTTTAACAGAATTAACAACTCCGTATTTTTTATTCAATACCGTTCCTTTATCTTGAAAAGGCCAGGGAATAAAAGCAATAAATCCCGGAGAATTTTCCGGTTTTTCGCTTTGCACCTCTCTCACATAGACAAGATGTTGAATTCGCTCACGTTTTGTTTCAATATGCCCAAACATCATTGTTGCCGATGTTACCATATTTAGCTTATGAGCTTCACGCATTACATCTAACCACTGTTGTGTGTTGCATTTTACAGGCGATAGGATTTTACGAACTCTGTCTGATAATATTTCGGCTCCGGCTCCGGGTAAGCTATCTAAACCGGCATCAAGTAATGCCTCTAAAATTTCGCGATACGGTTTTTTTTCTAAGTTCGAGATGTGAACAATTTCAGCAGGTCCTAAGGCATGTAATTTTAAGTCTGGAAACATTTGTTTTAAGTCTCTAAACAGATTGCTGTAAAATTCAAGTCCAAGCTCAGGATGCAAACCTCCTTGTAATAATAGCTGGTTACCTCCTAATTTTTTTAATTCTTCAATTTTTTTCTTGTATTCAGGCAAACTGGTTATATATGCATCTTTATCATTTTTTTTGCGATAAAAATTGCAAAATTTACAGCCGGAAATACAAACATTGGTTATATTCACATTTCTGTCAATAAGCCAGGTTACTTTATTATCGGGTCTTACTTTTTTCCTTAACTCATCAGCAATAAACATAAGCTTGTTAACAGATGAATTTTCATACAAGAATAAACCCTCATCAACAGTTAAAAATTCTTTTGATAATGCTTTATGATATAATTTATCCAAATTCATTGAAATATTCTTTAATATTAAAATACAAAAATATTAAAAGATTGAATTATTACTAACAATATATTTTTTATTAACTTTACATTTTTAAAATAAATAAAAAAAGCAATGGAAATTAAATTTATAAAAAACAATAAATTACCTGAGAACAAATCAATTGTTTTCATAATTTATAAAGACACTAATATTTCAAAATATAATTTTTCAGAAAAAGAATTAGATTATATAAAAGCCCAAATTACTTCAGGTGAAAAACACATAACAATAAATAAATACACTCATTTTGTTTATTTACAGTTGGCTGAGAATGAAAAACAAGACTATAAAAAAAATGAAAATTTAAGAAAAGAAGCAAGCAAGCTGAGCAAACAACTTAAAGCTAATAAGATTGATAATATTACAATTGCAAATTTAACCGATAACGAACAATTAATAATTTCTTTTGCTGAAGGATTGGCATTGAGTAATTACGATTTTATTAAATATAGAAATCCTGAAAAAGACAAAAAAATTTTTTTAAAAGAAATAAATCTTGTTTGCAACAAGCTGAACAACAAACAAGTTGAGCACCTTCAAATAAGTACCGATGCCGTTTATCTTACACGTGATTTAATAAATGAACCCGTTTCGTTTTTAACATCAGTGCAACTGTCTGTTGAGATAGAAAAAGTTGGTAAAAAAGCAGGATTTAATGTTGAAGTTTTTAACAAAAAGAAAATTGAGAGTTTGCGTATGGGTGGTTTGCTTGCTGTAAACAAAGGAAGTATTGACCCTCCAACTTTTTCAATATTAGAGTGGAAACCCGAAAATGCAAAAAACAGCAAACCAATAGTTCTTGTTGGAAAAGGAATAGTTTACGATACTGGAGGTTTGAGTTTGAAACCAACCAATTATATGGATACTATGAAAAGTGACATGTCGGGTGCGGCTGCTGTTGTTGGAACATTTTATTCAATAGCAAAAGCAAAATTACCGGTTCATGTTATTGGATTAATCCCATCAACTGATAATAGACCAGATGGAAATGCTTATACTCCTGGTGATGTTATTACAATGCACAATGGATTAACCGTTGAGGTTTTAAACACAGATGCCGAAGGAAGAATGATTTTGGCAGATGCTTTGAGCTATGCCAAACAATATAAACCAGAACTTGTTTTCGACCTTGCGACTCTTACCGGAGCAGCTGCTGCAGCTATTGGAGCTTATGGAATTGTTGCAATGGGAACAGCCGATAAAACGGAATTTAACACATTGAAACAAAGTGGGAATAATGTTTATGAACGAATAGTAGAATTCCCTTTTTGGGAAGAGTATGATGAGTTATTAAAATCAGACATTGCCGATTTAAAAAATATTGGAGGACGCGATGGAGGAGCAATAACAGCAGGAAAATTTTTAGAGCATTTTACCGATTATCCTTATATACATCTTGATATTGCTGGTCCTGCTTTTATTCAGAAAGAAGATAGTTATAGAGGAAAAGGAGGAACCGGATATGGAGTAAGGCTTCTTTTTGATTACTTTAAATCAATTATTTAAATAATAAATTAATTCTAATATAATGGATAGACATAAAATAAGAGTTGGTATTTCACATGGAGACATAAATGGAATAAGTTACGAAATTATTATTAAGGCATTATTAGATAATAGAATTTTTGACTTTTGCACTCCCATTGTTTATGGATCTTCAAAAGTAGCTGCATATCACCGTAAGGCGTTAAATGTCAGCAACTTCAGTTTGAATTCTATTTCAAAACCAGAAGAGGCAAATATTAAAAGAGCAAATATCATTAATTGTTTAGACGATAATGTTAAAGTTGAATTCGGCAAAAGCACAGAAATTGCCGGTAATGCTTCATTTATTGCACTTGAAAGAGCAACTCAAGATTTGAAGGATAATAAAATTGATGTTTTAATAACGGCACCAATAAATAAAAATAATATTCAATCAAAAGAGTTTCATTTTCCGGGTCATACAGAATATTTAAAAGATAAATTTAATTCTGATGATGTTTTAATGATGATGGTTAGTGATGTTTTGAGGGTTGGTGTTGTTACAGGGCATATACCTATTTCAGAAGTTGCAGAACAAATTACCGAGGAAAATATTCTCAAAAATTTACGATTAATGAACAAATCATTAATTGAAGATTTTGCAATAAGAAAACCAAAAATTGCTGTTTTAGGTCTAAATCCTCATGCCGGAGACCATGGCGTTATTGGCAATGAAGAAAAATATATTATTGGACCTTCAATAGAAAAAGCACGAAAAGAAAATATTTTAGCCATTGGACCATATTCAGCAGATGGTTTTTTTGGATCAAACAGTTTTAAACAATTTGATGCTATTTTGGCAATGTATCACGACCAAGGTTTGGCTCCTTTTAAAGCAATTTCTTTTGATTCAGGAGTTAACTATACTGTAGGATTACCAATAATTAGAACATCACCTGCACACGGAACAGCTTATGATATTGTAGGCAAAAACATTGCCTCTACAAATTCTTTTAGACAGGCGTTATATTTGGCTTGTGATATTTATAAAAACAGAAAAGAATTTAAAAATGCATCTAAAAATTCATAAATTTTATTCTTAAAAAGAAGCTTTGAAATTTTAATTATTCGTTTTTTTATCACAAATATTTTTGATTGATTGTATTTTATTATTTTTAATATTAGTTCTTTTTTATTAATTTTTTTCATACATTCGCTTTTTAATTAATTAATTATGAGCTACAATTGGTCTGATAAAACAATTCTTATTGCTGAAGATGTTGACGTAAACTTTCTGTTTCTTGAAAAAATTTTACAAGAAACAGAAGTGAATATAATTAGAGCAATTAATGGGAAAGAAGCAATTGACATTTACAGAAATAATCAAAAAATCAACCTCATTCTTATGGATATTCGTATGCCAGAAATTGATGGTTTTGATGCTACTAAAGAAATAAAAAAGATTAATATGAATGTGCCAATAATCGTTCAAACGGCATTTAATATTGAAAACGGAAAAATATTAGGTAAAGAATCTGGTTGTGACGATTATATTGTTAAACCAATCAATATAAATAAATTGATTGCTATAATTTATAAATATATTTAGCATTATGTTTCATTTAGATACATAGTAAATTAGTCGATTAAGCAAGCCCCCAAATTTTTTTTATGATTTTTATTTATATCAATTTGCTTTCAAAGTTTTTTTGAGAATTTATTGTTATTTTCGCAAATTAAAAAAACAAAAAATGTACGAATATATAAAAGGCAATTTAATTGAAATAAATCCCACCTATGCTGTTGTTGATGCTCATGGTATAGGATATTTTATAAATATTTCACTCAATACTTATTCAAAACTATCTGAAAAAAAAGAGTGTTTATTATATATACATCAAACAATTAGAGAAGATGCACATATTTTGTATGGTTTTTTTGACAAAAAAGAAAGGGAAATTTTCGAATTATTAATATCTGTTTCTGGCATTGGTCCAAACACAGCACGAATGATGCTTTCTTCCTTATCATCATTCGAGATTAAAGAGGCAATTAATACTAATAATGTAACTCTTTTGAAAAGTGTTAAAGGTATTGGGGCAAAATCGGCACAAAGAATTATTATTGATTTAAAAGATAAATTAGGAAAATTTGAAGAAACAGGAGAATTTTTAAGCTCTCAAAACAATACAAACAAAGATGAAGCGTTATCTGGATTAGTAATGTTAGGTTTTTCAAAAAATGCAGTTGAAAAGGTTCTTAACAAAATTATTAGCGAAAATAATAATTTAGACATTGAGGAATTAATAAAATTAGCATTGAAACGACTTTAATAACAAAATTCATCGAAGGCTTCTTGAAAAAATTATCTTTTAACATATTTACAATTTTTGCATTAATATTAATTTCATTCAATATTGAAGCAAAAGCTATTAATTTCAACAAATTTTCTTTCATTTGTTTGAGTGACACAAATTTTGTTGAAGTAGATACTACGCAACTACAATATCCTTTTAAAGACGAATCGAATCACCAATATCTTTCAACAGATAAACAATCAGATTTATATTTAAAATCTCCTTCAAATATAAAAACAGAAATTAAATATAATCCGGAAACAAACCAGTATGAATTTACTAAAAAAATTGGTAAATTTAATTACAGGCTACCCTCTTCTATGTCGCAAAAAAATTATATGAAATATGATTTTGAAAAATCGACAAAAGAATATTGGCGACAAAAAGTAGAAAGCGAAAGTTTTGAACACCAAACATCGTTAATACCTAAATTACATGTTGGCGGTGAAGTTTTTCAAACAATTTTTGGTAGCAACACAATCGACATAACACCACGGGGAACAGCTGAGTTGTCATTCGGATTAATTATGACAAAAACTGATAATCCCCTTTTAGCCGAAGAACTAAGAAAAAACACAACATTTGATTTTAAGGAAAAAATTCAAATGAATGTTAAAGGAAAAATTGGAGATAATTTAGAACTAGGTGTTAGTTATAACACAGAATCTAGTTTTGAATTCGATAATAAAATGAAGCTTCAATATCACGGAAAAGAAGATGACATCATTCAAAAAATTGAAGCAGGAAATGTGTCTCTCCCATTGTCTGGCTCGTTAATCACAGGTAGCCAAAGTTTATTTGGAATATTAACAGAACTTAAATTTGGAAAATTAAGTGTTACAACGGTTTTCTCGAAACAAAACGGACAAACATCTGTTATTGAAGTTCAGGGAGGTGCACAAAAAAATACTTTTGAAATATCCGCTTCCGATTACGATGCCAATCGCCATTTTTTCTTATCACAATATTTTAAAGAACACTATAATGGGGCATTAGAAAATCTTCCTGTAATTAATTCAAGCATTAATATTACTAAAATTGAAGTATGGGTTACAAACAAAACAAGTAATTTTCAAAACTCAAGAAACATTTTAGCATTTATGGATATTGGTGAAGCAGATAGAAATATTTATGCAAAACCTTTTATAGCTCAAACGGGAACAGGAAATTACCCCGATAATGATTTAAACAGCCTGTACGACATGATGGTTAATTCAAATTCGGAAATTAGAAATATTAACGATGTAACGCGAATTCTATCGGAGCCTGATTTTATAGCTGCAAATTTTGTGGGCGGACAAGATTATGAAAAAATTGAAAACGCACGTCCTTTGTCTTCTTCTGAATATAAAATTAATGACAAACTGGGTTATGTTTCATTAAACACAGCTTTAAATGGTGACGAGGTGTTGGCTGTTGCTTTTGAATATACTGCCGGAGGTAAAATATATCAAGTAGGTGAATTTTCTAATGAAGGTGTTGATGCACCAAAAACTCTTGTTTTAAAACTTTTAAAAGGAACATCGTTTAGTCCGCAACTTCCAACTTGGAAATTAATGATGAAAAATATATACTCAATTGGGGCATACCAAGTGAACAGTAAAGATTTTAAATTCGACGTTATGTATAACGATGACGAAACAGGAGGTCCTGTTTATACTATACCTGCGGGAGATATTAATGGGAAAACCTTATTAAGAGCATTAAATTTAGATAATTTGAATTCGCAATTAGAACTAGCAAAAGATGGTGATGGCGTGTTTGATTTTATTGATGGTTATACTATTAATGCCTCAAATGGTAGAATTATTTTTCCTGTTTTGGAACCGTTTGGCAAATATCTTAAAGAAAAAATAAATAATGATGTTGCCACTAAATATGTTTTTCAAGAATTATATGACTCTACTCAAAATATGGCAAAGCAGTTAGCAGAAAAAAATAAATTTTTTCTTACAGGAGAATACCAATCTTCGTCTAGCTCAGAAATATCACTTAATGCAATTAGCGTTCCTGAGGGATCGGTTGTTGTAACAGCCGGAGGAATGCAATTGGCAGAAAACCAAGATTATACTGTTGATTATGCTTTAGGAAGAGTTAAAATTATTAATCAGGGTTTGTTAGAATCTGGTACTCCAATTAAAATATCATTAGAGAGCAATTCAATGTTTAGTATTCAAACTAAACGATTGATGGGAAGTCATTTAGATTATCGATTTTCTGATAATTTTAATATTGGGGCAACCATATTAAATTTAAATGAACACCCTTTAACACAAAAAGTTAACATTGGTGACGAACCTATTTCAAATACAATTTGGGGCTTTAACGGTTCTTTTCGTACCGAAGCACCAATTCTTACTCGATTAATTGACAAATTACCACTTATTGAAACAAAAGAGAAATCTACAATATCCATTAATGGTGAATTTGCTCATTTAATACCGGGTCATTCAAAATCAATTAAAGGTAATGGAGAATCGTATATTGACGATTTTGAAGGTAGTAAATCAACAATTGACATTAAATCAATAGGTGGCTGGGTATTATCAAGTACTCCACAAGGACAAGAGGAGTTGTTTCGCGAAGCAAATCTGAATAATGATATTGCCTATGGCTTTAACAGAGCAAAATTTGCTTGGTATTATATCGACCCATTATTCTCAAAAGGAGGAACACCTGTTAGCTCAGAGCAGCAATCAAGCTTATATGTAAGACCAATATTTGAAAAAGAAATATTTCCAAATAAACAATCTCAAAACAACATTATAACAGAAATGCAAATTTTAAACCTTGCATATTATCCTCAAGAGAAAGGTCCTTATAATTTTGATTCAGATACTTCTTCATATTCTAAGGGAATTGATGAAAATGGAATGTTAAACGACCCGGAATCTCGATGGGGAGGGATTATGCGTAAAATCACGACAAACGATTTTGAATCTGCTAATATTGAATATGTAGAATTTTGGGTAATGGATCCTTTTGCAGAAGATACAATAAACAATATAAAAAGAGAAAATAATGACGCTGCTTTTTACATTAATTTAGGAAATATTTCGGAAGATGTTTTAAAAGATTCTCGTAAAAGTTTTGAAAATGGTTTACCTACTTCTGATAATATAACAATGGTTGACACAACTAACTGGGGCCGAATTCCTCTCCAGCAATCAATGGTAAATGCTTTTGATAATGAATCTAATTCACGACAATATCAGGACGTTGGTCTTGACGGCTTAAATAGTGACGATGAAAGGTCTTTTTATAATGGTGATGTTGTTGATTATTTGAATATTATTGAAAATAAGTATGGTAAAAATTCAGTTGCCTATACGGGTGCTTATGATGACCCGTCAAGCGATGATTATCATTATTTTAGAGGTAAATATTATGATGATAAAAGTGCTAATATATTAGAGCGATATAAAAACTACAACAATTTAGAAGGTAATTCACCATCATCAGAACAATCAACAGAGTCATTCCCAACATCATCAACCACATTGCCTGATGTTGAAGATATTAATCACGATAACACCTTAAGTGAATCTGAGAGCTATTTTCAATATAAAATAAATCTTAGTCCTGAAAATTTAAAAGTTGGTTATAATTATGTAACTGATATGCAAAAAACTAATGTTAAATTAAAAAACGGACAAACAAGAGCTGTTAATTGGTATCAGTTTAAAGTGCCAATAAATTCTCCAAACAAAACCATAGGATCAATAAAAGATTTTAAGTCTATTCGATTTATGAGAATGTTTTTAAAAGGCTTTGATAAACCAATAGTATTACGATTTGCAAAATTAGAATTAGTAAGAGGAGAATGGAGAAAATATAATTATGTACTAAAAGAAGCTGATGAGGCATTGGTTGAAGATAATGACTTATCTGCAGCATCTTTTAATATAGCAACAGTTAGTATTGAAGAAAACGGTAGTAGACAACCAATACCTTATGTTTTACCTCCGGGAATTGATAGGGAAAAAGATGTTTCTAATATTCAATTGCGGGAAATGAATGAGCAATCATTAGTTTTAGAAGTTGATTCACTAAGCGACGGATATTCAAAAGCGGCATACAAAAATGTAAACATGGATGTACGCGAATATAAAAAAATTAAGATGGAAGTACATGCTGAGGCATTTTCTGAAAATCAAATTTTGAATGATGGTGATTTATCTGTATTTGTACGATTGGGTTCAGATTTTCAAGATAATTATTATGAATATGAAATTCCATTAGACGTAACTCCTCCGGGAACTACCGACAGAGAGCTTATTTGGCCAGACGAAAATCGTTTAGATATAGATTTTGAATTGCTTTTAAGTGTAAAACAGCTTCGTAATAATGACATTAGAACTGCAGGATCAACAATTTCTTTATCAACAATTTATGAGCTTGCTGATGGCAAAAATCGTGTTAGAATAAAAGGAAATCCAAATTTAAGTAAAATTCGTACAATAATGCTCGGAGTACGAAACCCAAGACAAAAATTCAATTCGCTTTCCGATGATGGCGACATAAAATCTGGTGAAATATGGGTAGACGAACTTAGGTTAACAGATTTTAAAGAACAAGGTGGTTGGGCTGCTAATGCAAGAATTACTGCCAAGTTAGCAGATTTTGCAACAATTACTCTTGCAGGAAGCACACAAAAACCTGGTTTTGGTAGTATTGAGAAAAAAGTTAGTGAACGAAGTAAAGAAGATGCTTATCAATATGACTTGGCGTCGAATTTTGAACTTGGTAAGTTTTTTCCTAAAAAAGCACAAGTTAGAATCCCTATGTATGTTGGATATTCTGAGAGTTTCATTAATCCTCAATATAACCCGCTTGATGCAGATATTCCTTTAGAAGTAACATTAGACGACCCTTCTTTGTCGACTCAAGAGAAAGATTCGATAAAAAAAATATCGCAGACCTACACCAGACGAAAAAGTTTAAACTTCACTAATGTTGGGATTAACAAATCAAAGGGGAAAGCAAAATTTTACAATATTTCAAATATTGGAATAAGTTATTCCTATAGCGAATTACTATCTAGAAATATTAACACAAAACGCAATTTGCTTAAAAATCATTCGGGTTCAATTAACTATATTTTCAATAATTCTCCTAAAAATATTATGCCTTTTAGAAAATCCAAATTATTAAGAGCTCCTGCTTTTAAACTACTCAAGGATTTCAACTTTTATATTGCACCAACACAAATATCTTTCCGAACTAACATGAACAGGAAATATAACGAAGTGCTTTTAAGAAATATTAATAATCTTGACCAAAAATTTGACCCCACTTTTGACAAACAATTTATTTGGAACCGTGTTTATAACTTGAAATATAATCTTACAAAATCATTAAAATTTGATTTTTCTGCCAATAATATTGCCCGAATTGATGAACCTGAGGGATTAATAGATAAAGATGAAGATGATTATAAGGCAAAAAGAGATACAATATTAAATGAAATAAAAAACGGCGGTACTACTACAAATTATAATCATCGTTTTAACTTATCGTACACAGTGCCAATAAATAAAATACCAATGTTTAACTGGGTTTCGCTTACAACAAGATACTCTGCAACTTATGACTGGCGACTTGGCTCAAAAGCAATAGCTGACCACGACCTTGGTAACGTTATAAAAAACTCAAACAGGAAACAAGCCTCTGCACAATTTAACTTGCTTAATTTGTACAATAAAGTTGGCTTCTTAAAGGATATAAATAAAAAATACAGAAATTCTAAACAAAAGAAAGACATTAAACCCAAATATAAAGACGTAAAATTTGAACGTAATAATATCAAGTTAAAAGCTGATGTGCCAAAATCTATTTTACACAAATTAAAAACAGAACAAGTAGAAGTAAAAGCATTTGATGAAAACAACAAGGCTGTTACGATTGAAAGTAAGGTAATTAATGAAGACAGGGTTGCTATTACATCTAAAGAAAATTTGAAAAATATTAAAGTAATCGTAACCGGCAAAAAAGAAATTAAAGACAATCTTATTGTTATAGCTTTAGAGCATATTGCCAGAACTTTAATGGCTGTTAAAAATGTTTCTGTAACCTATTCAGAACAAAATGGAACTGTTTTGCCGGGCTACAATCAAAAAACAAAACTGCTTGGACAAAACAAGATCGGTACGGTTTTTGCACCCGGATTTCCTTTTATTTTAGGTAAACAAGATGAAAATTTTGCAAGAAAAGCTATTGAAAATCGTTGGTTAACAACAGATACTGTATTAAACAGTCCTTACCTGATGACTTTTACAAACACCTTTTCTGTTCGAAGTTCAATAGAACCAATTAATGGATTACGAATCGATATTACTGGAAACAGAAACTTTTCACGACGATTATCAGAATATTATTATCCCGGGGAAAGCGGACTTTTTAAAGATGAAAATGGAGATGTTACTGGATATAATCCAATGACTTCAGGTAATTTTAGTATGACTTTTATTGCTCTTGGAACTGCTTTTGAAAAAATGGGTACTGCTTCAAACAACTACTATTCAGAAGCATTCGAAAAATTTAAAAGTAACAGAATCACTATTGCTCAACGATTGGCAGAAAAAAGACCAAGAAAAACTGATGGAGGAAATCCTTATGAAGGTACTGCAGATAATCCCGAAGGCTATGGACCTACTTCACAAGAAGTTATTATTCCTGCTTTCTTAGCGGCTTATGGTAATATTAGTGAAAATCGTATTACTCTTAAAACATTCCCATCATTATTAAACATTAAACCTAACTGGCGTATTAATTATGATGGCTTAGCAAAAATGGAGTTTGTTAAAAAGTATTTTAAAACATTTACTCTTAGTCATTCTTATTCTTCAACTTTTAATATTGGAAGCTATACCGCCAACACAAGTTTTAACGATCCTGATGGTGATGGATTTAGTGAAATGAGAGATCAATTGTCGAATTTTATACCACAAAATGATATTTACAGCTTTACTCTTAGCGAGCAATTCAGCCCTCTTATTAGTGTTGATATGACATGGAAAAACAATATTCTTACAAAAATTGAATATAAAAAAAACAGAAACCTTACAATGAGTTTGCAAAACAAACAATTAACCGAACTTCAAGGAAAAGAAATAGTTATGGGAACAGGTTATCGTTTTAATGATGTAAAAATAATTATTAAAACAGGTGGGCGACAAAAAGTTTATGACAGCGACTTAAACATAAGACTCGATTTCTCTCTGAGAGACAATATTACCCTTACACGAAAATTAGTAGAAGATCAAAATACCCCAACAGCAGGTCAAAAAACCATTTCGGTAAAATTTACTGTTGATTATGTTTTAAGTAAAAATTTGACTGTTAGAGCCTTTTTCGACACTATTACGAATGCTCCAAAAATTTCTCAAACATATAAAAACACAAATAGTAATCTTGGATTTAGCTTAAGATATACTTTAAGTGATTAAAATTGTATTGCAGTTTTTCTAACACAATAGTTTACTCCTAAAACACTTCACAGGCGTCCTTGTGAGGCCAAGCCTGAAACAATTTGTTGATAGTTACCCTGAATTACTTTGCTTTTTAATTTTTGGAATAGTGGCTATGCTTAATGACGAAAATTATTTTTCCGAAACGAAACGGTTCTAAATGATTTGTTGTAAAGGAATTGAAATCTATATCAAATATTTTTTAGTAATATATCGTACAGGATAAAAAGAAGCAAAGGAGCCTATAAAAAAGACTATGATTATAGTATTAATAAAATCTGAAAAACGCATTTGTACTGGATAAGAATTAATAATAAAAGAACCACCCTGTAATTTAATAAATCCAAATTTTTGTTGAAGCCAACACAACACAAATCCAATTAATACTCCTGCTATAGCACCTATTATTGAAATCATAATTCCTTCAAAAAAGAATATTTTTCTAATAGCTTTTAAATCTAATCCTAAACTACGCAAAGTTGTTAAATCATTTTTTTTGTCGATTATAAGCATGGTAATCGATGCAATTATATTAAATGATGCAATTACTAAAATAAAAGATAATATTAAATATATAACCCACTTTTCCGATTTCATCATCTTGTAAAGTAACTCATGCTGCTCGTAACGATTTTTAATGGAATAATTATCACCCAGTATTTCATTAATTTCTGTTTTTACATCATCGGAATCGAAATTTTGTTTTAATTTTATTTCAAAAGCACTCACTTCGTTGTTTTTATATTCAAGTATTTTTCTTGCAAACCTAATAGGTACAATAATAAATTTCGAATCAATATCTTGTTGAATAGAAAAAAAACCTGTGGGATAAATATAATCTTTATTAAAAGCATTATTTGGGTTTAAGCTAGATTTGGCAGATCTCCGTGGAACAAAAATTTGTATTGGATCAACAAAATTCAAACCTAACGATAAGTAATATGCAACACTTTGTCCAACAACTGCAAAATTTCTTTCTTTTAGTTTTATAAGAAATTTTCCTTGAGTAATCATTGTGTCAACACCCGAAACGTTTGCATAGCTATCACCAACGCCTTTTAAGACAGCAGGGTACATTTTCTCACCATATTTAAGTAAAGAATTTTCTTCAATAATTTCGGTGTAATATGCAACACCCTTAATATTTTTTATTTTATTTAAGGATAGGCTGTCAATCGAAAAAGTTTTGCCTTGAGTAACAGTGATTTTTAAATCGGGGTCAAATGAACTAAATAATGATTTTATTAATCCATCAAATCCATTAAAAACAGAAAGAACAACAATTAATGCCATTGAACCTACTGCTACTCCCAAAACAGAAACGGCTGATATAATATTTATTATATTTAGCTTTTTCTTTGAAAATAAATAGCGTTTCGATATGTAAAATGGGAAATTCATTAAAAATTTATTTCCATGCTTTAACGATTAAGCCTGTTCCTGTTTTATGTTTAAAACTAAGGTCAGCAAAATTTAATATTAATGAAACAGGGAAAGTGATTATATAATAAAACGGTAATAAAACAAAAAATAATTTACTTGCATTAAGCATTAATATTGGATATTTCATTGATAAATTCCATGAAATTTTTCCCGGAGTGCCGTAAGAATATTTTGCAGAAACTTTTGAGAACCCTGCTGTCTTAAGTTTTTTGTCAATATCAAAAATGTTATATCCATCACGAACATGCTCGTCAATAAAAGATTTACCATGCTCATCGTGAACATCAGAACCTCCCTGATCAGAAGGAGTTGAAATAAGAACCATGCCACTGGGTTTTAACGATGAATAGAAATTTTCAAATACTTTTATATCATCTAAAATATGTTCCATTACGTCAACAGAGAGTATTAAATCATATTTTTTTTCTTTTATAAATTCTGTCAGGTCTGCTTCCATGAATTTAATTTTCTTTTCTTTCTTTAACTTTTTAAAAAATTCGTTACAATCATCAACTTGCTCGGTTTTAACATCAACACCTGTTATTTCCCAGTTTTTATTAAGCTTAGATAAAAAATAAATGTATTGCCCAAAACCCGCACCTGCATCTAAAATTGAAACATTATTTTTTAAACCTCTTTCCCACAACCTAACTTCTTTTTTTATGTGCCATGTTCGCAATAATAATAAATCTAAAAGATTATAAAACAGTTTACGTAAAAAAATATTTTTGTTAAAAATAATACCTAAACTCTTCTTAATTGAATCGTATTTCATAATAAAAAAAATTATGCGTTTAAAAGTCCTTCAATGTTTTCAATATAATCAAGAGAATCATCAAGATAAAACGATAATTCCGGAATAATTCTGAGTTGATTTTTAACACGCTCAGCTAATTTGTAGCGAATACTTTTTTTGTGTTTGTTAATTAAAGCAAAAACATCAATATCTTTATTAGTAGAAAAAATACTTACATAGACTTTTGCAACAGATATGTCAGGGCTCACTCTTACAATTGTAGCAGAAACTAATGCTCCTTTAAAAAGCTTCAAACTTTCTTTTTGAAAAATATCGCTTAAATCTTTTTGAAGCAATTTTGAAATCTTTTTTTGTCGGGGAGATGTCATTAAATTATAATTTAAAAATTTACCACTTCAAAAGTAATAAATATATTGGAATAACTAAAATAAACAAGACTAATTAATTAGTCTTTGTAGTCGCTGTGGCAGGACTTGAACCTACGTCTGTCAGTTGGTGGATAAGAGTGCAACACTAAATATTTTTTTGTTTAATCATATTACGAATAAATTTACGACCTTTTGCAGACTTCAGTTGTTTTTTTCGTTTCATGGTTTCTCTTTTAGTTTTATTTACTTTAGAATAAATTAATTTTCAAGGTTTAAATTTAATGGTTCAACCTTTTTTAGCAAGTTGGTTATGCGATAATAACCGTTTATCAATATCTGAAGCAAACCCAATGTGTATTTTTTGAATGTCTTAGAGAAAAGTATGTATGTATAAAAAATCCTTAAAACTTTCGTTTTAAGGATTTTTAGTAGCGGGGGCAGGACTTGAACCTACGACCTTTGGGTTATGAGCCCAACGAGCTACCAGCTGCTCCACCCCGCAATATATCGTTTGTGTATTTTTCGTTTATTGCGGTGCAAAGATACACTTTTTTTTTATCTCTCAAAACAATTACAATAAAAAGAATAATAAAATTAATAATATTACATTTATTATATAGAAGTATTTTTTTATTAAAACTTATACTTGATTGAAAATTATTATATTTGCATTAATTTTTTTTAAAGAAACAAGATTAAATCTCTAATGGTTAAAAAGAAAAAAGAATATATTAAGAAATTAAAAAACAAATATCGTCTGGTATTACTCAACGATAGCACTTTTGAAGAGAAAAGGTCTATACGCCTTTCGAGACTTAATACGTTTTCTTTTGGTGGCTTATTCATAATTTTATTAATTGCCATTGGTGCGGTATTAATTATTTTTACTCCTTTAAGGGAATATATACCTGGATATCCTGATGGAAATATGAGAAGAAATATTTTACTCAATGCAATAAAAACAGATTCTTTACAAAATGAAATTAGAATAAGAGACCAATATTTTCAAAATCTACAGTTAATCACTCAGGGTAAAGAACCTAATAATTATTTAGATTCGGAAGATTCCATTATTTCTGATACTTCAATTGAATTGAAAGATGTTAATTTTTCAAAATCTAAATACGATTCAATATTAAGAAAGCAAATTGAGGAAACAGAAGTTTATAATCTATCAGGCAATTATGTTGAAAACAAATCAGAAAATATTAGTAGATTGAATTTTTTTGTTCCTTTAAATGGATATGTAACCAATAAATTTAATATCTCTGATCAGCATTTTGGAACAGACATTGTTTCAAAACCAAATGCTTCTGTTTTAGCAACTCTCTCAGGTACAGTAATAATGTCAACATGGACATTCGATGCTGGTTATGTTATTGAAATACAGCACGCCCATGGATTAATTTCTGTTTATAAGCACAATTCGCAACTTTTAAAAAAGACAGGTACTGTAGTTAAAGCAGGTGAACCTATTGCTATTATAGGAAACACAGGAGAATATACAACTGGTCCTCATCTACATTTTGAAATATGGCATAAAGGGAAACCAATTGATGCAGAAAATTACATTGTTTTTTAAAATCGTGTGTATATCTAATCCAAATTAAACCAACTGTTTTAAAATTAACACAATTATATATATTTATGAAGAAACGTATTGCTGTTTTAGGCTCAACAGGATCAATTGGCACACAAACTTTAGAGGTTGTTGATGCTCAAAAAGATATTTTTGAAATTGAAGTGTTAACAGCTAATAATAATGCAGATTTATTAATTAAACAATCACTTAAATACAAACCGAATTCAGTTGTAATTGCAAATAAAGAAAAGTACAATTATGTATCAGATGCTTTAAGTAATTACCCAATAAAAATTTATGCAGGTGAAGAATCGATTGCTCAAATTGTTCAATTTGACAACATTGATATTGTGCTTAATGCATTGGTTGGCTATTCTGGTTTATTACCTACAATTAAAGCCATTGAGGCAGGAAAAAATATTGCTTTGGCAAACAAAGAAACTTTGGTTGTAGCCGGCGAATTGATTAATAAATTAATAAAAGAAAACAAAGGAAGCATTTTACCTGTTGATTCTGAACACTCAGCAATTTTTCAATGTTTGACAGGAGAGATAAACAATCCAATAGAAAAAATTTACATTACCGCATCAGGTGGTCCTTTTAGAGAAAAAGATATTAATTTTTTAAAAACAGCAACAAAAAAACAAGCCTTAAATCATCCAAATTGGGATATGGGAGCTAAAATCACAATAGATTCTGCATCAATGATGAATAAAGGTTTTGAAGTTATAGAGGCAAAATGGCTATTTGGTTTAGACATTAAACAAATTGATGTTGTCGTTCATCCACAATCGATTGTTCATTCAATTGTTCAGTTTGAAGATGGAGCAATGAAAGCACAAATGGGTTTGCCTGACATGAAATTACCTATTCAATACGCATTAACTTATCCAGAGAGAATAAAATCAAATTTCCCGCGTTTTAATTTTTTGGATTACCCAAACTTAACTTTTGAGAAACCAGACTTCAATAAATTTAGAAATCTTGCAATAGCTTATGAAGCTTTAGAAAAAGGAGGAAATGTTGCCTGTGCAATAAATGCTGCTAACGAAATAGCTGTAGATGCATTTTTAAATGACAGAATAAAATTTTTAGATATTACTTCAATTATTGAAAAAACAATTGAAAAAACATATTTTATAAAAAATAATTCTTTTAAAGATTATTTTGAAACAAATTCTGAAGCAAGAGAAATTGCAAAATCATTAATTAAATAAATAATTACTCTCGAGTATTCGAGTTTAAATCTTAATTTATCACAAATGGAAATTTTAATTAAAATTGGACAATTATTACTCAGTTTGTCAATATTAGTAGTACTTCACGAAGCTGGTCATTTTACTTTTGCAAAAATTTTTAAGACGAGAGTCGAAAAATTTTATATGTTTTTTAACCCTTGGTTTTCTTTAGTGAAGAAAAAAATTGGAGAAACAGAATATGGTATTGGATGGTTACCTCTTGGCGGTTATGTAAAAATAGCAGGAATGATTGACGAATCAATGGATAAAGAGCAAATGAAAAAACCACCTCAACCATGGGAATTCCGTTCTAAACCAGCATGGCAACGTTTTTTTATTATGTTTGGTGGTGTTTTTGTTAATTTTTTACTTGCCTTTTTTATTTATTCAATGATACTTTTTACTTGGGGTGAAGAATATTTACCTGTTGAAAATGTCAAATATGGTGTTGTGTGCGATTCTGCTGCTCAAAGTATTGGACTAAAAAATGGCGATAAAATTTTAACTCTTGATAATAATAAGGTTAAGAAATTTTCAAGTATTGTTCCAAATATTTTATTAGATGATGTTAAAACAATTCAAGTTAATCGTAATGGTAAAATTTTAAATATTGAAGTCCCTGAAAGTCTTATTCCAATTCTTCTTAAAGATAACAATTTTATATCATTGAGGTTCCCATTTATTATTGGTGAAGTTGCTAAAATATCAGCTGCTAAAACTGCAGGATTAATAAAGGGCGACCGAATTGTCGGATTAAATCATAAAAATGTTGAATATGCCGATGAATTTACAAAAGAACTAAAAAAATATAAAAATAAACAAGTAGTTGTTAGTGTTATAAGAGGCATTGACACTCTCGATTTTACGGCTAACATTTCAGAATCAGGAATGTTGGGAATTTCAGCAGACATTAGTAAAGTTTTTGAATTGAAAAAAGTCAATTATACTTTTATTCAGGCTATTCCTGCCGGAGTAAACAAAAGTTACAAAATGGGAGCAAGCTACTTAAAACAATTTAAAATATTGTTTAAGCCCGAAACAGAAGCTTATAAATCTGTAGGTGGATTTATTGCTATTGGTAATATTTTCCCTGGTCAGTGGAATTGGCTTTCTTTTTGGAGCTTAACAGCCTTTTTGTCTATAATGTTAGCAATTATTAATATTCTCCCAATTCCTGCTTTAGACGGAGGTCATATATTGTTTTTGGTTTACGAGATTATTACCCGAAGAAAACCAAGCGATAAATTTCTTGAATATGCTCAAATGGTTGGGATGTTAATTTTATTTGCTTTGTTAATTTTTGCAAATGGTAACGATATAATTAAGCTGTTTAATTAAAAACGGATGTCATGCCGATCTTATTTCGGCATCTATCTTTTTTATTACTTAATTTTTTGGGTCAGATGCTTAAATAAGTTTAGCATGACTGCTTTCAAACTGGCATACAAAAAAGCACAAAGTTACATCATATACTAATTTTGTAATATAAAAAAAGGTGTATAATTCATTATCAGAAATACAAAAACAATTATTCAGCAATAAGCTAAGTCTTGAAGATATTGTCGACAATTATCTGAAAAAAATTTACGAAAAAAAATACCTTAATGCTTTTGTTGAAGTTTTTGAGAAGGAAGCTGTAAAGCAGGCAAAAATTATTGATTTAAAAATTAAACAGAATAAAGCAGGCAAGCTTGCCGGACTGGTTATTGGCATTAAAGACAATATCTGCTATAAAGGACACAAAGCAACTGCCGGCTCTAAAATTCTCGAAAATTTTGTCTCGTCCTACAATTCAACTGCAGTAGAACGATTAATTAAGCAAGATGCTATAATAATAGGAAGATTAAACTGCGATGAGTTTGCAATGGGCAGTTCAAACGAAACATCTGTTTATGGTAGCGTTTTAAATCCTTTTGACCAAACAAAGGTTTCTGGAGGCTCGTCGGGAGGCTCAGCTGTTGCAGTTGCCGATGATTTGTGTCTTGCGGCTCTTGGGTCTGACACAGGTGGCTCTGTTCGGCAACCGGCTTCGTTTTGCGGTGTTGTAGGTTTAAAACCAACTTATGGTCGTGTTTCACGTTACGGACTTATTGCTTATGCTTCGTCGTTTGACCAGATTGGAATTTTGTCAAAAAATATTAGCGATGCATCATTAATTTTAGAAGCAATTGCCGGTAATGATGAGTTCGATTCAACAGTATCTGACAAAGTAGTTCCCGAATATTCAAAATTATTAGAATCGGGAAAAAAATACAAAATAGCTTTTCTAAACAATCACCTCAACAATAAAGAATTAGACCCTGAGATAAGAGATACGATTTTAAATATTTTTGATTACTTAAAATCAATTGGTCACAGTGTGAAAGGAGTAGATTTTAAACTTACGGATTTGTTAATACCAACTTATTATGTGCTCACAACAGCCGAAGCATCATCAAACCTGTCGCGATACGATGGCGTTCGTTTTGGTTATAGAAACGAAAACGCAAACAATTTGAACTCTCTCTATACAAATACAAGAACAAAAGGTTTTGGCAAAGAGGTTAAAAGACGAATAATGACAGGAGCATTTGTTTTGAGTAAAGATTTTGTTGATGAATATTATACAAAAGCTCAAAAAGTAAGACGATTAATTCAAGATGAGACAAATAAAATATTTAATGACTTTGATTTTATTATTTCGCCAACAACGCCTAAAACAGCTTTTAAATTGGGGAAAAAAAATCAAAATCCTGTTGATATGTATCTTGAAGATATATTTACCGTTCATGCCAACTTAGTTGGTGTTCCTGCAATATCCATTCCTCTTGGTAAGCATAGCAATGGAATGCCATTTGGTGTTCAAATTTTTTCGCAAAAATTTGAGGAGCAATCATTATTATCTTTCGCTAATTTTTTGTTTAAAAAACAAAAATTTTTTTAATTGAATTTTATCTAATAATTTTACAAGCAATTATTTGTATTAATAACACGTTTGTAATAAAACAGAATTAAAATATAAGAAAATGAAAAAAATATTTATTTTATCTTTAATAACAGTAATTGTTTTTACAATTTCTTGTGATAGTAAAAAAACCAGAACTGCTCTTTTGCCATCAGTATCGGGGAAAGCCGGAGAGGTAATTCTTGTTGTGAAAGATAAATATAAAGAAAATGAAATTGGTAAAGATTTTAAAAAATTATTTTCCCAAGAAGTATATGGCTTACCACAAAGCGAACCAATGTTTAACCTGTTTTTTTTTAAACACAAAGCTTTTACAAGAATATTAAAATTGCATCGTAACATAATAATGACACAAATATCACCAAATATAAAACAAGCCAAAATATCATTCAGAAAAAATGTGTGGGCACGCCCTCAAATTTTTATAAGTATTGTTGCTCCCAACGAGACTGAATTTAAAAAACTTTTTAATGAAAACAAAGATAAATTATTGAGGAGTTTTGTTGTTGCTGAAAGACAACGAATAGTTAATAACTATAAAAAATATGAAGAAAAAAGTCTCTGTAAATTAATTAGAGACAAACAACACATTTCATTATCAGTACCCAAAGGTTATGCAATGCGTATTGATACAAGCAATTTTATGTGGGTATCACACGAAACATCTTTGATTAGTCAGGGACTAATAATTTACTCATATAATATTAACGATAGTATTGCTTTAAATGATAAGTTTTTAATTCATGTTAGAGATTCTGTATTAAAAGAAAAAATTGCAGGTCCGTTGACAAACACATATATGATTACAGAACAGGCATTA
Organism: Bacteroidota bacterium; assembly: GCA_015222055.1. Classification (GTDB taxonomy): domain Bacteria; phylum Bacteroidota; class Bacteroidia; order Bacteroidales; family B39-G9; genus B39-G9. The sequence goes on along the minus strand of JADFUR010000117.1, from coordinate 11,503 downwards.
CCTGTTGATTTCAAAGAGTTTTATTTAAATGGTAAATATACAGCTCAACTTCGTGGCTTATGGAAAGTGAAAAATGATTTTATGGGAGGCCCGTTTATCAGTTTTTCACGATTTGATATGAAACGCAATAGAATTGTTACGGTTGATGCTTATGTTTATGCTCCAAAATTTGATAAACGGAATTATTTAAGACAAGTAGAAGGTATATTATACACAATGGATATTGTGAACTAGTATAAAATTGAATTCGTTCCGAAAAGCCGCTAAGCGGTTAACTTTACAAAAAGATTTAAAGCTAAGAATCTGTACGTCAATTTTTTAAAAATCCTCTGTTCTTTCGGATTTGCAATCCGAAAGATTATTATCAGGCTTTTCAATAATAAAAAAAAATTATTTCAAATTGTTTTATTTAACATCAATTTCTAAAGCTTTCCTATAAATTGGGTCGTTATTATATAAAAAATGGCGATTCTATCTGCTTCAGTTTTTTAATAACCATCTGTGATAATTATTTACAGAATATTCTACCAAGACTTCTACTTTGTTAAAAAGTATTGTTTGTGTTATTTTAGGATTTTCTTTTATAAAAGTCAGACAAGTTTGTGCTAATTGAGAAGTGATTTGAAGCTCCTGCAAGGTGATAAGTTGCACTGCCATAGCTGATTTGAAACTTAGAAATTTTGATACCAAATCCCCAAGAGAAACCAACAAAATTTGTTGCTTTAACAACTTGCAGTTCTTTTCGTCGTTGGTAGTTATAGCCTAAGCGGACAAAGAAATTTTTGGTGGGTATAAATTCAAGGCCAAAAATGGTGTGTCGCATTAAATTGCCAAAAAAATCAAAATTATCAGATGTGTTTGAATCTGAAACATCAACATTAGTTGGCTCCGAGGTGTTTATTTTAGAGTAAGTTAAATCATAAGTCTCAAGGTTATGGGCAATAAACGACAATCTAAATGGAGCATGTGCCAATTTTTTTGAAACTCCAATTTCTAACTCAAACGGCAATGGTTCTCTATTTCCTTCGTGGTAGGGTTTAATTTGTGTGCCCAAATTTTTCATTACAAAGGCAGCGGTGAGTTGTTTCTTTTCATTATGATATGTAATACCGGCATCGAGAGCTATTCCATAAGAAGTATAACTATCAAAAACCGAGTAAATAGGCTTAAGATTTGCTCCCACCGAAAACATACTGTCTAATTCTCTTGAATAAAATAAATTAAGTGCATATTCCGACGATTTAAAATTTCCTGTTATTAATCCGTTCTCATCAGCCTCAATAAAATCGCCATAATTAATACTTTGAAGTCCAATCGCAAAATTTCCAATATTATCATAAGTCTTTGCATAGGAAACATAAGCATAATTAATGTCTGTGAAATAATTAACATAATCTAATACGAGATTATTGCTCATTGAATTATTTAACAATGAGGGGTTATAAGAACAAAGACCTAAATCATTATCTTTTATGGCAATAACATCGCCACCCAATGATGCTGCTCTTGCTGAGCTTGACAAATTTAAAAATTCATAGACTGAATTTCCACCAATTTGTGCAAAGGAGTTTATCGATATAAATAATAAAAAAAATATGTTGAGTTTTCGCATTGTTATATAAACAGTTTCCGGGTTAAAATTGTTAATTTATTTATGAAAAATACCCTTTTAAAGCATTATTATAAACGACTAATAAAGTAAAATATTATTGACGAAAAAAATAATAATTATTTTACATGATTTTTGGCACAACAAAAAAATCGGAATTATCTGATGGTGAATTGTTTAATGCATCTTCTTTTTTTAAAGCTTCTTTGCTAACGCAGTTGTCGGCTAAAACATTATTTCTATCCGATAAATAAATTAAAGGGTTAACAGATGATGTATCAACCTCTTTTATCTTATCAACAAAATATAAAATATTATTCAGGTCTTCAATTATTTGTGTTTTTTCATTCTCAGAAAACTCTAATTTACACAAATTTGAAAGATGCTCTACTGTGTGTTCATCTATCATAATTATTCAATATTATTAATTTTGTTTGTGAAGTAATGAATATTCGAAATATAGCAAATATGATTATAAAAAAACGAATTTTAATTCACATTTTATTAAATTTGTAAAAAGTTTAAATTAAAATTAAGATATGGAAACAGTTGTTAGCGGGATACGTTCGACAGGACACCTGCATTTAGGAAATTATTTTGGAGCAATAAAGAATTTTGTCAAAATGCAACATGAAAGTAATTGTTATTTTTTTATTGCAGATTGGCATTCACTAACAACCCACCCGCATCCCGACGATTTACACAATAATGTAAAAAAAGTATTATCAGAATATCTAGCCTGTGGTATTGATCCTGACGTTGCAACAATTTATGTACAAAGTGACATCCCGGAAATAGCAGAATTATATTTGTTGATGAATATGAACGCCTATGTTGGAGAATTAGAAAGAACCACCTCATTTAAAGATAAAATAAGGAAACATCCTGATAATATTAATGCAGGATTACTTTCTTATCCAGTTTTAATGGCAGTCGATATTCTGATTCAAAAAGCAAATAAAGTTCCGGTTGGTAAAGACCAGGATCAAAATTTGGAAATGGCTCGAAAATTTGCAAAACGTTTTAATAACATTTATGATGTTAATCTTTTCCCAATTCCTGAAGCTTATGGTTTTAAGGGAGAAATGGTAAAAATACCAGGCTTAGACGGAAGCGGTAAAATGGGTAAATCTGAAGGCAATGGTATTTATTTGTTTGACGAGCCAAAAGAGATTCAAAAGAAAGTGATGAGAGCAGTAACCGATAGCGGTCCAACTCAAATGAACCAAAAAATGCCAGAATCAATAAATAATCTTTTCACCTTGTTAGATGCTGTTTCAACTCCTGACACAGTTGAGTATTTTAAAGAAAAATATAACTCTTGTGAAATACGCTATGGAGATTTAAAAAAACAATTAGCCGAAGATATAATTAATTTTACTACACCTATACGCAAACGAATTATTGAAATAAACTCTAACGATGAATTTTTACGCAGAACAGTAAAAATAGGAGCAGAAAAAGCAAGGGAAAATGCATCAAAAACATTAAAAGAAGCAAGAAAAATTATTGGTTTTAAATCGTTTTAGTTTTGTTAATTATTTTGTTACATTAGTAGCTTAATGAACAGGTCTTTAAATAAGCCTTGTTTTTGTATAATAAATTACAAGGTTTAATTTAGTTTTTTGAGGTTTTACAAACATAAAAAGTCAGGTTTAAAATAACATCAAAATTGAAATTTTTTATCCTAAAATTATATAAAAAATATAAAAAGCAAGTTGTAAATTTTTAAATATTAAAATGATGAAACTTAAGATGAAGCTTAATCAAAAAATGATTTTATACATACTAACTACAACAATATTAATATATTTTGCAGCTTTTGGTTATGTGAGTTTTAGTTCAAAAAAAATGGCAACTGATGATGTTGAACAAATAGCCGATTCTTATGCTCGCGAATATGCTAACATTATTAAATCAGGCATAGACATTGATGTATACATTACCCGAACTTTTTCACAAGTGGCATTGTCTTATGATAAAACATCAAAAAATAATTGGCATGAGTTATATCTTGATATGCAAAAAAATATTTTGATATTTAACCCTCAATTTTTATCAGTAGCTACCAGTTGGGAATTGTCTGCGATTGATAGTGCTTGGGACAAACCTTACGGAAGAAGGCTTTCGGGTTGGTATAGAGAAAACGGAGAAATAAAATTTTTAGATAAAATTTTAAATGCCGATGGAGACATTCCCGGAAGTAATTATCTCAAAATGAAGACTTCAGGCAAACAAAAAGTTGTTGATCCTGAATTTTATTCTTACTCAGGAAAAAAAGAAGATGCCGTTATCAATTCAAATGTATCTGTTCCAATAATGAATTCAAACAGATTTATTGGTCTTGCCGGTGCCGATAATGATTTAGGTCGATTTCAAAAAATTGTAGAAAAAATTAAACCCTTTAAAGATAGCTATTCTTTTTTATTGTCAAACAATGGAGTTTTTGTGGCTCATCCTAATTTAAAATATGTTGGAGAATTTATTAACAAAACAAACCCAGAGTATTTTAAAGATTTTGATGTAATAAAAAAAATACAAAAAGGACAAAATTTTTCATTTATCGTTGTTGATAAAGACACTAATAAAAAAAGTTATATTTCATTTGCTTCAGTAAACATTAAAAATATTTCTACTCCATGGTCAATTGGTATTGTTGTTCCTTTTGAAGTTATTGTACAAAAAGCGAATGAAAGTTTTTTTGTTTCCATTATCATAGGAATGATAGGCTTAATTATATTGACTATTGTAATTTGGCTTATTGCTAAAAATATTACTCATCCGTTAATTGATACAACTAAATTATTAAAAAATTTAGCTCTCGGTAAAATCGATAAATCAAAAAAATTAAAAAATATTTCCTCAAAAGATGAGATTGGAGAAATGGCACAATCGCTTTATACTTTAACCAAGGGATTGGGCAGAACAGCAGATTTTGCTAATGAAATTGGTAAAGGAAATTTAGATGCTAAATTTGACCCTCTTAGCGATGAAGATATTATTGGTTATTCATTGCTTAACATGCGCGACAGCCTAAAAAAAGCTAAAAGTGACGATAGAATTCGTAAAGAAGAGGAGGAAAAAAATAAATGGATTACTCATGGAATTGCAATATTTGGAGATGTCTTGAGACAAGACAATGACAATCTTGAAAAATTATCTTTTAATATAATGAAAAATCTTGTTAATTATATTGAAGCTAATCAAGGTGCTTTATTTGTTCTCAATGACGAAGATAAAAAAGAAATTAAATATGAATTAAAATCTGCCATTGCTTATGACAGACAACGAATATTAAACAGAACATTTAATATTGCAGAAGGTTTAATAGGAAGGTGTGCATTCGAAAAACAATCAATCTATATGATTGATATCCCTGACGATTATGTAAATATTACTTCCGGACTAGGAGGTGCCAATCCTCGCAGTTTACTTGTTGTTCCTGCAAAATTTAACGACACTGTTTTTGGTGTTATTGAAATAGTATCTTTTAAGAAATTGGAAAAATATCAAATTGAATTTCTTGAAAAAGTTTCTGATAACATTGCTTCTACTATTTCAACGGTTAAAGTTAATGAGCAAACAGCCAAATTGCTTGAACAGTTTCAAAAACAGAGCGAAGAATTATCTGCCCAAGAAGAAGAAATGAGACAAAATCTTGAAGAGATGCAGGCAACACAAGAAGAAGCTGCTAAGCGCGGTGCAGAAATGACCAGTATTTTAGAAGCAATAAAATCAATTTCTTTTGTTGCTGAATATGATATGGAAGGAAGGCTTTTAGATATTAATGATAAATTTTTAACTATTCTAGGTCTTTCCAGAGAACAAATGATTGGTAAACAACAAGGATATTTTAGCATTGGCGACGAAGAAAATGCAGAAAACCCAAAATTATTTTGGGACGATATAAGAGCAGGCATAAATAAAAAGAAAATTCAGCACATTAAATTTGGCAACAAAGACATGTGGATTTCTGAAGAGTATATGCCCATTTCTGATATTGATGGAACTCCTTTCAAAGTGTTAAATATTGCTTTTGATATAACAGATTCGAGGCACGTTAAAAAATTGGAAGAAAAATTAAAAAAATCAGAGGGTTAATTTAGCCACAGCACTTTACCTTTTGACTATAGACAATACTCATTTGAGAAATAGTGGTTTTTTTGTCAAAATTATGAATTGTAAAATTGTTATTATATAGATTTGCATATATGATAAAAAATGGAGGAATAAAATGAAAATTAGATTTGGGCTTACTGTTAAAATATTTTTTTTCATCTTAACATCTTCAATCTTGTTGTACCTTGGAGTTGCTACATTTGTTGGGTATAACTTCAAAAAAATGGCTATAAAAGATGCCAAAGAACTATCAAATTCTTATGCAATAAAATACGCTCGTTATATATCTGAACAATTAGATGTTGATTTTGAATCTGCAAGAACAACATCTCAAATAATGAAAGATTACGATATAAGCAAACATTCTTCCGAACGGGTTATCTACAATAATTTATTACATAGGCTGTTGGCTGACAATGCTTTATACACTTCTGTTTGGGATTGTTGGGAGTTAAGTGCTATTGATAGTACTTGGGGTAAAACTTATGGAAGAATTTCAACTGCATATTATAGAACTGCTGATGATATTAATATTACCATAGACACTTTAAATACTGAAGGTGATGATATAAATAGTTTATATTATCAAATAAAAACAGAACAAAAAGAAGCCATCACAAAACCATATTTTTATTCATATACTAAACTTAAAAGTGATGAGATAATAGAAACAAGCATTGTTGTCCCTGTTTTTAAAAATAGTGAATACGTTGGTATTGTTGGTATGGATGTCGCTTTAGATGAATTTTATTACTTTGTTGATTCTATTCACCCGTATAAAAATTCGTTTGCTTTTATCTTAGATAATGATGGTTCATATATTGCTCACTCAAATAAAAAATTAGTGGGAATATCAATTTCTGAAATTGATTCCATCAATACAAAACGATTTTCAATACTCAAAAAAATTAAAAATGGTGAAAAATTTCAATATACTCTTCAAAATACTCGCGGACAAGATAGCCTATATGTTACATTTGCCCCTATTGTAATTAGTAAAACCAGCACACCCTGGACAATAGCAATTGAAGTGCCGCTTCAAACAATTTATGACGAGATTAACCAAGAATATCAAATAGCTACAACGGTTGGTATTATTGGTTTGTTTTTGTTGAGTATAGTCATTCTTATCATTTCTTTAAATATTTCAATTCCTTTAAGACGAACATCAAAATCATTATCAAAATTAGAAAAAGGAGAAGCGAGCGACTTAATAAAAATTCCCATTAAAACAAACGATGAAATTGGCGAAATGGCTCAATCTGTTAACACACTGATTGATGGATTGAAAAGCATATCCGATTTTGCAGCTCAAATAGGAAAAGGAAATTTTGATGCTCAATTTTCTCAATTAAGTGAAAATGATAGATTAGGGCAGTCGATATTAGAAATGCAAAAAAGTTTAAATAACGCAAATACAGAAGAAAACAAAAGAAAATTAAATGAAAATCGTCTGAATTGGGCATCACGAGGAATTGCAAAATTTAGCGAAATCCTTCGTTATAATAACGATGATTTTGAATTTTTCATATACAATATCATGAGTAATCTGGTATCTTATTTAGATTCAAATCAAGGGGGTTTATATATTATAAATGATGTTGACGATAGTGACGTTTACTTTGAATTAAAAGCTGCCGTAGGTTTTGAAAAAGAAAAAAAAGACAAAAAAAGAATAGATATTGGCGAAGGTTATGTTGGAAGATGTGCATTAGAAAAGGATAAAATTTTTGTTTCTGATGTGCCTGACAATTATGTTAATATAATATCGGGATTAGGTAAAGATAAACCGGCTAGCTTATTGTTTATTCCTTTAAAACTAAATAAGGAAGTATTGGGTGTAATTGAGATTGAATCTTTTAATGTTTTTAAAAATTACCAAATTCAATTTGTTGAAAAAATTAGTGAAAGTATAGCATCAACAATTTACAATTTAAAAATTAATTTACGTACCACACAATTATTACAGCTATCGCAAAACAGAGCTGAAGAGTTAGAACAGCAAGAAGAAGAGATGCGTCAAAATATGGAAGAGATGCGAGCAACCCATGAAGAAGCAAACAAACACGAAAAAGGAATGCTTGGACTTATTGAAGCAATAAAAGACACCATGCTTGTTGCTGAATACGATTTTGAGGGAAGAGTAATTGATATGAACGAAAGCTTTTTAAATCTTCTCGGATTATCTGCCGGTCAAATGAAAGGAAAAGCAATAGATGCGTCACATAGATTTAAAGATGAAAAAAAACAAGAAGAATATCGTAATTTTTGGCGAGACTTAAAGAATGGAGAAACAAAAGAAAAAATTCAATTTATTAAATCGAAAGAAAAAGAAAGCTGGGTGCTTGAAACTTACACACCAGTATTAAACGATCAAAATGAAACAACAAAAATAATTAACATTGCTGTTGATATTACCGAAAGAGAAAATAAAAAACTATTATTAGAAGAAAAAAAACATAACGGCAAGAAATCAAAAATATTTGATAAAGAAATAGAAAAAAATAAAGAATTATTAAGCCAAGATTTTAATTTTATACATGTTGATTTACAATCAATGAAGAAAATGTACAATAACAATCTCTCAAGCATAAAAAAAGTTGGGAATGTTTTTATAAAAATTATTCCTAAAGAAATTAACGAATTACAAAATCTTTGCCAAGAGAAAAAATGGAAAACTTTAAGCTTGAAAGTCTTTAATCTGAAGGTTAAACTTAAATATTTTGGATTAAAAAAACTGATTGAGAAACTAAGCATTATTGAGAATAATATAAAAACAAAAAATAAGAGAAGCGAAATTCATGATTTGATTACAGGAATAAACAAATTGTGGTTAATTGCCGAAAAAGAATTAACTATTATTAGTAAATTATGATTAAATAATTGTGAATCACAATATTAACACAAATATTATTGGAGGAGAGAAATGAAAATTAAGATGAAGCTGAATGCAAAAATATTGTTTTTTATATTGCTTACTTCGGTTTTAATTTTTTCTACTGCTGTAGGCATTATTAGTATCAGCTTAAAGAAAAAATCATATAATAATTCAACAAGTCTGACCGATACATATGTTAATGACTATGCAAATATTATTAAAACATATCTTGATCGCTATATGGAATCAACAAAGGTTTTAGATAAAATATTTGTCGATTTTGAATATATACCAATGCAAGAACGAAGAAAAACTTTCTCTACAATGATGAAGCGTGTTCTTAAAGAAAATGACAATTACATATCGGTTTGGTCTATTTGGGAACCAAATACTATTGACACCTTAGATTCAAAATATATTAATTCTCTTGAAAGTACTTTTATTGGGAACTACTCACCAACTTTTTATAAAGACAAAAGAGAAATTAAAACACAAATATCTTCCGAAAAAGAACTTTTTCAGGGAGACTACTACACAATACCGAAATCAACAGGTGAAGAAACAATTATGGAGCCTTATAGATATTCATATACAGGCAAAAAAAGTGATGAAGTACTTGAGACAAACACCATTGTTCCAATAATAAAAAATGATAATTTCATAGGTGTTATTGGTATTGACATCCCCCTTGATAATTTTCAACAACTTGTTGACTCAATTAAACCTTTTGAAAAAAGTTATGCGTTTTTAATTTCCAACAATGGAATTTTTATTACTCATCCTTATAAAAATTTAGTGGGAAAATCGTTTAAAGAGTTTGCTCCTCTTACACAAAAAAAATATCATGTTTTAGAAAGAATAAAAAAAGGAGAAGTGTTTTCATTAATAACAGCTGATAAAAGTATGTCGCTTAATTATATTACTTTTCACCCAATAAAAATTGGTAAAACAATCACTCCTTGGTCATTTGCTATTGTAGTACCACAAGAAGTGCTTATGGTTAAAGCAAAAACAATATTCAACAACTCTATACTTATTGGTATTATTGGCTTATTAATTCTTTCGATAATAATTTTATTTGTTTCTAAAAAAATTGTTACAAACCCCATTTTGAAAATTACTAATTCATTAAAACGTGTAGCCAAAGGAAATATTAATCGCGAACAAAAAGAAAATGTTAAAACTAATGATGAGGCCGGAGATATTTCAAAATCAATAAATAAACTGATTGACGGATTAGACAGTGCTATTGATTTTGCAAATGAAATAGGAAAAGGTAATTTAGATGCTGAATTTAAACTTTTGAGTAAAAAAGATTCATTAGGCCATTCACTAATTGAAATGAGAAAAAGCCTTGTAAGTGCTGCCAAAGATGAGAAAATTCAAAAACAAGAAGATGAAAAAAGAAATTGGCATACTCGCGGATTAGCAAATTTTGGAGAAATACTTCGTGAAAAAAATGACGACATGAAGAAATTTTCTTACAATATTATTAAAAATTTGGTAAAATATGTCGACATCTCACAAGGTGCTTTCTTTATTATTAATGATGAAGAAGAAAACGAGCTTTATTACGATTTGCTTGCAGCGATTGCTTTTGGCAGGAAAAAAAATATTAAAAAGCAGGTGTTGATGGGTGAAGAATTGATTGGTCGTGCTGCTCAAGAACAAAAAACTTTATATCTCACAAATGTTCCCGATGATTATATTTCTATTACTACCGGAATTTCTACAGACAAAAGTCCACAAAATATTCTAATTGTTCCGCTTAATCTTAACGATTATATATATGGAGTTATTGAGCTGGTATCTTTTAAAGAATTTGAACCATATCAAATTACTTTTATAGAAAAAGTAGCCGAAAGTATTGCATCAACAATAGCAAGCATAAAAGTAAATTTAAAAACCAATAAACTTTTAGAACAAGCTCAATATCAAAAAGATGAACTGTCGCAACACGAAGAAGAAATGCGACAAAATTTAGAAGAGTTACAAGCAACACAAGAGGAAGTCGAAAAAAATGATATTGAACTAAAAAACGTTTTAAAATCGATGCAAGCTATTACTCCAATCATTATAATTGATTTGGAAGGTGTGATTATTAATGTTAATAGTAAAATGGCTGAAACTTATGGATATACAGCTGATTTTATGAAAGGAAAACTACTTGACTATTTTTCTGTTAAAAATGAACAAGAACGTGACGATTACGAAAAATTAATAGATGAATTACGAACAGGTAAAAAACAAATAAGAGAAAGACATGTTATTTTAAATAAAGAAGAAAAATGGTTTCAAGAAATATATAACCCTATTCTTGATTCAGATACTTCATACAAAATTTTGCTTATTGCTATTGATATTACCGAAAGCAAATTGTTAGATAAACAACTAGCGGAAGTTTCGTAAATTTATTATAATTATATTTTTCCGCTCTTTCGGATTTGTAATCCGAAAGTAAACCTCGCTCAGCGAAGTTTGTAACTTCGTCGAATTGTTTATTTGAAACAATTTTTTGCTACCCGCTTCCGCATGGTTGCATCGTGTGGCATAGCAAAAAGTAAAAAAATAATATTATTGGTTAAAAACAATACTTGCTATTATATAGCGAAGCCCCGACCTTAAATTCATTTCGTTAATTTTCGAATGCAACGGAGCGTTAAAAATCATAAACTGTTTGAACGACGATAGGAATGATTTGCCGTGGAACGGATATGCTAATTAACAAAAAATTTGTTAGAATTTATTTAACATTTAATTAATACCTCCGTGCAACTTATACTAAAATATTTACCATGAAAATAAATTTTCCCTCCGACCTCAAAGAAATTTTGTAGTTTTCAAACGTAACGAAGCGTAAAAAAATAAAAGCTGTTTGAACGACCGTAGGGAGTGAG
>JADFUR010000116.1 GCA_015222055.1 Bacteroidota bacterium | reverse complement strand
GATATGCTAAACCACCGTTGTCATTTAATCCTGTATATTGATATATACCTACAATTGGATCTCCGTCACTTACATCGTTATCTTCTTGCCAGCTAGTTCCATCATTTATTGAAAAATGCAAGGTGCCACTTCCACCGGTTGCTGTTATTGTTATTGTTCCGTCATTTGAATCATGACAGCTAATATCGTTATGGTTTTCATCTGTTATTGTTACTGCTGTTGGATTTACTAATGTTATACTACTTCCATCAACTCCACAGAGATTATTGTCTCTTACTTTTACTTCATATGCTGAACCTCCGTTATAATACAATCCTATAAATTGGCATGTTCCTATAATGGGATTAGCATCGCCTATTTCATTGTCAACAACCCAATTCAATCCATTATCTATTGAAAATTGTAATGTACCGGTTCCGCCTGTGGCTGTTATTGTTATTGTTCCGTCATTTGAATCATGACAGGTTAAATCTGTTTTTAGTTCACTTGATATTGATACTAAAGTTGGGTTAGTTATTGTTATACTACCACCTACTGCTGTTTCACATCCATTATCATCTTTTACTTTTAATTGATATGCTAATCCTACATTGTCATCTAATCCTGTATATTTATAAATTCCGTCATTTGCATCTCCATCGCCGGCATCGTTATCATCTTGCCATGTTCCTCCATTATTTATTGAAAAATGAAAGATCCCACTTCCGCCGATTGCTGTTATTGTTATTGTTCCGTCGTTTGAATCATGACAGGTGATGTCGGTATAATTTTCATCTGATATCGTAACTGCAACAGGATTTATAATTATTATGCTACTTCCAGATGTTTCACAGTCATTATCATCTTTTACTTTTACTTGATATGCTAAACCACCATTGTCATCTAACCCTACAAATTTATATATCCCAATTGTTGCATCGCCATCACTTACATCGTTATCTTCTTGCCAGCTACCTCCATCATCAATTGAAAAATAGAAGGTGCCCGTTCCACCAGAGGCTGTTATTGTTATTGTTCCGTCATTATCATCATTACAGGTAATATCTGTATGATTTTCTGTGTTTATTAATAATTCTTCGGGTTCTGTAATAACTACAGTATCAATATCAGATTTACAATCATATGCATCTTTAATCACAACATAATATGTACCTGCCGACAAATCACTGAAACTACCTGTAATTTTAGGATAAGTCAATCCATTATTGATGGAGTAATGTAATGTACCTGTTCCCCCACTTGCCGTAATGTTAATAGTGCCCTCTGATTCTCCTTTACACTGCACATCAGAAGTTGTAATATTAGAAATATTAATCTTAGAGTTTTCTGAAATAATCTCTGATCCTCCCCAATACACACCTTCAGATGAAGGACAATTATTGACATCTCTAACAAAAATATCATAATCACCAGCAGGTAAATTATCAAAAACGTTAGCTACTTGCCATGTTTTAGCACTGTCAATAGAATAAAAAAAAGGACTTGTTCCTCCACTTGCAGTTATTGTAATTGAAGCCGAAGAATCCTGATAACACACAATGTTTGTAGAAACGTCAACCGAAGAAATAGAAATAGATTCCGGATTTGCAACATTTGTTTTTTTTGTTTTTTTGACACAACCGTTATTGTCAGTTACTGTTAATGTATATGAACCTGCTGCAACATTAGTAAAATGACCATTATTTACTTGCTCTACAACTAAAGGAGAACTCGTTAAACGGTAAGTTAAATCCCCTGTACCTCCTTGTGCATATACATGAACAGAACCATCACCATCGTCATGGCAGGTAGAATTAGTATGTGTGGTAGAATCAATAATTAATTCAGCGGGGTCATTAACAACAACAGGATTAGTTGCCCAAGTAACGTTATCATTATCATCATAAACTTTAATATTATAACTACCCGCAGACAAACTTAAAAAAACGCTGTCTGTTTGCCAGTCGGTACCGTTGTTTATTGAAAAGTATGGCGTTCCCGCAGCGTCTGAATAATGTATTTGTATTTCCCCATTAGAATCTCCATAACAACCTGTAACATCCGTAACATCAACTGAAGTAATAGTAATAACACCGCCAAATTTAACTGGATTCTTACTATAAACTAATGTGCCGTCATCATCTTTTACCTGAACATTATATTGACTTGTTGCATCTTTATTTGTGTATTCATAAATTCCGCTTGAAGCATCGCCATCGCCTGCATCATTGTCTGTTTCCCAATTTGCACCACCATCAATTGAAAATTGAACCGTTCCTTTTCCATTTACTGTGTATATGGTAATAGAACCTGTTGAACCTTTGCTCGTAATTTTATTTGCAACAGAATCTAGAGTAAAAACTCCTCCAGAACCTTTTAAATGAATAGTTGAACCTGCTTGTTCACAATCATTATTATCTTTTACAGAAACAGGATAATCGCCTTGTGCTAGACCTACAAAATTATTACTTACCTGATATGCACCACCAATTGAATAAGTGTAATCAAGAGTACCTCCAGTTACTGTTGTAACAGTAATAGAACCATCGGTAGATAATGTCGTAGTAGGATTTACAGAATCAACAGCGTTTATTGAAATAGCATCCGGATTAGAAATTTCAGGATAAAAAGAAATAGAGTTCTGGTTATCTTGAATCTGAACAGAACATGGCCCACATTGTTCAACATCGAAAAAGGTATGTGTTTCATCACTAGTGGTTACATCAATAGTAGTTCCTCCTAACAGACAGTAATAACTATATGTGTAAGGTGGTGTTCCGAGGGATGTAACGGTTACAGTTATTGTCGCATTGTCAGCATCATGACAGCCATTAGTTGTAGTACATATTGCATCAAGAATACTTTTACTGCCGGAATATTTAGATATTTTATTATAAGATAGTTCTGTAAGATTAAGAGATTCTTCTACAATCTCAGATTTAAAAGTTAAATTAGATTTTTGTGCTTCAAAATTTAAATTATCAACATTTTTAAAATTCCAAGTATCTACAGAAACCTTTGATTTCCCTAGAATTAAACCCCTGTTTAATTCTCCAGAACCTTTAAATTCTAAACAATCAATATTTTTATCATTTGTAGATAATGAGCCTTGTTTTAATATTATATTATGAGATGTTTTAAAATCAGTTTTTAGCAACCATGAGCCTTCACCATTAAAAATAATATTTGAATTAAGGCTATCGGCAGAAATAATATTATTTTTTTGTTTTGAAGAAAACTCAATATCACCAAAAAAATTATTTTGTCTTTTATCATTAAAAATAAACGAACCCGCAATATTTAATTTAGCATTATCGTCACCGTTTAAAATCGGATTTAAAGATGTAACAATCCAATTAAAATTTTTACAAAAAGCTTGTTCTCTTATATAAACATCTTGCTTCCTCTTTGAGAATGAATTATTATCAAAATAAACATTGTCATTTATTGTTGGAATACTAACACCTGCTTGCCCTCCACTTTCCTCAGCCCAATGAATTGGATTGTTCCAATTTCCACTTCCTCCAACCCAATATCTGTCAGCAGCAAAACTATAACTATTTGATAATAATAAAATTGAAATTAAAAACAATAAAAAACGTTTCATAATAATAAATATTGAAAATTGAATACCTAGCCTAGCTCAAAGCGTTAACAATCAAAACTAACACATAATACAAATATATGATAAATTATTAAAACTATTTGATATAAAAAAAAAGTTTTGACTATTTAACTTAAAAAATAAGTAAAACAGTCTTTATTTTTGATGTTTAATTTGTTAGAACACAAATTTATGCATTTTAAAATTTAAAAAACGCTTCTATTTCTCTAGAAATGAAAATAGTAATGAGTAATTAAAAAAAAATAAAATTATATTCTTATATACCTGAAACCGAGAACTAAGGTTTCATTTTTTTGATGAACTCATTTGCAAAAACGAAATTATTTAATTCTTGATTATTTGTATTAAAAATCTCTTTTCTGTCACCTTCCCAAGATTTCACTCCTTGAAAGATAAAAACTATTTTATCCCCTATTCTAATAACAGAGTTCATATCATGGGTATTAATAATTGTGGTGATGTTATATTCTTGTGTAATTTCTTTAATCAAATCATCAATAACAATTGCAGTTTTGGGGTCGAGCCCTGAATTTGGTTCGTCGCAGAATAAATATTTTGGATTTAGAGCAATAGCTCTAGCAATAGCAGCTCTTTTTTGCATTCCCCCACTCAATTCAGATGGGAATAACTTATTTACATTTTCAAGATTAACTCTGTTTAAACAAAAGTTTACTCTCTCAATTTTTTCATCAAATTGCATATTCGTAAATAAGTCGAGCGGAAACATTACATTTTCTTCAATAGTAACAGAATCGAACAACGCACCACCTTGAAAAAGCATTCCTATTTCTTTTCTTATATTTTTTTTGGCTTTAAAGTTCATTTCAGAAAAAATTCTATTATCGTAAACAATATCTCCATTATCAATATCGTGCAAACCAACAATAGATTTAAGAAGTACTGTTTTTCCCGAACCACTTTGTCCAATAATCAAATTTACTTTACCTTGCTCAAAAGTTGCCGACACATCTTTTAATACTTGCTTTTCTGCAAAAGCTTTCGATATATTTCTTAATTCGATCATCCAAGTAAAAATTGTGTTAAGAGTAAATCAAACAACAAAATTAACACACTGCTATTTACAACTGCACGTGTGCTTGCTTTACCAACTTCTAGAGCACCACCACTAACAAAATAGCCAGAATATGAAGAAACTGTTGTAATAATAAATGCAAAAAACAATGATTTAATCAATGCATAAATAACATAGAAAGGCATAAATGCATACTGTATGCCGTAAACATAATCATGAACAGAAATAGTATTTGAAATTGATCCAGCAAGCATACCTCCAACGATTCCAATAAACATGCTAATTACTACTAAAAAAGGTATTATAAAAACAAAACCAATAACTTTTGGTAAAATTAGAAAACTTGCAGAATTTACACCCATTACTTCAAGTGCATCAATTTGCTCTGTTACTCTCATTGTACCAATTTCTGAGGCTATATTTGAGCCTACTTTACCTGCTAAAATCAAACAAACAATAGTTGATGAAAATTCAAGCAACAAAGTGTCTCTAGCAGTTAGTCCTATTAAATAATCGGGCAAAAAAGGGTTCTCTGTATTATATGCTGTCTGAATAGTAATAACAGCACCCATAAAAAGAGAGATAATTGCAACAATCCCAATAGAATTTATACCAAGGTTATCAATTTCTTTAATGGTTCGTCTGTAATAAATTGAAAATTTTTCGGGTTTAGAAAACACCTTTTTCAATAAACACGAATATCTCCCCATGTGTGAAAAAAAATTCATTCTTATAATTATTTAAATATAAAATTAATAATAATTTAATAAAAACTGCATTAATAATACAAATAATAAACAATTTATTGTTTTATTTGTTTGTTAATAACATAATTAGTATTTATGTATTAATAAATTAGACTACTTAAAAAATATTTTTCATAATTGCGAAGTATAGTAAAACATTCCTTACTTCTTGATTATCAGGAAAATAATTTGGTATTTACATTCTTAAAAAAAGCTACAAAATCTTTTTTTGAGAGGTTTTAAATATTTAAAAAATAGTAGAACAGTTGTGTTTAAAAAAAGCTTATTTATTTTAAATACAAATAAAATTACAAAAAATCAAAATTGTTAAATTTGCATAAACTCAAATTTTTAAAAAATGAAAAAAAACAATTACTGCGTAATAATGGCAGGAGGAGTAGGTAGTAGATTTTGGCCTTTAAGCAAAAATTCAAAACCAAAACAATTTCTAGATATATTGGGAATCGGAAAATCTCTTTTACAACAAACTTTTGAAAGATTTGAAAAAATTTGCCCAAATGAAAATATATATATTGTAACCAATTCAAAATATAAAAATTTAGTAGTTGAACAGTTACCTAAAATTGCACAAAATCAGATTTTATTAGAACCATCTAGAAGAAACACGGCTCCTTGCATAGCTTATGCAAATTACAAAATTCAAAAAATAAATCCTGATGCAAAAATTATTGTTGCTCCATCTGATCACCTAATTCTTAAAGAAAAAAAATTTTTAAAAACAATTAAAGAAGCTTTCAGCTTTGTTGAAAACAATGACATTTTGCTTACTTTAGGTATAAAACCAAATCGCCCGGAAACTGGTTACGGATATATTCAAATAGAAAAAGAAAAAAACAACAAATCGCCTATTAATAAAGTTAAAACTTTCACTGAAAAACCTGACACTGATTTAGCAAAAAGATTTTATGAAAGTGGTGATTTTTATTGGAACTCTGGTATATTCATATGGTCATTAAAAACTATTATGAAAGCTTTTGAAACACATTTGTCTGAAATCAACTCCTTATTTTCACAAGGCATAGATATTTACAACACCGAAGGTGAAGAAGCTTTTATTACAAAGACTTATTCAAAATGCAGAAATGTTTCTATTGACTATGGTATTATGGAAAAAGCAAAAAATGTTTTTGTCTTATGTTCAGAATTTGGTTGGTCAGACTTGGGAACTTGGGGATCTCTATATGAGCATTCGAAAAAAAACAAGCAATTTAATGCCATAAAAGGTAAAAATGTTATTGTTTATGATTCTAACAATTGTATAGTAAATGTTCCCGACGAAAAATTAGTTGTAATGCAAGGTCTTGAAAATTATATAGTTGTTGAATCCGATAACACTTTACTTATTTGCAAAAAAGAAGAAGAGCAACAGATAAGACAATTTGTAAATGATATATCGGTAAAAAAAGGAGATAAATACGTATAAACAGGCTTAATTTTTAATATTAATTTTGAGTTTAAAATAACAATCAACTCATTTTAATGTATTTCCATTTTTTTAAAAGATTAAAATTCCGTTTCTACACATTAATATAAAAGCCTCTAAGAAAATTCTCAGAGGCTTTTATGTAAAAAATAAAAATTATTTTAATATTCCCATAAATCTTGTTCAGATCTAAATAACTTATCCTTAATTCTATTCGCTTCGAGGAGTGCTTCTATACCTTGAGCATATTCAGAAATAGGTCTATCATTAAACACATTTGTTTCTTGTACTATGAAACTATTGAAATATCTTTTTTCAAAAATATCATCAAATGTTTTTCTTTCTGCATCATTAAACGTGTTAAATGTGCCATGATTAGCAAGAATTCTACGTACTTCTGGGAAATAAACCCAAAATACTCTAGTCTTCCTTATTGTTTTTGTAACATCATCATCTTTAATAAAAAATCTAATAGGGCAAATACCAATAATCCTAACTTTCATAACAGATAATTGCCTATCAAAATACCACTCCTCTTTAACAAGAAATTGTTTTATTTCTTCGGTATGTATTTCACCTGGAATAATCTGCATTTCTTCTTCTCCTGTATCTGGATTAACAATAGGAATAGTATCTGCAACAGCACCCATTTCTACATCAACCTGTTTTCTAGTCATTGGGGCTGTAAAATTATCATCATCGGTAGAATAAACAGACAATCCTTCATTAGTAATACCCCACAACAAGAGTTGCATCAAACTCATTCTATCACCTAATTTTTGAGTGGGGAAATATAAAGGATGATTAATTTTTTCTCTCAAGTCGATAATACGCCATATTCGTTTCTTCCACATTACATCTGCTTCTCTCAAATAAGAATAATTCACACGTCTTCTGCTAGGAACATGCTCTTTATCATAAATACCATCGTTTACCTGAGACTTAACTGTATTTGGATTAATCCAAAAGAAAGACAAACAAAATAATGGAATAAAAAATAATTTTTTCATATGTTTATAATTTAATTTTATTATCACAAAAATTTAATACGCAAAAAATATCTGACAAAAACTCTGCATAAAAATTTATGCATATTTCTAATATATTATTTAATTTTAAATACTAAAGGAGAAAGTTCTCTTAATCTAGCATCTGGACCAGCTGCTTTGATGTCTTCAATAATAAGATTAGATCCTGATTTTAAATTTTTAATAAATCTCCTCTGATTTGATGAAAACTTACTTCCTCTTTGTTGAACAGATTTTGAATAACCAGCAACAGTTGCAGTAACAGTAAAACTCTTAACTTTAAATCTTAAATCAAAAACGAAATCTTCTAATTCAGCATTCACACCAGGAGCACCCAAAAGTAAATTTTTCTTTATTGTCCCCTGAGATTTTCCAGCTACTTTTGCGACAGGCCTTGGAAGCAGTTTAATCCTAAATTCTTTAACTCCCATTAATTTTTTTTGTCCATTAATATCGGCAGTAACTCTAATCTTAACAATACCCCCTGTTTTGGTAGGTCTAACAACATATCCTCCTTTTCTTGAACGTTTAATTGTTGCATTTACTGCAGAAGGTAATATCTTATCTGATGGCATTCCTGGTACGGAAATTTCAACAGGATTGTCTATCTTATAATAAAAAACATTCATACTAGTAGGCGAAACAACCAAATTTGGTTTCGCTACTTTAAATTCTGATTTAAAAGGATAATTTTGAACACCTCCACCTGGGACACTATATTGTATAAGACCTCCCCATTTTTGATATCCTTCTTTATTGGCTTTTACTTTGTAAACTCCCTTTCCATTAACAATTGGAATAGAATCATAAACACCTTTCATTTTATAACCAACCTTGGTAGAATCATAGTCACCAACAAAAATAACAGGTTTTCGAGTTGTATCAAAAGCTGCTAAAAATATTTCAGCCTGATAATTACCACCTTGAATAACATAATCGGAAGTAGGTATAACTGTAGCTGACAATTTGTTAAATTTAAAAGAAGAAGCATCTATCTGACTATATAAATAACTCACAACATCTGCCTCAGTATTTCTTATATCGCTTTGAAGTTTCGACAAAATAGTTATTACAGCAACTAAGGGCAAATTCTCAAAATGATGTCTTTCCCAAGTCGTTCTTTCTCCCTCACGTCCTTTTTCACGAACTATAGGATCTTCTGTATTAAGATTTTGATTAATACTTCTTAATACAATTGAATCTTTAGGGAGAATTAAAGAATCTATATATTGTCTGTAAGAAACAATAAAATTTTTAAGAATACGTCCATCTGCAATTCCAGAACTACCTACCATAACTTGAGAGGGAACATTCATATCGTCTTTATTGTTTATCTTTTCGACGTCTAATTCTCTTCCATTTAATGCATCGGAATCTTTTCCTTCTGACTTTATAAGAATTTTTACTTTACAATCTTGAATATAATGATAAAGACTATCAGCTTTAACTTTTACTTTTAATGCTTTTTGTCTCCATTCACCAACTTTTACATGATTTTCGGTATCGGCTTGTTCAAATTGGTTATAAAGTTTTTCATTTTTTTTAGCAAATATTTCTGTACTAGTCGTTAAGCTATCATCAACTAACGAAAAAGCATCTAAAACCACTCTACCCACATTCAATGCTAACTCAGCGGTTAACATTAAATACATCATTCCGATCATCTTTTGCCGAGGCGTTTCCGGACAATTAGCTGCTCCACTCATAATCCTAATTAAAAATTATTAATTTTCTAACTATTTGAATTTATATTCATGGTAGTTAACATATTACCATAAATATTATTCAATTCTGCTAAATTAGAATGCAATTTAGACATTTCTTCTCTATATTTCTTAGTTTCCTCCGCTGAATTTTTAAGATTATCAACAATAGAATCTAACCCATCATATACTTTTTCCGATTTTTTTATGTGTTCATCGGTATTATTCAATGCTAATTCGTAAACAGTATTTAATGCTGATAAATTTTTATTTAAAGTTTTTAATTGCTCCTTATGCGTATTATTTTCCTCTGAGTAAGACGACAAATCTTTTGTAAAGACTTCTGAAAGTTTTTGATAAGAAGCTGCTAAATCTTCACCTGAGTTATTTATAACATCTGATGTTTTTAAATAAGCATTTGACAAATTACTAACTGTTTCTTTTAAAGCTTCTGAAGATTTATTGTGATTTTCTGAAAAATTATTTATAGAATCTGATGCATTATTCACACTATTAATATACTTATCTGTTGCAACAGAAGCTTTTGTAATATCTGTTAATTTTGAAGCTGTGTCTGATAATTTATTTAATCCTTTTCCTAATTTATCAAGAATTTCTGGACTTATATTTGCATTTTCCAATAATTTATCAATTTTACCAATATTAGAAGCACCTCCTGAAACAGACTTTGCATTAGATGGAGTTTCATTTCTATACTCCATTGCTCCAAATTCTTGTTGAGGTGTTATTTCTTTTTTTTGAAATTCTGATTTTTGCCCCCTCTGTTTATCATCCTTAAGCCTACCAGAAGAAGGTTCATCATCAAAAACATCACTCATTCCGGCTAATTCCGGATATACTAAAGTCCAATCAATTTCCTCGTGTAATGGCTCGAAAGCAGAAAGAAAGAAAATCATAATCTCCGTTCCCATACCTGCAATAAGAAAAAAGGTTGCCCCAGGATAATGTTGAATTTTAAATAATGCACCGAGAAGAACTACAGAAGCTCCCCATCCATAAACCTTAGCCATTATTTTTTTATAGGCTTTACTTTCAACCAATTCTGAAATACTCATCATAAAGCGAAAATTTTAACTATTAATAAACGTGTGATTTACCTCCGAATTCAAAATCACGTCCCATAAAAGCACGTACACATCTAAATCCAATATATGATTTTGCTGTATCTTGATATTCATATGTTCTTGTTCCATTTTGAAGGAAATAACCAATATCTTTCCAAGATCCTCCACGAACAACTTTTCGTTTCATTACTGGTGGGTCATCTGGTAAAGCATTATATGAATAATCAGGATTCAAATCGTGAGTATAACTATAAGCCGATTCATCAAAAGCATTCAAGGTCCATTCAGCAACATTTCCAGCCATATCATACAATCCAAAATCATTCGGTTCGTAAACTGCTACTTCAACAGTATTTAATCCACCATCATCAGCATAATTTCCTCTAAGAGGTTTAAAGTTAGCAAGAAAACAACCTTGATCATTTCTTGTATAATAACCACCCCAAGGATACATTGATAAATCTAATCCACCTCTAGCAGCATACTCCCACTGAGCTTCTGTTGGTAATCTATAATCTTGAACAAAAGCATCTCCATTCTTAGCTGAGGCAGAATTCATTAGTGTTGTTCTCCAAATACAAAAAGCACTTGCTTGCTTCCAAGTAACACCTACAACAGGGTAAGTATCATATGCTGAGTGCCAAAAATACATATTTGACATAGGCTCATTATATGAATAAGAGAAATCACTTATCCAACAAAGAGTATCTGGGTAAACATAAACATGGTCATGCATGATAAAAGAAGAGCGATCTTTAACTGGAACTTTTTCTCCTTTTTCATTATACACACTACCATCATATTGACCGGTTTCATAATTATAACGACGACGAGATTGTTTATCAACTGCAATTTTTTGTGCTGCTTGTTTATAATCAATCCAAAAATAATCAAATTTCAATTTCCTCGTATCTATATTTTTTCTTCTATAGAATCTTTCATTTTCTGGGTGATACATTTCCTGAAGAATATCATTTTCTTCTTCCCCATGCCAATTAATTTCTTGTTCCCAATTAATAAGTGGTGGGTCAATTTCTTCCCCAAAAGCATCTTCTGAAATTAAATATTCATCTATTGATTCTCCTAATAAACGATATGCAATAGAATCTCTAACCCAATATACAAATTGACGGTACTCATTGTTGGTGATTTCTGTTTCATCCATCCAAAAAGGACTTACTGACACAACTTTTGATTGTGCTGTTACAGCCCAAGGAACATCTTGATCATTAGGTCCCATATGGAAACTTCCTATTGGAACATAAACCATGCCGAATGGATTTGTACTTGACCACGGCAATCTTTCTTGAACACCGGTTAATTCTCCACCACCGTAGTTTGCACAACTTGTAAATACTGATAAAATAATACTAATTATTAAAAATTTTTTCATATTAAGAACTTTAAATTGAGACATGATTTGACAAAAATACTAATAAAAACAATCTTTGAGCATTAATTTCAAATATCAAATTTAAAAATAGGTATTTTTTTTTCTAATTCCATAAAATTATAAAAATTTATTTCTTTTTACAAGAAACGAATGCTTTTATATATATTTTTTTCTTTTTCTACACTAACTTTAAATGTGTAATTAATAACAAACTCGAATGATCCACTTTGATATTTATAATTAATTTTTGTTGTTGCAGGCATTTCATAAGCAATTGCAATATTCAACCCACTTAAAAATTCTACCCCGAACATTGCTATTGCGGCATCAGTTAGTCTATAAGAAACGCCTCCCCAAAATCTTTTATTGTACATTACTATACCATTTACACTATATTGAGAAGATGTTTTGTCAGATTCTATGAAAACTGATGGTCGAAATTCAAATAAAGGATTAGCTAATTGATAAGTATATCCAGCTGTGATATAATAATGCCGACTGATGTATGAATACTTATCGTCAATAATACCTTCTTTATATTTTATTTTTGGTTGATTAAGATGTGTTGATGAAATTCCAAAATAAAAATTATCTGTTTGATAAAAAGCTCCTAGTCCTAAATCAAAAATCATTGGTTTATCATCACCTCCTACAGGAACCGCAGGATCACTAGCTTGTTCAGGATATTTCCAATCTGGAGATAATGACTGATTAATCACACCTGCATTAAATCCAATTCCTAAATTTCCTTGTCCAACTGTTTTATGATAAGAATAAGCTAAATGAATACCCAGATTTGTTTCGAATCCTATTTTATCATTTGATAATGACAAGCCTGCTCCATGTTGTGCATTAAATAATTTAAACGGAGTGTGAATACTAAAGACCTGTGTTGTTGGTGCACCATCGAATCCCATCCATTGCTCACGTCCAAGCAAAACTAAAGAAACAGCATCTTTGCTACCAGCATAACCAGGATTAATTGCCATATGATTAAACATATTTAAACAAAACTGCGAGTCGTACTGAGCACTTGAAACATAAAAAATCAATAATAATATACTTAAAGAAAAAAATTTTTTCATATTATATTTTCAAGCTGTTTTGTCATTATTAAAAGGTAAAATAAACAAAAAAAAACCATTCACACAAATTTAATTAACAATTTTAAATTAACAAGACAAATATTACTTCTTAATTATGTACGACCGTTAAGCATGAAAGTTTCATCTTTTTATTTTAGAAATCTGTGTAATAATAACGTATGTTAATCAATTTTTTGTATCATCTTCCACAATCTGTCAGGGATTTCATTGTTGCAAAATTTCCTGTAATCATTAAAAGAACATGAGATAATCTGTTTGTTTTTTTTATTATTTGACGAAGGTAGTTCTACCCACCAACGAGAAGTGAGATTACTCTTATAAAAAGTAATGTTTTGGTTTATTTTATAGTTATTTACAATAAACTTTGTGTGGTTTTTCGATTCACTATCAGGGGAATCGTTCTGGCACTGTGATACACCTTGAATGAAGTGCCAAACAATTTGTGCTGCTAGATGAGAGGTCTGATTATTTATATCATACTTAGGATTCACTCCAAACATGCAGAATGTTGATAATTTACAGCTCATCCCTGAATATTTTGCTAATTGACAAACTTCTTCGCTATAAAATCCATTAGGAGACGGGTCGTAATAACCTGGTGCTTCTGATTGTTTTATTGAATCAATGTTAAAACTCAAAATATCTGCATCGCGAAGAACGGGTTCTGTTTCAATAATGTTGCCATGAGCAAAACCAAGACGAAGGGCATCAAAAAACATTGTATTCATTAATTGAATCTCATCAGGAGAAACCAAGTATGATTGATATCCAATATTGGTATAATTAAAAAAACTTTCGCTTTTTTCTTCAATAATCTTACTTAAATATGTTTGATTTATATTCCCGTCTCTTTGCAACAAATCTAATTTAGAATCAATTGAGACGATATTTATAGTGTTTGCAAATTTTTGATATGCCAAAAAAATTGAATATATTAAATTTCTATCTCCTCCAATTACTACAGGAATAATATTTTTTTGAATTAAAAAACACAGGACTTCTGTTAATGCAAAATATGTATCGCTTAAAGTTTTCCCTGTTTTAATATTACCTAAATCAATAACTTTTACATTTTTATTGATTTTAGATAAATTATATAATTTCTCTCTAATAATATCTGGGGCTTCGGCACATCCTTTGTTTAAAGTGTCTCTTTGTTCTGAAACGCCTATTATTGCGACATCATATTCATTTTTAAAACTTTTATCACAAGAAAAAGTTGCTATGTTTTTCCCAAATTTGTGATTTAGTTCTAAATCATTTTGTTTAAAAAAATTTTCTGAAACAGGATTTATATAATGTTTTAAAGTCATTAAATTAGCTTAAAAAAATATCACATATATTGATTGCAATTACTAATAACAATTATTCTTTCTTTGAAGTTTTTGTTTTTGTCTTTGTCTTTGCTTTTGCTTTAGTTTTTGCTTTAGTTTTAGTTTTAGTTTTGGCTTTAGCCTTAGTATTTGTCTTTGGCTTTGTCTTTTTAGGCTCAGCTACAGCATTAATAATTTCAAGACAAGCTTCTAAAGATAAGCTTTCAGGCTCAACATTTTTTGGTATTTTAAAATTCTTTTTATTATAAGAGATATAAGGTCCCCAACGACCATTAAGTATTTTGATTGGGATTTCTTGGTCAAAAACTTTTATAGTTTTTTTTCTGTCATATTCTCTTTTTTCTTCAATAATTTCAATAGATCTATCCTTACTTACAGTATATGGATCATCAACCCCTTTCTTTAATGAAAAAAACTTATTGTCATGTTTCACATAAGGTCCAAACCGACCAATAGCGACAGATACTTCTTTATCTTCATATTCACCAACAAGCCTAGGGAGCCTGAATAAATCAAGTGCCTCTTGCAGAGTAATAGTTTCAATATGTTGCTCTCTAGTTAATTTTGCATATCTTGGTTTTTCCTCATCGTCGGTTTTACCAATTTGTGCCATAGGGCCATATCTACCGATACGCACAAGTAATTCTTTACCTGAAGCTTTATCAATACCCAATTTGCGTTCACCAGATTTACGTTCAGAATTTTCAAGGGTTTCTTCAACCTTTTTATGAAATGGTTTATAAAACTTATCAATCATTTTGTTCCAAACAAGATTACCATTTGCGATTTCATCAAACTCTTTCTCAACAGAAGCCGTGAAATTGAAATCAAGAATATCTTTAAAATACTCAACCAAAAAATCATTTACTACAATACCAATGTCTGTTGGAAATAATTTTGATTTTTCAGCTCCAGTTGTTTCTGTCTTAATCTCATCAATAATATTATTGTTGACTAACGAAACAAAATTATACTCACGCATTTCCCCATCTCGATTTTCTTTTAAAGCATACCCTCTTTTCTGAACAGTTGAAATAATTGGAGCATAAGTTGAAGGACGTCCAATACCCAATTCTTCTAATTTTTTCACTAAAGCTGCTTCAGTATATCTTGCAGGATGATGTGTAAAACGTTGAATTGCATTAACAGTATTCATATCCAAAACATCATTTTTACTTAATGGTGGCAGTAATATTTTTGAATTATCGTTACTCTCCGATATCTCATAAACTTTTAGAAAACCATCAAATTTAAGTACTTCACCGGTAGTCAAAAATTTATAATCGGAATTAGATATATCTATGTTGATATTCGTTTTCTCAAATTTTGCTTCTGACATCTGCGAAGCAATTGTTCTTTTCCATATAAGTTGATAAAGCTTTTTCTCGGCATCGCTTCCACCAGCAGTCATTTTATCGAGGGAAGTAGGACGAATAGCTTCGTGAGCTTCTTGTGCAGATTTTGATTTTGTTTTAAATTTTCTTGTTTTCGAATACTCATCGCCATAATTAGAAACAATAACATCTTTTGAAGCAGCAAGAGCAAAATCTGATAAATTAACAGAATCTGTTCTCATGTAGGTTATTTTTCCCGATTCGTATAACTTTTGAGCAACCATCATTGTTTGAGAAACTGAAAAATTAAACTTACGAGATGCTTCTTGTTGTAAGGTTGAGGTAGTAAAAGGAGCAAGAGGTGATTTTTTTGTTGGTTTCTTTATTACATCTGCTACTTTATATGTTGAAGACTTTGACGTTTCTAAAAATTCCAAGACTTCTTTTTTCTTATCAAAACGTTTTGACAAATCAGCCTTAAACTCATAAGTTTTATCACTAATACTCACATTAAATAATGCACTTAATTTATAGAAAGCTTCATTTTTGAATGCAATAATTTCTCTTTCTCTTTCAACTAATAAACGAACAGCGACAGACTGAACTCGACCCGCAGATAACGATGGTTTAATTTTTTTCCATAGAATAGGCGACAATTCGAAGCCAACCAATCTATCAAGAATACGACGAGCTTGTTGAGCATTAACAATTTCAAGATTAATACCTCTTGGATTTTCAATAGATTTTAATATTGCTTTTTTTGTAATTTCGTGAAAGACAATTCTTTTTGTGTTTTCTTTTTTTAATTTTAATTCGTCGAACAAATGCCACGCAATAGCTTCCCCTTCTCTATCTTCATCAGATGCGATCCATACTGTTTTAGCATTTTTTGTTAATTTTCTCAATTCCGAAACAATTTTTTTCTTGTCGGGAGAAACTTCATAATTTGGTTTATAATCATTCTCAACATCAATACCCAATTTTTTTTTCGACAAATCTCTTATATGTCCAAAGCTGGATTTTACAACATATTCCTTTCCTAAAAATTTTTCTATAGTCTTTGCTTTTGCAGGAGACTCCACAATTACTAAATTATCTTCCATCAAATTATTATTTATAATTTTATTCGTAAAAATTTTACAAAGTAAAACAAATAGATTCCTAAGTTCAAAATTTTCGGTAAAATAAATATAATTTTATTAATTTTACACCAAATAAAATATACTATGACAACACATAATAAAAAAAATAAAAAAATTGTAAAATTATTTTGGATATTGGTTATTGCCCCAATTATTTTTACAGCCACAATATTTATTTTAATATCAATCGGAGCTATGGGTTTTATGCCTTCATTTGAAGATTTAGAAAACCCAAAAAGTAATTTAGCATCTGAAATTTATTCTTCCGATCAAATATTATTTGGCAAATATTATTATCAAAACAGGACCTATGTTAATTTTGATGATTTGTCTCCTTATTTGGTAAAAGCTTTAATTGCTACCGAAGATTACAGGTTTACTCAGCATTCAGGCATTGATGCTAAAGCAATGTTTAGGGTTGCTTATGGTGTTTTATCTAGCAACTTAAAAGGAGGAGGCAGCACAATAAGTCAACAGCTATCAAAAAATCTTTTCCCAAGGGACACTACTACTTACAACTCAAAAATGCAAAAAATCTCTCATCTGGTACTTTCAAAATTAAAAGAATGGGTGACTGCTGTCAAACTTGAAAGAAATTACACAAAAGAAGAAATTCTTTCAATGTACTTAAACACAGTTACTTTTGGAAGTCAATCGTTTGGCATAAAATCTGCATGCTCTACTTTTTTTAATAAAACCCCTGCTAATGTTGAAATGGAACAAGCTGCTTTAATGATTGGTGTATTAAAAGCTCCTTCATATTATAGTCCAGTAAGACATCCAGAAAGAGCATTGCAAAGAAGAAATACCGTTTTAAAGCAAATGAAAAAATATAATTTTATTTCTCAAAATATTTACGATTCAATATCTGGCACACCTCTAAATTTAGATTATAAAGTCCAAAATCACACTCAAGGATTAGCAACTTATTTTAGAGAATATTTAAGAATGGCTTTAAGTTCGAAAAAACCAGACTTGAATAATTATTGGAGTTACAAAAAATTCGCAGAGGATTCTATCGAATGGGAAACGAATCCTTTATTTGGCTGGTGTAACAAAAACTTCAAACCTGACGGTACAAATTTTAATCTTTATAAAGATGGGTTGAAAATCTACACTACAATAAATTCTAAAATGCAAAAATATGCTGAAGAGGCAGTAAATGAGCACCTTAGTAAAGACCTTCAACTTACATTTGAAAAAGAAATGAAACAAAACAAAACAGCTCCTTTCTCAAAAGATTTAACACATGAAGAAACAGAGCACATTTTATTCTTATCAATGAAAAGAAGTGAGCGTTATAGAATTCTAAAAAATAACGGATATTCAATAGATTCGATTAAAATTATTTTTGATATACCCACACCTATGGAAGTTTTCTCGTGGCAAGGTGAAATTGATACAACAATGACTCCTATGGATTCTATTATCTACTACAAACATTATTTACAAGCAGGATTTATGTCGATGGAACCAAGTAGTGGCTATGTTAGAGCATATGTTGGTGGAATTAATTATAAACATTTTCAATTTGATCATGTAAAATTAAGCAGACGACAAGTTGGGTCAACCTTTAAACCATTTTTATATACTCTTGCAATGCAAGAAGGTTATTCTCCATGTTATGAAGTACCTAATGTGCCAACAACTTTTGTCTTACCCTCAGGCGATACTTGGACACCAAGAAATTCGGGCAACTCAAAATATGACCGTAAAATGGTAACATTAAAATGGGGATTAACTAATTCGGTAAATAATGTTTCGGCTTGGTTAATGAAACAATTTAAACCCCGAGCAGTAATAAACATTACTAAATTAATGGGGATTAAAAGTTATATTCCTCCCGTTCCTTCAATATGTTTAGGTACTGCAGATATTTCTCTTTACGAAATGATAGGAGCTTATGGGACTTTTGCCAATAAAGGAGTGTATACAGAACCTATATTTGTTTCAAGAATTGAAGATAAAAACGGCAATATATTGCAAACTTTTCAAGCAAATAAAACTGAAGCTATTAGCAAAAATACAGCCTTTTTGATGTTAAATTTAATGGAAAGTGTTGTTCAACATGGCACAAGTATTAGACTAAGATTTAAATATAATTTGATGAATGAAATAGCAGCCAAAACGGGCACAACAAACAATCAATCAGATGGCTGGTTTATGGGAATTACTCCAAACTTAGTTTCAGGTGTATGGGTTGGTGGTGAAGAACGAAGCATACATTTTGATGGAATTCATTACGGACAAGGAGCAAACATGGCATTACCTATATGGGCTTTATATATGCAAAAAATATATGCAGACAGCTTAGGTGTTTCCATTGACGACAAATTTGAAAAACCTGTTGGATTCTCAACAGACTTGGATTGTGATGAAAATAATCAAAATAATTTTATTGAGAATGAAAATAAAAATGATAATGAATTTTTCAATTAATTCAACTCGGATTTTAAAGTATTGAATTAATAAGTTTTTTTGTATAATCAGAATTTGGATGAGTATAAATACTATCGGCATCACCAATCTCTTCAATCTTGCCATTATTCATTACCATCATCCGATCTGACATGTACTTAACAACAGATAAATCGTGTGAAATAAATATATATGTTAATTGGAATTCTTCTTTTAGCTGATTAAGGAGGTTTAAAACTTGTGCTTGTACTGAAACATCTAGAGCAGAAACAGATTCGTCACAAATAACCAGTTCCGGATTTAACACTAGAGCTCTTGCAATTCCAATTCGCTGACGCTGACCTCCCGAAAATTCGTGTGGATATCGATAGAATACGGTTTCGTCAAGATTAACTTTATTTAACATCTCAACGGCTCTTAATTTTCTTTCTTTATTATTATGCAAAATTCCATGAACACGCATCGGTTCAATAATTGCCTCTCCAACTGTTATTCGAGGGCTTAATGAAGAATACGGATCTTGAAAAATTATTTGAATCTTTTTACGAAACTTTCTCAATTCATTTTTTGATAATTCCCGTAAATTTTGTCCTTTATAAATTATTTCGCCACTACCACCATCAATTAATTGTAAAATAGTACGACCAAGAGTGGTTTTTCCGCATCCAGACTCCCCAACTAATCCAAGAGTTTCTCCTTTAAAAACATTAAAACTAACATTATTAACAGCTTTTACATATTTCACTGTATTACCAAAAAAATTCTTTTTCTCAGTAAAAAATGTTGAAACATTTTTTACCATCAAAATAGGCTCGGTTGAATAAATTTGTTTGTGATATTTCTCTCTTTGATCATTAGTAATTATTGAAAATTTACTATTTACATTATAATCAAAAATCGTGGGTAATGGTTTTACTCTTACATCTAATGATGGTCTGCACGACCACAATGCTTTTGTGTAATTATGCTTAGGATTATTTAAAATCTCTGATGGGGTTCCTGTTTCGACGACACATCCATCTTTCATAACTAAAATTTTATCAGCAATTTGAGCCACAACCGACAAATCATGCGATATAAATACAACTGCAGTATTATATTTTTTTTGCAAATCTTTAATTAAATCAAGAATCGTTTTTTGTACCGTAACATCAAGAGCCGTAGTCGGCTCATCAGCAATTAAAATGGGCGGCTTGCTTGACATAGCCATTGCAATCATAATTCTTTGCTTCTGCCCACCAGATAATTGATGAGGGTATGATTTAAAAAGTATTTCGGGACGAGACAATTTAACTTCTCTAAATAATTCTATAGCAACTTTTTTAGCATCTTTTTTCGATATTTTTTTATGTATTTTTATTGCTTCAACGACTTGTTTCCCGCAAGTCATTACTGGGTTTAAAGACGTCATTGGTTCTTGAAAAATCATTGAAATTTTTCTTCCTCTAAAAATTTCAGCATCTTTACTTTTTACCAAATCAATTATTTGTTCATTATCATATAATTCAATACTTCCCCCTGTTATTAATCCCCCTGCAGGCAATAATTGCATTAACGACAATGCTGTTATTGATTTACCGGAACCCGATTCTCCAACTATTCCAATTGTCTCTCCTCGATTTATAGAAAAATTAATACTATCAACAACCTTTCGCTTTTCATTTTTTTCACAAAAAGCAACAGTTAAATCCCTAACTTCTAATATTGTATTACTACTCATAAAATAATGATAATGAAAAAAACAATTTTTAAAAGATACTATAAATTTTTAATTACTCACAAATTTCCTTCTTTAATATTAACTATCTACTTTAAGTCCCATAAATTAAGAAATGAAAAAACATTCCAAATACGCACAAAGATTGTATATTTACGTAATGTTTAAATCGAACATAAATGGGAACCATTAATAATCAATCTATTTTAATAAATGCTGATTTTTCTACCTCTGGAACTATTGCTGTATTACAAGGAATAAAATTATCAATAATCTTAAATAAAAATTTATATCTTTTAAACATCTGTAATAAAAATATTGAAGAGAATACAGACAAATTAAAAATTATATCTCAAAACATTCATAATGAATACAACATTGAAGTTGCTTATGAAGTAATTTATGGCAAACCTAACAGATTGAATAAAATAAATGCTATTGCATCAGGGCTAGAAAAAAACATTGATCCATTGTTAGTAATTATTGGTATAAATAATAATGTTAAGGGCTTGCTTAAGTTGTTAAAAAACTCAAAAACACCAATAATTACAGTTCAAGAAAAAAACCCTTCTAAAAATTTGTATAAAAACATAATTGTTCCAATGGATTTTTCAAAAGAAGCAAAAGAAAAATTACTTTGGGCAATTTATTTTGGCAAGCATATTGGTTCAACAATTCATTTCTTATTTGCTGAAGAAAAAGATGAATATTTGCTTCAAAAATCAGAAGATAATTTGATGTTTACAAAAAAAACACTTTCCAATTATCCCGAAATAAAATATAAAATTCACAAAGTTAACAGGGAGAAAAAAAGTATAGACGAATATGCTCTTAATTATTCAAAGGAGGTAGAACTGGGATTAACAATAATTATCAGAAATAAAAATTACATTTTTTCAAGACCCGAAAAAAAATTATTATTAAATAGAGAAAAAAAACCAATAATGTTTTTAAATAGGAATGAAAATTTTTATGTTCCCTGTGTATAAGCTAAGAAAATAGAATTTTAAAAACCTCTTCGACCTTACTCATTTCAAAAATTTTTATATCATATTTTGAAAAATCGACAGATTTCTTACTGAACTTAGGAATAAAAATTTGAGAAAAACCTAATTTTTCTGCTTCATGAATTCTTTGTTCGATTCTATTTACAGGCCTAATTTCGCCCGATAAACCTATCTCTCCAGCGAAACAAATATTTTTATTTATTGATACATCTTGGTCAGAAGATAGTATAGCACAAACAACGGCAAGGTCTATTGCTGGGTCGTCAACCTTAATGCCACCTGCGATATTAAGAAACACATCTTTTGTAGCCAAACGAAACCCTGCTCTTTTTTCAAGCACAGCGAGAAGCATGCTTAAACGCCTCAAATCAAAACCTGTTGATGTTCGTTGTGGTGAAGAATAAACAGAAGAACTTACAAGTGCCTGTATTTCAATTAAAAAAGGACGAACGCCCTCAACTGTTGATGAAACTGCAGAACCGCTTAAATTTAAATTGTTTTGTGACATTAACAACTCAGAAGGATTACTAACTTGTCGCAAACCAGATTGTCGCATTTCGTAAATGCCAAGCTCTGAAGTTGAGCCAAATCTATTTTTTGTTGCACGTAAAATTCTATACATATAATTACTGTCACCTTCAAATTGCAAAACGGTATCAACAGTATGCTCAAGAATTTTAGGTCCGGCAATAGAGCCTTCTTTGTTAATATGTCCAACTAAAATAAAACTTTTTGAAGTTTGTTTTGCAAATCTCTGAATAATATTTGCACACTCACGTATTTGAGAAATACTCCCAGGAGATGTTTCAATTCTTTCGGTTTGTAAAGTTTGAATTGAATCAATAATAATAATGTCAGGATCTAATTTTTCTACATTTAGAATTACATTTTCAACAGACGTTTCACATAATATGAAACAACTTGATCCATTAATTCCGATTCTATCTGCCCTTAAACGGATTTGACTTTGGCTCTCTTCACCTGACACATAAAGAATTTTATGATTACTAATATTGAGAGATACTTGAAGCATTAATGTAGATTTGCCTATACCTGGTTCTCCTCCAATAAGGATTAATGAACCTGGAACTAAACCTCCTCCTAAAACTCGGTTAAATTCTGTATTTTTTGTGTCAATACGTTTGTCGTTAGATATTTCTATATCATTAATTAACTGCGGTGCAGAAGTAGAAACGGATAAACTTGTAGTATTATTTTTTTTCGTAATTATTTCTTCAGAATAAGTATTCCATTCTTGGCAGGAAGGGCATTTGCCAATCCATTTGGGAGATTGTGCTCCACAATTTTGACAAACATAAACAGTTTTTGTTTTAGCCATCTATTCTTTAATAAATTCTAACCTTTTAAAAGCACCATTTTTTTCGCCATTAGATAATTCAACACGGGTTATTTTCAAAACATCTTTAGATAGTTCATTGATGAGATATTTCCCTCCCAAACTAATAAAAGAAACCTCAAAACCAATTATCTTTAAATAGTAATGCAAATTTTCTGATGATACAGAATAATCAGCAATAAGGGTAACGTCAGATACTAGTTTAACTGTATTATCATCAAAAAACACAAAGTGTGTAACAAGTTCTTCAGGAACAGGTTCTTTCTCTGAAATAAGTCTCCAATCTCCTACAATTTTATCCTCTTTTGCTTTTTCACAACTTCCAAAAAAACTAATTACAAAAAAAGAAATCAGAAAAGCTATAACGATATTTAATGTTTTTTTCATCACAATATATTTATATATTTAAACTATGCTTTTTAATTTTCTAATAAAAAAAATTAATTTGTAAATATACAAAATTAAAGGAAATACTAAAATTCGAATATTATTTATTAATAATTTTCTTAATAATATTAGTTGTTGAATATCCATCAATAAAATCTATTGTTATTACTTTCCCGTGTTTATCCTTAACTATGTCATAACCAACAATATCTTCCGGTTTATAATCACTTCCTTTTATTAAAATATCGGGCTGAATAAATTTTATTAGCTCATAAGGAGTATCTTCGTTAAACAAAATTACATTATCCACAAACGATAATGATGCCAACACCAGTGCCCTCGAATATTCATCTTGCAACGGTCTTGTTTCTCCCTTTAATCTTCGTACAGATTCGTCAGTATTTAAACCAATAATTAATTTATCACCACAACTTGCCGCTTTTGCAAGATATTCTATATGACCACGATGAATAATATCAAAACACCCATTTGTAAAAGCAATCTTATCATTTTTAAATTTCCATAATGGAAGCATGGTTTTTAGATTGACTTTATCAATTATTTTTGATTTAATAAGTTCAAGCTTATCCATAGGACAAATTTATTTATTATTCTTATTTACAAGAGGAAGAGCTATCAATGAAATAAAACCTACAACTATAAGCATTGCAGTCATTGAGCCATGACAAACTAAAGCAAAAACTTTTGCGGTATTCCCATCAACTCCATAACTCATTAATGCAGCAATAACCATAAAATGCCATGCACCAATTCCCCCTTGTACCGGAGCAACCATGGCATAACTACCCATGACAAATGCTGTTAATCCTGCCAAAATAGAAAAATGTGATATTTCTGGGATACTAAAAAAGCACACATACATCATTAAAAAATAAAAAACCCAAATAATAAAAGTGTATAAAACAAATAACGGTTTATTCTTAACTGCTCTTATTGTTTTTAATCCTTGAAAAAAATTTTTTATTAAGTCAATTAATTTTTTATAAAGTAAAGAATTCTTTATTCTTTTATTAAAAACAGTAAAAATTAAAATAAATCCACATATTAAAATTGCAAAAATTACCAAAGTCTTTACGAGATTAAAGTCACTAAATTTTTCAGCTATTTCCGGATGATTATGAATAAAATCTAAAGGGATATGAATTTGAGTAAACAAAACAACAAGGGTAAATAATAAAAGCATAAAAACATCAATAATACGTTCTAGCACAATTGTTCCAAAAGCTTTTGTTATTGGCATTTTTTCGTATCTATTAATAATCACACTACGAGTGACCTCTCCCATTCTTGGCAATGCAAGATTTGCAAGATAAGCAATCATAACATAAAAAAAGGAGTTGATTGTTTTAGGATTATAATCTATTGATTTTGCGAGCATATTCCAACGCAATGCCCTAACAAAATGACTAAACACGCCCAGAATAATCGAAATCAAAATCCAAAAATAATTAACCTTTTTTAGTGCACTCCATAACTCGTCTGCATCTTGGTCTTTATAAACTAACCAAAAAAGAAAAAACCCTGCACTAAAAAAAGCAAGGAATTTTAAAGCTGTTTTTAATTTTTTTTTCAAAATATCAATCAATTAAATGATTAGTACGAGCATCGGGAAAAACAAATTGAGGCTTAAACTTTTTTGCTTCATCAAAATCCATACTTGCATATGAAATAATAATAACAACATCACCAACCTCGGCTTTTCTAGCAGCAGGACCATTTAAACAAATTGTTCCAGAACCTCTTTTCCCCTTAATAACATAGGTTTCAAGTCTCTCTCCATTATTTACATTAACAACCTGAACCTTTTCATTTTCAATAATATTTGCAGCATCCATCAAGTCTTCATCAATAGTGATACTACCTACATACTGAAGATTTGCCTCGGTAACTGTTGCTTTATGAATTTTTGATTTTACTACTTCAATATTCATATTAAAACTTTTTATACTACAAAATTACAAATTAAAATTGACATTATCTATAAGGCGAATTTTCCCTACTTTAACAGCAATGCAACCTACTTTATTATTATTTTCTTGCCAATTGCTTATTGATTTTAACTCAAGGTCATCAACAATATCAAAATATTCTACATCAAGAAAAGGATTCTCATTAATTGCATCAACAACCCAATCTTTTAATTCTTTTACGCTCAACTTATTAGTAAGGTTTCGTGCCTTAAATAAAGTTTTTGAGATTAAAGAAGAATTATTTCTTTGAATATCTGTTAAGTGCAAATTTCTAGAACTCATTGCCAATCCGTCTGTTTCACGAACGATGGGACAGTCAACAATTTCTATTGACATATTTAACATTTTAACCATTTTTTTTATTATCACATATTGTTGAAAATCTTTTCTTCCAAAATATGCAACGTCAGGTTTAACAATATTAAATAATTTGCTTACAACTTGGGCGACTCCATTAAAATGACCATTCCTTTGTTTACCCTCCATTACTTTGTTCAAATCACCAAAATCAAAAATTCTGTTATCTTCTTTTGGAT
The DNA here is from genome assembly GCA_015222055.1 of Bacteroidota bacterium. Classification (GTDB taxonomy): domain Bacteria; phylum Bacteroidota; class Bacteroidia; order Bacteroidales; family B39-G9; genus B39-G9. The sequence continues at coordinate 144,106 of JADFUR010000116.1, read as the reverse complement.
AAATTTCTTTTACAGATGGAGTAAAAACAAAATCGCAACCCGCATTTTTTATTAATTCAACATCCTTATCAATAAATCGAGGATAATTTTTCAAATCATTTTTATCATTAAATTGATTTGGGTTAACAAAAACACTTACAACAGTAATATCATTTTCACTAACACTCTTCTTAATTAAGGAAATATGACCTTTATGCAAAGCTCCCATTGTAGGAACAAAACCAATTTTTTTATTTTTTTGGGCTAAATCTTGCAATTCGTTTTGTAGTTCAGCCTTATAATCAACTACTTTCATTTATTATTATGAATTACCAAATACGTTACAAATAAATAAAATATTATTGTAGAAAAAAACATAAATTTAAAATTATACTAAAAATTAAAACAAATCGTTTTTTTCATACTATTAATGCAAACTATTGAGAAGATGGAATATTTTTACTAATTTTGTAAAAATTTTTGAAAATGGAAAAAACTAAAGTACTATTTGTATCTCAAGAGATTACACCTTATTTGCCAGAAAATGAAATGTCCTTAATTAGCAGAAATTTACCACAAGGAATTCAAGAGAAAGGTAAAGAAATAAGAACCTTTATGCCAAGGTATGGGTGTATCAATGAAAGGAGAAACCAACTTCATGAAGTAATTCGTTTATCAGGTATGAATTTAATTATTGATGACACAGATCACCCATTAATAATTAAAGTTGCATCAATTCAAGCGGCAAGAATGCAAGTGTATTTTATTGATAACGAAGACTATTTTCACAGAAAATTTGTATTGTCTGATGAAAATGGAAAATTTTACGATGATAATGATGAGAGAGCAATATTTTTTGCTCGTGGCGTTATTGAAACAGTAAAAAAATTACGATGGGAGCCCGATATTATTCATTGTCATGGCTGGTTTACAAGTTTAGTTCCTTTGTATATCAAGAAAGCTTTTAAAGAAGATCCTTTATTTGCTAATTCTAAAGTAATTTATTCTGTTTATAATGACGATTTTGACAATAAATTTAATAGTTCTTTCAAGAAAAAAATTAAAGTAGAAGGAATTACAGACAAAGATATTTTAACTTTAAAAACGGCTAATTATGAAAATATTACAAAATTAGCTATACAAATGTCTGATGGTATAATTATTGGTAACGAAAAAATAAATCCTAAAATAATGAAATATATTGTAGATTCAAAAAAACCAATTTTAGAACATAAATCACAAGAAGAACTTGTTGATTCTTATTCGGACTTTTACGATAGTTTCCTCAAAAAATAATTAAAAATCCCAAAATTTGATGCGTAGTCTTTTAAAAAAATCATTATTTCTAATTACTATTTTTGCATTTTCATATAGTTGCAATGATGATGCTAGTATAATAGGTCTTGAAGTTCAGCCTAATTCTGACAAAATTACTGTAAGCTATGATTCTATAGCTTCAATTTCTGCTAACACACTTTACGACGATTCAATGATTTACAAAAATCCCACGTATAGTCTTTTTGGGAGTTATGTTGATCCTATTTTTGGTAATACAAAAGCAAGTACTATTTTCAGAATTAATCCAAGAGGTCTTACTGCAAATTTCAAGAAACCTCTTAATTTAAAGGCAGATTCTCTTGTTCTTTATTTTAGCTACCATAGCTATTATGGAGACACAACAACTCCACAGAACTTTAAATTTTTTGAATTAACAGATAGCGTTGCTATTGATTCTTCTTATTATTCAGAAATAAATTTAGAAGATTACTATAAAAAGGATGCTGTTATTTTAGACACTATAATATATCCAAGGCCAAATGATACTCTCCCATTTTCTATCAACTTACCCAAAGAATTAGGGCAAAGATTCATTGATGCTGACACTACTGTATATTTAAATGTTGCAAATTTCCTTGATTTCTTTAAAGGTTTTTATTTAACAACAAATCAAGTTGATGCGGGAGGCTCAATATTAAGTTTTAATCTTTCATCATCATCAACGTTTATTAAACTATACTATAGCGAGCCAAACGATACAGTTTCTAAAACTTTTGATTTTATTGTCAGCTTTGATAATCGATATAACTTATTTACTCACGATTATTCAAATTCTGCAATAAATAATATTGGAAACACTACATATACAGATAGTGTGATTTATATACAACCAATGAATGGTCTAAAAGGGGAAATAACGATTCCTGATTTATCTGCTTTAGTTAATCAATATCCAATATTAATTAATAAAGCAGAATTAATTCTTGAAACAGGAGATTCTCTTATAACAAAATCTAACATTTATTCAATACCATCTAATATAGGAATAAAAGGTGTTGACGATGAAGGAGAATCTATACTTTTACCTGATTATATAAAAAACAGTTCAAAAGGCTTGTATTATTCCACACAAAATTATAACTATAATACAAAATCGTATAATTTCATAATAACTCAATATCTTCAAAATTTGGTGAGTGAAGGAAAAACCAATTGCAGTTTTAATATTTCTATTCCGAATAGTAATTGTTCTACAAACAGGGTTGTTTTAAAAAATTCTAGTCAAAAAAAAGAAATAAAATTATTAATAACTTACACAAAATCATAAAAATACATGTGCGGAATTGTAGGATATATTGGCAATAAAGAAGCATATCCTGTGCTAATAAACGGTTTAAAACGATTAGAATACAGAGGGTACGATTCTGCAGGAATTGCTATAATAAACGGAGATACTCGAATATATAAGTGTAAAGGAAAGGTTAGCGATTTAGAAACTTTTGTTAAAAATAAAGATGTTTCCGGTTCAATAGGAATGGGTCATACACGCTGGGCTACTCATGGAGAACCAAACAACGTTAACGCACATCCACACAAATCACAGTATGGTCATTTTGTTGTTATTCATAATGGAATAATCGAAAATTATTCCCGTTTAAAAACGAAATTAGAAAAAAGAGGCTATACATTTAAAAGCCAAACAGATACAGAAATTTTAGCAAATCTGATTGAATATATATACTTAAAAGGTAAGGTTAGTGGTGAGATTGCAGTTCGTTTAGCTTTAACAAAAGTAATAGGTACTTATGGCTTAATAGTTTCTTGCAAAGAAGAACAAAACCAATTAATTGCAGCACGAAATGGAAGTCCTTTGGTTGTTGGAATTGGAAAAAAAGAATATTATATTGCTTCTGATGCCACTCCAATAGTAGAATATACTAATAGTGTGATTTATTTAAACGACAATGACGTTGCAATAATAAAAAAAGACGAACTCACTATAAAAACAATACACAACGATAAACAAATTCCTAAAATCCAAACTTTAGATTTAGATATTGGAGAAATTGAAAAAGGTGGTTTTGATCATTTTATGTTAAAAGAAATATTTGAACAACCCAAAGCAATTCTTGATACATTTAGAGGGCGAATGTCTGCTAATAAAACAGATATTTATTTGGGCGGTTTATACAATGTTTTACCAAAACTCGTTGAAGCAAAAAGAATAATAATAATTGGATGTGGAACATCATGGCATGCTGGATTAGTTGGGGAATATCTAATTGAAGAATATGCAAAAATTCCTGTTGAAGTTGAATATGCTTCGGAATTCAGATACAGAAAACCTATCATCTACAAAGATGACATTATAATAGCAATAAGCCAAAGTGGCGAAACAGCCGACACTCTTGCAGCTATAAAATTAGCACAAGAATCTGGAGCAATAGTTCTTGGTATATGCAATGTTGTTGGTTCAAGCATACCAAGATTAACCGATGCCGGCGTTTACACTCACGCAGGACCAGAAATTGGAGTTGCTTCAACAAAAGCTTTTACATCTCAAGTTACAATTCTAACTATGATGGCTATGTTGTTAGGTAAAAAACGAAATGTGCTTTCTCAGGAAGAATATAAAAATTTGATTGCAGAATTAACAAAAACTCCCGATAAAATTGCTTTAATTTTAAAACATTGTGAAAATATTAAAAATATTGCCGCAAAATATAAAGATGCGACAAATTTTTTATATCTGGGAAGAGGTTATTTTTTTCCTGTAGCATTAGAAGGAGCATTAAAACTAAAAGAAATATCTTATATACATGCTGAAGGATATCCTGCTGCTGAAATGAAACATGGTCCAATTGCTTTAATTGATGAAAAGATGCCTGTTGTTGTTATTGCAACTAAAGACAAATCTTACGAAAAAATTGTTAGCAATATTCAAGAAATTAAAGCCAGAAAAGGTGTTGTTATTGCTGTTGTTACCGAAGGCGATACAGTTATTAAAAATTTAGCCGACCATGTAATTGAAATACCGGATTCTGATCAAGCTTTAGCACCACTATTAACTGTTGTGCCTCTTCAGTTATTGTCATATTATATTGCTGTGATGAGAGGATGTAACGTTGACCAACCAAGAAATCTTGCAAAATCTGTTACCGTTGAATAAAAAACAAGTTGCTCAAATTAACACATATAATTAGTATTAATTTGAGCAAACTTATTTTTTCTAGCTCTAACCTTTTTTTACAAACCACTATTTCACGACAAGACACCTCGCCATATAAAAACTAACCTACTCGACTATCGTAATTCGTAAAGCTGACTATTTCGAGCATCTGTTCGTTTCCTTTTTGTATAAATAAAACAATTTAATATAATCCGTTATTTAAAAAACAAATTGTATTTTGTGTAAAAATTTCAACAACTAAACTAATATTTTTTTATAAATTATTAAATACGCACAAATGAAAAATCTACAAACTTTACTTCTAATCTTTCTTAGCATAATTATTGTTTCATGTAGTAATGACAAAGAAAAAAAAACACACACAATAATTTTTAGTGAAAAAATGGCGAAAGTTGTTAGTCAGCTTACTAATGGGAATATTCACAGCAAAGATATTATACAAGTTCGATTTGTTAATAAAATGGTTAACAAACAAGAATTAAATAAAGAACTTGAAAATGATATTTTTGATTTTTCACCTTCAATTAAAGGAAGAACATATTGGAAAAGTACTGATGTTTTAGTTTTTGAACCTAAAAACCCACTTCCATACCGAAAAAATTATGATGGAAAAATTAATTTGATAAAATTATCTTCTGATTTAAAGGATAAAGTCAATAAACCATTAAAATTCTCTTTCTCAATAATAGGGAGAGAAATAGCTTCTTTTAAAGGAGAATTGAAGCTTAAAGACAGGAATAATCCTAAATTATTAATTTATCAAGGAAAAATTTCGTTTACAGAAGAAACTGAAATCGAAGAGGTAGAAGATGCAATATCTTTAAAAAGCGGTTCAAAAGGACACACTTTACATTGGTATAAAGAATCTAATGACAGGAGCTTTTCTTTTGCCAGTGAAAATGTTATTAGAACTAACAAGACAAATGACTACACTTTTTTTATCAATAAAGATAAAATGAAGCTTTCTGATAATTTCGAAAAATCTTTTCAAGTAACACCATTAGAAGAGATGAAAGTAATTAAAGTAGTTAAAAATGAAGATGGTAGATTTCCTAAAGTACGGATTGAATTCTCAGACGAATTTGACACTCAACAAAATATTAGCGGGTTAATTAAAATAGAACCTAAGCTGGATATGAAAATACAAAAATTAGGAAATTCATTAATACTTGATGCAAATTTTAAATTTGGGAGTAGTTATAAAATAACTATTGAAAATAATTTAAGGAGTCGTTGGGGAACATCTACAAAAACAACATATGCCAAAACTATTAAATTTTCTGATATTAAACCACAAATAGAATTTGCCAGTGATGGGGTTTTTCTTCCTTCTTCAAATAAATACAAACTTCAATTTTATACCAGTAATTTAAAAAGAGTTCATATTGAAGTTAAAAAAGTTTATGAAACTCGTCTGTCAGAATTTTTAAGAACCGAAAAAATTAATAGTCTTAACGATAGAAAAACAGGTTTTAATGGTTCATATACTAATCGGGTTGGTGTTATTATTCATAACGAGACTTTTGAAATCGACAACAAAAAAAACACTTGGTTATTAAGCGAAATAAACCTGTCTGATATTATTAAAAACAACAATAAAGGTTTATACCTTATAAGACTAAATTTTAACCCGCGGGATATGCTGGTTGAAATTAATACTAATAAATTCAACTATATTGGAGAATATGGTCAGATATATAAACCCTTATTCTTTAGTAATATTGGCTTAACATGTAAAAAAACGAAAAACAACATTATCGTATTTGCTACTGATATAATAACATGCAAGCCATTAAGCAATGTTAAAATAGAACTTAAAAAATTATATAATGACAACTCTGTAATATCAACAACATCAACAACAACCGATAGTGATGGGAAAGCCGTTTTAAATTGCCGTCACATTTACAATTACTATATAGAAGCTGAAAGTGACGGACAACGAAGTGTTGTTAAATTTAACGAAATGCAATGGAATACTTCAGGATTTGATGTTGGAGGTATAAATGAATACAAGCCCGGGACAAAGGCATTTATGTACACCGAACGCGGTGTTTACAGACCCGGAGACGAAGTTAATGTTTCCGTTATTGCAAAACATCAAAGCAATAAATTCCCCAGCAATTATCCTTTAACATTAGAATTGCAAAATCCACAAGGAAAAAAAGTTTATACAATTAATAATAAAAAAAATCAGGGGGGATTTTACAATTTCAAAATACAGACAAAACAATCGGATCCAACAGGCAACTGGACTGCTAGAATAAAAATTGGAAATAAATCTTTTACTCATACAGTTAAGATTGAAACGATTGTTCCATATCGCTTAAAAGTAAAATTAAAAACAAAAACAAAAGTCATATCTTATAAAACAGATGTTCTAAAATTTAAAATAGAAAGCAAATATTTATTTGGAAATCCTGCAACAAACCTATCCGCTGAAGTCGATTTAGAAATTTCAAAAAGAGATAAAGTATTTCCAAAATATAAAAATTTTGTTTTTAAAAATCCATGTATTGATTTTAAAATTATTCAAAAAAAACTTTTCAAAGGAAATCTTAACGAAAAAGGGATTAAAGAACTTGAATGGAGATTACCATCTTTTGTTGGTGTGCCATCTGCACTAAACCTTAAGCTTACAGGAAAAGTTTTGGAAAAAGGTGGCCGTCCAAATATCAATTGGAAAAACATCCCCATTGAACCGTATTCTCATTATGTAGGAATTCAACCACCTAAATATTCTTATGTTACAACTGGCAACGATGCCGAAATACCAACAATATTAGTTAACACTGAAGGGAAACCTGTTGCAGGAAAAACTCTTAAATATCGTATTTATAGAAACAATAAATATTGGTGGTGGCAATACGACAGTAGTAAAAAACTTCGCTTTAAAACCGATAACAATACTGTTTTAGTTAAAGAAGGAAATATCACAAGTAAAAAACTTCATAGCAACATTAAATTTTTACCAATTGAGGAAGGGAATTATCTAATTGAAGTAACTGACGCATCCGGTACAGGTCATTCATCTGGAATATTTTTCAGTGCATATCCTTATGGAGGAAGTTCGGGAGGAGATAAAAATGCAGGAACTCTTGCACTTCATTCTGATAAAGATAAATATAATGTAGGCGATGAAGCTAATATTCAGTTTCCTTCTCCAAAAGAAGGAATTATTTTACTGAGTATAGAAAAAGAAAATAAAGTTATTCAGCATAAATGGTATTATCCGGAAAAAGATGGCGAGATGAATATTAAAATACCAATCACAAAAAACATGGTGCCAAATGCTTATGTATCAATATCTTTAATGCAACCTCATTCACAAACTGTAAACGATCGCCCTATCAGAATGTTTGGAATTTTACCTTTATTGGTTGAAGATAAAGACACAAGACACTATTTTGAGATAAAAACAGAATCTCAATTTAGACCAAAAAAACCTTTTGAGATAGAGATACAAACCATATCACATAAACAAACACAATTTACAATTGCAGTAGTAGACGAAGGGCTTCTGGATATCACACGCTTTAAAACACCTAACCCTTGGAAATATTTTTTCAGAAAAACACGCTTAAATGTTAATACATATGATTTATTTTCTCAAATAATATCCGCTAACAAAGGAGATGTTTTTAAAACATTTTCTATTGGTGGCGATATGGATTATAGAGAATCACAGGAAAAACCAGACAAAGGGAAACGCAGATTTAAACCTGTAAGTTTATTTAAAGGCCCAATAATGACCGATAATAATGGGAAAGCTACGGTGAAATTTAATATGCCAAATTATGTTGGTTCGGTAAGAATAATGGTTATTGGAGAAAAAGGAAACAGTTATGCACGAGCAGAAAAAACAGTTCCTGTTAAATCAGAGCTAATGATATTACCAACCTTGCCAAAGGTTATTGGTCCTTCAGAAAAATTCACTATCCCTATTTCTGTTTTTGCAATGAAAAACAATATTGGGAAAGTAAGTATTAAAGTCATCACCGATGGTTCTGTAAAAGTTGACGGAAAAAATATTCAAACGTTGAATTTTACAGACAAAAACGATAAGGACTGCTCTTTTAATTTACGAACAATTGATAAAGCTGGTCAATCGAAAGTTACTATTACTGCAAAATCAGAAAATTATTCTGCCGATTATATTGTCGATTTAATGGTTAGACCTTCTTCTCCAAGGATTTATTCGTCTTCTGATGCAACAATAATTCCGGGGAAAACACAATTAATCAATATCCCGAAAAATGGGGTTGAAGGTACAAATCGTGCTGAACTAACAATTTCAAATTTCCCTGTTGTTAATTTTTCTCACAGATTAAAATGGCTTATTCAATATCCTTATGGATGTATAGAACAAACAACTTCTGCAGTATTCCCGCAATTATATCTTAAAAATTTATTGAATATCCTGCGGCAAATGCCGAAAAAATCGACAGGAATATTAATTATGGAATACGGAATTTAAGAAAGTTTCAACAATTTAACGGAGCATTTAGCTATTGGCCTTATGACAATAAAATTTCCGATTGGGGAACTTTATATGCAGGTCATTTCATGGTAGAAGCCAAAAAACTTGGTTATTACCTTAGTGACGATTTGTATCAAAATTGGCTTAATTACACTCGCCGTCAAGCCAAAAATAGTAAAGGCGATATTATGTTCCGAGTTTACAGAACATATATTTTAGCTCTTTCGGGAAATGCCACAATGTCGGAAATGAACCTTTTAAGAGAAAGCAAGCTAAAGAGTATGAACAACACACAAAAATGGTTGCTTGCAGCCTCATATAGTTTAGCAGGCTTAACAAACGAAGCCGAATCTTTAATTCAAAACACAAATACAACGACAGAAAGTTACTCGAAATTCTCTAAATCTTTTGGTTCCGCATTAAGAGATAAGGCAATGATACTTGATGCTCTTGTAACATTAAAAAAATATGATCTTGCTGATAAGCTTGTAAAAGATATTTCAAGTGCTATTTCTGCCAGAGATTGGTATTCTACTCAAACGATAGGATACTCTATTCTTGCAATGGGAAAATATATGAATTTTTTAAATAATGGTTCGAAAAATGTTAAAATTAAGGGTCAAATTATCATGCCTGATGGGACAAAAAAATCATTTGACAGCAATAAATCTTATAGCTTAAAAATAAACAAAAATTTTGGAAAATCACTCAAAATAATTATCAGTAATGAGACTACTGTAAAAAAAGTCTATTCTAACTTGTCGTGGGATGGCGTACCTTTAAAAAGCACAGTAGAAGACGAAGCAAAAAACCTTTCTCTAAACGTAAAATGGTATGATGAAGATGGTAATTCTACGGATATTTCAGAACTAAAACAAGGAACTACTTTCTGGGGACACTTTCATGTTAAAAATATCAGTAGTTTAAAATCAGTTGAAGAAATTGCATTAGTACAAATTTTACCTTCGGGATGGGAAATTGAAAACACAAGATTATTAAACAACTCATTACCTCTCTGGACAAAAGCTCTTAAATTAAATTATGAGGAATATCTTGATATTCGAGATGACAGAATAATGTGGTTCTTTGATTTATATGAACATAAGCCAATTTATAACGAGTTGGATTTTGTGGTCAAGATTAATGCTGTAACAATTGGAGAATTCGACTTGCCTCCAACATTAGTTGAGGCAATGTATAACGGGAACTATAAAGCAACAAAAAAAGGCAAAAGAGTAAAGGTTGTAAAGCCTTAAACAACTAATACAAATGAATAAAACCATAAAAAAAGTATTTGTTGCATTAGGAGTATTATTGATTATTTGTTTTTTTATACCTTTTTCTTCACCATTTTTTGAAACAGACTATAGCCAAATAGTTAAAGATAAAAACGGGAAGGTTTTAAGAATTTTCCTTAATAATAATGAACAATGGTGTCTTCCTCCGGAGGACACTATTAAAATTCCAGACAAACTTAAAGAATCAATTATCTGTTTCGAAGACAACTACTTCAAATGGCATATTGGAATTAATCCTGTTTCAATAGTTAGAGCAACATATCAGAACATTTCGGAGAAACATATTGTGAGTGGGGCAAGCACTATCACTATGCAGCTTGCAAGAATTAGGAAACACAGAAAAAGGACTTTTTTCAATAAGATTATTGAAATGTTTGAAGCTCTAAAAATTGAATTCTATTATTCAAAAAATAAAATATTAATGTTATATCTTAATCATGCTCCATTTGGAGGTAATATTAAGGGTTACAGAGCTGCTTCGTATCGTTATTTTGACAAACCTGCACAAAAACTCAGCTGGGCAGAAGCCTCTACTCTCGCAGTTCTTCCAAACGCACCTGGTTTAGTTTCCCCATCGAAAAATCAAAAGAAATTAAAAGAAAAAAGAAATTCTCTTTTAAAAAAATTATTTAAAAAGAATAAAATTAATAAAAAAACGCTCGAACTAGCCTTATTAGAACCAATACCATTGAAAGTGCATAGATTCAAAATTATTGCACCTCATTTAACTCAAAAAATTCATTCTAACAACAAAAGTAAAAAAATTGTAAAAACAACAATTGATGCTGACATTCAAGAGTATACAGAAATTCTTTGTAAACAACATATAGCATTTCTTCAACGACAAGGAATACGAAACGGTGCAGCTCTAGTTATTGAAACTCAAACAGGAAAAGTAAGAGCCTATGTTGGCTCACAGGATTATTTTGATTTTGATAGCCAAGGGCAGGTAGATGGCGTAAATGCTCCTCGTTCATCAGGTTCGATATTAAAACCTTTTTTATATGCACTTTCAATTGATGAAGGAATAATTATTCCACAAACTCTTATTAAAGATGTACCAACATATTTTGATGCATTTTCGCCTCACAATGCCGACAAAAAATTTATTGGTATAGTAAGTGCAAAAGAAGCCTTAGTCCATTCACTTAACGTTCCTGCAGTACGTTTACTTAATACATACGGAGTATATCGTTTTTATTCATTCCTTAAATATGCAGGTATAACAACATTGTTTCGTCCGGCTGATGATTATGGTTTACCCTTAATTATTGGAGGTGCTGAAGTTACTATGTGGGATATGGTAAAATTATTTCGTGGGTTGGCTAAAAACGGGAAAATCAACAATTCATATTATCTTAAAAAAGATTCAACAATAAACAAAAACAATAGTCTTCAATTAATTAGCCCCGGTGCTTGCTATCTTACTTTAGAAATGTTAAAGGAATTAAAACGTCCGGGAGCAGAATATTACTGGCAACAATATCACAATCAAAAACCAATTGCATGGAAAACAGGCACAAGCTACGGACATAAAGACGCATGGGCTGTTGGTGTTACTCCTCAATGGACAATTGCCGTTTGGACAGGTAATTTTACAGGTGAAGGAAATGTAAATAATGCAGGTGCAAAAAGTGCTGGTCCATTGCTTTTCGACATCTTAAATTCTCTGCCGCACAATAATAGAATAAAATGGTTTACTAAAAATGAAATTGATTTTAAAACAATTAAAGTATGTAAAGAGACCGGTTTTTTAGCTGGTCCTTATTGCGATAACACAGAGATGGTTTATGTTCCCGAAAATATGAAACCTTTAAAGTTATGCCCTTATCATAAAAATATATTTGTAGATAAGGATGAAGAATATACTGTTTGTTCATGGTGTTGGGAAAAAGGTTTTCACGAGAAACATTATCTCAATTATCCTGTGGATGTTTTATATCAATTAAAAAAACGTGGACAAACTATTGAAAATATTCCTACTCACAATCCTAAATGCAATAAAAAACAAAGCAGTAAACCATTAAGTTTTATATATCCAAGAAACAATGCCCGCATTTGGATACCAAGAGATTTTAACGGAAAACATCAAAAACTAATAGCGAGAGTAGCACATAAAATGTCTGAGAAAACAGTCTTTTGGTATATAGACGATATTTATCTTGGCAGTACAAGCGACAAACACGTAAAAGCTATAGATATAAACAAAGGATGGCACAATTTGTTGGTAACAGATGAAGACGGGTATAAAGATAAAATTCGTTTTTATGTAAATGTTTCAAACAAAAAATGAATTATCTTTAAAAATTATTTATCAGATTAATAAAAAAAATTAAAGAGTTTTATTTAACAAACTTCCTTTTTTTATTAAATCAATTAAATATTTATTATTAAGGCTTTTTTTCAGAAGTTCAATATGATGTTGATTGTGAGTGTCTGAACCAACAAAATCAACCATATTGTTAACAATTAGCTTCTCTGCTATTTTTCTTGCTTGTGCAGAATATCCGCCAACCAAGGAATTAATATTAATCTGCAACAGAACACCTCTGTCCTTTAAATCATTGTATGCCTTAAAATCATTATTCCAAAACGTAAATCTTTCGGGATGTGCCAAAACGGGTTTGTAGCCCAGTGTCTGCATTTTAAACACCGTTTCTTCAAAAAATTGAGGTTTATTATAAAACGGCAATTCAAACAGCAAATAATTACTGCCAAAAGTTAACAATTCTTCAGTGTCTAATTTTTTTTGAAAATCAAAATCAAGATAATATTCAGCAGCAACTTCAATTTCAATATTTATATTAGCCTCTTTTAATGCATTTCGAAGGATTAATAATCCTTTGTTAATTTTTTCGGGCGTGTTTTGATAAAAATCACTAATAACATGTGGAGTAGCTATTAATTTCTTATATCCTAAATCTTTTAGTCCTTTTATTAAATGTAAAGATTGCTCTACAGATGTTGCACCATCATCTATTTCTGGGATTAAATGAGAATGCACATCTGTAATTAAATCTGATAAATCAGACAATCTATTATTTTTATTAAAAAATCTTAACACACTAAATACTATCTTTTTACATATTGTTTTTCGTAATATTTTTCATATTCCCCTGAATTAATATTATCGAGCCATTTTTGGCTATTTAAATACCAATCAACAGTTTGTTCAAATCTTTTTTCAAAATTAACTGAATGCTTCCACCCCAGCTCTTTCTGCAATTTTGAAGAATCTATTGCATAACGCAAATCATGCCCTGCTCTATCTTTAACAAAAGTAATAAGCTTTGCAGATGTTCCGGAAGGTTTATTTAACCTATCATCCATTATCTCACATAATTTATGAATAAGGTCAATATTTGTCCATTCATTATTTCCACCAATATTATAAGTATTTCCTAATTTACCTTTATGAAAAATAAGATCAATAGCTTTGGCATGATCTTCAACATAAAGCCAATCACGAATATTTTCACCTTTTCCATAAATTGGTAAAGGCTTATTATTTTTAATGTTATTAACTGCCAGAGGAATTAACTTCTCGGGGAATTGATTTGGCCCGTAATTATTTGAGCAGTTTGATATAACAACCGGTAATTTGTAAGTATTAAAATAAGCACGGACTAAATGATCAGCACTTGCTTTTGATGCAGAGTAAGGACTTTTAGGATCATATCTTGTTTCTTCTGTAAAAAACCCTTCGCTACCTAAAGCACCATAAACTTCATCTGTTGATATATTATAAAAAAGTTTATCTTTTGTATTTTCTTTCCATATATTTCGTGTCGCATTCAACAGATTTACTGTGCCAATAATATTAGTATTAATAAACTCCATTGGATTTAAAATAGACCTGTCAACATGAGATTCTGCAGCAAGATGAATTACACCATCGAATTGATATTTTTGAAAAACAGATTCAACAAACTTACTATCTGTAATGTCTCCTTTAACAAATTGATAATTTTCTTTATTATCAATATCAGATAAATTTTCAAGATTTCCCGCATAAGTGAGTTTATCAAGATTAACAATTTTGTAATCAGGATATTTGTTTACAAATAATCGAACAACATGTGAGCCAATAAACCCCGCACCTCCTGTAATAAGAATCGTTTTTGACATATATTTGAGTTTATAAAATTGAAAGTTAAAAATAATAAAACTATTCTTTATTAGATAAATTATTTCTATAATATTTTTCCCAGTTCCAAGCAGAAAGCAAAGCTTCTTCAAGTGTTTTCTCTGCTTTCCATCCTAATTCAAAATTAGCATATTTTGTGTCGGCATATACTTGCTCAATATCACCCTCTCTGCGATTAGTAATTTTGTAGTTTAACTTTTGTGCAGTTACTCTCTCAAATGTATTAATAACTTCAAGAACAGAATTTCCTTTTCCTGTGCCAATGTTAAAAAATTCAAAATCATTAATATTATTATTTTTCAATAATCGTTGTATTGCAATTACATGAGATTTTGCCAAATCAACAACGTGAATATAATCACGAATGCATGTGCCGTCAGGGGTATTATAATCATCACCAAAAACACTTAGCTGCTTTCTTAGACCTAAAGCAGTTTGTGTAATAAAAGGTACTAAATTATTTGGAACGCCGAGAGGCAACTCGCCAATTAGAGCAGAATCATGAGCTCCAATGGGATTAAAATAACGTAAGGCAATAGCTTTAAAAAATTTATAAGCACTTGTAGAATCCTTTAAAACCTGCTCAGAAACTTGTTTTGTATATCCGTAAGGACAAGTCGCTTCTTTTATTGGAGATTGTTCAGTAACCGGCAATTCGTCGGGCTGACCATAAACAGTGCAAGATGAAGAAAACACCAAATTACTGATATTGTTTTCATTCATTGCCTGTAATAAATTTACCAATGATACAAGATTGTTATTATAATATTTTAAAGGGTTTGACACAGATTCCCCAACTGCTTTAAATGCTGCAAAGTGGATAACTGCCTTAATATCATTATGCTTTTTGAAAAACAATTTAATTTTTTCAGTATCACACAAATCAAAATTTTCGAATATTGGTCGTTTCCCTGTAATTTTTTGAATACGATTAAGAACATCTATATTTGAATTTGATAGGTTATCAACAATAACCACCTCAAAACCATTATTTTGCAACTCAACCACTGTATGAGAGCCAATATATCCTGCTCCACCTGTTACTAATACTTTACTAGCCATTAAAATTTATTTTTTTAAAAATATATTTACAAAGATAATATTTACAACTAATTATACATAACATTATCTTCAATGAAAAAGATTCATTAAAATTAAAACGAAGCTTTTATTGATTTAAATGAGTTTTTTTGTAATTTTGTTAAAATAAAAAATAAGATATTGGAAATAAGTAAACATATAAAAGAATTGCTGTTTTTTTATGATTGTGTAATCATTCCGGATTTTGGCGGACTTGTTGCTAATTATCATTCTGCTGATATTAATATTTCTCAAAATTCTTTTAGACCTCCAAAAAAAGACATTCTGTTCAATAAAAATCTTATTTACAATGATGGTCTTTTAATAAATCATATTGCTTCAAATGAAAAAATAAGCTATTCGGAAGCAAAAAATATTACGGCTGAATGTGTTCAGAATATTATAGACAAACTTGAAAACGGCGAGAATATAATTTTTGATGAAATAGGAATTTTTTATTTTGACAAAACTCAAAATTTACTTTTTGAGCCTGAACTTTCAACAAATTTTTTAATTGATTCTTTTGGCTTATCATCTTTTCAATTCCCAGCAATTAATAATGATTTAAACACCCGAATAGAAACTCATTTTAAAAACAAAGATGCTGTAAAAAAAATCATTACTAATAAAACAACAAAACGGATTTTAATTAGTATCCCAATTATTGCTGCTCTTTCTTTAATTCCATTAAATCCAGATTTCTTAAAAAAAACCAACATTAATTTTTCAAGTTTCAATCCCGTAAATAATGTTGCTCAAGAAACAATAAGCACTAATACTCCTCAACAAAAAATAAAAATAAGTAGTGTTCTTGATGAGAACACAGATAAACGCACCGCTTTGTTTTATGGAAAAACTAATGAAACAAAAAACAATAAAAGCCTTGTAAATAACAAAAAATATTTTTTGATTGTTGGTAGTTTTGAAAATTTACTCAATGCTAAAAATTTAACCCAGAAACTTATTAATGAAGGTTTTAAACCCGAAATTTTAAACAGTAGCAATAAATATAGAGTTTCTATTGATTGTTTTGACAACAAAAAATCAGCATTAAAAAAACTTTCTCAATTAAAAAACGCCGACAATAAATCGGCGTGGTTGTTAAGTAAATAGGCAAAACTACTTTATAATAAAAAGCTTATTATTATTTATTAAATCCTCGTAATTTAATAGCTGTTAAAACTTTTTTAGTGTATAAAGGAAAATTATTATTCATAATCCAGTTATAATAACTTGGTTCTTTTTTCAGCACTTCTTCAACAGCTTTCCCTTTGTGTTTGCCAAAATTGATAACTTCAACACCTTCCTTATTATACACAATTCTACCAGCAAAATCAACATTTTTTGTTTGAGAAGAAAATTCACTCAAATCATCAATCTCATTAATTATTGGTTTCGTTGCTACTCCGTCAGCATCTATATATTCAACATCCTTGTATAAATCTAGCTGTGCCTTTAGCACTTCATAAGTTGCAATAGTATCGGCTTCGGCACTATGTGCTTTTGTTAAATCTTTTTTGCAATAAAATTTATAAGCAGCTACTAATGTTCGTTTTTCCATTTTATGAAAGATTGATTGAACATCAATAAACTTTCTTTTTTTCATATCAAAATCGACTCCTGCTCTTAAAAACTCTTCAACTAATAAAGGCACATCAAACCTATTTGAATTAAAACCTGCAACATCACATCCTTCGATAAATTGAGCCAAAGACTTTGCAATTAATTTGAAAGTTGGTTCATCTTTCACATCTTCATTAGAAATATGATGAATTTTTGAAGCCTCTTCAGATATTGGTATTGTTGGATTTATTCGTTTTGTTTTGATTTCTTCTTTTCCGTCAGGATAAACTTTTACTATTGATATTTCAACGATTCTATCGTTAACTACATCAAGACCTGTTGTTTCAAGGTCAAAAAACACTATTGGTCTTTTTAATTTAAGTTGCATTAGTTAAAATTTAAAATTTGTAATAAATAAAAGTAATGCGGTTTATGCAATAAATAAAAAACATAAACTTTTTACATTACTAAATAAAAAATATGATATTTTAATAAATAAAATTACTCAACCGGTTTTAGATAAATTTGTTTTTCTATCTCCTTATTAGCATCATTAGTAGTAATTGTCAATTCTTCTTCATAGCCTTCTTTAGCACCATCGAATCTTACTTCAAGTTTATATTTACCAGGGAATAAAGACATAATTGACATTCCTTCATCAACATTATATCTCCCATAAATATTTCCAAACTCATCGTAAACAGTTACAAACACCTTTAAATAATCACTAGAGTATGGAACTGAAGAGCTTGGAGTTCCCACAAAGATGTAAGCGAAAACAAAGGCTGTTTGATCAGATTCTCCTTTTATAATACGATAAATATCCAGATTCCCCAAACCTTCCTTTCTATTTGTTGATATATAACCAACTTTACCACCATTACTAAAAGAAATTGTTGTGTTGTCGAATGGAGTATTAATTGGATAACCTAAGTTGATTGGATTAGACCACTCTTTAGTAGATTCGTTATAAATAGATTTAAACAAATCATAATCGCCCAAACTCTCATGACCTTTTGAGGAAAGATAAAGGGTTTTACCGCCAGAATTAATATTTGGATAATTATCATCATATTCTGTGTTTATATTACTTCCTATATTTTTCGGCTCACTCCATTGCCCCTGTTGATTTTTGGTAACATAATAAATATCAAGACCACCATATCCTCCATCGCGGTCACTTGAGAAATAGATTGTATCTCCGCTTGAAGTAATTGACGCTCCTCTTTCTATACCATCTGTATTGAATGGCAATACATTTTCATCTTTAATATATTTACTTCCTTTTTTGTAAGCATACTGAATGTCGTTTGATGCATAATCACCATCTATATGCATCATTAATTTACTACCGTCAGCAGATAATCCAACAACATCTTCGTTGTCGAAAGTATTTATTGGAAGTTCAACAGATTCATTCCATGAAGTTTTTCTCGACTTGCTAAGATAAACATCTGATATATAACTTTCTAATTCTTTTACATACTTCCTGTTTGATGAATAAACAAGATATTTACCATCTTCGGTTACATACGGATTATAATCATCAAATTCAGAATTAACTGTAGAATCTAATCTTTCGAAAGTATAATTTTTTGGCACGTTCAAAATCTCTAATGCATAATAACACATTTCAATAAGTCTGTCACATTTATGAATTACCTCATCATTAATTCCCGATTGCTTATAATTATAAAACGCCTCAACAGCTTCGGTAAAACGATATGCGTACATATATGCTCGTCCAAGGTAATAATATGCTAATCGTTGAAAATTATTGTGACTTACAACAAATTCAAGATATGGAATACCTCCAGTTTTGTCAATGTTTGATTCAGTGTAACAAATACCTATTCTTAAATTATTGGTCATGTTTACTTCATCATTCATATATAGTTGTAAATAATTTTCAAGAGAAAACTTGTAGTCTTGATCTCTAAAACTATTCTCGGCATATTTTTTAATTAAAGAATAATTTAAATCATCTTCTTGAGCAGAAAGATTATTGGTGCTAAAAAAGGTAATAATTATTAAGAAAAAAACAATATGCCGTTTATTTATCATTATTGACATTAAAATTCTATCTTATGAATCATTAATAATATACAAAAATAATTTTTTTATAAAAGAAAAGAAAGATAATACAAAAAAAAAGAGAAATCAACAAGATTTCTCTTTGAATAAAAAAATATATTTTGAATGATTAAGCATTTATCATCATTGGCATTAACAACATAAGAACATCCTCATCTTCATTTTCTTTATCAACAGGCAATAAAATTCCTGCACGTGAAGGGTCAGATAATTCCAAAATAACATCAGAAGCTGAGAGGTTTGACAATATTTCAACTAAAAATACTGATTTAAAACCAATTTGCATTCCTTCGCCTTCGTATTGGCAATTGATACGCTCTACAGCCGATATTGAAAAATCAATATCTTGAGCAGAAACTGTTAATTGATTTGCAGTAATATCTAGTTTAACAAGGTTGCTTGCTTGATTTGAAAAAACAGAAACTCTTTTAAGTGTATTATAAAAAGCTACTCTATCAATAGTTAATTTGTTGGGATTATCTGTTGGGATAACCGTTTGGTAATTTGGATAATTACCTTCAACTAAACGACAAACTAGTTTATAATCAGCGAATTCAAAAAATGCATTTTTCTCATCAAATTCAATTTTTACTAATTGCTCATCTTTTGGAATAATATTTTTCAAAAGTGAAGCTGGCTTTTTTGGTAAAATAAAAGAAGATGTAAAATCAGCTTTAATGTCTGTTCTTCTATATCTAACTAATTTGTGAGCATCTGAGGCAACAAAAGTTAAGTCTTCGGGAGATAATTGCACTAACACCCCATTCATCACCGGACGTAATTCATCGTCGGCTGTTGCAAAAAGTGTTTTGCTAACTCCATTTAAAACAACTTCAGAATTAACTTGAATTGAATTTCTTTGCTCTTCTTTTATCGTTGGCAATTGTGGAAAATCATCGCCACTTTGTCCAACAACACTAAATTTACCATTTTCAGATAAAATATCAATTTTTAAATTTTCTGTATTAACGTTAAAAGTTAATGGTTGTTCTGAAAACTCTTTTAAAATATTTGTTAATCTTTTTGCATCAATTGCAATATTACCTTCTCCCGAAAAGTTTTCAATGTCAATTGATGAGATTAAGGTAGTTTCTAAATCTGAGGCAGTAACAATTAGCTTATTCTCAGATAATTGAAATAAAAAATTATCAAGAATTGGCAAAGTATTTTTCGAACTTATTACTCTACTAATGGCTTGCAAATGGTTTAGTAGTACTGAGCTTGATATTACAAAATTCATAGCTTTTTATTTTATTTTTTTCAAATTTACCAAAAATTTTATCTTTTTAATTATTTTTTTGTTAAAAAATAATTAAAATTCTTTAATATGGGATCAAAAACGTAATATTGTGCAAAAACAAGATCTTTATTTTTATTAAAAACTGCATACATATTATCAGGATCATATTTCAATTTATTACCTTGTTTATCTATTTGCCCTTCACCTGGTTTGTTGTATGTTTTAACTTCTTTTGTATTCCCATTAATATCTTTAAGAGTAATTATATAAGCAGCTTGACTTGCAATAATGGAATCTTTTTCGTTTTTATCTATATTCGTATAAAATTTATTAAAACATATTCTTTTAAAATGCGACAAATATTTTTTTACAGATAATGTGTCAAAATTTAAAACTTTATTATTTTTAAAATCATACAATTCGAAGCTATTATTTCCTAAATTTAAAATCTTAAACGAAGCATTTTCTTTTGAAGGAATATTAACAGATACTGAAGAAATGGAATTAAAACTATTGTTAAAAATCTCCTGAGACCTCCAATCGTTAACATTAGTAAAATATCTAGTTGAGAGATAACCTCTAAATCCCTGTATTTCCATAATAAAGGGCTTTGATGAATTTTCTAATAGCATATATGTTCCATACTGATTTTGTGTAGGTCCCCCAACATAATATGTTTTTATTAAATCTTCTCCCTGATAAATTTCAATTTTTGTTGATTTAACAGCAAGATTTTTAATAATATTTTGTTCTGCAGCCTTTGAAACAGGTGACTTTACACCAATCCTATTAATCGTTTTTAATAAAAGATTAATTATGTCGCGTCGAGCAATATACTCTTTATTTAGTGTCCAATGATTATTTTCTCTTACTAAAGTAACTTGCTTGTTTTCTTTATCAACTAAAAATATTTTACTTATTGATGCAGTATCTTCAACCGCAAAATCTCTAAGCTCTTTTTTTATTGAACTATAAGAGTTTGTGAAATAAAAAAATAAAGCTATAACAAATAGAGCTATTACGATAATAATTGTTTTTCTGTTTTTTTTCATTTATTTAAATTTATTAGTTCTAATTTTTCAAACTTTACAAAGTTGAATATTTTCTTTTTCTATACAAAATAGCGAGTATCCCAAAAATAATAATAACAAAAATTGGCAAAATTGTATTAATAATCTGCCATTTGAGCCTTTGATTATTTATTTTTGTTTTATCCAGTAATCTTAATCTTATTTCTCGAGATCTAACCTGCATCAAAGCGGAATTACCTGTCAAATAATCAATTGCATTTAAAATAAATTCTTTATTGCCAAAGGTTTGACGAGTATATCTGTCATAACCTAGTGGGTAAGGAATAACTTTTTTTCCATTATGACGAATTTGATTTTTAATAATATCTCCATCCGCAATTACAATCATTTTAGTATCATAACTTTTATCCTTAAATGCGATGTCTTTACTTTGTGCAATATCTGGGACTATTCTATTTTTAAATATAGATTCAAATTGTCCTTCTAAGAGAACAGCAACGGGCACATTTTTTTTATTAAATTGCCTTTGGTCAGGTTCTTCATCTACCATATCAAGACTTATTCTTGCTGGAGCATTAATAACTTTTGTGTAAATTGAAGAGGATAGCAATATTGTCTTTCTAACAAATGGGTTGTTTCCTACTGTATCGATACTGCTTACAAAAGCCGTTTTAATCAAATTCAAATTTCTAGTGATTGGATTTGTTGTTGAGGGTGATATCAAAGGAAAAAACAACCATGGCGTTGGTGTAAACTTTGGCTGTGCTCCAATAAGTGCTGTGTTAATTGGAATTATCGCACATTGAATATCTTCAATAAGATTAGGATTAATTCTAACTCCATACTTAAATAATTGATCGTCAAGATTAATATTGTTTGCTAATGCTATGGTCGAATTTGAATAAGCTAGGCTATCAATATCGGTTTTTATAACATCTAACAACCATAATACTTTGCCACCGTTCATAATAAACTGATCAATAATAAATTTATCTTTCTCATTAAACGCAGAATCTGGCTTAGCAATAATTATCAATGAAAATTTATTGTGTTTTAAAGAATCTCGCAAACTACTTAACTGATTGTTAATACGCACTCTTTTGACATTATAATATTCTTTTAAAGAATTTGTTATATCTAAAACGTTGTTCTCGTTTAGTTCTCCCTGACCTTCAATAAATGCTATTGCGGGTTTTGTTATTGTTGTAATCTTATTAATTGAATTTGAAAGTTTATACTCCAACTCCTGAGTTGATCCGTTTAAATTTTGCTCAGGGGAAGCACCAATGTTATTGTTAAGAATATTAACAGCTAATTCTTCTCCCCTATAACTTACGATTAATCCTGGGAATATAATTTTTTGAGAATTTGTTCCGTTTTCTTCTTTATAACTTAAATTTGTTGGGGTCAAACCTTTTTCATACAGCTGCTTGTATATTTCATTTCTTGTTTTTTTGTCATTACTCTCTGATGGATTTACAAATTCATATTCAATATTACTTTTAGAATAAGCTCGGAATTCATCTAACATCTCTTTTGTCGATTTTTCTAATTGCTTAAAACCAGAAGGTAAATCGCCATTTAAATAAACCTTGAAATAAACAACGTCTTTTAAATTCTTTAATATTTCCTGAGTTGGCTCAGAAATTGAATAACGTTTTTCGGATGTTAAATCAACTCTAAGTAGTACAAATGAAAAAATATAATTAACTAAAACTATTATTATCAGAATCAATAAAAGTTGTATGATATTTTGTTTTTTTACTTCTTTTCTTTTCATTGTTAAATTTTGAATAAAGACTAGACAATGCCTTAGGTCAATATTACCATTTTCTGCTTTGTAAAACTATTTTAGTAAAAAGCAAAAATACTGTAATAACACTAATAAAATAAACAACATCTCGAATATCTATAACTCCTCTGCTCATCGAAATGTAATGTTCGTTAATACCAATAGCAAGAACTATTGAACTTATTCTTTCAAAAACGCCTAATGAACTAATTGTTTCAAATCCAATAAAAAACATAAAGGATATTATAAGAGAAAGGATGAAAGATATAATTTGATTCTCGGTTATTGATGAAGAAAAAACTCCAATTGCTGAATAAATACTCGCTAAAAAAAACAAACCAATATATGAGCCCCAAGTACCTCCAACATCTAGGTTGCCAACTGGACTTCCCAACAAATAAACCGACAAAAAATAAATAATTGTTGGTAATATTGAAAGCAAAACAATTACCAGTCCTGCAAAATATTTTGATAATATTATTTGAATCTCTGTTAAAGGACGAGTTAATAACAACTCAATGGTTCCTGATTTTTTTTCGTCGGCAAACAATCGCATAGTTACCGCCGGAACCAAAAACATAAAAACCCAAGGTGCAATAAAAAAAAGCGTGTCAATGTTAGCATATCCGCTATCTAACACATTCAATTGACCAGGGAGTATCCACATTAAAAGACTATTCGCCAATAAAAAAACTATTATAACAATATATCCAATTAATGAGCTAAAGAATACATTTATTTCTTTTCTAAATAATGTTAACATCAGATAATTTTTTAATTGACAAAAATAATCTATTTTTTTTAAAAACCGCTTAAAAAAATTGAACGTTTAAATTTTACTTTATATTTTATAAAAATGAAATAAAAAAAGGCGGTATAAACCGCCTTTTAAAAATATTGAAAAAATTAATTAATAACAATCCTTTGGACTTTAAACAGATATCCTTTATTAACTTTCAGGTAATAAATACCCTTAGGCAAATCTGACACATTAATTTCATCTTTATAATTTTTAACATTCGCAACATTTTTGAGATAAACAATTTGTCCTTGAATGTTAATAATTTGAAGAACCAAATCGTCATTATTGTTACTATTTAAGAATAGTTTAAATATCCCTTTATTTGGATTAGGGAATACAATAAATTTAACATCATTTGCCTGCTGAGTTATACCTAATATGTGTACATGAGTTGTATCAAATCCCTGACAACCATTCTCATCAGTTACAGTAAGATAATAATGACCTGTATGTTTAGCAATCATTGTTTGTTGAGTTGTGCCATCAGACCACAAATATTCAACAAATCCTGAGCCAGCATCTAAAATTACAGAGTCTGCACTCTCATGGCTCTCACCAATTTCAACAGTTGGTAGTGGATTAACAACGACTTTAATTGTATCGTTGCTAATGGTAGAGGTCGAATCTATAACAGTAACCGAATATGTACCCTCTTTCGAAACTAAAATTTGGCTATTTGTTCCTCCTGTGGACCATAGATAAGACACAAAACCTTCGCCTGCATCAAGAGTTACTGTGTCTCCTTCACAAATAGACTTATCAGCTCCAAGAGATACGTTTAATACACCTTCCACTTCAACATTTTCACCGGAAGAGACAATACCTCCTTGAGTTGTTACCTCAAAAGAAACATTTTCCGGTCCGTATCCATCTTTAAACTCAAAATAAAGATTGGTAATATCGCCTGCTCCAGATGTATCTTTATGGTCTATTCGAGATACGCCAATATATATTTTTTGTTTTACAGAATCTAGTTGATAGAATGTTAACAAATTATCACCATCGGTACCTAACCAACTCCCATTGAAGTTAACCTGAGTTTTGCTAAATATTATTCCTTCGCCACCTTTAACTAAAATTTCGTATCCTATTGCATAAATATCAGAAGTTGCTTTACCTAAGGGTGGACTAAGTCTAACCCTAGCCTTACTAGCACCAACTTTTGCATTATCCCAATCGCAGCTCAAAATCCAATCATTTTTTGCTTTTGAATTTGGTTGATAATAATGACTATATGCAAAATTTTGTTTAATTGCCAATGTGTCAATATTATTTATTATTCCATCGCCGTTACAATCACCATATTTATTGTTTGTTCCATCAATCTGATATGTTGACCAATTTTGACTAAACTGACCAATCCATAGCAATGAAGCATCGTCACGTTTTGGACCTGTTAAATCATAATTTAATCCAATTGTCATAATATCGTAATGATTAGCTTCCAAATCACTATTTGCATCACCTGGCCATACACATGAGTATAAACAAGGGTTAGCAAGGGCATTACCAATTCGAACATCATTACAGAAAATTTTAGTCACATCGCTTTCAGAAAAAGTTTTTAAACAAACTGCATAATAACCTGTATCTTGATAAGTATGAGAAGGATTTTCTTGTTCTGAAGTATATCCATCACCAAAGTCCCATAAATAAGAATTAATATTACCAAGAGATTCATTATTAAAATATGCTGTACTTGTTACAGAATCCGCCAAATAAGTAAAGTAAGAAGTGCTACTGTTTGAAACATCACCAACTGCAATAAACTTACTAACAGTTTTTTGATTACCTGTTGAATTTATAATTGTTAAACTCACTCTGTAATAACCCGATTTTGAATATCTATAAACAGGGTTTTTTAAATCATTTGCGGGAGAATTATCTCCAAAGTCCCAATACCAAGCAACTGGAGTACCATAAGATTTATCAGAAAATTGCACTTCGAGTGTAGTGTTATCAGGATAATAAGAAAAATCTGCTTTACACTCATCACTTGAACCTGTTCCCTCAACAAAAACAATTTTATTTCTTGTATCGAAACAATTAGTTGTAGTATCAAAAACAGCAAACGTTACATTGTAATATCCCGATTTTTTATAAGTGTGTAAAGGATTTAGTTGATTACTATTATATCCATCGTCGAAATCCCAGAACAAGTTTGTATATGTTCCTACGGCATCGGCTGTGAAGTTTACAGTATTTCCTTCTGTATAAAAATTGAACCTTGCATTACAATTTTCTTGAGTTGTGTCAATAACAAATATTACGTTGCTATAATTTGATAAGCAATTAGATTCTGCATCATAAGAAGTAAGGCTTACAAGATAATATCCTGAATTATTATAAACATGAGTAGGGTCAATATCATAAGAATATTCACCATCGTCAAAATCCCAAAAATAATCTGTTATATTACCCTCAGAAGTATTAGTAAAAAATACTGTATCTCCTTTTGAATGAGATTCGTAGTTTGCACTACACATTGCCTGAGTAGTATCAACCACAACCACTACTTTATAAAACTCATCCATGCATCCGCTAATGCTGTCATAAATCGACAATACCACAGGATAGTAATTTGAATATTGATAGTCATGTGTAGGATTTTCTTCGTAAGAATAGCTACCATCACCAAAATCCCAAAGGTAATTCGTAATTTTTCCTTTAGAAGTATTTGAGAAAGAAACTTGTTTGTTGTTTAAGCCATATGTGAATTGAGCATGGCATGCAGCCTGTGTAGAATCTACTACCATCAATACTTTTGTAAACTCATCCATACAACCAGATGCATCATCGTAAATAGACAATGTCACAGGATAATAATCTTGTTTGTAATAATAATGAGATGGATTTTTGCTATATGAATAAGCACCATCACCAAAGTCCCATAAATAGTTAGAAATATTGCCTTGAGAATTATCTGTAAATGAAACGTCTAATCCGTTAATATAATATGAATAATCGGCGTTGCAAGTTACCTGTGAAGTATCGACAACAATAACATTTTTACAAGCTTCGTCAAGTTCTCCTGAGATTGAATCGTAAATTGACAAACAAACATGATAAAATCCGGGTTCATTATAAGTATGGACAGGATTTTGGGTATATGCATAATGACCATCGTCGAACGCCCATAAATAATTTGTAACATTGCCACTTGACTTGTTAGTAAAAGTTACTTTTCTATTATTAGCGAAATAATTAAAATTTGCATGAAAAAAATTGGGTGTATCTTCAATAACCGCCATTTCATCACAATAATCACTAATACATCCACTTACAGAATCAAAAACAGTTAAACAAACATTATAATATCCATCTTCATCATAGTTATGAATTGGATCTTTAAGTGTTGAATATTTATTGTCGCCAAAATCCCAATAATATTCAGTAATATTTCCTAATGATGTATTAAAAAATGCAACTTGCTTACCATTAACTTCATAATCATAACTTGCATTACAAGCTGTAACTGTATCGTTAACAAGTGGAATATTTTGACAAGACTCATCGCTATAACCACTAATAGAATCAAAAACAGATAAACAAACATTATAGAAACCATAAGAATCATATAAATGGTAAGGATTTTTTTCATTTGAAAAATCTCCATCGCCAAAATCCCATTGATAATTAGTAATGTTATCGCCAAACGACTCGTCATTAAACTGAACAGACTTGTTTGCCATATCTGGCAAATAGCTAAAGAAAGCACTACAAGTTCCGGGTGTATAATCAACATAAACAATTTGAGAAGTTGTTGAATAACCACAACCATTAACTACTGTTAGGCTTATTTTATACTCTCCTGGTTTATGAAAGATATGGAATGGATTCATTCCGGAAGGATTTGGACTACCATCGCCAAAGTCCCATACAAAATTATAATATTTACCCTGATCTTTATCTACATGAGCATTAAAGAAAACAGTATCGTTTACAAAAACATTTTCATAATTTGATAATTCAATCCAAGCATCCGGGAAATTCTTTGAATTTATAAGAACTGTTGTGTAAAGAGTATCTATTCTTCCTGTAACATTTGTAGCTATACAATATGCTTCATAAGTTCCTACGTCGGCATATGCGTGTGAAGGGAGTTGTTCTGAACTTGTTGGAGAGCCATCGCCAAAATGCCATCCATAAGACACACCTCCAACAATTGTAAAGTCAACCGGATCTCCGGGACAAATTGCTCTTTCATCATCACCAGTCCAAAAGAATGTATTGTTGTTAAGTAATTGTTCTCTTTCATAACAACCATCGCCTGGACCAGAAAAAAAAGTTATGGTATCGCCATCGCCAGTTTCTTCATAACCATAATCAGCCATCGACTGACACCCTTCCCCATCATCATTAAACATAATCATAAAATCTGTAGTGTCTTGATGAAAAGAGCTAACAGAAACGATATTAGGCATTGGATCGCCTTCATGCATAACAGTTCCAATTGTTGCTATTGTATCTTTAAATTGAATAAAAATTATAGAATCTTCTTTTATTGGACAAATCATAACTTCACCATCGTGATTTCCTGATGAATTTTCAATATAATACCAAGGTTTTCTTGTTGGAGTATCATCTACAACAATCTGCCCTGTAATAGAATCTGAATTACCACAAAAATTTGTCACTTTAAATTTGTAGGGATAAAGACCAGGGGAGGAATATTTATGTGAAATGATATTAAACAAAGTATCGTTAGGCTTAATAACATTTGTTAAAAAATCGTCATCGCCAAACCACACATCATAGACATAATTATCTTCACCCATTTCGGAAAGAACATTGTAAAAAAGGGCTTTTTCCCCAGAGCAAATAGTATCAGGAATAGCTCTTAAACGAGCAGTTGGTTGCACAGCAGGATTTACATTAACAAATAAAGAATCGACACCTACTGCTTGGCAATTATTTCGAACAGTCATTTTTACCCAATAATTTCCTTCAAGTGGATAAGAATAAGTTACATCTCTAGTATAAAATTTCTCTCCATATCCCATGTCCCACTCATAAGATAAATTTTCGCCCCAAGAATAATTTTTAAAAGAAATTTTTTCACCCGGGCATACTGTTATTGATTCAACAACTTCTTCTTGATTTTCAAAAGCAATATTTGCTGTTGGAGGATTAAATTGAGGATCGTAATATATCTCAAGAGTAGTTTTACTTGTATCAATACTACCACAATTATTCGATATAATTAATGTTACTTCATAAGACCCTATATCGGCATAAGAGTGTCGTGGACTAAATTGAGTTGAAGTGTTTCCGTCGCCAAAATCCCAAAAGCAATTACCTACTCCCCACGGCTGAAATTGAACCACACTTTGAGGACACGATGAACCTTCAAACGAATAGCCAAAATCAGAATAAACAATATTTTCATTATCAACAACAACTGTTGTTTCTTTTGATCCTGTATTTCCACAAACATTTGTAATCGTAAGGGAAACTGTATAGTCACCTATTTTTGAATATTTATGAACCGGTGCTTTATTTACTGAAGTAGACCCATCGCCAAAATCCCACAAATAACTTTGAACACGGTCTTGCTCATAATTACAATCAAAATGCACATCGTCATAAGGGCAAAATTTTTCTCCCACAGAAATATCAACAACAGGCACTGCACTTTCTGAAACTGTTACCTGTTGAGTAATTGTATCTGCTCCACAATTTTCTGTTTGCAGAAATAGAGTAACATCATAAACATTTGGAGTTTCGTATGTATGCTCTGGCCAATTAAAACCTGCGGTTGGTGAACCATCGCCAAAATCCCACGAAATTGATTTGTTGGGATAATTATAGCCAACACTTATTCTCTCTCCAGGGCATACATTATTACTTGGATGAATATCAAACTTTCCCGTTGATCCATTTATGCTAAATTTGTATGAAGCATCTCCTAAAAATCCAGAATTATTATTGGCTGAAAGGTATACATCATAATTCCCTGCCATTAAAATAGAGTCGGGGAAAGAGACCCCTTGATAGTCAACAGGACTTCCGAAATCTGAATTAACTATACTCCAAGAATATACAAGCTCTGCAGTATCTGCCGGATTAATAACACTTGTATTATTAAACGAGACAGATAATGGAGCACATTCGCCTCCTTGAATAGGTCCAGGACCACTCAAAACATCAAAACTTACCGTGCTTTGAGTTTGTGCAAATATATTATTAGCACAAAAAAAGGCAATAAAAAACCATATAATTTTTAGATATTTTTTTTTCATGACAAGAAGATTTAAATAAAATACAGACTCCTAAATTATAATCAAATATATGGAATAATCTGTTAAAAAAAAATTATTATTGATGAACGACTAGAGTTCAGAGGTTAAAAAATTTAGAGTTTTGAATATACAATAAACAAGCTTTAATATAAATACCTAATATTTAGCTAATGACTTTGAAATTAAATATGATAAACTAATAAAAAAATGTAGTTTTTTATTTAATTTTGCATCTTAATTAAATTTTTAGAAGATGCTTGAAGAAATAAAAAAACTCATAAAAGAGGCAGAACAATTTTCAGCAAAAAATATTGAAGAGATTGAAAAATTTAGAATAAATTTTCTTGGAAAAAAAGGAGAAATAACAAAATTGTTTTCTGAGTTTAAGAACGTACCTGTTGAACAAAAAAAAGACTT
Source organism: Bacteroidota bacterium (assembly GCA_015222055.1). Taxonomy (GTDB): domain Bacteria; phylum Bacteroidota; class Bacteroidia; order Bacteroidales; family B39-G9; genus B39-G9. The sequence goes on along the minus strand of JADFUR010000116.1, from coordinate 113,473 downwards.
TGGGCAAACAATAAATAAATTAAAAAACACTGTTATTGAAAAAATAACATCTTTAAAAAACAGCTTAGAAGACACTCAACAGCAACAAAATTCTTTAGATTTATCAATGTCTGGCGACACAACTGAATTGGGCACACGTCATCCAATATCAATTGTTAGGAACGAAATTGTTGATATTTTTTCACGTATTGGTTTTGTAGTTTCCGAAGGCCCTGAAATTGAAGATGACTGGCATGTTTTCTCAGGACTTAACTTCCCAGAAGAACATCCTGCACGCGACATGCAAGACACTTTCTTTATTGAAAAAGACCCTGATATTTTATTACGTACTCACACCTCATCGGTGCAAGTGCATGTAATGGAAACTCAAAAGCCTCCTATTCGCTCACTTTTTCCCGGCCGTGTTTTTAGAAATGAAGCAATATCTGCAAGAGCACATTGCATATTTCATCAGGTTGAAGGTTTATATATTGACGAAAATGTTTCGTTTACCGATTTAAAACAAACTTTGCTTTATTTTGCAAGAGAGATGTTTGGTAAAGAAACAAAAATTAGATTACGCCCATCTTATTTCCCATTTACCGAACCTTCGGCTGAAATGGATGTTACTTGTAAGATATGCGGAGGTAAAGGCTGTAATGTTTGTAAACACACAGGCTGGCTCGAAGTTTTGGGTTGCGGAATGGTTGACCCAAATGTTTTAGAAAGCAATAATATTGATTCGAAAAAATATACCGGTTTTGCTTTTGGAATGGGTGTTGAACGATTAGCTATGCTAAAATATCAAGTTAACGACCTTCGTTTATACTTTGAAAATGACGTTCGATTCTTAAGACAATTTAAGGCTGCTTATTAATATTTTGGTGTAATTCTTTTTATATAAAATTGAGTTCCCTACTAAAAATCATTTTTAACAGGATTTACAGGTCTTTTCATAATAGTAAAACATTGGTTGCCAAAAGCACATGTTTTATAGCTTAATATAATTTTTCGAAAACTTTATTTTCGGAGGAAACTCAACATTCCCACAATTTTAACTGTGGGAATGTTTTTTTTATTTAACCCACAAAACATCATTGTTTTATAAACTTACCTGTGTCAATTGTTTTATCATCGTATTTTATACGATAAAAATATAAGCCTTTTGATAAATCTGTAACATTAATTGTTGTTAATGAGGATTCTAATTGTTTCAACAAAATTAACTTACCTGTAATATTATATATTTCAAATTTATTGGCGTTTATATTTTGTGTAAAACTAATATTAACAAAATTGGTTGCAGGATTAGGGTAAACAGTAAATTTTTTTGCAGTTGTTTCAAAATCAAAAATACTATTAATGTCTGATTGATATTCGAATGCACCAATATCAATAGTGTCGTGCATAATTCTTAAATTTCCCGCCATATCATATTGGGGTAAATACAAATCTGTTGTATCAGGAGTGCCGGCATTAATACATGGTGAATTTTTGCTGAGCGACCAGTCATATTGATCTCCTTCATAATCTAAACCTACTCCCGGACTTGGATTAACAAATTCAGGGTTTCTGTCAATATTACCTTCTCCTTTAAATCCGCCTCCTTCAATGCAATTATACTCGATAGTAGATTCTCCATATAAAAAATAAATTTGTGGTGTCTGATAACAATAACTGTTTCCCCAAACTATATTATTTAGCATTTTTAAACCATTTGAAAAAACCGTAATTCCTCCGGAAGGAGCATAATTATTGCAAACTGTGTTATTAGAATAAATACAATGACTTAATTGATGCCCATTAGTAATTCCATCTCCAAAATTATTGCAAATAACATTATTAATTACTTTTGAGCTTACTGTACTCTCGTATATTGTACCATCAACAGATTCATTACTAAAACATTTGTTATTTATAATTATTGGGTTTTGAGTATTATATAATTCCTCATTTGTAACATATACTGCACTTCCACATCCACCACCTCCTGTTCCGTATGGTCCGTATAATAACTTGAATGCCGAATTGTCTTTAAATAAATTATTTTTAATTAACGCATTAGATTCCCCTTCAATATAAATACCTCCCCCATAGTAATAAGTCTTGTTATAATAAAATTCATTGTTTGAGATAATAGGCGAAGAATTTATAAAAAGCAAGCCACCTCCCTGCTTATAAGAATAATTGTGTTGTATTATTGAATTAGAAATTCGAATTTTTGAAAAATCTTTTGCACTTATTCCTCCTCCCAACAAAGTATCAGTAATTACTTTAGCGTATTCAATTATACAATAATCAAATATTGAGCTGTCGTTGGATTCCGAAACATTATTAAAATGTATTCCCTGCCAGCCTCCTGCAACAACGCTTGTGTCGGAGAAACCGGTAGTGTCAGATATTGTAAATTTTATCATATCTGCTTTAGCACCTTTTGCAGTTAAGCTGCCTTTAACATCAATATAATAATAGCCGTTTACAATAACATTTACACCGGGCTCAATGTTTAAATTTATACTATCGGGAATAAAAACATTACCTTTAACAAAAACAGTATCGGTGTTCCATATAGTGTTTTGTTTTATTGTGTCTTCTGCAATAATGCTTTGTGAAAATATTGATACTGAATAAAAACAAAAAAATACTAATAAAGTGTATGTTTTCATATAATTTAAATATTAAATATTTTATATAGCCCTAACAGATTTATAAAATCAGTTAGGGCTATAATTATTAACGACAATATCGCTTTTTTATTTTAAACATGGATTAACTGGAGCTGTTTCACGTTTATGTTTTATGCCGTAAAGCAGCACATTAACATCAAAGAAAGGATCTCCTTTTATTCCAACATCCCAAGATGCGTATATAGTTACATAATGAAAACTCTTGCCTGAAGGTTTGTAATAATCAAAAAGTTCTAACATCCTGTGATAATAACAATTCATGTTTTGAGAAGAAAGGCAACAGCTCTCTGGGCACAAATAATATTCTAAACCATTAGGGATTGATGAGGTAGTCCAAGGTAATAAATTAAAAAACGTATCGTCAGTAAAATAATACGCAAAAGAATGATTTGCCAATTTTGTATTAACAGCTTTAGATATTTTTTTTGCTGCATCCCATTCTGCATCCCATCCTGCATAATCGGAATAAATGCCACATTTTCCACTCCCCATAGACCACCAATCTGTTGAGCCGAAAGGATTATCCGTATTACTCACATTTGTAGATTTTTCAGTATTATAAACGCCTACTTCTGAAACAATTTTAAATTCAATTGTATTATTTTCACATATATCTGTTTCTTCCATAAAAATATTAACAATGTGTTTATTTGTGTTTTCAATACTAAAAAAATGTTCACGCAAAACGTCTTCAATATCGCAATAAGTCTTACCTAGTTCGATAAAAGTTACAACATCGTCATAAATATTCATAGTTACAAAGGCTGAATCAATATAATAATCACAATATTCAATATACGGAAATGTATATGTATAATTTAAAGTAAAATTAATATACCAAATTGCCGAATCTAATTCCACAATTTCTCCGGACTTCTTAGTATCACTCAGTTGATTTTTAAATTGAATAATTTGCTGTTCAATTTTTTGGTCATCACTACAGAGTTCCTGTTTTTGTGTTAAATTGTTGTTTTTTTGGCAACTTGCCAAATAAATTGCAACGAACTACATTGCAATTACAAAAATAATTAATGTTGTTTTTTTCATCAAAATTTTAAAATTTAGTTAATAAAAATTATTTTTTATATTTATATTACAGAATTACAAATAAAAATTATATTTACCCCCCCCCCCCGAATATGTTATATAACATATTCGTAAAAACTATAATAAAAATTCCCCTTGATGAAAACTTATAATCACATAAATTATTAACTTTAACATCTATTTTTGGCAGTTTTGTTTTAGAATTAATTTGAGTGAAAAATCCTTGCTTATAAATAATTTAACTCTTCATTAAAATATATCTGTCTTTATAAAAAATAAAAAAATATTATGAAATTTAAAGGTGTTATTTTCGACTTAGATGGAACTCTTGTTAATTCTCTTGAAGATTTAGCAGATTCTATGAATATTGTTCTTGAAAAACTTGGGTTTCCCACACATGAGCTTAAAGCCTACAAACATTTAACAGGTAAAGGAATAAAAAATTTAGTGCGTGATGCCCTTCCCGATTCAAATAAAAATGAAAAATTTATTAATGAATGTTTTGATTCTTTTATTGAAGTTTATCGCAATAATTGCATTAATAAAACAAAGCCTTATGTTGGGATTGTTGAATTACTTAACGAATTTAGTTCTCGGAATATAAAAATTTCTGTGTTTTCAAACAAGGCAGACGAATTAACAAAAAAAATCATATTGAATTTATTTCCGAAAATAAAATTTTCTGAGATAATGGGATTAACCGAGGAAAAATACAGAAAACCAAGCCCACGAACAGCCTTGTTAATAAGCAAAAAAACAGGAATTAAACCGGAAGAAATGATTTATGTTGGAGACACAGATATTGATATGCAAACGGCAAATAATGCAGAAATGTATGCTGTTGGTGTTTTGTGGGGTTTCAGAACAAAGGAAGAATTAATTGCAAATGGTGCAAAACATGTAATAAATAATCCATTAGATTTAGTAGATATTTTATAAATAAGTCTACTCTGAAAAAGGGGACTGCTTCACTGCGTTCGCAATTACGAGCTCTATTTCAAAATATTTAAAGCCTCAAGTTTATCAATTTTTAACTGATTTCTTAAATCTAACAAGCTCTCAAATTTTTTCTCACTTCTAATACGTTTCTTAAAATTGACAGTAATATTTGTATCATAGATATCTCTATCGAAATCAAAAATATTTACTTCAAAGGTAATATCTGTTTTGTCATCATTAACGGTTGGGCGGAACCCAATATTTAACATCCCTTTAAAAATTTCATTATCAACAATTACACGAACGGCATAAATACCACCGCCAGGAATTAGCTTGTCTTTATGATAGTCGATATTCGCAGTAGGAAATCCAATCTGACGGCCTAATCCCTTTCCTCTTACAACTTGTCCAGTAACCGAGAAACTGTATCCTAAGCCCTTGTTTGCAGCAACAATATCTCCTTCACGCAAAGCCTGTCTAATTATTGTTGAGCTTATGCTAATATTATTTACATTTAATGCTTCAGTTTGTTCAATACTAAAATTGTATTTTTTTGCACATTCTTTTAGATACTCGAACGAACCTTCGCGATTATGCCCAAATTTATGGTCGTATCCTACAACAAGATGTTTTAAGTTTAATTTTTTTACAAGAATATTCTTTACAAAATCGATATAGCTTAATTGTGAAAATTCTTTTGTGAAAGGATAAATAATAAGATGGTCAATGCCGGCTTTCTCAAGCAAGACTTTCTTTTCTTCTATTGTGGTAATTAGTTTTATTTCTTTTTTTTCTGTACTGACAACAAAACGCGGGTGAGGATAAAAAGTAAACAACACCGTTTCACCATTAATTTGACCAGCAATTTTTTTCATGTTGTTAATCACCTTAACATGACCCAAATGGACACCATCGAAAGTACCAATTGTAAGCACAGAATTTTTTGCATTAAATTTTTCTATATTTTCAATGTTTGTATAAATCTTCACAGCTTTAATTTTTTTCTCTTTTTGTATTAAAGTCTTTTACACTTTCTCACAAAACTCGTGCCTCCAAAATAATATCATGCAAAAATATAAAAAGCATTAATTGTTTATCACATTTTTTGTTTATATTTTTATATTTAAGTTAATGAGTTTGTTTCAAACAGACCTAAGAGGTTTGTGAGAACAAGAAAATAGTATAACTAAGTAGCTAATAACATGAACAATAGAGAACCTGTTAGGTCTTAGCAATTTAAAGCAATACATTTTGAGTAGGCATATTATTTTGTTGAAAAGCCACTAAGCGACTATAAATTGACAACTTTTGTTCTCGGAATAGTCTCAATCAGTTTATTTTTTATGCAAAAAAGCTTAAATGAATAGTAATAATAAATATCAGACGGTTATTGGTTTAGAAATTCACATTCAGCTAAACACAAAAAGCAAAATTTTCTCAAGAGATTCTGCTGAGTATAATCTTTTACCAAATACAAATATTAATGAGATATCGGTAGGATATCCCGGCACTCTGCCAAAATTAAACCAGGAGGTTGTTAAAGATGCTGTTATGCTTGGTTTAGCAACAAACTCAAAAATAAATAAACATAATGAGTTTGCTCGTAAAAATTATTTTTATCCCGACATGCCAAAAGGATATCAGATAACACAATTTAAAACACCAATTTGTTATGAAGGGTGTCTCATCATTAAAGATGGAAATAACAACGACAAAAAAATCAATATTGAAAGAATTCATATTGAAGAAGATTCCGGCAAAAGCATTCATAAAAAAAACAATAGTTATATTGATTTAAACCGTGCAGGTGTGCCTTTATTAGAGCTGGTTACAAAACCCGAATTAAATACAGGAAACGAAGCTGCCAAATTTTTATCTCAAATTAGAAGGCTGGTTCGTTATCTTGGTATTAGCACAGGAGATATGGAAAAAGGAAACTTACGATGCGATGCAAATATTTCGATACGATTAACCGGCAGTAAAAATCTTGGTGTTCGAACTGAAATAAAAAACATAAATTCTTTTTCTAACACAAAAAAAGCAATTAATTATGAAATAAAGAGACAGATTAATGAGTTGGAAAAAAACAATAAAATCGTTCAGGAGACACGCAGCTTTAATGCAGATACAGGGCAAACAAAAGTAATGAGAACAAAAGAAGGAGAAAATGATTACCGGTATTTTCCCGAACCAGATATTCCGCCTCTTATTATATCCGATGAATTTATTGAAAAGATAAAAAAAACATTGACTTTGTTACCGTCTCAACTCTTTAAAAAATATAAAGAACTAGGCTTAAGCAATTATGATGCTTCAACAATTATTGACAATAAAGAGATTGCCTATTATTATGAAAAAATAATTGTGCATACAAACAATTATAAATCAGCCGCTAATTGGCTTATGGTTAATATTAAATCGTATTTGAATGAAAATTCAATAAGTATTAATGATTTCAAAATATCTGCAAAACACATTGCAATTTTAATAAATCTGACTGACAACGAGATAGTTAGCAAGTCTGTTGCATCAAAAAAACTATTCCCATTAATGATAAACGATCCTTTAAAAACGCCACTTGATATTGCCAAACAAAATAATTTAACTCAACAAAATGATAAAATTCAGATAATTGCCTTAGTTAAACTTATTGCTGACAGATATCCTGAAAAAGTTAAAGAATATAAAAATGGAAGAAGCTCATTAATAGGGTTTTTTATGGGGAAAATTATGAAAAAAACTGATGGGAATGTTAATGCAAAACTTGTTTCTGAAATATTAAAAAAATATTTGAACAATAATTAATCAGCAACAAAGTTATATATGTCAATATGTATTTGGGTGTTAAGAATTAATTTAAAACTTAATCATTATGATAATTAACAAACTATATTTGAACTTAATGTTATAAATAATTATTTTTGTATTTTCAATGTAAATCACTAAATAATAACTAAATACTAAAACACAAACACATGAAAAAATTTTTGTATCTTTTTATAATGCTATTTGTTGCATATTCATGCACTAATGCCGACAGCTTTGAAATAACCGGTAAAATTGAGAATGGTGCTAATAAAAAAATCCACTTAATAGATTTGGCTTCTGTTAATCAAACTCCTGATTCAACAAACATTGATAAAAACAATGAATTTTTGTTTGCAGTTAATTCTACTGAACCCAAAGACCTGATTCTTTATTTCTCAATGAATAATTATATTCGATTAATTGTAAAACCCGGGGAAAAAATTAAAATAATTGCCGATGCTAACGATTTATCAGGCACTTATAATGTAGAAGGTTCTGAAGAATCGAGTTTAGTAAAAGAACTAAACAAGCATCTTTCTAATAGTATGATTCGTTTAGATTCGTTAAATGTTATCTATAATAATAATCAAAACAATCCTAAACTGGATTCAATTATTCAGGAATTAACACAAACCAGCAATGAAATTTTTCAAAATGAGAAAAACTTTTTAGTTTCATTTATTGAAGAACACAAATCTTCATTAGCTTCTTATGTTGCATTATCTCAAAAAATAAGTCAAAGAGTTGCTTTACTCAACCCTGCAAAAGATTTTAAATATTTTGAGTTGGTTGATTCTGCTTTAAGCGTAAGTTATCCTGATATAAACATCACTAAACTTCTTAACTCTTTTGTTGAAAAAACAAAAATGCAAATTAAAAAAGAGCAAACAAATGCAAAAAATTTTGGAATTGGATCTGTTCCTCCAGATATTGCATTGCCAACACCTAAAGGAGACACAATCTCGTTATATTCATTAAGAGGAGAATATGTATTGCTTGATTTTTGGGCAGCTTGGTGTAACCCATGTAGAATGGAAAATCCAAATCTTGTTGCTAATTATAAAAAATTTCACCACAAGGGATTTGAAATTTTTCAAGTATCTCTCGACAGGAAAAAAGACGATTGGGTAAAAGCAATTAGGGACGACCGTCTTACATGGCATCATGTTAGCGACCTAAAATTTTGGAAATCGAGTGCGGCTCAGTTATATAAAATACAAAGTATTCCTGCAAGTTATTTGCTTGATAAAGAAGGTAAAATAATTGGAAAAAATTTAAGAGGCCCGGCTTTAGAACAAAAGCTGAACAAACTATTTGAATAAATATTACTTCATAAAAAAATGGCTGTTTAATTAAGACAGTCATTTTTTTATGAAATAATATTGCAAATTTCTTCATATCTATAACAATCTGTTGTATGATCGTTAACCATTCCAGTTGCTTGCATGTGTGAATAAATTATGGTTGAACCAACAAACTTAAACCCACGCTTCTTCAAATCTTTACTAATCTCATCGGAGAGCTCGGTTTTAGCAGGAACATCTTTCATGGTTTTAAAATTATTTATTGTGGGTTTATAATTAACAAATCCCCAAATATAATCACTGAATGACCCAAATTCTTTTTTAACTTTAATAAATTCTTTTGCATTAGAAATTGCTGCTTTAATTTTCAATCTATTACGTATAATTCCGGCATCTTTCATCAGGGATTCAAACTTCTCATCATTATATAAAGCAATTTTATTAAAGTCAAAATCATCAAAAGCTTTCCTAAAATTCTCCCGCTTACGCAATATAGTAATCCAGCTCAAACCTGCTTGAAATGATTCGAGAATTAAAAATTCAAATAATTTTTTATCATCATACACAGGCACTCCCCATTCAGTATCGTGATATTGAACATATAAATCGTCAAGAGTCACCCAAGCACATCGTTTGATTTCTTTGGTCATTTTATTATTTTTTAAATTGGTGTTTCGTTTTATAAAATAATTTTAACAGTCAATGAAATATTTTGATTAAAATAGTTGTAGTTAGGATAAAAGCTTAAATTTTGTTTCTGTTTAAAAGGATTCCAATTTTTTAAAGGCTCTAACTTATAAATAACGTTTGTTATAATTATTCCAATTCCTGCACCACATAACACATCCGAAATCCAATGTTTGTTGTTAGTGATTCTCAAGATGCCTGTTGCGGAAGAAAAAAAATATCCACTATAAGCAATTAATTTATTATAATCTTTAAATTCATTATAAAGTGTTGTTGCTCCAACGAATGATTGTGTTGTATGCCCCGAAGGAAAAGAATAGTTCTCTTTATTAGGACTCTCAATATTTGATATGTTTTTTAAAAAAAGAACTATTAAGCCTGCACTAAGTTCCGATAAAAACAAATATTTTGTTTGGTTAAATGCCGTATTTTTATGTTTTATTCCAATGGCATCGGAAATGTACATTATTCCTGTTGGTGCATATTGAATATAATCATCGACATTTGTGTTTGTTTTTTTAATATAAGATTGGAAATCATATTTTCTATTTCCAAAATTTAAAATACTGCCGGCTGTTATTAAACTGATTGGGATTATTTCGTTTTTAGTTATCAGCGTATTCTTATTTATTGTATCCTTTTTTTGTGAATAGACATTTACAGATAAAAATAAAATTAAGTATATAAGTAAAATCTTTATCATAGTTATTGTTTGAAAAAAAATACTGTAATCTATTATGGATATTAAAAAACGAAAATTATTTAATATTTCCCTCAAATTGTTAAAACACAAGTAATAATGGGAATAACAATTTAACAATATATTCAAGTCGCAAAATAAACTGTATTGCATAAATATTCTATGTTTTAGCGTTTCTTGCAAGCACTAGTTATATTCTAATAACCTGTTTGTCTATATTTATTATCGTCATCATCAATCATTAGGCTTAAATAACTTTTATACCTTGATTGACTAATCTCACCATTTTCAACAGCTTTTTTTACAGCACAATTTGGTTCGTGGACATGGGTGCAATTGTAATACTGACAATCTTTGGACAATTTAAATATCTCGGGAAAAAAATGATATATTTCTTCTTTATCCATATCAATAATTCCAAAACCCTTAATCCCCGGAGTGTCAATAATATAACCTCCATTATTAATCTCATACATTTCGGATGCAGTTGTTGTATGTTTCCCTGAGTTATGAGAATCAGATATTTCAGAAGTTTTAAGGTTTAATTTATTATCTACAGAATTAATTAAAGTTGACTTACCAACACCAGAATGTCCAGATATTACATTTATCTTATTTTTTAATAAATCTTTAATTTTCTGAATATTAATATTTTTTATAGCTGATGTCTCAATACAATTATAGCCTATTTTTTCATATGTGCTTTTAAGATCTTTCAATTTTTCCAAAGTTTCATTATCATAAAGGTCAATCTTATTAAAAACAATGTTTACAGGTATATTGTATGCCTGTGCAGACACTAAATACCGGTCGATAAATTCGGTTGAGGTTTTTGGAGAAATTAAAGTAACAATTAAAAAAGCGGAATCAATATTAGCCGCAATTATATGACTTCTTTTCGACAAATTAATCGACTTTCTAATTATATAATTTTTTCTATCGTGAATATTAGTGATAAAACCAAGCTGCTCATTTTCAGGCATAACAAAATCAACATTATCACCTACAGCAAGAGGATTAGTACTTCTAATTCCCTTAATTCGAAATTTACCTTTTATCTTGCATTCAAATTTATTGTTGTTTTTATCTTTAACAAGATAATTACTACCGGTTGATTTTATTATTAAGCCTTCCAATTTTATAGAATTGATTTAATACAAAAATAATTATTTAATTTAAACAATATTAATTTTGTTTAAATAATTATTTTCTGAGCCAAAAAAATTTCTCTCATATTTTTTAAATAATAACTAATTGATTATTATTTCGTATATTTATCGAAACTCTTTTTTATGGAAAAACAAGATGTTTTAAAAATAATTGAAACTGCCAGATTAAAAAAGGCGAAAATTTTAGACCTATCAAATAATGACATAACAATATTACCTTCTGAAATAGGTAATTTACCACATCTTGAGAACCTTGACTTAAGCTATAACTATTTAAAAAAAATACCTCGTGAGATTGGAAATCTAAACAATCTTAAAATATTATTGTTAACAAAAAATGAAATATACGATCTTCCTATAGAACTCGGCAACCTAACAAAATTAACACTTGTTGACATTAGTAACAACAGAATAACTTACATACCTTCTGAAATTGGACATTTAGTAAATCTAAAATCGTTTGATGCCAGTTATTGTAAATTAAAAAAGCTACCAATTGAATTCATTAATCTCCTTAGTATAAAAGAATTGTTTCTTGAAGAAAATAATTTCGAGTTTCCTCCTCAAAAAATTATTAAGCGTGGCTTATATGCTACAATGCATTTCTTAATAGCTGAAAAAAGGAAAAGCGAAGCCTCAAAAATTGTTATGCAGGTATATAATATGCCACAAATTTTACAAAAACCATTTCTGCAATATGTTAATTACTTTAACGATATGGTTTCTTCTGTTACCGAAAATGATTTAAAAATTGATATTAATTTTATATACCAAGAATTAAATAAAAGTCTTGAGATTGAAAAAAATGTTGAAAGCTATCTGTATGATTTATTGACATTTGTGAAAGAAAAAATTGTCAACTTAAAAGACAAATCAAACGAAAACGAAAAAATAAATTTAATCGATATCCAAGTATCCCACCTCAAACAACAAATCTCCTCGTTTAACGATTCTCTAGATTCAAAAATGAATGAAATTAACACAATAAAAATAGAAATGAATGAAATATTTAAATCGTTAACAAAAAAAAACACAAAATAACATCTTAGAATAAAAAATTTTAACTTAGTTATAAATTATTATATTTGCATATCTTTATAATCAAATTATTAAATATCTATAAAAATATGGAAAAAATTAATGTCTTAGTTATCGGCGGTGGAGCATCTGGACTTCAGGCTGCTATTAGTGCAAAAACAAACAATCCTGACAAATCAGTAGTTGTTGTCAGAAAAGAAGAAAAAGTATTGGTTCCTTGTGGAATACCATACATCTTTGGTTCTTTACACTCAACAGATAAAAATGTTTTACCTGACAAAATGTTGACTAATGTTGGTGTTGAAATAAAAATTGCAGAAGTTACAAGTGTTGATATAAAAAACAATATTTGTAATTTATCTAATAAAACAAAACTTTATTTTGAAAAATTAATTTTTGCTACAGGTTCAATCCCTACAATTCCTAAATGGCTTAAAGGTGGTGATTTAGAAAACGTGTTTACTATTCCAAAAGATAAGCATTATCTGGATGTAATGTATACCAAATTAAAAGATTTAAAAAAAATCATTACAATTGGAGCAGGGTTTATCGGAGTAGAAATGTCTGATGAATTAAATAAAGCTGGCAGAGACGTTACTCTTGTCGAAATTGAATCTTCTATATTAAACAGAGCTTTTGATAAAGAATTTGGTGACAAAGCCGAAGACTTATTAAAATCACGTGGCGTTAAAGTTATTACAGGTAAAGGTGTAAAAGAAATTATTGGGAAAGACGGAAAAGTTGAAAAAGTAATATTAACCACAGGAGAAGAGCTTAAGGCTGATGCAGTTGTTCTTTCAATGGGCTATGCCCCAAATACTGAACTGGCAAAAAAATCTGGTCTGGAATTAAACAAATACGGATTTATCAAAACTTGTGAATACATGCGTGTTGATGATTGTTCCAACGATATTTTTGCAGTTGGTGATTGTGCTGAAAAAAGAGATTTCTTAACCAGAAAACTATGTGCTACTATGCTTGCATCAACTGCATGTGCTGAAGCCAGAGTTGCAGGTATGAGCTTATACGAGTTAAGTCCTTGTAAATCTTTTAGCGGAACTATTGCAATTTATGATACAGCTATTGGTAAAACCGCTTTTGGTACTGCCGGTATTATTGAATCTAAAGCAAAAGCAGAAAATTTCAGTGTTGTAGTTGGTAGTTTCACCGGAATGGACAAACACCCAGGTACACTTGAAAATATGCACGAACAAACGGTAAAACTAATAGTTGCCGCTGATTGTGGTATGATTTTAGGCGGAGAAGTTTATGGTGGTTGTAGTGTTGGAGAATTAACAAATTCTATAGGATTTTTAATCCAAAATCATACAAACATAAAAGCTTTATTGTCTGCTCAAATTGGCACTCATCCATTGCTTACAGGTTCTCCTGCTGCTTATCCATTAATTAAAGCCACCGAAGTTGTTGCAAAAAAATTAAAACGACAATTCTAAAATAATTTTTTTTATATATTAAAAAGGACTTCAAAATTTTATACTTTTTGAGGTCTTTTTTTTATCAAAACTTATATTCTTTTTAATCTCAAACGCAATTTTACATACACTAATCTAACTTTAAGACAGCTAAAAATGCTTTTTGTGGAACTTCAACATTTCCAACTTGTCTCATTCTTTTTTTCCCTTTCTTTTGTTTCTCGAGGAGTTTTCGTTTTCGAGTAATATCACCTCCATAACATTTTGCTGTCACATCTTTACGGACAGCTTTAACTGTTTCGCGAGAAATAATTTTTGCTCCTATTGCAGCTTGAATTGCGACATCAAACTGATGACGGGGTATTAATTCTTTAAGTTTGCTACACATCTTTTTGCCAAAAACGTAGGCATTATCTTTATGAATTAAAGTTGATAAGGCATCTACCGGCTCTCCGTTTAAAAGAATGTCTAAACGAACTAAATTAGCACGCTTGTAACCTGTTTGATAATAATCAAACGAGGCATAACCTTTTGATATGCTTTTTAATTTATCGTAAAAATCAAAAACTATTTCGCCCAAGGGCATTTCAAAAGTTATCTCTACTCTGTTTCCTGCGAGATAAACTTGATTTTTTAGCACCCCTCTTTTATCAATACAGAGAGTCATTATCTGACCTACATAATCAGCTTTTGAAATAATCTGAGCTTTAATATACGGCTCTTCAATATGTTCGAGATAATTTGGGTCAGGTAAACCAGAAGGATTATGAACGTCAACAACTCCATTTTTTGTTGTAAACGCTTTATACGAAACATTAGGCACGGTAGAAATTACATTCATATTAAACTCACGTTCTAAACGTTCTTGAATAATCTCCATATGTAATAAACCAAGAAAACCACATCTAAAACCAAAACCTAAAGCTACTGACGATTCCGGTTCAAACGTTAATGAAGCGTCGTTTAACTGCAACTTATCCATTGATGCTCTAAGCTCTTCATAATCGTCGGCATCAACAGGGTAAACTCCTGCATAAACCATAGGTTTAACATCTTCAAAACCATCAATTGCTTTTTCGCAAGGATTATCAACATGAGTAATTGTATCTCCAACTTTAACTTCACGTGATGTTTTTACTCCTGATATGATATATCCAACATCACCGGCTTTTAGTATTTTTCTTGGTGATAATTCTAGTTTTAATATTCCAATCTCGTCGGCATGATACTCTTTTTTAGTGTTTACAAATTTCACAAAATCGTTAGTGCGTAGTTCACCGTTTATAATTTTAAAATAAGCAATAATACCTCGAAAAGAATTAAAAACAGAATCGAAAATTAAAGCTTGAAGAGGAGCTGTATTATCTCCTACTGGTGAAGGAACTTTATTAATAATATCAGATAATATTCTCTCAACGCCCAATCCTGTTTTTCCGCTAGCTTCAATTATATCATCTCTATCGCAACCCAGCAGGTCAACAATTTGATCTTTAACTTCGTCAGGCATGGCATTTGCCAAATCCATTTTATTTATAACCGGTATTACTTCTAAATTATTTTCTATAGCAAGATACAAATTTGAAATGGTTTGAGCTTGAATACCCTGTGTAGCATCAACAACAAGCAAGGCACCTTCGCAAGCAGCAATAGAACGAGAAACTTCGTAAGAAAAATCAACGTGTCCTGGTGTGTCAATTAAATTTAATTTATATGTGTTTTTATTAAATTCATATTCCATTTGTATTGCATGGCTTTTAATAGTAATACCACGTTCTCTCTCCAAATCCATGTCGTCAAGCACTTGTGCATGCAAATCTCGTGCAGAAACAGTATTTGTATATTCCAACATACGATCGGCCAAAGTGCTTTTGCCGTGATCTATATGTGCAATTACGCAAAAATTTCTAATATTTTCCATCTTCATCTCTTTAACATCACAAATATAAACATTATTATGAGATTATTTAATGCTTACAACAATGACATATTTATCGTTGCAAAAAAAAAGCCCCTAAAAAATTAGGAGCTCTATTCAATAGAATAAGAATACGTTACTTCTTCGTATCTAAAAATTTTTTATATTTATTTCTAAATTTATCAACACGTCCAGCGGTATCTACTAATTTCATCTTTCCAGTATAAAACGGATGAGATGTATTAGAAATTTCTAATTTTATTAAAGGATACTCAACTCCCTCTAATTCAATGGTGTCTTTTGTGTCACCAGCAGATTTTGTAATAAATGTATCCCCGTTTGACATATCTTTAAATGCAACAAGGCGATAATTTTCTGGATGTATTCCTTTTTTCATAATCTTCTTTCCTTTTTATTAGCTTTCGCTTACAAATAACAAATTTTGGTCTGCAAAAGTACATATTTTTTATAAAAAACAAAAATTTATATTGTTTATTTTTTTTCTTTTTTTATAGCTTTCTCTTTCGTGTCTACAGGAATTATTGTTGAACGACGATAATTTTGATTTTCACTAAACAAGCAACGATAAGTAATATGTCGTTTTGCGAAAGTTGCACCTACAGATTCGTGTAAAGCTCTCATTTTAGGATTAAAATCGCCAACCCATGATAATTCGACATCTGTATATTCCGAATTTTTTTTCAATACTTTATCCATATGCCAAAAAATTGCCGATTCAATACCAGAACGTTGATATTTTGGTTTAACACCCATAATAACTATACGAGCACGGCTTATTGTTTTTCTTTTTTGCAAATATGCAAATTTAATCTTACTCCATAAATTTAATTTTCCACCAAGATGTTTAATTATCTGGTTTACATCGGGATACATTACCAAAAAGGCTATTGGCTCACCGTCACGATATGCAAACCAAATAAATTCTTCTTTAAGAAAAGCTTTCCCGTCCGACAATTTTACTTTTACATCTTCAATATTTATAGGTTTAAAATTCTCATGAAATTCCCAAGCGTCTTTATATACTTCTAAAAAACTATTGATATATTTATCAATATTAGAAAAAGACAAATGCTCAAAATTATACTCTGGTTTTTTACCCACCCATTCTGCAATTTTCCAAAATCGTGCAGGAAATTTTTTTGTTAAATCAAGATTATTACTTACTTGTTCAAAATAAAATTTAAAACCGTATGATTCAAAAAGATCTTTATAATAAGGAGGATTGTATTGCATACCAATGCTTGGTTGAGTAAAACCTTCAACCAACAAACCCCAATAATTGTCATTTTCACCAAAATTAATAGGTCCGTCCATGGCTTTCATTTCTCTTTTCTCAAGCCATTTTTTAGCAGTATCAAAAAGTAAAAAAGCTGCTTCTTTATCATTTACACATTCAAAAAAACCACAGCCTCCTGTTGGTTGATCAAAACCAAAAGCCTTATCTCTATTAATAAAAGCTGCTATACGTCCTAACAACTTCCCGTTATCATCTTTTAAAAGAAAACGAGTAGCCTCACCATTTTGAAAAAAAACATTTGTTTTTGGATCAAAAATTTCTTCAATCTGAACATCTAAAGGTTGAACCCAATTAGGATCGTTTTTGTATATTAATTTAGCAGTATGAAGAAATTCTCTTCGTGTCTTTTTGTCATTAACTTCAAATATTTTCATGTTTTAATTTTTCAATTTACAATTCTAAACGGTAAATTTAATTTTTTGTTTCGTGATTACAAACTTCTATACTACTTTTACCTTGACCTGCTTGATAGTTTTAAAAGCAAGTTAAGTATTTCAATATAAAGCCAAACTAATGTAACAGTAATTCCAAAAGCTGAATACCACTCCATATACTTTGGAACTTTATAATTAACTCCTTGTTCAATAAAATCAAAATCTAAAACCAAATTTAGTGCGGCAATAACAACAACAAAAATACTAATGCCAATACTAAAAAAACTATTGCCATATAAAAATGACATGTTTGCACCAAAAAGTCTAAATATGAATGATAAAAAATACATTATTACTATTCCTCCCGTTGCCGAGATAACACCCATTTTAAATTTTTCTGTTGGTTTTATCATTTTTGTTCTGTATAAAAACAACATTATAAAAAGAACAGAAAATGTTAGTGCTACTGCACGCAACACAATTCCAGGGTAGCTTGCTTCAAAAATAGCAGATATCCCTCCAAGAAAAAGTCCTTCTAAAACTGCATATATTGGTGCAAAAATTCCTGCATTTTTCTTATTAAAAATTGTTAGTAATGACACAACAAATCCTCCAATACCACCAACTGCAATCCATGTCATTACTGCAGAAATTCCAGATTCTGGATTAAAAGAACTAAAAAACACTTTCCAAGTATACATTGCACCCAGCACCACTAACAAAAGCATAATAGCTGTTTTATTTATTGCACCTGTAAATGACATTACGTCGGTTTGGTCATTTGCATAAGCAAAATTTTTAAAGGTGTTTTTATTTAATGCAGGATTTGATGTTCTTCCAATCATATTATTATGTGTTTTTAAAATTCATTCTCTTGTTTAATTTATAAGCAAACTAAACTGTTTCCTGTTTTTTAATTATCAATGTAAAAAAAATAATCGCATTTTTACAGTTCTTTTCTTAATCGTCCTACACGAATATTTAATTGTTCACGATATTTGGCAACTGTTCTGCGTGCAATTTTATATCCTTTTTTTTGAAGAATTGCAGTTAATTTCTCATCCGTTAAAGGCTTTTTTTTATCCTCATTATCAACACATTCCTGTAATATTTGTTTTATTTCTCTCGACGAGACTTCTTCCCCGCTTGTTGTTGTCATACTTTCGGAAAAAAATGATTTTAATGAAAAAATACCAAATTCTGTTTGCACGTATTTACTGTTAACTACACGAGAAATTGTTGAAATATCTAAATCAATTTTTTCAGCAATATCTTTAAGTATCATTGGTTTTAAGTTGTACTCATCATTAGTAAGAAAAAAATCATATTGGTATTCAATAATTGAATTCATTGTGTTTAACAACGTGTTTTGGCGTTGTTTGATTGCATCAATAAACCATTTTGCAGAATCAAGTTTTTGTTTCACAAAAACGAGTGCGTTTTTTTGTTGTTTTGAGGGTTTTGATTTACTATAGTCAACAATCATATTTTTATAACCATTGCTAACATGCAGTTCCGGCATGTTTTGGGAATTCAAAGTAAGTGTTAAATGCCCATCAATATTATCTACTGTAAAATCAGGAATTATTGTTTGAAAAGATTTTATTTCCTGCTCAGAAAAAGAACTTCCCGGTTTAGGATTTAATTTCAAAATCTCGGCTATTGCCTTCTTTAACTCGTCTTCAGTAATATTTAATTTCGAAATTATTTTATCATAATGTTTCTTGGTAAATTCCTCAAAAGTTATTTTAAGAATTCTTTTAGCATTATTAATTTCGTTCACTAAAGTATCTTTCCTGTTAATCTGCAACAATAAACACTCTTTTAAATTTTTTGCAGCCACTCCCGGAGGGTCAAGTGTTTGAATTATTTTAACAATTTCTGTTAATTTCTCTTTGGTAGTAAAAATATTTTGCGAAAAAGCCAAATCATCAACAATTGCAGCAAGCTCACGATGTAGATATCCGTCTTCGTCAATGTTGCCAATTACATATTCTGCTAATTGCGTTTTTTGCTCTGTTAAAAAAAGAACTCCGAGCTGACTAAGTAAATACTCTTGAAAGCTTAAACCTGCTGAAAATAAAATTTCTTTTATCTCATCATTTTTTGAGTAATTGTTCTCTGACAATTTATAAGTTGGTGTATCTTCTTCGTTTAAATAATCATCAAGAGTGAATTCGTCTTTTTCTTTATCATCGTCAAAATTTTCGTCATCATTATCGTTTCCTAATAAATCATCCTTATCACTACCTTCTTCAAGAGCTGGATTTTCTTCAATTTCTTTTTTTATGCGTTGTTCTAATTGCATTGTTGGCACTTCCAACAATTTAATCATCTGTATTTGTTGTGGCGATAGCTTTTGTAATAACTTCTGTTGTAATTTCTGTTTTAACATCCCGCTTTATTTATTTAAAATCTATCTTATCGTCTTTTTGTAATATACTAATAACTTTAAAAAGACACAATTTATTTTATTGCTTATCTGAAAATTTTAATTACAAATATATTGAACAAAGAAAATTATTTT
Source organism: Bacteroidota bacterium (assembly GCA_015222055.1). GTDB lineage: Bacteria > Bacteroidota > Bacteroidia > Bacteroidales > B39-G9 > B39-G9. The sequence goes on along the minus strand of JADFUR010000116.1, from coordinate 93,548 downwards.
TTTTGAATTTTTGTATTCGATATTGATAAAAAAAGCAGAGATATGAAAATTCACATCTCTGCTTTTGATTTTTTTATGTAGATACAATTAATTTTATCTAACTATAGCAATCTCTTTAATTTTAGAAACACCACCTGCATTTACTTTTAAATAATAAATCCCTTTTGCAAATTCAGAAACATTAATGTTTTCAGTAAATTTTTTTACATTTTTAATTTCTTTCATATAAAGAACTTGTCCGGAAATATTAACCAATCTTATTACCACATCTTAATATTTATTGTTAGTTAATACAATATTCAATTTATCATTACATGGATTAGGAAAAATATTAAGTTTAATATTGTTTTATAGCACGAAAAATGTTTTGTAGTTATTAATTTAAATTCTTAAAAAATAATTACTACTTTAGTTGCTTACTTTTTTTAATAAAAATACCGTTTATTATGTTAGAAAAATTTAAAAAAACAGCAGATTTTATTTTAAATAAAATCGATTTTAAGCCCGAGGTTGGTATAGTATTAGGCAGTGGTTTAGGAGGTTTAGGTGATAAAATAAACATAAAACAATCATTTGATTATAAAGATATCCCTAATTTTCCTGTATCAACAGTTGAGGGGCACAGTGGCAAACTTATTTTAGGTGAGCTTGGCGGAAAAAAAGTTGTTGCCATGCAAGGTCGTTTTCATTATTACGAAGGTTACGACATGAACATTGTTACATATCCAATACGTGTAATGAAATTTTTAGGAATTAAAAACCTTATTGTATCGAATGCAGCAGGTGGTTTAAATCCTAAATTTAAAGTTGGTGATATGATGATTATTACCGATCATATTAATTTCTTCCCTCGCAATGCTCTTTTTGGAAAAAATTATGATGAATTAGGTCCTCGTTTCCCAGATATGAGTAAAACATACAATCCTGAATTGATTAAAAAAGCAAGAGATATTGCTGAAAAAAATAATATTAAAATTCAATCAGGAGTTTATATTGGCAGTTCAGGCCCTACTTTGGAAACACCCGCTGAATATAAAATGTTTAGGGTTTTTGGTGCTGATGCTACTGGGATGTCAACGGTTCCCGAGGTTATTATTGCTCATCATATGGGAATTAAATGTTTTGGTATGTCAATCATCACAAATGTTAGCGAACCAGAAGATGCTGAACAGGAAACAACTCACGACGAAGTTCAAAATGTTGCCGGTCAAGTTGAACCTAATATGACCTTAATTATTAAAGAATTAATTCGTTCAATGTAATAATATTTTTATTTTTTATAAAAGCTGCTTTTGTTTTTCATTAGCAGCTTTTTTTTGCTTTATTTCAAAACTTTATACTTATTTTTGTTGAGGAATTAATTCTACTATAACTTTGTGAACTTAGTGCCCTTTGTGGTTAAAAAAACAACCACTAAGAACACAAAGAATGCACAAAGGACACTATATAAATAAAAGGTGAAGCAAAAAAAACAAAAAATATAAAAAAATGAAAAATACTAAAAAAGTCATGTTAATGATTTTGGATGGATGGGGAATTGGCAACAAATCAAAATCAGATGTAATTTATAACGGGGAAACTCCTAATATTGATAATTTATTAAAAAAATATCCGCATTCACAACTTCTAACTTCCGGCGAAAAAGTTGGCTTACCTGAGGGTCAAATGGGGAATTCCGAAGTCGGTCATTTAAATATTGGTGCCGGTAGAGTTGTTTATCAAGATTTGGTTAAAATAAACAAAGCAATTGAAGATAATTCAATTACTGAAAATAAAGCCTTGGTTGATGCATTTACTTATGCAAAAAAGAACAATAGAAACGTTCATTTTCTCGGCTTACTTTCAGATGGTGGTGTTCATTCTTCAAACAAACATTTATATAAACTTTGTGATATAGCCAATGATTATGGATTAAGCAATGTCTTTATTCATGCTTTTACTGATGGTCGCGATACCGACCCTAAAAGTGGATTGGGCTTTATTACTGAATTACAAAATCATCTGCAAACATCTACTGGCAAAATTGCCTCAGTAACCGGAAGATATTATGCAATGGATAGAGATAAACGCTGGGAAAGAATTAAAGAAGCTTATGATGCTTTGGTGCTAGGAAAAGGGGTTCAAGCCACCAATGCCTTAGAAGCTATTAATCAGTCGTATAACAACAATGTAACCGATGAGTTTATTAAACCAATTGTTGTTGTTGAAGACAACAAGCCTGTTGGACTAATTGAAGATAATGATGTTATAATTTTTATTAATTTCCGTAACGACAGAGCAAAAGAGATAACAATTGCATTAACACAAAAGAACATGCCAGAATACAACATGCAAACCAAACCTTTGCATTATTGTACAATGACTCCTTACGATGAAACTTTTGAAGGTTTGCATATTATTTTTGATAAAAAAAATGTAAAAAAAACAATTGGGGAAGTGATTGCTGATGCAGGAAAAAAACAAATCAGAATTGCAGAAACAGAAAAATATGCCCATGTTACTTTTTTCTTTTCCGGAGGAAGAGAAAAAGAGTTTGAAAATGAAAAACGCATTTTAATACCTTCCCCAAAAGTTGCAACGTATGATTTGCAACCCGAGATGAGTGCATTTAAAGTTAAAGATGCCATTGTTGAAGAACTAAAAAAACAAGAGACTGATTTTGTTTGTCTTAATTTTGCAAATACTGATATGGTAGGACACACGGGAATTTACGAGGCAATATTAAAAGCCGTTTCAACTGTTGATACTTGTGTGGGAGAGATTGCAGAAACCGCATCAAAAAACAATTACGAATTAATAATTATTGCCGACCATGGAAATGCCGACTATGCAATAAATCCTAACGGAACACCAAACACAGCTCATTCATTAAATCCTGTTCCATGTATTTTAGTTTCTGACAGATTTAAAAAAATTAATGATGGAATTTTGGCCGATGTTGCACCAACAATTTTAAACTTGATGGGCATCAATATTCCTTCGGAGATGACAGGAAAATCTTTAGTATAATTTTTTTTAATATTTTTACAAATTTATTGAGTTAGATAAGAACATGTTGCAAATAGAAAAAACAATAGTAAGCCTAAATTTAATTGAAAAAAAATTCGTTTGTGATTTACAAGCATGTAAAGGTGCTTGCTGTGTGGTTGGGGATTCTGGTGCACCTCTCGAAGAAGAGGAATTAGAAATTTTTGACAATATCTTTTCAACAGTTGAACCTTACCTTTCCGAAGAAGGAAAAAAAACTATTGATGAACAAGGGTGCTACACTGTTGATGATGACAATGATTATGTTACGCCTTTAATAAACAATAGGGAATGTGCTTACACAATTTTTGAAGATGGTATAGCTAAGTGCGCAATTGAAAAGGCTTTTTTTGATAAAAAAATCAGTTTCAGGAAACCAATATCCTGCCATCTTTATCCTGTTCGCATTAAAAAGTATAAAGAATTTGACGCTGTAAACTACGAAACAAATAAGTTGTGTGTCGATGCTGTAAAACTGGGAAATAAATTAGGCGTTCCTGTTTATGAATTTTTGAAAGAGCCTTTAACAAAAAAATATGGAGAAGAATGGTATAAAGAATTAGAATATGCTGCAAAAAATCTTAATTTTGTGAAAGAAAATAAAATTAATGGTTAATCGTTTTAGATACTAATAATTATTAATTTTGAATATTGCAAATGAAAAAAACACATTATATATTTAGCTTGCTTTTTCTTATTGTATTAAGTTCTAACATTTTATTAGCACAAGAGCAAGATAATAACAAGCAAAAAAACCCAGACGAAGAGTTCGTTTTCGAAAACAAAATATACAAGCCCAATTCTTCGTGGCTTTCTCTTGGTGTGGGAAGTAGTTACGATATAAATCAGAAACAATTTGAACAAAGCATAAATTTTGATTTACATGTAAGAGTCAAAAAAATATTTCTTAATGGAGGTTATCACAAATCTTCAGATGCTTTTTTTCAGTCAGGAACCGTACAACAAGTACATTCCATTCAAACTCTAAACGATATTCATTTAGGAGTTGGCTTAAAAAAAGAAAAATTCAAAACCAGCCTTTCATTATTTGCAGGACCTTCATATGTTTATGGAACGACATATGACTTTACAGATTCTTTAAATGTTGACTGGTACCGTAAATTTAACAACCCTGGTATTTATGCCAGCATTCAATATACATACAAAATATTTTACGACTTAGGAGTTGGTGCAAGTCTCTACACAAGTATAAATAAGCATTACTCAGTTGTTGGAATTCAATTACACTTATATTTTTCAAACGCTTTAAAAGGAACTATTAGATAATTAAAAACAAAAATTATGGAACAAGTAAAAAACTACATTGAAAAAAATAAAAAAAGATTTTTAGATGAGTTATTTGGATTAATAAGAATACCATCAATAAGCTCAGAATCGGAACACAAGCCAGACATGTATAAAGCTGCTGAATATTGGAAAAAAGCAATGATTGAAGCTGGGGTTGACAAAGCTGAAGTGTTTGAAACAAAAGGAAATCCTGTTACTTACGGAGAAAAAATAATTGACCCAAAATTACCAACTGTTCTTGTTTATGGTCATATGGATGTTATGCCTGTTGATCCTCTTGAATTATGGGAAACCAAACCATTTGAACCTGTTGTAAAAGACGGCAAAATTTGGGCAAGAGGTGCTGATGATGATAAAGGACAAGCTTTTATGCACGCCAAAGCTTTTGAATTAATGGTGAAAAACAACATTTTGCCTTGCAATGTTAAATTTATGATTGAAGGCGAAGAAGAAATAGGATCTGTAAATCTGGGTGATTTTTGCAAAGAGCACAAAGAAATGCTAAAATCAGACATTATTCTTGTTTCTGATACTGGTATGATTGCTCAAGATGTTCCATCAATAACAACCGGATTAAGGGGTTTGAGTTTTATGGAAGTAGAAGTAACCGGACCAAATAAAGACCTTCATTCAGGTATCTTTGGTGGTGCTGTTGCAAATCCTGCAAACATACTTTGCAAAATGATTGCATCTTTAACAGATGAAAACAATCATATTACAATACCTAATTTTTACGACGATGTATTAATCGTTTCTGATGAAGACAGAAAAAAAATGTCAAAAGCTCCTTTCAGTCTTGACGAATATAAAAAAGCTCTCGATATAGATGAAGTTTGTGGAGAAAAAGGCTACTCGACTATTGAAAGAACAGGTATTAGACCTTCGTTAGACGTTAACGGAATTTGGGGTGGCTACACTGGTGAAGGAGCAAAAACTGTTCTTCCTGCAAAAGCTTATGCTAAAATTTCTATGCGTTTGGTTCCTAATCAGAGCAACGAAAAAATAAGTCAACTTTTTGAAAAACATTTCATGAAAATTGCACCAAAAAATGTTAAAGTAAAAGTTACAGCTCTTCATGGCGGACAAGCTTATGTATCTCCAACAGACATGGTTGCATACAAAGCTGCTGAAAAAGCTTATGCCGAAGCTTTTGGTAAAGATGCTATCCCTACTCGTAGCGGCGGAAGTATTCCTATTATTTCAACTTTTGAAAAAATTCTTGGTGTTAAATCAATATTAATGGGATTTGGATTAGAATCTGATGCTATTCATTCACCAAATGAAAATTATCCATTGTTTAATTTTTATAAAGGAATTGAAACAATAACATATTTTTATAAACATTATACAGAATTAATGAAATAACATTTTTTTTATTAAAATATAAAAAAGGAACCTTTTCGGGTTCCTTTTTTTATAATTCAGTATTCTTAAACTTTAATTTTATTAGTTTTTATATTTGTATATATCTGCTGATAATATTTTTTCTTAAAAATTATTTTTTTCATTATAACATTTAATTGCTATATTTAATATCAATTAAAAAAAATAGAATGTCTTTTTTATTTTATTCGGCATAAATATTTATAATGAAATATGTAAAAAAATGTCTGATGTAAAAAAAATGTTAATTTTGGAAAAAATAACTCTTTTTAAAAAATTAATCAAAGTTATTTATCTTTTACTTTGGATATCCAAATGATAGAAAATAATTATAAAACCACAAACAATAAAGATGCTTCGCCCAACAGGGATCTTTTGCTGTGGGCTGAAATTAAAAAAGGAAATTCCGAAGCCTTAAGCGAAATGTTTTATAAGTATTATGACGATTTATTTTTCTATGGTAAAAAATTTACTAACGATAATAATCGTATTGAAGATACAATTCAGAATGTTTTTATAAAAATCTGGGAGTATAGAAATAAAAATTACAGTGTTGATTATGTTAAAACATATGTTTTTAAAATATTTAGAAACGAGTTGATAAGAAAAAAAAATAAATTAACATTCTCATCATTGTTACAAAGCAATTCTAACTGTTTAGATAAAAATTTCTCCATTTCCTGTGAAGATCTTATTATTGAAAAAGAAACTCGTTCTGAAAAAAAAGCATTAATTTCAGATTTATTAAAAAATTTATCACCACGGCAAAAAGAAATCATTTATCTTAAATTTTACTTAAATTTTTCAAACACCGAAATCAGTAACACATTGTCTATTAACAAACAATCGGTAAGCAATATGCTAAATAGAATATTTACAGAACTCCGAAAAAAAATAAAAAAACAATAATTCATATCCCCAAATCAATAATTTTTAAAAATTTATCAATTTTTATGAGTATAAAATTTAAAAATTGTACTCTATAATAATGTAACACTAATAATAATGACAAAGTATTCAAATTACAAATTTAAAGATTTTATTTCAGACGAGACTTTTTGCAATTACGCTAGAGGCTTAAACAAATGCGATGAAAAAGCTTGGGAGGCTTGGATGAACAAGAACCCAGAGAATAAGGATATTGCAGAAGAAGCAAAAACACAAATACAATTAATTAATTTTAAGAAAAAATCACTCCCCGAATTTTTTATTCATAATGAATGGAATAAATTATCTTCCAAAATCGATTTTAATAAAAAAGAATCAATCTTAAAACACAACAAGACATTTAATATTAAAGTGTGGAGAAACGTTGCGGCAATTTTTATATTTTTTTTCGCTTTAAGCATATTCTTTGTTAATAAAACTTTCTTAAATCAAGAAAATACATGCCAAAAAATTATTGTTCCTAAAGGACAAATAAAAAAAATAATTTTACCAGACAACTCCATAGTCGTAATTAATTCAGGAACAGAATTAAGGTATAGTGAAAATTTTGGAGAGAAGAATAGAGATGTTTTTCTTTATGGCGAAGCTTATTTTGATGTAACGCATAATTCATCTAAACCATTTATTGTACACACCTGTGAAAACACGGTTAAAGTAGTTGGCACTGCATTTAACATTTCGGCTTTCCCTGACGAAGATATTCATAGAATATCTCTTGAAAGAGGGAAAATAGAACTTGCCAAAAATGGAGAAAGTTTTTCATCACTATCTCCAAATCAAATTTATCTGTTAGTTAGAAAAAGCAAACAAGCAAAAGTTTTCAAATCTCAGAATATAAAAATGTATTCATCATGGAAAGAGGGTTCTATTAGATTTGTTAATCAAACCTTTTTCGATATAACGACTAAACTTGAACGCTCACATAATATAAACTTTAACATAAAAAATAAAAAAATAAAAAATTGTAGATATACAGGTGAATTCTCAAGAATGCAAAATATTGAGAGCATATTAAAAATTATTAAACTCACAACACCTTTTAATTATGAAATTAAAAACGACACTATAATTATTAAATAATATTAGTTGTAAATACAATCGTGAAAGATTAATAAATAAAAAATATTGAACTGTGAAAAGACATAATAAGCTATCGAAAATTTTATTAGAGCTAATCATTATAAGCAATATTACTGTTTTTTGCTTATTGGTTAATGCACAAAATGCTATTGCTCAAGACACTAAAACAAAAAATTTAAACACACTTGAAGAGGTTTTTAAATATATTGATAAAAACAGCAAGTATAGCGTCTTTTACAATAGTGACAAAATTGATATTAAAAAAAGTGTTTCAATCAATACTAACAACAAAAGTATTGAGAACATACTTAATCTTGCTCTAAAAAATAGTGGTTTTACATATAAATATGTTGACCATCAGATTGTAATTTATTCAAAAACAGACAATCAAAAACCCACAGAAAAACAAATAATCAAAGGAACTGTATCTGACGATACAGGAGAGACTGTTCCCGGAGTCAACATAATAATAAAAGACACAAACATTGGAACTATAACAGATATAAATGGAAATTATACAATCAAAATTGATAATCTTAATCAAACTTTAATTTTCTCGTTTATTGGTCTTAAGACGCAAACAGTTCCCGTAAATGGTCGCACCACAATAAACGTTGTTCTGCAATCAGAAACTGAAAAATTGAGTGAGGTTGTTGTTGTAGGATATTCAACCCAAAAGAAAGCAAATATTACAGGATCTATAGCAACAATAAATACCGACGACCTTACTAAAAGAAATGTTCCTGATATTACTCAGGCAATGCAAGGTTTGGCTTCTGGAGTTGAAGTTACCCAAAATAGCGGAGCTCCTGGTGCTGGGGTACAGGTTAATATTAGAGGACTGGGATCTGTTACCGGAGAAAATAATCCTTTATATATAGTAGATGGAGTGCCAACAAAAGATGGGATGAATAACCTTTCACCCTCCGACATAAAATCAATAAGCGTATTGAAAGATGCCGCTTCGGCTGCAATTTATGGATCTCGTGCAAATAACGGAGTTGTCCTTATCACAACTTATAAAGGGAAAAAAAATCAAGATGCAAAAATAGTATTCAATTCGAATATCGGGATACAAAAACACGGTGCATTGACTAAAATGGTTGATAAATATGAATATTCAGAGATATATAATGAAGCTGCTGACTATTTTAACAATAGTGATAAAATATATGGACATCTTGACCTTTACAGAAAAAAAGTGACTGATGAAATTCTCAATAACACACCAAATATTAACCATTTAGAGTCTATTTTTAAAACGGCAATATTAAATAATTATCATTTAGGAATAAGTGGCGGAAGTGAAAAAACACAATATAGTATTTCCGGAAGTTATTTTGGGCAAGAAGGAATATTGGTAGGAAGTGATTATGAAAAAATAACAGGTAAAATAAGTATCGTCTCTGATGTAAAAAAATGGTTAAGTCTTGGAGCAGATATTAATATCAGCAAATCAGAAACAGATATAGTTGGAAATTCTGGTGATGGTTATGGAGGAAACGGAGGAAGTGCTGTTCGTTACGCTTTTTTCAGAAATCCTATGATTCCTATTTATGATAACAACGGTAATTTTGTTGATTTACCTAGCCGAGCAGACTTACTGGGTGATGGTTACAATCCACTCGGGCTGTTAAAGAATACTGATAATGTTAGAAACCTATTAAATACTTTCGGCAATGTAAATGCTAAATTTAAAATAAATAAAGACTTCAATTTTACTTCAATATTTGGAATTGATAACTCAGATTACAAACAAAAACGATTTAATAAAACATGGGGAAATAGCAGTAGTAGAAAAGTTAACGCAATAAATTCATTAAATGTAATAAATGGTTCTACGGCTAACTTGTCATTTAGTAACGTGTTAAATTTTACTAAAAGTATAAATGACATTCATAATTTTACAGCAATTCTGGGAACGGAAATGATTGTAAATAAATTTACTCATACAGCGGTTAACGACAGAGATTTTGCCGATCAAAATCCAGCATTAATATACATTGGTAATGGAACTGGTGTTGTTACTACAAGTGAAGATGAACTTACTTATAAATTACTTTCCTATTTTTCCAGAGCAAATTACAATTATCTTGAAAAATATTTTTTCTCCGCTCTTATCAGAAGAGACGGATCTTCAAGGTTTAGCAAAAACAACAGGTGGGGAACATTCTATTCTGCTTCTTTAGGTTGGAATATAAATGAAGACTTCTTTACAAATTTTGACAAATTAGATATGTGGAAATTAAGAATTAGTTATGGTTCTGTGGGAAATCAAGAAATTGATGATTTTGCTTACCTAGACCGGATTAGTCAAAATTACCAATATCCTTTTGGTGGGTCTCCACAAGAAGGCTACGCCACTTATAAATTAGGAAATGAAGATGTGCAGTGGGAAACGAGTAACCAAATAGATATTGGAACTGATATTAAATTTTTATTTAATTATCAATTAAATATTAGTATAGATTATTATCGTAAAACTACAAATCATTTATTACTTAGTGTATCAATTCCTTCGTCTGCAGGATATGCAGAATCTCCAATTATAAATACTGGTAGTGTATTAAATTCAGGATTAGAATTGTCCGTTGAATATAAAAAATATTTTTCAAAAGATTTTTCATTTCACGCAAATGTCAATGCAGCTTTGCTTCATAATGAAATGTTAGAATTAGACAATCCAATTCTTGCAGGTCGTATTGATAATGGTGTATATGCAACTAAAACCGAAGAAGGTTACCCAATAGGATCCTTTTATTTATATGAAATGGAGGGAATATTTCAAAACCAAACAGAAATTGTAACTCACGCTTTTCAAGGAAATGGTATTGAACCAGGTGATGTTAAATTTAAAGACCAAAATAACGATGGAGTAATTGACACTAAAGACAGAAAACATCTTGGAAGCTCTATTCCTAAAGTTACTACAGGTCTGTCTCTCGGATTTAACTATAAGCAATTAGATTTCTCAATGTTTATTGGAGGTGCTTTTGGACAAAAAATTTATTACCAAATAGCAACAGATATTGAAGGTTTTTATCGACCTTTTAACCTTACTCAAAGATATTATGATGAACGCTGGACTGGCGAAGGCACAAGCAACACGCAACCAAGAGCCTCTTGGGAAGCAAAATCAAATAATGTTAGGCCTTCATCTCGTTTCTTAGAAGATGCCTCCTATTTGAAATTAAAAAATATCCAAATAGGATATAATTTTTCAGATGATGTTTTGAAAAAAATACGAATAGACAATCTTAGAATTTATTTATCAGGTACTAATTTATATACATTCACAAAATATCCAGGGTTAGATCCTGAATTAACAACTAGTGATAATACCTTAAGAAGTGGCGAGCCATTTCGTGTGAACGGGATTGACTGGGGTACATATCCATCTGCTTTTACTGTCACTTTCGGTTTACAAGTAACTTTTTAACAAAATATAACTATGAAATTAAATTATAAATATTGGATTTTGTTTATTCTGGCAATTTTATTTAATAGTTGTTCAGATACCTTAGATGTCGATTTACAGGGAGAATACACTAAAGAAACATTTTATAAAACAAAGGAAGAAGCTCTCTTTACATTAAACGCAACTTATCAAATTTGTTCATTTACCTCTACCAATAATAACTTATGGGTATTTGGTGATATTGCCTCTGATGATGCTATAAAAGGTGGAAACTCCGGCGATTTAAGTGATGCTTCCTATATTAATGATTTTGATGTAAATTCCGATAACGGTCAAATAGAAGCAATATGGAAACATTACTATGAAGGAATTGTTAGGGCAAATAATGTAATTTCTTATGTGCCTAACATTGAAATGAATGAAGATCTAAAACAAAGGATTGTTGGTGAGGCTAAATTTCTGAGAGCATACTTTTATTTTAATCTAACAAATATTTTTGGGGAGATACCTTTAAAAACAAAACCCATAAATAACGTTAAGGATTTAAGCGTGCCTGTTTCTTCTGTAGAAGATATATACAAGCAAATTGAACAAGATTTGACAGATGCAATTGCTGTTTTGCCAATATCACATGATGCAACAGATATTGGAAGAGCTACTAAAGGAGCTGCTTTTGGTTTATTGTCGAAAGTATACCTGTTTCAAGAAAATTGGAAACTGGCACTTGATAATGCAGATTCTGTTGAACAACTCGGATACTCACTAATGCCAATATACAGTCAGAACTTTCAAATTTCTCATCAAAACAACTCAGAATCTATTTTTGAAATTCAACATCTATCAGCTCAATCTCCTGCTTTAGGAAGTTTTTTAAATCAGTATTTTTCACCAAAACCTATTGGTGGATATGCTTTTGATGCTCCAACTCAAAATTTTGTTGATGAGTTTGAAGTAATTCAAGACACCATATTTGATCCCAGATTGGATTATACTATTGTAAGAAGTGGCAAAAAATGGATAGATGGTGAAGATTTTGATCCAGCATGGTCTGTATCTGGTTATCTAACAAAAAAACACGCAGAGCCAAAGGCTGAAACACCTATAATTGGTGACGGAAACTTAAATTATGTTTATATGAGATTTGCCGACATACTTCTAATTAAAGCCGAAGCACTTAATGAACTTAATCGTTCTGCCGAAGCATTAGTTCCGTTAAACAAAGTGAGAAAAAGAGCAAGAGAATGTTATTTATTTGACAACTCATTAGTTGGTTATGGTGTTATTCCTGACAAATTATTAACAGATATAACAAATACAGACAAAAGTTACTTAAAATCAGCTATTCGCCATGAAAGAAGAGTTGAACTTGGCTTTGAATTCCATCGCTTTTTTGATTTAATGCGTTATGGTAAAAACATTGCCGAACAGGCTTTAAACAATACAAATTTTATTTACGAGCAAAATCGCTATTTCCCTATTCCACAAAGTGAAATAGATTCAAATAATCAAATTAATTAATTATTTTTTTTTATTAACTAAAATTTATAAACAATGAAAAAATTTAAAAAACAATCAATGTTAGTGCTAATCGCTTTATTTGGAATTAGCATGTTTTTTGTTACTTCATGTAACAAAGATGACGATGATGATACTGTTAACAAAACAGCATTGTTAAGCAAAATTACAGAAGCAAACAATCTTGTTGCAAATTCTGTAGAAGGTACTGCTGCCGGTCAATTTGAATATGGTTCTATAGCAGAATTACAAGGAGTTATTGACATTGCTAAAGGAGTATCTGATAATGATGCATCAACTCAAACAGAAGTTGACAATAGTATTGTTGCTCTAAACAACGCAATCACTTTATTCAAAACCAAAGTAATTGCTGCAATTGCACCAGAAGACTTAGTTGGACAATGGACTTTTGATGAAGGTAAGGGAACTACAGTTGCTGATTATTCTGGCAATGAACTTACTGGTACTTTTGGAAACGAATCTAATTTCGGTACTGGAGAACCAGCATGGTCAACTGACCGTTACGGAAATGAAGGCAAAGCTATTGCTTTTAATGAAGGTGCAAAAATTACAGTTCCATACGATGCTGCAATAAACCCTAAACAAATTACAATTGCATTATGGGTAAATGCTGCTAGAGTTAGAGAAAATAATCGTTTTATGGGTCTTCATTCATGGAATGGTTACAAATTTCAACTTCAATCATCAAATAAACCATTTTTTACAGCAAAAACAGACATTGCTGCCTTTGATAAAGATAGTGATCCTGTATTAGATACTCTTAAATGGTATCACATTGCAGTAACTTTTGGCGGTAATGAAATGGCATTTTATGTTAATGGTGTTCAATTAAAAGTATGGGATGATGTAGAAGGTGATTTAGTAACAGTTACAGGTCATGATCTTACATTTGGCGTTAGCTCAAGCAAATACGCTGCTACAACAGAGAATTATGATAACGACAAAATTATCCCTGCTGAATGGGGCGGATATTTCAATGGTTCTCTTGACGAGATAAGAATGTACAAAACCGTGCTTACTCCTACTCAAATTGAGAGTATATATAATCTAGAAAAAGTTCAAGAATAACATTTTAAACTTTAATTAATATTTCAGTCAGGCTTTATTTTATAACTTAAACATTAAATTTTTTTCCATGAAAAAATTAAAAAAAAATAAAGTCTGGCTGATTTTTTTAAAAAAGCCCTAATATCTGCAAAAAAATTTATATTAGTTTATAAACTAAATGATTAGTCGTTACACGGTTAACTTATTTATATAATCTGAACTATAATTAATTTGCTTATTATCAACATCAGTGCAACAACTTACGGAATTTTAAGAGGTAATTCTTTAGAAGAAAAAAAAGCACAAGCATGTACACAATTCAAATCATGAAAAATTCATGATTTATAAAGAAGATATAAAGTAATAGATATTAATTAGCGTTAAAACAATTATTAAAAAAGACAAAAAGCAATGAAATTAAAATATTTTTTATACATATTGGGTTTTATGTTTCTTTTGAATAGTTGTAATAATAAAAAATTTAAGAAAGACACTTCTTTGAGCTATTGGTCGTCAAATAATAATGGCGAAATAATTTTTTCACAAGAAACGGTTGACCAATGGAACAATAAACATCCTAAAAACAAAGTAAAATTTCAACCTGTTCCAGAGGGACAGTCTAGTGAAGAAATGGTTTTAGCAGCTGTTGTTGGCAAAACCACTCCTGATATTTATTCAAATATGTGGCAGGGCTCTGTAGAGTTTTATGCTAAATCTCATGTTTTGATTCCCCTTGATACTCTTAAGGGATTTAATGAATTTATTCGCACTCGTTGTGATTCTTCAACAATTAAAGAAATTACTTCATCCGATGGTCATATATATCAAATTCCATGGAAGATAAATCCAATAATGACTTTATATAATAAAGCTTCGTTTTCCTCTATAAATCTTGATTCCTTACCTAGTACTTATTCAAGTTATTTAAGTGCAGCAAAAAAATTTAAAAAAGATTTTGATGAAGATGGATATGTCGATCAATGGTTTGGAAACACATCTGTTAAAGTCGTTTGGTATCAAAGACTATTCAACTTTTACCCCTTATATATAGCTGCTTCAGATGGATTTCCATTAATAAAAAATAACAAAGCCTGTTTTAATAATAAATATGCAATAGAGGTATTTAGATTTTTACAAAAATTATATAAGAATACCTATTTTTCAAAAGATCAAAAATCCGCCGGTGCCGACCCTTTTATTGCAAAAAAAATAGCTACAAAATTTACCGGCCCCTGGGAAATAGGATATTTGAAAAAATTTAAACCTGAAAATTTTGAATATGATTTTTTCCCTATGCCTGTTCCAGACAATCATAAAGGACCTGTTTACACTTATTGCGACCCTAAAAATATTATAATTTTTAATACTTGTGAAAATCCGCAACTAGCTTTTGAATTTATAAAAACAATGATAGATAAAGAAGGTGATTTAAAATTTCTTGAAAAAACCGGACAGCTACCACGAAGATATGGATTGGATACAATTCAATATTATGAAAATTATTTTAACAAAAATCCCAAATTAAAAATATTTGCAAAACAAGCTAAATATATTAAAGGAATTGACAATTGTGAGGTTATTACAGAAGTCTTGGACATTATTTCGCAAGAATATGAAGCTTGCGTATTATATAATATAAAAAGCCCTGAAAAAGCTATTGGCGATGCCGAAAAAGCTGTCAATATATTGTTACGTGCAGAAACTAAATAATATAGATATCAAATTATGCCTAAAAATAAATTTAAAAAATCAGTCTCTCCATACTTTTTTGTGTCACCATATATTACACATTTAATTTTATTTATAATCTTTCCTGTAGTTTTTTCTTTGATTTTAACTTTCTGTAAATGGAATATTATATCTAAAATGGAATATGTTGGATTTGATAATTTTATAAGATTGTTCCAAGATAGATTGTTTTGGAAATCACTATATAATACCTTTGTTTTTCTAATCATACATATTCCTCTACAAATAATTATTGCTCTTACTTTAGCATATTTTCTAAATCAGAAAATACTATTTAAAGCTTTCTTTAGAGCGGCTTTTTTCTTGCCGTTTATTATCTCAGGTGTTGTTATAACTATTCTGTGGCAGCAATTATATGGATTCGATGCTGGTTTAATAAATCAATTATTAACAAATCTCGGATTAGGAAAAGTTGCCTGGTTGACAAATAAAAGCATCGCCATAATTTCAATTGCAATAATGGCAACGTGGAAAAATGTTGGTCTGTATGTAATATTATTTCTGGTGGGCTTACAAACAGTGCCCCAAGCATATTATGAAGCAGCAGATGTTGAAGGAGCAAGCCAATGGCAAAAATTTTGGCATATAACATTACCTGCAATAAATCCTACAATTTTTATGGTTCTAATGCTCTCTACAATTGGAGGTTTTAGCCTTTTTATCGAGCCATACATTATGACAGGAGGTGGTCCGTTAAACAGCACTTTATCTGTTATGTTATATATTTACAAACAAGCTTTTGAGTTTTATCATATGGGTTATTCTGCAACATTAGGAATAGTTGTATCTGTAATTATTATGATAGTTGTTGTAATTCAAAAATACACAATAGAAAAAGATTAAAAATTGTTTGTGTTTTATTCAAAAATATATTTTTTAAAATGAAAACTAAAAAAATTATAACACATATATTACTGGCAATAGCCGCAGTAAGTTTTTTATACCCTTTCTTTTGGATGATTATTGCCTCTTTTACACCTGAAAAAGAAATTGGATCTCTTGTGTTTTTACCCCAAAATTTTACTGTTGGAAATTACACACATATGTTTACTAAAATACCAATTTTTAAATCATTATTAAACAGCACAATTGTTGCTGGTTGCTCCACAATTGGTGTGGTTATTTTTGGATCTATGGTTGGATTTGCACTCGCAAAAATGAATTTTAAAGGTAGAGATTTAATATTTTTTATAATAATTTTCACAATGACTCTTCCTTTTCAAATAACATTAATTCCCAACTATATTTTAATGATAAAATTTAGATGGGTAGATACACTTGCGGCTCTTATTATTCCTGCTCTTAATAGTGCGTTTGCCATTATTATGTTTAGGCAGATATTTAAATCTATTCCAAATGATTTAATAGATGCTGCAAAAGTTGACGGATGCAGTAACTTAAGAATAATTTTTAGAGTACTATGGCCAAATATAATACCAACAATTATAACCGTATCATTAATAACTTTTATGAACTCATGGAATGACGTATTGTGGCCTTTAATTGTAATAAGAGATACAAATCTAATGACAATGCCGCAATTAGTAACGTTGTTTGCTGTTGGCGGACGTTCAGAAGCACAATTAGGCGTAAAATTGGCCTCGGCAGTATTGCTTGCTATGCCAATTATGATTGCATATTTATTTTTTCAAAAATATTTTATAAAAAGTATGGCCTCTACCGGGCTTAAAGATTAACAGAAATTTAACACAAAAAAAAATGCTCACTGTAGAAAGAACAAATATTAATATTAAAGCAAAATCGGAAAGAGTTGTTCCTTTGTATATTGATTTAAATACTGAATCAAGAATATCAAATCTTGCAAACAGAATATCATCAATGGAAGATGATTTAGTAAAAAAAACTTTAGATAAAGTACTAAATGAATTTGAAAAAAGACATATAAAACTAAAAGAAATATTACTTCAGCATTATAAAAATGTTGAGCCTCTTGTTGATATGCCTGAGATTAAATCTCTTCAAAAAAAATTATTATTAGGCACTTATCTTACAAAAGAATATTCTGTTGAATCTGCGGCTTTATTTAATCCTTCTATTGTGCCTCATCCAAACCAAGAAAACTTAAATGAAGGTGAACTTCGTTTTGTTTTAAGTCTTAGAGCTACGGGTGAAGGTCATATCTCTTCTATTGAATTCAGAACAGGAAAAATTACTAAAGAAGGAAAAATTACTTTAGACCCCATGTCATCTGAAATTGTCAGCTTGAGTACAATAGAAAACACTCGTTTGCAAAAGAAATTTTTAATAGATCGTATAGGCTTTTATGACAATGTCAACAGATCTATGCTGGATCTTTTCCCCGAAGAATTTTCGAGACAAGAGGCTTTACAAATAATTGGAAAACTTAGTAGTAAAAATCAAAAAACTAATACAGAATCAGTAAATGCTTTATTGGATATTTTTGATGCAAATTACGACATTTCTTTTGATAAAAATATTGAAATAAATAATAGGGTTATATTCCCAAGATCTAATGCAGAATCAATGGGAATGGAAGATGTCAGATTTGTTAAATTTTTTGATGGGGATAAATCTAAATATATTGGCACATACACAGCTTATAACGGAAAAAATATTCGTCCACAAATGATAGAGACTGAAGACTTTACTAATTTTAAAATTCGTTCTCTTTACGGTAATGCTGCATTTAACAAAGGCATGGCTCTTTTCCCTGAAAAAATCAATGGTAAATATGCAATGATTGGAAGGCAAGACGGAGAAAGCATTTCAATAATGTACTCTGACGATCTTTATTTTTGGGATACATATAAAGTAATACAAAAATCACAACACGACTGGGATTTTTTACAATTAGGAAATTGTGGCAGTCCAATTAAAACATCAAAAGGTTGGTTATTACTAACACATGCTGTTGGTCCTCTTCGAAAATATGTTATGAGTGCATCTTTACTTGATTTAAAAAATCCCGAAAAAGTACTAAACACATTAGACGAACCTTTTTTCAGTCCGAACGAATCTGAACGAATTGGTTATGTACCTAACGTTGTTTACACATGTGGATTTCTAAAACATTACGACAAATTGATTATCCCTTATGCTCTATCTGACATATCATCAAGCTTTGGGATTGTTAATGTTGATGATATATTAAATGAATTAAAACCAAATAAATCATTATGCGAAAAATTTTAAATATTATAATATTATTTTCCCTTTGCTTTAATATCTGTTCCTGCGACAAAACAGATATTAATAATAATAATTCATTAATAAACACTGATCATTTAGAACAATTATATCAGGAAATTAATATTAAAGATAATATTTTAGGCACAATCTGGATTTATTGCAATGCACCTGACTATAATGTTGTTACTGACGACGACGAGGGTTACACTTGTGTTGATGATGTTTCTCGTGCCTTAGTCTTTTATTGCCGCCAATATAAAATTGAGCCTGAAATAAAATATCTTAAAAAAATACAATCATTAACTAATTTCATTTTATATATGAAAGCAGATAATGGATATTTTTACAATTTCATGTTCCCAAATAATGAAATAAATATAACACATAGAAACAGTGTAGCCACTCCCAACTTTTGGTCATGGCGTGCTTTATGGGCTTTATCAGAGCTTAACATGCTTGAATCGCCTCAGCTTAAAGACTTACAAAGCAAAGCTGCTCCAATAATAGAACAGCTAATTGAAAAAATAAGCCAGCAGTTTTCTAATCCATCAGAAACAGTTATTGTCGATGGAATAAATATTCCCGAATATTCTATAACTACAGGTAATGATCAACTGTCAATAATAATTGTTGCTCTTACTAATTATTACCAGCTAAATAAATCGGTGGAGATTAAAAATTTAATTTTAAATTTAACTGATGTATTAGTAAAAAGCCAATTTGGCAACAAAGATTTATTTCCATATTATGCTTTTATGAGCTGGAAAAACATATGGCATGCATGGGGAAATATGCAAGCTTATGCACTATTATATTCTGGTAGAGTTTTACAAAACGACATATTAATTACTGCCGGTATAAATGAAGTGAAATATTTTTATCCATATTGCATTGATAATGGATTTTTGCATCAATTTAAATTGGTTAATAAAAACAATTCGTTAATAATGGAGGATTATAATAAATTTTCTCAAATAGCTTATTCCATTAGCCCAATGATATTAGCATCTATAGAAGCATATAAAATTTCATTAGATGAAAAATACGCAAAGCAAGCCGGTAATTTAGCAACATGGTTTTTGGGCAATAATGTGGCGAATCAAATTATTTACAATATAAATACAGGAATAACTTTTGATGGCATTAATTCAGAAAACGATGTTAATTATAATTCCGGAGCAGAATCAACTATAGAAGCTCTTTTGAGTATGCAGGCAATTGAATCAAACGAAATAGCAAAACGAGTAGTTACCAATTATAAATAAAAAATGAGTTGCTTAAAAAAAATTATAGAAATACAAAATAATAAATACGAGATAAGCTTAAATAATCCTGTTCAAAGATTTTTAGACAACCCCATATTAACTTGTCATGATGTAAACAAAGTATGGGATAATCCCGCTTTAAAAGTAATTACGGTACACAATGCTGGAATAACAGAATTTAACAACAAGACAATTGTGCTTTTTCGTTCACATCTTCGTAATGGAATTTCACTCATTGGATTAGCACAAAGTAATAATGGAGTAACAAATTGGGATATTGCTCCCATTCCATTTCTTAAACCTTGTACAAAAAAAGATAAAATAGCTTCGGGTTTAGATATTAATCAATTAATTGAAAATGAAAAAGGTGGTGTTGAAGACCCTCGAATAACAAAAATTAATGATACTTATTTTATTACTTACAGTGCTTATCACGGAGAAATAAAAGATAGAGTAAGAATTTCTTTGGCAACTACCAAAGATTTTAAATCTATTATAAGATATGGAACAATAATGGATATTGACATGAGAAATGTTGTTCTTTTTTCAGAAAAAATTAACAATAAATTTGTTGCTCTTTTCCGACCAAATGATGATACAATTGATGTTACAGGCGGTAAATTTTCAGAAATACATATTGGATACTCCGATGATATTCTTAAAAACAAATGGCAACTTAACAATGTCCCATTAATGAAACAAGGTGGCGGCCCGAGTTCTTTTTCAGATAAAATTGGCCCTGGAGCTCCACCAATTAAAACAAAATATGGTTGGTTGAACATTTTTCACGGCGTTAGAAAAACAATGGATGGTAATCCTTACGTATTAGGCGTTATGCTTCACGACTTGAATAATCCTCAAAAAATAAAGGTTTCTAATATCCCAATATTATTTCCTTCACAAGATGATTGTAAAGTTAAAAGTACAGACTATGTACACGTTCCAAATGTAGTTTTTAGCTGTGGTGCAAAAAGATTAAACGATGGAACAATTATTATTTATTATGGAGGTAATGATACTGTTTTAAATGTTGCAATTAGTCACGAAGATATTTTAGCTGAATTATGTAATAAATATCCTCAAGATGCATTAAGCGGAAAACCATTGTATAATATTTAATTTGAAAAATAAAAAATGGAAGACTTCAAATTTGATAAAATTATTCTTAAACCCGAAGATGTTGATTTGTCTTATTCTCCTTTAAGAAAAAATATTAAAGAAGAAACTTATGTGTTGGGCGCTTTCAATCCGGGAATGTCGAGACTAAAAAATGGTAATTTAATTATAATGGTAAGAGTTGCCGAAGCATTAAAAAATCCAATTCATTCCGGCAAAATATTTTGTATAAGAAAAGACATTACAAAAGGATATGTTCTCGATGGCTATAAGCTTGATGATGTGGATGTTTCTGACCCACGAATTTTTTCAATTAAAAAATTTTTACCAACATATGTTTGTGCTGTTACTTCAATTTCTTGGATATTACCCGTTGAACTTAGCGAAGATGGTGGAGAAATAGTTAAAATTCATTATGATAAAATTATTTCTCCTCAAAAGAGTTATCAAGAATATGGAATTGAAGATGCAAGAGTTTCGTTTATTGATGATAAATATTATATGACCACGTGCTCTGTAAGTTCCGAAAGGCAATGCACAACACTTTATTCGTCAACAGATGGACTGAATTATCATTTAGAAGGTATAGTACTTGATCATCAGAACAAAGACATGCTTTTGTTTGAAGGTAAAATCAATGGCTTATATCATGCTATGACACGCCCTTTAGGATTTCTTTATTTTGCAACGGCAAAAAACTGTATTTACAATCCGGGACCATCAATAAATCTATCGAAATCGAAAGATTTATTGTATTGGAAACCAGAGGAAAAACCATTTATTCGTGCAAATAAAAAACATGTTATGTTTGAAAAAATTGGTGGTGGTGCACAACCTATTTTAACTCCACAAGGATGGCTCATTTTATTCCATGGAGTTGAAACAAAAAATGGTTCTCAAATTTACAGAACTTATTGGGCAATACTTGACAAAGATAATCCAACAAAAATATTATTTTCTGAAATGGACAAACCTTTGTTAGAAGCAAACAATAAGCTTACAAAAAATATGCAAGATAAAATTTATCTTAATAATGTTGTGTTTACAACAGGAATAGTTGATGGTGATGATAAATACATTGTTGCTTCAGGTGAATTAGACCTTTGTGTAAGAATTACTCATATTCCCAAATCAAGACTAACATATTAATTTGGGGCTTAAGTTTATTGAATGATAATTTAGTTAATTTTTATAAAAATTATGGCAGAAATAAGATTCGAAAATGTATCAAAGATATATGCAGATAAAACTGTAGCAGTTGACAATATAAATCTTACTATTAAAGATAAAGAATTTGTAGTATTAGTAGGACCTTCGGGATGTGGAAAATCTACAACCTTACGAATGTTAGTAGGCCTCGAAGATATAAGCGAAGGAAAACTTTATATTGATGATAAATGCGTTAATAAACTTCCACCTAAAGATCGTAATATTGCTATTGTGTTTCAAAATTATGCTCTATACCCACATATGACAGCCTATGAAAATTTGGCATTCGGTCTAAAAATTAAGAAGGTAAAGAAAAAAGAAATCTATAAAAGGGTGATGAACGCTGCAGAAATATTAGAGATAGAAGACCTTCTCGGGAAAAAGCCAAAAGCAATGTCTGGAGGACAAAAACAAAGAGTCGCTATTGGAAGAGCAATTGTTAGAGAGCCGAAAATTTTTCTGTTTGATGAGCCATTAAGCAACCTTGATGCCAAATTAAGAGTGCAAATGCGTATTGAAATTGCAAAATTATATCATAGATTAAAAACCACTATTGTTTATGTTACTCACGATCAAGTTGAAGCAATGACTTTAGGCGATAAAATTGTTGTAATGGATAAAGGTAAAATTCAACAAATTGGAACTCCAGAAAATCTTTACACTCATCCCAATAATTTATTTGTTGCCGGATTTGTTGGCACACCTCCTATGAACATTATTAAAGGGAAAATAATATCTGAAAATAATGTTGCTAAATTTATTTCTGATGGAGAAGAATTAACTGTTAATCTGCCGACTAAAAATAAATTGGAGGCTTATATCAACAAAGAAATTGTGATGGGAATAAGATCGGAAGATGTTAAATGTGATACAAATATTGACATTAATAAATTCGCAACTATAGAAAGGGAAATTCTATTTATTGAGCAACTGGGCCATGAAATTTATGTGTATTTTGAATTACAAAAGAAACAACTAATTTCCAGAATGAAACCTGATCACAGCATGCAAAAAGGTAAAAAAATTAAGCTCTCATTTAGCATCGAAAAAATGTACTTTTTTGACAACAATACCGAACAATTAATTGAAAATGCCATGAATTAAAAAAAATATATTAATTTTATTCTTTTTATGGTAAACGTTTCAAAAAGATTAAAATATAGCCTGATTTTCCCCTTATTGTTTTTAACAATTGCTTGGCTTATTAAAATTTTCGAGATTGAGTTAAACCTTGACTTTTCGTTTTTAGGAATTTATCCATTAAAAACCAAAGGACTAATTGGCATTTTAACAGCACCTTTGCTTCATGCCGACCTTAATCATTTAATATCAAATTCGGCTCCATTTTTTATTCTTGGAGTCGCATTATTTTATTTTTATCCAAAAGTTGCTCATAAAGTTTTTATACTTATTTACCTGACAACAAATTTTTGGGTATGGGTATCGGCTCGTTCTGCTTATCATATAGGAGCAAGTGGAATTGTTTATGGTTTAGCTTCGTTTATATTTTTTAGTGGAATAATTAGAAAAAATACAAGACTAACAGCAATATCACTCTTAACAATTTTTTTATACGGAAGCATGGTCTGGGGAATTTTTCCGTTAAAACAAAAAATATCATTTGAATCTCATTTGTTTGGAGCTATTGCAGGTCTTGTTATGTCAATTTATTATAAAAATTATGATGTGCAAATCACAGAATCAAAAAATTCTAGAAACGACAATCTAAACATTAACTGCACAAATAACAATTCACAAATTAAATATTTCTATACCGAAGAAGATTAGTGATTGCAATTTTTATTTTCATTAATAATTTCGCTATTACTAATTATTGCTGGCACGAAAACGCCCATATTGTCATTTCGACTAAAAGAAAAAATCTCATAACATATTGTATATGAGTTGAATAAGATTTCTTCTCCGCCAACTGGCGGATCGAAATGACAGCACAACTAAAATTTTACAGGTTTTAGTGCCGACACTAATTAAAATAAAAAACAGCGAAACAAAAATATCGCATACAAAATTAAATAGATATAATTTTATTTATCTCATCAATAATATCCTGAGCTAACAAATCGGCTTTCTCTTGAGTACAGCTTTCCGAATATATTCTAATAATTGGTTCTGTATTTGATTTTCGTAAATGAATCCATTCTTTTTCAAAATCAATTTTTACACCATCAATTGTATTTATATCAGCTTTTTTCTTTGAGTATATACTCTCAATTTTATTTAAAATCTCATCAACATTAATGTTTTTATTAAGTTGAATTTTATTTTTTGATATATAGTAAGCAGGATAAGAACTGCGTAGTTCCGAACATTTTTTCTTTGATTTTGCAAGATGAGTTAAAAACAAAGCTATTCCCACAAGAGCATCACGCCCATAATGTAACTCAGGATAAATTACTCCACCATTTCCTTCTCCACCAATAATTGCGTTTGTTTTTTTCATCACATCAACAACATTCACCTCTCCTACTGCCGATGTAGAATATTTTACTCCGTACTTGTTAGCAATATCTCTTAATGCTCTTGACGAAGACATGTTTGATACCGTATTTCCTTTTGTATTGCTAATAATATAATCGGCAACAGCCACAAGAGTATACTCTTCTCCAAACATAGTACCGTCGTTATTAATAATTGCCAAACGGTCAACATCAGGGTCAACCACAAAACCAAGGTCAACTTTATTTTCACGAATTACTTTAGATATCTGTGTTAAATTTTCGGGAATTGGTTCAGGAGTATGAGCAAAATCACCTGTTGGTTCACAATTGATTTTAATCACATCGTTAACACCAAGAGCTTGTAAAAGTTTTGGTATAATAATTCCCCCAACAGAATTTATTCCATCAAAAGCAACTTTGAAATTAGCTTTTTTTATAATATCAACATCAACTAAAGGCAACTTTAATATTTCATTAATATGATAATCGTCAAAAGACGAATTATTTTCAATTTTACCTAAATCATCAACTTGGGCAAAATTGAAATCACTATTATCTGCAATATTAAAAACATGTTTACCATCAATATCAGTTAAAAACTCGCCTTTGTTATTTAATAATTTTAAAGCGTTCCAATTTTTAGGATTATGACTAGCGGTTAAAATAATCCCACCATCTGCATTTGTTTTTGTAACTGCCAGTTCTGTGGTGGGAGTTGTTGCCATTCCAATATTTACAACATCAATCCCAATAGAAATAAGGGTTCCTGTAACAATTTTATTAACCATCTCGCCTGAAATACGAGCATCGCTACCAACAACAATTTTAACTTTTGTGTTTTCAGAATGTTGTTTTATCCAGATACCAAAAGCAGCACTAAATTTCATAATGTCGAAAGGAGTTAATCCCTTGCCAATTTCGCCACCAATTGTTCCTCTAATTCCAGAAATTGATTTAATAAGTGTCATTTGTAAAAAAAAATTAATAAAAATGATTAAACCTGACAAAATTAAGATAATTTTGCCGACTTATATATATATAATATTAATTTCCACTTATAAATAAAAAAAAATAAAATTCAAGCATAAGAAAAAATTATGTTTGTAAAATATTTTATTGTAAATTGTAATATAAATTCAAATCAATATGAAAGGTCGAAATCAAGCACCTAAGTCTTTTAAACCACGCAGTTATAAACCCAAAGCAAACTCTTTTACCAAGCGAGAAGAATCAAAATCTGTACGTAAAACAGTAAAAAGAAGTGGTAAATCTTATGATGAACCTTTTGAAATGAGGTTGAATAAATATATTGCTAAATCTGGCATATGTTCTCGACGTGAAGCAGACGAGCATATAAAAAACGGATTAATTACCGTAAATGGCAAACTAACAACTGAGCTTGGAACAAAAATTTCACCTAAAGATATTGTAAAATATGACGGCACCACACTTAAAGCTGAAAAAAATATCTATCTTGTTTTAAATAAACCTAAAGACTTTATTACAACACTTTCAGATAAACATGAGCGAAAAACCGTTGTTGATCTTGTAAAAAATTCCTGTGAAGAAAGAATATATCCAGTCGGAAGATTAGATAGAAACACCACAGGCGTTCTACTATTTACAAATGACGGGGAATTAACCAAGCAACTTACTCACCCCAAGTATAATAAAAAGAAGATATACCATGTTACGCTTGATAGAGATCTAGAACAAAGTGATATGGATAAAGTTTCAGAAGGTTTAACTTTAGAAGATGGTTTTATAAAAGTCGATGAAATTAGTTACGTTGATAATGACCCAAAACAAATTGGTATTGACATTCATTCGGGAAAAAATAGAATTGTAAGAAGAATCTTCAATAAAGTTAATTATAATGTAAAAAAATTAGACAGAGTCTATTTCGCGGGATTAACTAAAAAAGGAATTCAAAGAGGAAAATGGCGTTTCTTAACAGAAAAAGAAATTTTCATGCTTAAAATGGGCTCTTATAAATAAAATAGTTTAATAATACTTTTTTTTTTGTAATTTGTTTGTTATTTTGCATACGGTGAATTATGTTAAAAAAAATAGAGTTACTAAAATATAAAGGGACTTTAAATTTTGAAAAAATTGGAGTTATTCTTGACAATGCTCAATCGGAATTAGATAACTATTCGACTGACACATTGATAAAAAAAAGAATTTATTCCATATTAGTTGAAGCCTTAGAAAATATTTATCATCATGGTTACTTACAACAAAAAAATGACGAATATTTACCCTCTGGTATTTTGAGTAAATATGGAGAAAACTTTCTTCTTGAAATTAGCAATACTATTCTAAATGAAAAAATAAAAAACTTTACAAAAATTCTTAATTTTGTAAATAATTTATCAGACGAAAAAATAAAAAATAGCTATTACGGGAAAATAAAAAATAAAAAAATAATTGAAGAAGGTAATCCTGGTGTTGGAATAATACAAATTGCTAAAAAAGGAAAAGGAAAATTGTCATATAATTTTAAAAAAATTGATGATAAAATTTCATATTTTACTTTAAAAATTATTATTTAATATTTGAAAAAATTATTTTTATGGAAGACTTATTTATTGAGGCAACAAACACCACCCCAAGAATTGAATTTTATCCAAATAAAAATTTATTTGAAATTTCTGGCAGTTCTCGACCTGAAGATGTAAGAATTTTTTTTGATCCAATATTAACCAAACTAGTTCAATTCCGAGAAGAAATAGCTGAAAAAAAATATGATTTTTCTAAAAAAGCCTTTGTTTTTAATTTTAAATTTAACTATTTCAATTCCTCTTCAGCTAAATTTATTTTAGATCTCCTAATTGAAGTAAATAATTTTTATAATGAAGGAGTTCATATTCAAGTAAATTGGTTTTTTGAAGATGGTGACGATGATATGAAAGAAGTTGGTGAAGAATTGACGGAAATGTTAGACATTCAACCACAGTATATTATGATTGTAAAATAATTTTTTAAAAATAATTTAAAGACTTGTTGTTTGTTTTTTAAGCAAAACAGTAAACAACAAGTCTTTTTTGTTTAAATATCTATAAATAAAAATGGAACATAAATCAGGTTTTGTAAATATTATTGGCAACCCTAATGTTGGTAAATCAACATTAATGAATGCATTTGTTGGTGAAAAAATTTCTATAATTACATCCAAATCACAAACAACAAGGCATAGAATAATGGGTATAGTAAACGGAGAAGATTTTCAAATTGTATACTCTGACACACCTGGAGTTTTAAAACCAAACTACAAGCTTCAAGAGAGCATGATGAAATTTGTAAGTTCCGCCTTGGTTGATGCTGATATTATTTTGTATGTCACTGATATTTATGAAAAACTTGATAAAAACGAAGAATTTTTAAAAAAAATTCAAGATACGTCAATCCCGGTTTTATTGTTAATAAATAAAATTGATTTAACAAATCAGGAAAAAGTTGATGAGTTGTCTCAAAAATGGCAAAAATTATTACCAAAATCTGAAGTTGTATTAACATCTGCACTTAAAAAATTTAATATTTCTTATGTTTTTGAAAAAATAATTAAATTATTGCCAGAATCTCCAGCATATTTCCCAAAAGATGAATTAACAGATAAAACAGAACGATTTTTTGTATCTGAAATAATACGCGAAAAAATTTTATTAAACTACAAAAAAGAAGTTCCATATTCAACCGAAGTTTCGGTTGAAGAGTTTAAAGAAGAAGACGATATAATAAAAATAAGGGCAATTATATTTGTAATAAGAGATTCTCAAAAAGGAATTATTATTGGACATAAAGGTGCTGCAATTAAAAAAGTTGGAACAGAAGCAAGATTAGATATTGAAAAATTCTTTTCAAAAAAAGTGTTTTTAGAATTATTTGTTAAAGTAGATAAAGACTGGAGAGATAAACCGAATGAACTAAAACGTTTTGGATATGTCCAATAATAAATCTTTTTTTAATTTAATAAGAATTAATTATATGAATTTCATACATTTGCAAGATTTTTTAATATAAAAAACAGTTTTGAAATAATGGGAAATATAGCAGCAATAGTTGGAAGACCAAATGTGGGGAAATCTACTTTATTTAATAGATTAACAGAAGCACGTAGTGCAATTGTTGACGAAGTTAGTGGTGTTACAAGAGATAGAATTTATGGAAAAACTGAATGGAATGGGGTTGAATTTTCTGTTGTAGATACAGGCGGTTATGTTACAAATTCTGATGATATTTTTGAAGAAGAAATTAAAAAACAAGTTTTTTTAGCCATTGAAGAATCTAGTGTTATTCTATTTCTAGTTGATGTATTAAGCGGAATTACAGATTTAGACCAATCAATAGCACAAATTTTACGAAAAAGTAAAAAGAAAATCCTTCTTGTAGTAAACAAAGTTGATAATTCTGCACGACAATATGACGCAAATGTTTTTTATAAATTAGGCTTAGGAGAAATTTATACACTATCATCAATAAATGGAAGTGGAACTGGAGAACTGTTAGATGATTTAGTAAAATTATTTGACAACAATGAACCAGAAGAAGAACTTGATTTACCAAAATTTGCTGTTGTTGGTCGTCCAAATGTTGGCAAATCATCACTAGTAAATGCCTTAGTTGATGAAGAAAGAAATATAGTAACTCCAATTGCAGGAACAACAAGAGATTCGATAAATTCTCGTTACAATAAATTCGGATATGATTTTATTATAGTTGACACTGCAGGTCTTCGACGAAAACAAAAAGTTAACGAAGATCTCGAATTCTACTCTGTAATTCGAGCAATTCGTGCAATTGAAAATTCTGATGTATGCTTATTATTATTAGATGCAACTCGTGGAGTTGAAGCACAGGATGTTAACATTCTTAGTCTAATAAGAAAAAATAATAAAGGTGTCGTTATTTTAGTTAATAAATGGGATTTAATTGAAAAAGATAACTCGGCAACCGAGGAATTTACTAAATCAATTAAAGAAAAATTTGCACCTTTTCAAGATTTACCAATTATATTTGTTTCTGCATTAACAAAGCAACGTATTCACAAAGCTTTAGAAACAGCAATTCAAGTTTTTAAAAATAGAAAACAGCGAATTTCAACTTCAAAACTAAACGAAATAATGCTGGCAGTAATACAAGCATATCCTCCTCCATCAGAAAAAGGGAAATTTGTTAAAATAAAATATGTTACACAATTACCAACCCATACTCCAACATTTGCTTTTTTTTGTAATTTGCCTCAATATGTAAAATCATCATATAAAAGGTATCTTGAAAATAAACTTAGAGCAAAATTTGATTTTACAGGTGTACCAATTCAAATTTTCTTAAGAAAAAAATAAAATTTATAAAAAAATAAAAAAATTATTATAATTTTGTAAAAAGTACAAATTGTTTTGGGAAGAGTATTATCAATAGATTATGGCAGAAAACGTGTTGGGATTGCAATTACAGACCCTCTGAAAATTATTGCATCTGGTTTAGAAACTGTTCATTCTAAAGATATTTTCACCTTCTTAACAAGGTATTTAAATACAGAAAATGTAGAATGCTTTGTTGTTGGCTATCCTTTACAAATGAATGGCAAACCATCAGAATCAATTGAATTTATTGACCCTTTTATCAAAAAACTAAAAAAAACGTTTCCTGATATCCCCGTTAAGTTAATTGATGAGCGTTTTACATCAAAAATTGCTTTTCAAACAATGATTGATGGCGGTCTGAAAAAAAAGAAAAGACAAGATAAGGCATTAATTGATAAAATTAGTGCAACAATTATATTACAATCTTATTTAGAACAAAAAAAATTAATCTAAAAATATGATTTATCCTATAACAATTTACGGCAATCCTGTTTTAAGAAAAGTTGGGAAAGATATTGATAAAAATTACAAGAATCTAGCCCAAGTGGTTGAAAATATGTTTGAAACAATGTATCAATCAGATGGAGTTGGATTAGCTGGTCCGCAAGCAAACCTTTCAATAAAATTATTTGTAATTGACGCCTCACCTATGGGCGAAGAGGATGAAAAGCTTAAAAATTTTAAAAAAGTTTTTATCAACGCTAAAATAACTGAAGAAACTGGTGAAGGATGGAATTTTAATGAGGGATGTATAAGTGTTCCCGGCATTAGAGAAGATGTGAAAAGAAAACCTAAAATAAAATTAGAGTATTATGATGAAAACTTTAATTTTCATGATGAATATTTTGAAGGAATAGCTGCTCGTGTTATTCAGCATGAATACGACCACACTCAAGGGGTTTTATTTACCGACAGATTATCTCCTTTAAAAAGACGGTTGCTTAAAGGGAAACTTAATACTATTTCTAAAGGAAAAATTAAAGTTAGTTATAAAACTATTCTTAATAAGTAAAAAAAGTTTCACGTTTAAAGTTTAATGTTTGAACCCACTGTGAAAAGCCTTCATAGACGTCATTGTAAGGGCAAAATTCGAAGCAATTTGTTGATAATCAACACATAGGGATTGCTTCACAACGTTCGCAATGACGAAAAATATTTTTCGGAGTAGATTCATGTTTGGAATTAACTAACTATAAAAATGTAAACACATGAAAAAATATTTTAAATTATTTATTGCATTATTAATAATTGGAATTGTTTCTTGCAATAGTGAAAAGTCTGTAAAAGAGACTGAGATAAATAAAATTAAAGATTTAGAAACACAAATCTATAATGAATCTACTAATTCTTTAAACAAAAAGGTTGTTACAAATCTTTTAGATGCTTATTCAAATTATGTTAAAACTTTTGCAGAAGATAGTTTAGCTCCTGAATATCTATTTAAAGCTGGGGAAATTGCCATGAATTCAGGCATGGGCAACCAGTCGGTTTTCTATTTTGATAAACTTCGACGCAATTATCCTAATTATAAAAAAATTCCACATTGTATTTTCCTTCAGGCATTTGTTTACGACAGTCAACTCAAAAACTATGATAAAGCAAAGGAATATTACAGTCTTTTTTTAAAAAAATATCCAAACCACGAACTTGCAAAAGATGCAAAAGCATCCATTAAAAATCTTGGAAAAAGCCTTGATGAGATAATTAAAGATTTTGAAAAGAAGGATAAGGATAAAAAATAAAATTTTATCCTTATTTTCCTAATCTTATCATTCGCTTTAGACGAGTGTATAGAGATAAATTTTCAACATCCAAATAAAAGTATACAAGCCACTATTCGTTTCGAAACTTTTACAAGTGTTTGAAAAATGTTTGTTATGACTGATTTTTTCTCACCACTTAAAACTACCTTTCAAAAAATCGCAATCCTAAATTATATCTTTTTTACTTTTTTTTTGTAGCTTTGGAATTGACAGATACTTATATTGGAAACAAGACACACTAGGGAGTTTTGTTTCGATGTTGTGTGTAACTGCAAAAAATTCAACAGCACAGAAATAATCTAAAAAAAGATATATTATAAAAGACGAGATTAAAAAGCTAAGGGGTAAAATTAAACGGATTAATAGGGGGAATTATTATGACAAAAAAAGATAAAATAAAAATATTTGAAGACAGTACAATTCGTACAGTTTGGGATAGTGATAATGAAAAATGGTATATATCTATTGTTGATGTAATTTCTGTTTTAACTGAAAGTGCAAATCCTCAAGTTTATTGGAGAGTTTAAAAAAAAAGACTTTTGGCTGAAGGAAACCAAACCGTTACAAATTGTAACGGTTTGAAAATGCCAGCTGCCGATGGAAAAATGCGAATGACTGATGTGGCTGATACAGAACAGCTTTTTAGATTAATACAATCTATACCATCACCAAAAGCAGAGCCTTTTAAACTATGGTTGGCTCAAATTGCATCAGAAAGATTAGATGAAATGCAAGACCCTGAATTAACTATTGATAGGGCATTACAAGAATATTTAGAATTGGGTTACTCTGAAAACTGGATTAACCAACGACTTAAAAGCATTGAAATACGCAAAGAATTAACTGACGAATGGAAAAAAAGAGGATTGAAAGAAGGTGTACAATTTGCCACACTAACAAATATTATTACCAAAGCCTGGGCTGATAAAACTACTAAAGAATATAAAATACTTAAAGGTTTAAAAAAAGAAAACCTAAGAGATAATATGACTAATACAGAACTAATTTTGAATATGCTTACCCCGTTTGATATTAAACTCGTTGCATAATGATATATTATATTTACATATTGCAATCGGAGAGAGATAACAATTTTTATACAGGTTATACATCTGATTTGCGAAAAAGAATAAATGAACATAATGGAGGTAATGTGATTTCGACAAAAAAAAGAACACCATTAAAACTCGTTTATTTTGAAGGTTGCTTGTCTCAAAAAGATGCAATACATCGAGAAAAATATTTGAAAACATCATGGGGTAAACGATATATTAAGAATAGAATAAAGAACTATCTAACGGGGCTTGCTGAAGCATCTACAAAAGATATTTCGCAAGCAGTAAAGCCAAAAAACTTTAAGAAAAACAAAAAAGTAGCACATCAAGGTGGCAATGTAGCTAAAGTAGCCAGAAAAGAACTTGAAGCAAAAACAGGCAAAAATGTAGTAAGTCCTGTAAATGCAAAAACTATTTTGGGGGAAAGCAAAAAAGCTAAAAAAATAAATACCAAAAATAAACAATGACAAAATGAGGACTCTAAAAAAAATAACAATTTTATATTCCTAAAACACAAAATGTTTAACTAAAAGCTATAAGGAAAATTTATTTTTTGATTAATATTTTCTACTTTCTTATTTATTGAATAATTTTACTTCAAAATAAATTTTTAATGAAAAAATACGAGACAAGATTAATTGCATTTATAGATATTTTAGGATTCTCAGATTTAATAAAAAATCCCAAAATTACAACTGGCATATCAGAAACTTCGAATCCTCTAGAAAACTTAGTCTCTGCACTTCAGATTTTACATTCGGAAGCAAGATTGGAGCCTGAGTTACAAGATGCAGAAACGAAGCTCGATTATGAAAATAGTCCTGAAAAAGATAGACAAGTTTCAATTTTCTCAGACTCAGTTATTATTTCATATAAAGTTAGTTTATTAAATGAATGTCTTGAAGAATTACTGGACAAACTTATTACTACGCAACTGAGACTATTTGAACATGGAGTATTATTAAGAGGGGGAATTACTATAGGGGAATTAATTCATAAAAATGAGTTTTGTTTTGGCCCAGGAATGATAAAGGCATATGAAATTGAAAATAAAAAAGCAATTTATCCAAGAATTTTAATAGACCAAGCTATTTTTAATCATGACAACTTTAAAAATACAAACTTGCTAAAAATGTTAATTGCGAAATCATCTGATAATTTCAAATATTTAAACACATTTAACTTCTTTAAAGAATATCATTTAAGATATGAATCGTTACTAAGTAATCTTCCAATTCTTAAGATAATTAATATAAGTGTGACAATCGAAAAAAATTTAGATACAAAGGACAAAAAAGTACGGGAAAAATATTTATGGTTAGCAAAAGAATTTAATGGTTTTTTAGATGGAATAAAAAAGAAATTTGAAATACCTGACAATCATATTGACTGCCCTAATAATTATAAAATTAAATACAACTGATGGTACTTTGGACGAGAAGTTATAGAATTATTAAAGATGGTAAGGTAGAAGGTATCGTTAAGTATTCAACCAAAGATTACAAAATATACGCTGCAGAAATAATCCTAAAGTATTTATACTATTTTTCAGATGTAAAATCTGATTTAAAATCTAAAGACTATATTATTCAAGGAAAACCGTTAGAACTTGTACGTACTCAAACGAAAAATAAATTAGAAGAAATTTTTGGAGAAAAAGTTTTGAAGGAAGGCAAATTTTATATAGTCCAACCGAAAAAATAATTAATGTTAATCGCAATTTAAATTTTGGTGCAACAGCCATAAAATCTCAATATATTTTGAGTGTATTAGACAAAATTTGAAATGTTATTAAAAAGTTTATTATGAACTATGTTTTTCTCAACAACCTATTTTTTTTGGTTGCTTTTCTGTACCTTTTTTTATTAATTGCTTAACTATTAGCTATACAGAATTTGTTTTTTTAGGGTAATAATTGTAATAAATTAAGCTTTTTAATATTTTTACATTAAATATTAAAAATTTAGATAATGAATAAACAATTTATTAAAATAAGTGCATTACCATGCAACAAAAATGGAGAAATGATTAGTGGTGTTCCTATACGTTTTGGATTCGAATTAAATTCGAGTTTTGTTGCAGCGTTAGATGGGGATAAGGTTATATTAAAAGGCAGTAATGTAATAAATTTAGATGGTGTATATTACACTGATATCCATTCTATATCTTAGCATTTACTTTTAAAAGCAATTACCCAGCTGGCGAGGTGAAATTATTGTTAATGAGAATAAAATTTATTAAACAAATATATGAATTGAATATCTATTTGTTTGATTTTCAATTTTTTATAGGGCGTATTAAACAAAAGATAAAAATTAATTATAGGCTAAATGATAAAATCAAACAATAAATTTTTAATACCATTAGAAGACAATTCTGTTTTATGGCGATATATGAATTTAGATAAATTTGAATACTTAATTAATAAGAAATTGTTATTTTTTTGTAGAGCAGATCTTTTTGATGACAAATTTGAAGGATCTATACCTAAAAAAGAATTTGAATTTAGGAAACGAAAAAGCAAGTCTTCTCAAGAAGGTTTTACATATATGCATAAAGAGTACAGGAGAAGTTCTGTAGTTAATTGTTGGTATATTGGGGATTCGGAATCAAATTTAATGTGGGCTTCTTATTCTAAAGGAAAAGGAATAGCAATTAAAACAAAAAAAGAAAAATTGTATGAGTCTCTGAAAAAATCAAAAGAAAATATATGGCCAAGTAAAGTGAGATATATTGATTATGATAAAGATTCTTGGTTTGGAAATGATTATCCATATTCTCTTAATTTTATTGCACCATTAATTCACAAGAAAAATGAATATAAAGATGAGAATGAATTTAGGCTTATAATACACAAAGAAGAAATTATCCATAATCCAGATTACTGGGAAAAACAACCAAATAATAAAGGTATACTTGTTAATATTGATATTTCTAAATTAATTGATAAAGTTATTTTATCCCCGGATATAAATATTGATAATAAAAATAAAGTGTTAAAGTTAGCAAAGCTGGTTGGCTTTGAAGTCGAAGATTCAAAATTAAGTAGTTCTCCATTATTTTGAATCTATTCGTTAACATCCGATAAACGGATTGTAACCGCTAACCGAACTCCTGGTCAGCCAGCGATTAGCGGTTACAATCCGCTTATCGCATAGTATTATTAGCGTCTATGCAAATAATTAGCCTGTCAATTAAAATTATATAACTGCTAATCGTTAATTTACACCTACTGCTTACAATTAAATATATTTATTAAACTATTAAACCGCAAAAAATTAAGCTATATGTTTATGATTTAATCTCCATTTTTACCGAAATTCTTATTTCAAATTTTACAAGAGATAAATTAAATACAAAACAAATATCATTATCACTAATACTATCTTCATATAAACAGCCTGATGCTTTAAACTTTTCTATTGTAAAAATATTTTTGCTATTAAAACATTCGCAATATACTTTATTTATAAGGTTTAAAGCTTCTGAAATTTTTTGATAATTATTCTTTTCAAGAAAAATATCTATTTCATTATTCTCATTATCATGATTTATTACAATATAATCAAATAATACATGGATTAATTTTTCCCTATAATCTTTTTTATCCTCTGTAAAACTTTCTTTAAGCCTTTTTTCAAAATTATTTTCATTGCCAATTTTTACTTCAAGTAAGTTAATAATATCATTTAGTTTAGTCATATTACATATATTTTATTTCCGAAAAATAAATTTTGTTATTAATCTCATTTTATTTTCAAACAAATATAAAAATTTCACAGGAATTTAACCTTATTATGAACTATTAATGTAATTAGCAACGGCAAGAGGCTGCTGAGTTTGTCGAAGTAATAACGTTGTGGTAAATATAACAGGTGGTTGGCTTTAGCCAAAAATAAAATTTGGATTAAAACCCAATAAAATTGGGGATTATGTACAAAGCCATATATGGCATTGCTAATGAAAATTGGAAAATTTAAACATCCGATAAGCGGGTTGTAACCGCTAATCGGATTCCTTGTATGCAGGCAACCGAGTTCCTGATCAGTCAGCGATTACAGTTCTAAACCGCTTATCGCATTGTATTAAAGACCTACCCAACCTCAACAAAATACCCATTATGTTTTCTGATATTCAATACCATAGAATCATCAAAAATAAGATATTGACCTTTTATGCCAATTAGCTTTTTGTTTATTTCACTTTGTTTGTCGAAACTTAAACTTTTTACCTTTTCGGGATATTTAATAACAGGATAATTTATTGTTGTAACATCATTATCATTTTCTATATATTGTCTTAGTTCATCTGATAAAGAAAATACCGCTTTTTGTTTTTCAAATATTAAATTAACATCTGTTGCAATTTTATTCGTTAGCATTTTCCTCCAATTTGTTTTATCTCTCATAATTTTTTTTAGAGCAACTTCAATTAATCCTGCTATATATCTGTTAGGTGTTTGTGCAAATTTTATTGCTTGGCTTGCACCTTGGTCAATCCATCGTGTAGGAACTTGGGTCGCTCTGGTTACTCCAACTTTCACATCGCTCGAAAGAGCAAGATAAACATAATGTGGCTGCAAACAATTCTGTTTAGCCCATTCCATGTCT
This sequence comes from Bacteroidota bacterium, assembly GCA_015222055.1. GTDB lineage: Bacteria > Bacteroidota > Bacteroidia > Bacteroidales > B39-G9 > B39-G9. The sequence continues at coordinate 56,038 of JADFUR010000116.1, read as the reverse complement.
CTTGAAATACCAAGATGAGCTTTGCATAATTCAGGACGAAGTATGCCCTCATCTGTCTCAGGTAAGCTTATAAAACAATTGTAGCAATAACCCTGAAAATAGGTTTTGCTTATTTTTCTACCGCAATTAATGCAATTTATATTACCATTATAATTAAGCTTAATATTCTTCCCAATCAATTCATTTACATAAATTAAATCGTTCCCAATAGGTAAAAAATAGTCAACCAAACCATTTTTTAGGCTTGTTCTCATTTTCAATATATTCCCGGCAAATTTCATGAAAAATTTTTTAGTTATAACGTACTAACAAAGAGACAATTAATATTTTTTTAAAAAGTTTATACTACTATGTATTGCATAGTAGTATGTAATATATTATATTTGTAATGTTCTAAAACAAACCTTTTTGAAATACACAATAAAGTTAAACAAAAAAAATAAATTATTAACAGATAAAGTTGGAAACTTGAAATTAGAAATTAATAACTAAATGACTATCAATGACAATAAATGACGTGAAATAAACGACAACAAATGACGGCGAAGCCAAATTTCGACTTAATTACTAATGGCAATAAAAAATTATTTTAATATTAAAAAACAAACGTATGAAAATTGAGAATACAAAAGCACAAATGAGGAAAGGGATTCTTGAGTATTGTATTCTTTCAATATTATCGAAAAAAGATTGTTATGCTTCCGACATCATAAACAAATTAAAAGAAGCAAAGATGATAGTTGTTGAAGGAACACTTTACCCTCTTTTAACTCGCTTAAAAAATGCAGAATTATTAAGCTACAGATGGGAAGAATCTACTCAAGGGCCTCCACGCAAATACTACAAATTAAGTCCGAAAGGCGATGATTTTTTACAGGAACTTGACACTTCGTGGAAAGAACTTGTTGACGCCGTTGAATTAATTAATAAATTTTAAAAATGAAAAAATGAAAAAGACATTCACAATTAATATTAACGCAATAATTTTCAATATTGATGATGATGCTTATGAAAAACTTAAAAAGTATCTAGGTGAAATAAATGAACATTTTTCATCACTTGACGGTGGGCGAGAGATTGTAACAGATATTGAAGCACGTATTGCTGAATTATTTCATGAAAAAATTTCTGAAGCAAAACAAGTCATAACTCTTGCCGATGTTGACAATGTTATTTCAATAATGGGAAACCCAGAAGATTTTTTCGATGACGAAGAAATGAAGGAAAAAGAAAAGAAAAAAACTAAAATAAAAAAAAGAATTTACCGAAATCCTGAAAATATGATTCTGGGAGGTGTTTGTTCCGGTATTAGTGAATATTTTGGTATTGATCCTATAATCTTAAGACTAATTTTCTTTATTTCTGTATTTTTTTATGGGACAAGCATATTCATATATTTAATTTTATGGGTAATAATTCCTAGGGCAGAAACAAGAGCTCAAAAATTAGAAATGAAAGGAGAACGAGTTAATATCCCAAATATTGAAAAGTCAATAAAAAAAGAATATGACGATGTAAAAGATAATTTGAATAACCTAAGTAACACAAAGGGATATAAAAAGGCACGAAATATATTTTCTCAATTTTTTGGCTTTCTTGGTGAATTTTTAAAAATTTGTTTAAAAGCAATTCTAATAATTATAGGAATAGCTTTTACAATTAGTGGCGTGATTTCTATTGCAGGAATAACAAGTGCATTATTTTGGGGACATATTTTGTGGCCTTTCACATTCAACTCTCTTATATTCCCAACCTTCTTGTCGGCAGCAGGAACAATTTCCACAACTCTATTTCTCATAGGCATATTGCTTACAATATCAATCCCTTTAATTCTTTTAATTTATGCCGGATTATTAATGATTTTCAAATTTAAATCAAACAATAAGTTTATTGGATTTGGTTTGTTGGCTTTGTGGTTAATCGGCTTAGTAATTCTATTAGCAACCGGCTTAAATCAAGTACATAATTACTCAAAAACAAGCAATTACGTGAAATATGAAAAATTTAACAAATTAAAAACCAACACTATTTATCTTCAAACATCACCAGACACATTAAACAATTACACTGAAAGAAAAATTGTATTTGATAAATATAAAGTATTGGTTATTGATGATAAAAATTACTTATTCGGGAGACCAAAATTAAACATTGTTCAATCAACAGATAATAATGAAAAATGTGAATTAAAAATTAAGCGTATATCCAATGGTTCTTCTGAAAAAAATTGTGTTAATAATGCAAAAAAAATTACCTATAACTTTTCAGAAAATGACAGTACTATATTTTTTGATAATTATTTTTCAATAAAAGCTAGGCAAGAGTGGAAAAATCAGAAGATTTTTCTAAGTCTAAAAATACCTGTTGGTAAAGTTATTTATTTAAATCAGAATATGGAAGATGTAATTTTTGATATTGAAAACACAACAAATACTTTTGACGATAATATGCTTGGCCACTATTGGGTGATGAAACCTGAAGGATTAACTCTACTGAAATAATTTTTCTCTCGTCTATAACTAAAAAACCCTTTTCTGAAAGGGTTTTTTTTTGCTATATTCTAAAATATATATTACTTTAATTTTTTTTAAAAAAACCACAAAATCAAATATCTTAACTAATTAAAAAAACAAGGTGTTTTATGAAAATTTCTAAACTATATTTCTTTTTAATATTATTCCCTTTATTTTTTAATTCCTCTTATGCTCAGGATGAACAAGTAACGTTTGAACATTTATCAATTAAAGATGGGCTATCTCAAAGCACCGTCTATTCAATTTTGCAAGATGAGCAAGGCTTTATGTGGTTTGGGACTCAAGATAGAGGACTAAATAAGTATGATGGCTATTCTTTTGATATTTTTTTGCACGATCCTCTGGATATTAACTCTATTTCAAAAAATAGTATTTCAAAAATTATTCAAGACCACCTTGGTTTTATCTGGATTGGAACATGGGGCGGTGGTTTAGATAAATTAAATCCCATTAATAATAAAATTACCCATTATAAAACTAATCCAAAAAATTCTTCAAGCCTCAGTAATAATCGTGCTCAAATAATTTTCGAAGACAGCAATAACACCTTATGGATTGGAACAGCAGGAGGAGGACTAAACAAATACAATAGAGAGGCTGATAATTTTTCTTCGTACAAACATGATGTTAGAGACATCAACTCAATTAGTAATGATAGAATTTGGTCAATTTCAGAAGATTCACTCGGATATTTGTGGATTGCAACAAGCAACGGATTAAATCGATTCGATAAAAAAACCAAAAAATTTAAAATATTTATACATGATTCTAATAATAATCAAAGCATTAGCCATAAACAAATAAGGACAACGTTTATTGACAAATTTGGTAATTTATGGTTAGGAACAGCTGTCGGACTAGATTTATTTAATCCAAAAACAGAAACTTTTTCACATCATTATTTGTTTTCTAATAACAACGAGGTGAATTCTGTGAACAAAATATTTGAAGACCATAATAGAAACTTGTGGGTAGGAACTCATATTGGTGGACTTTTAAAATTCGACAAAGAAAAAAAATCATTTATAAGATATATAAACGATCCTAATGATAAAAACTCTATTGGATATAATGATGTGAGAGATATATATGAAGATAATGCTCAAAATTTATGGATTGCAACAAGAGGAGGAGGTTTAAATAAAATAAACTTAAAGCCTCAAAAATTTACACATTTCGGACACAAATTAAATGATGATAATAGTCTTGGAAATAATAGGGTAAGAACTATTTATGAAGATAAAAATGGATTAATATGGATTGGAACTGATGTTGGCGGAGGACTAGACACTTATGACCGAAAGAAAAAAAAATTTACACATTATTATTGCAATCCAAAAAACAAAAACAGTTTAAGTTGCAACGACATTTCGGTTATATACCAAGACAGAAAAGGAATAATGTGGATTGGAACAGATGGAGAAGGACTTAACAGTTATGACACAAAAAAAAATCTATTCACTCATTATAAAAACAGCTCAAAACTTTTATCAAGTATTGTAAATAATAAAATAAGATCTATTTATGAGGATAAATATAAAAACCTTTGGATTGGCACTGTTAACGGATTAGACAAATTTGACAAAAAAAACAATAGATTTATTCATTATAAACACAACTCTCTCAATGATGAAAGTATTAGCAATAATTTTATTTGGACAATTTTTCAAGATTCTTTTGGCAACTTATGGGTTGGCACAAACAATGGATTAAATTTATTTAATTACGAATCTGAAACATTTTCTAAATATTTTAATATTACTAATAATGACAAAACAATTAGCAGTAACGAAATCTTTTCAATATCAGAAACTAGAACAGGCACATTGTTAGTTGGAACAGGTAGAGGAATAGATGTATATGACAGAGAAAATGATTTTTTTTCATTATTTACAAAAAATAAAGAGGTCGTTAGTAGTGCAATATATGGAATTATTGAAGATGATAGTTGGAATTTATGGCTTAGCACAGTTAATAATTTAATACTCTTAAATTCAAAAAACAAAAAAATTAAAAGTTTTAATATTTATGATGGTCTTCAAAATAACGATTTTAGCATTGGAGCTTCGGTAAAAAGCAAGAACGGAGATTTAATTTTTGGAGGGATTAATGGAATTAACATTTTTAATCCAGATAGCATAAAATATAACAAGCACCTACCTAATGTTATTATAACAGATTTCTTGATTTTTAATAAACCTGTTAAAATTGGACAAAACTCACCCCTTAATAAAAAAACAAACTACACAAAAGTTATAAATTTAAACTACAAACAAAACTTTTTTTCTTTTAAATTTTCTGCTTTAGATTTCACAAACCATCAAGAAAATAAATATCAATATAAATTAGAAAATTTTGATGAGGATTGGAATTATGCGGGATCACGAAATTTTGCAAACTACACTAACATCCCTCATGGAACTTATATATTTAAAGTGAAAGGGTCAAATGATGATGAGCTGTGGAACGAAACCCCAAGTTCGGTTAAAATTATTATTTCGCCACCTTTTTGGAAAACTCTAATTTTTAAAACTCTAATTTTTATTGTTTCTTTTTTAATTATTGTTTCTTTTTTAAAAATACGTGAAAAAAATTCAAAAAAAGAAAGAAAAATTTTAGCACAAAAAATTAAAATTCGCACATCCAAAATCATCAATCAAAATGCCGAGCTGGAGAGAGCTTATGAAAAAGTTAAGCAAAGTGTTAAGTCTAAAGAAATGTTTCTTGCTAATACAAGTCACGAAATAAGAACACCCTTAAATGTTATTATTGGCTTCACAAATTTGCTACAAAAAACCCCTCTAAGCAAAAAACAATTTTCATATTTAAACGATATTAAATCTTCTAGTGATAATCTTTTAATGATTATTAACGACATTTTAGATTTTTCAAAAATTGAAGCAGGCAAACTCAAAATAGAATATATTAATTTTAATTTTAGAGACGTGTTTAATAATTTCTTAAACACAGTTTCTTTAAAATCTTATGAAAACGGAGTTAAATTAAATAGTAATATTGATGACGATGTTCCATTATATTTTCTGGGTGATCCCTTTCGCTTAAATCAAATTCTTTTGAACTTAGTCGACAATGCCATTAAATTTACTCCTGCTAAAGGCTATATAAATATATCCGTTTCTACACTTGAAGAAAGAGAAAATGAAATAATGCTATTGTTTAAAATTTCTGATACTGGAATTGGTATAAGCCAAAAACAACTCAGTTTAATTTTTGAAAGTTTTACTCAAGGAGAAAACCACACAACTCGAATATTTAGTGGCACCGGATTAGGACTATCTATTGTAAAACGTTTAGTAGAAGTGCAAGGTGGCCATCTCTCTGTTATTAGTGAAGAAGGAAAGGGATCAACCTTCAGCTTCACTATTCTTTATAAAAAAGGAGAAAACTCAAAAATCAAGTATAAAGAATCAAAGTCTAAAATTAAAAAAAATATAAATTATTCGGGTAATATATTATTAGTTGAAGATAACCCTATTAACGTTACAATCGTTGTTGACACTCTAAAATTTTACAATAAAAATTTAAATATTGATGTTGCTGTAAATGGCAAAGATGGTGTGGATAAAATTAAAGAAAATGACTACAACATTGTTATTATGGATATCCAAATGCCTGTTATGGATGGCTATGAAGCAACAAAATTAATCAGAAACCTTGATAATAATAAATGCAAAATTCCAATTCTTGGAATGTCTGCCCATGCAATGACATCTGAAAGAAAAAAATGTTTATCATTAGGCATGAACGATTATATTACAAAACCTTTTGACCCTAATGAATTGTTCGAAAAAATTAAAAACTTAATTGGACCAACTCAATTCACCAAAGTCAATGTTAAAAAGCAAGTTCCATTAATGACTGAAAAAAAAGCTAAACTCATAAATTTAGATTTGTTAAACAAAGTGTATAATGGTAATGGGGCGAAAATTAAAAAAATATTAAAGCTTTCACTAGATAATATTCCCATTCAAATAAAAGACCTTAGCAAAAACTACGAAAGCAATAATTTTAAAGGTTTACGAATCAACGCACATTCGTTAAAAACAACCCTAAATTATTTAGGTCTCTCCGATATTAGCAACACATCAAAAAACATTGAAAAACTCGCTGCTACAAATTCAAATCTATCTCAAGTGCCAGATATGATTAAAGAAATTGAAAATGTGTGGAAAAATGCTAAAGAGGAACTAATTATTTATATTGATGAAAATTAAACTTTTAAAATGAAAATTTACAAATAACGTCTCGTTCTTTTTTCATATTTGTACCATTCATCGCAATAATTAGTTTTTAAAAAATTCTCTTCGCCAAGAATAATTTTGTGATGAATAACAATTCCAATAATTGAAAAACCAATATTGATTATATTTGGATGAAAAATTGACGACGCAATGCAAATTAAGTCAAAAGCTACATACATTGGATTTCTGCTTATGCGATAAACACCCTTTGTTATTAAAACCGATTTATGCTCAGGCAAACCAAATTTTGATAACTTCCCAAGTGTAAAAAAAGCAAGCAACTCAATTACTATTGCGAACAATAATAATGAAACGGCAATCCATTCAAAAAAAATTGGCGAAACTAATTGAAAATAATTTGGGAATAAGGCTTTAATAAAAAAGAATATCCAGCTTACAAACATTGAAAACTTACCTAAAAAAAATAAGCACCTATTTATTGGGCTTTTCCCAAGATGCTTTTTCTGCGTTATAAAAGATAAAACGATCACAAATATTATTGAAAAAACGATTATTACTATATAGTTCCTCATCCTTATATTTTAAATTATATTAATTACACGCAAAAATAAATCTATTTGTGCTTCTCAGCAATACCATAATGTAGTGATTTATATTCGCTTTATTTTTCAACAAGTTAGTTTTAAACAAGTTTATTTAATATATTTATATATATTTTAAAGAATAGGATGTCACTACAAGAGGATTTTCATCAAATACCAATTGTTCGATTAATAACACCATTCATAATCGGGATAATATTCCAAATCCAATTTTCATTAAACCTTCAATATTGTTTTTATATAATAACGTCTCTCTTTTTATTATATCTGGTTTTAATAAAAATTAAAAAACTTAATAGCAATTATAAAACGAGATGGATTTTGGGTATTGTTATTTCTTTAATCTTATTTTTTGCCGGCATTGAAATTGTAATCCTGCAAAATAATAAATTTTTAACTTCAAAAAAAGACGATAAGGGTTTGGTAATTGCAACAATCACAAAACAACCTGTAGAAAAATTAAAATCAATAAAATTAATTGTTGAAGTTAATTCAATAAAAAAAGAAAATCGGTGGATAAATACAAATGGACAAGCAATTGTGTATATACAAAAAGATAGTCTGTCAAAAAAAATTAACATTGGCAACCAACTAATGTTTAATTCAATATTATCAACGATAAAAAACCCGGGTAATCCCAATGAGTTCGATTATAGTAAATATATGGCTTTTCACTTAATATCCAGGCAAGCATATATTCAATCAAATAACTGGGAAATTTTGTCCAAAAATGAAGGGAGTGCTATTTTTTTATATGCTGCAAATTTGAGAAAATATCTGCTGTCAATTTATTCACAAAACAATATAAAAGACAAAAACTTTGCTGTCCTTTCTGCATTAACATTAGGATACAAAGACAAGTTAGACGAGCAGACAAAAAGAGCGTATTCCTCTTCTGGAGCAATGCATATTTTGGCTGTTTCTGGTTTGCACGTTGGAATTATTTATGTTATTCTTAACTACTTATTATCTTTTCTTAACAAGAAATCTATACTTATTTTACTGAAATTTTTTTTAATTATAATCTTTTTGTGGTGCTATGCTTTTTTAACCGGCTTGTCTCCTTCTGTAATGCGTTCATCTTTAATGTTTTCTTTTGTTGCAATTGGAAGAGCAATAAAACGCAACACTAACATTTATAACACTATTGCGGCTTCTGCATTTTTATTGTTAATCTTTAATCCTTTTTATATTTATGATGTTGGATTTCAATTATCCTATCTGGCTGTTACAGGTATTGTTTTCTTCTATCAAAGAATATACTCTGTTTTCGAATTTAAAAATTTTTTTGTCGACAAAATATGGTCCTTAACTTCCGTTTCAATAGCCGCTCAGTTATCAACCTTCCCTATTGCAATATTTTATTTCCACAAATTTCCAAATTATTTTCTACTAACAAACATAATTGTTATTCCTTTTGCAACAGTGTTAATCTATTTAGCAATATTGTTATTTATATTTTCTTTTTTTAATCCAATAGCATTGATAATTGCCAAAATTTTATCAACATCAGTAAAATGGTTAAATTCAGCTGTGAGTTTTATTGAGAGTTTACCTTATTCAACCACAAAAAATATTTATTTTGATAATTATCAGGTAATAATCATTTATTTAATAATAATTTTAGTGAGCTTGTTTTTTATTTTTCACAAAGCCAAATATCTTAAACTTGCCTTGTCTTCAGTTATAATTTTCCTAATCATTAATATTTACCAATCATATAATCTAAACAAACAAACAAAATTTATTGTATACAATATTAAAAACGTAAGTGCATATAATTTTATAAAAGGCAAGAAGAATATTTTTTTCACAGATATTGATGAAAGCAATTATGGAAACGACTTTAAATATCAAGTTGAAAACAACTGGTTAAAATTAGGACTAAAAAACGAATTTGTTGCCAGCATTAATAATTCAAACAACAATTTGTTAAAAAATAATAATGAATATTTCAATTCTAGCTTTTTTTTTATCAAAAAAAACTTTATTAATTTTACAGGTAAACGCTTTTTAATTTTAAACCAGAATATTTATAAATCACCTAAAATAAAAAAAAGGATTTACCTTGATTATTTAATTTTATCGAACAATGTTAATTTTTCCATTTACGATATTATAACACAATTTGATGTGAAGCAAATAATAATCGATTCTTCAAACTCAAAATGGGAAAAAAACACTTGGACAAAAGATTGCAACTTATATAATATTAATTGTCATTCAGTAGCTGATTTAGGAGCATATCAGGTTGATATGTAAATCGTTGAAACTAGAAATAAAAAAAACCATAAACTTTTAGTTAATTAGTGATATTATATATTAATTTGCCATTTAAAGGAAGAATAAAAATGAGGATAATTTTAGCTGGAGCTGGAGAAGTAGGAAAATATTTGGCAAAAATGTTGTCAGATGAAAAGCATGATATTATTATAATTGATCCAGATTCAGAATCATTAAACAATGTTGGTGCACACCTTGATTTGTTAACATTGCAAGGTTCATCAACATCATTTAAAACTTTAAAAGAAGCTGAAGTAGACAAATCTGATTTGTTCATTGCTGTTGCACATTCGGAAGAAACAAATATTATTGCAGCCATGCTCGCAAAAAGACTTGGTTCAAAAAAAACTATTGCCCGAATTGATTCTCATGAATACCTAAAAGATGAAAACAAAATTCATTTTAAAACTCTTGGTATTGACAATATTGTTTATCCTCAAAGATTAGCTGCTAAAGAAATTGTAAAATTACTACATCAATCTGGCACCTCGGAAATATTTAATTTTTCGAAAGGCAAATTATCTTTGTTTGCAATTAAACTTAGCAAAGATGCCCCAATTGTTAACAAAACTCTTTTTGAAGCTGTAAAAATTGACAAAAACTTATCTTACAGAGCTGTTGCAATAACTCGCGACGGGAAAACCATAATCCCAAGGGGTGATGATATTCTTCTAGAAAATGATATTGTTTATGTAATAACAAAAAAAGAAAGCATAAAAAAATTAAAAATATATTCAGGAATCAAAAATTTACATGTTAAAAATATAATGATTCTTGGTGGAAGTAGAATTGGTATTCGCTCAGCAAAATCTCTTCAAAACAGTAATAACGTAAAACTAATTGAAATTGATAGAGCAAAAGCTTTTGAATTAGCCGACTCCTTAACTAACACTCTGGTTATTAATGGCGATTGCAGAGACAATGATTTTTTATGCGAAGAAGATTTGGGTAAAATGGACGCTCTGATTGCTGTAACAGGTAATCCTGAATTAAATATGTTGTCGTGCCTACTTGCCAGAAAAGCTGGGGTAAAAAAAACGATTGCAGCTGTCGAAAATATTGATTATATTGATATAGCTGAAAAAATGGGTATTGATGCCATCATAAATAAAAAACTTATAGCAGCTAGTTATATATCTCGTTTCACAATTAATGCAAATGTTACTTCTGTTGTGCGTTTAACATCAGCAAATGCAGAAGTATTAGAATTTGTTGTTCGTGAAAACGCAAAAATAACTAAAGACATAATTAAAAATATCAATTTCCCTAAGGATGCAATACTTGGTGGTTTAGTTAGAGATAAACTGAGTTTTATTTGCAAAGGGGATACATTGGTTCAAGCCGATGATAAAGTTGTTGTCTTTTCATTGCCCTCTGCAATAAATAAAGTGAAAGATTTTTTTAATTAATTTTTTTATAAACAATCTGACTTTTCTATTTCTTTCGAATTCTGAAAGGTCTCAACACTTAAAAATATTACTATCAATAGATGCTAAACAAAAAATTAATTTTAAATTTAATCGGTTTTTTACTTATCGTTGAAGGCATATTTATGCTCATTCCTGCTATTGTGTCAATTATTTATCATGAAAATGATTTAATTCCTTTTTTAAAATCTTCTGCAATAACAATTTCTGTTGGTTTCATTCTATGGATTATTACACGCGATGTTAAACGTGCTGTTGGCAAACGAGAAGGTTTTATTATTGTAACAATGGTATGGATAATATATTCTATTTTTGGTTCCTTACCTTATATTTTAAGCGGTTCAATACCTTCGTTTACAAATGCTTTTTTTGAAACAATGTCAGGTTTTACGACAACAGGAGCTTCAATTTTAAATGACATTGAAATATTGCCTCACGGAATATTATTTTGGCGTAGCATGACTCACCTAATTGGTGGTATGGGAATTCTGGTTTTAACTGTTGCCATTTTACCTTTTTTAGGAGTTGGTGGCATGCAGCTATTTAATGCAGAGGCTTCCGGTGTAACTCCCGATAAACTACATCCTAAAATGCGTGAAACAGCCCGAAGATTATGGGTTATATATATTGCACTCGTGCTTATAGAAACAATTATGCTAAAATTTGGAGGAATGGACATATTCGACGCTTTATGTCACTCCTTTGCTACTTTAGCCTCAGGTGGTTTTTCTACTAAAAATGCGAGTGTTGCTGCCTTTTCCCCATATATACAATATGTCATTATTTTTTTTATGATTATGGCAGGAACAAATTTCACTCTTCATTACTATTTAATCAATGGAAAATTCAAAAAAATTTTCAAAAATCAAGAATATAAATTCTATCTTTTAATCATTTTAATTTCTACAATTATTATTGCATTCTTTTTAATAAGAACTAATGCCACAATAGAAAAGTCATTTCGTGATGCACTTTTTCAAGTAACAAGTATTGTAACATGCACGGGTTTTGTTACTGCCGATTATACAAGCTGGGCAAAATTTTTGTGGTTTTTTCTTTTTATATTAATGTTTGTTGGGGGGTCTGTTGGCTCAACTGCCGGTGGAATAAAAGTATTACGACACTTTCTCCTTTTTAAAAATTCTATTACCGAATTTAAACGAATGCTACATCCCTCGGCAGTAATACCTGTTCGTTATAATGGAAGTGTTATTTCCAACGACATAATTTTTAAAGTTCAGGCATTCTTTTTAACATACATCGTAATTTTTATTACAGGTTCGTTATTTCTTACTTTTTTCGGTATGGATTTTGTCTCATCCATGGGAGCTGTTGTTACTACAATGGGCGGTATTGGTCCCGGTCTTGGCTCCGTGGGTCCTGTAAATAATTTTGCATTAGTTCCTACAGAAGGCAAATGGATATTATCTTTTATGATGTTAATAGGTAGATTAGAATTATTTTCTGTACTAATATTATTGACACCTGCTTTTTGGAAAAAATAAAAATATAAATTTCTTCAGTTTTAATATAAGATAGAGATTACTCCTCTATCTTATATTTCATTTTTTTCACCAACCACTTCGAATATCGATTAAATTTGACAGAATCTGAAGAATTTGCCTGTTCTAAAAAAACAACATAGACCTCATCTTTTTCACTACCCGGAATTATATAACTTGTTCTTTTTACAATTTCATAATTATTATAGTAGGGCTCAATACTAAACCGAGATGTATTAAAGACTTTAATTTCAAATGGAAGAAAAACCGATTCTAATTTTTTTGATGAATTTAGAGAATCTCTGTCAGGATAAAGCTTAAAAATTTGAATTCTTTTTTCATCTTCAGCCACAGTCGTTTTGTTAAATAATCCAGTGTTCTTAAAATTGTTTATGTCAACATATCCAACAGTATCTGTAGGATTACTCTTTAGTTCGAGGCAAAATTGAGACTTGTTTTTTTTTGATATTTGATATTCATGGTTTTTCCTTTCCTCAATATATTTGGTGTCTGAAGAACTGGGAAATTGCATTTCATTGCCTGCACTTTTAAAAATTACAGTTTTTATTTTCCCCGTTTCAGCACTTACAGGAAACCAATATTGTTCAGAAACTTTCAATTTGTAAATTTCGGGCGTTGGAACAAAAACAACTTTTTTCAAAAAAAACATAAACCCTATTAATATTGCAGCAGCACCTCCAAACTTAATTGCTCCTAATTGAAATGAGTTACTATCTCCAATACCACCTAAAAATTGGTAAAGAATGCATGCTAAAGCAATTGAGAATAAAATTAAACTCAAGTCTTTTTCTCCTGACCTAAAAAAAAACACACCAGCTAATAAGCCAATTACTATAAGACTAATATTGGCTGTAATTTCAATTTTTTTATTCATAAATTCTTATGTTATTAATTTTTTGAATATTTCTTTTTAAAACAGTTACTTATAATAAAAAGGATTCCCACAATAACGAAAGGCATTGTTATTGAAGCTATTATGCCGAGGCTCATCCAAACTGAATGATTCATTTGATAATTTTGAATATAAACAAAAGGACTCAGTCCAAGACCAATTAAAATAAAAATTAAGCCACCAATAAATTCCCATTTCCATGCAATAAGAAGAAGTATAATTAAAACAAATGACGGAATAAGATGGATAGCAAAAGCCCCAAGCTGTTGCCAAATGGTTAGTCCTGCAGAAAAGGAATCTGCTGCAAACAAACTAATAAAAAAAATCGCAAGAATGCACATTAAACGTGGCAACCAATGAAATATTTTAATGTTTTTTTCCATTTTTTTATTTTCGAATAAAGTCTTTTGCTTTTTAAAATTTAAATATAATAAATTATTACTAATCTACAATTTGTTTATAAATCTTAATCACAATTAAATTTTGTAATATTTAGTTTTTCGTGAAACTTTTTTTGCCAAAAACACAATAAATTTAATTCAACAGATGTTTCGAAATACCCACCCCAATAATATTAAAATAAAATTTCCTTGTAACATTTATTCCAAATTGCGAATTTATCCAAACGCAACATCAAGTATCATCATTAAAGTGAAACCTACCATTGCACCAATTGTTGACAAATCTGTTTCGTTTCCCATTTGCGATTCTGGAATTAATTCTTCTACAACAACAAATATCATTGCTCCGGCTGCAAAAGAAAGTGCATATGGCAACAAAGGAGTAACCATTGTTACTAAATATGCTCCTAATACGGCAGCCATAGGTTCAACTATTCCTGACAATTGTCCATAATTAAATGCTTTCAATCGAGAGAATCCTTCTCGTCTTAATGGTATTGAGACAGCTGCACCTTCCGGAAAATTTTGCAAGCCAATACCTAATGCCAAAACAACAGCTCCGGAAAGTGCACCAACCGTTGCATTACCTGCCAATGCTCCAAATGCAACTCCCACAGCTAATCCCTCAGGAATATTATGCAAAGTGATTGCCAAAACCAACAAAACACTTCTCTGCCATGATGTTTTTATTCCTTCTGCCTTATCAATTGATAATCCTAAATGTAAATGAGGCAGTACTTTGTCAATCAAATATAAAAACGCTCCTCCTGACAAAAAACCCACTGCGGCAGGCATCCAAGGAATTACTCCTGCTTTTTCAGACATTTCTATTGCGGGATTTAACAAAGACCAAAAACTGGCCGCAATCATTACTCCTGCAGCAAAACCAAGCATTAAATTTAAAACTTTTGGGTTTATGGTCTTAAAGAAAAAAACCATAGCAGAACCCAATGCAGTCAGACCCCATGTAAAAATTGCAGCAACAAATGCTAATAATACAGGATTGTATTCAAGTATAAATTCTAAATTCATTTTAAAAAAATTTAGTTTAAAAAAAAAAGCAACTATTTTTCTTAAATATACTAAATTTCAATGAATTATTAAAAAAAAAGGCTCTTGAGATCAATCAAAAATATCTAAAAGCTGAATTAATGAATTTATTTCAAAGGTGGGATTCTCATCATGAATAGTCTTTTGAGGATTAAAAAAAACCTGATCAACACCAACTTTTTTTGCTCCTAAAATATCAACATTCATATCATCTCCTATCATAATGCTTTCAATTTTTTTTGCATTAACAGTTTTTAAAGCATACCTAAAAATTTCGGGTTTGGGTTTTTGTGTCCCAGCATCTTCAGAACAAATCAATTTTGTAAAATACTGTTCGAGATTACAATTTTTAAGTTTTGTGATCTGAACTTGTCGAAAACCGTTAGTAAGAACATATAATTTATATCTTTCTTTAAGATATGAAAGTGCTTCGTGTGTATATGGAAATATTTTTGTTTTTGTTGGGCTTATTGTTATATAATCAATGCCCATTTGTTTTGCCATATCGGGCAATGAATCCAAATTAATATCAAAATCTTCGAGAGTAACAAGAAACCGTTTAGTAATTAATTCTTTTTTTTTGATTTTTCCTAAACCATAATCCTCCCATAATTTTTTATTATGATACCTGTATGCCTCAATAAAAACATCTTTGTTTTCAATGCTTTTTTGCAAATTATATTTACAAAATATATCTAATAAGGTCTCATAAGAATTTGTTTCAAAATCCCAGAGAGTTCTATCTAAATCGAAATAAAGATGTTTATATTTTTTCATTTAAAAAAGTTATATGGTAGAACACAAATATGTAAATAATTTTTCAGCCCTATTTTTTAAAATTATTATGAATGCAATTTATTTTTTTTATTTTTGTCAAGAACAGATACAAAAATAACAACTTATACGTTATATCATAAAAATATCATTATTTATAACTTGAGATTCCTGTTTTTTATATCTATCCTTTTCATTCCATTTGCATTTAATTATGCTAATGCCCAAACATACAGCGATAGCAGTTTTGTAAAAGTGTCAGGAATTATTGTCGACAGCGACAGCATTACTCCCATTCCATTTGTAAACATAATTAATAAGAGAACTCGTACGGGAACAATTAGCGACACAAATGGATTTTTCAAAATTTCAATTTTAAGAACAGACACAATTCTTTTTTCTTCGTTGAGTTTTGAAAAAAAATCTTTTTATATATCTGACACTACCTCTGTAAGCTATTTTTTTAAAATTATAATGAACAACAAAAACTATAAATTGGCAGTTGTAAATATTTACGCCCTAAGCAAACAGTCACAATTCCGATACGATTTTGTTCATGTAAATTTGCCTGAGCATATTAAGATGAAAGGTAGAGCAATATATATTCCGGGAATTCCAAATTACGATGGACCACGACGTGCTCTAGATGAAACACCATTAGGCGGCCCAATTTCATTTTTTTATTCAAAATTCAACAAAAAAGAAAAATCAAAACGCAAACTCAAACAACTATTAAAGAAAGACGAAATAAATCGTATTATTAATTCAAAATACAACGACAAAATAGTTTGCGAATTAACCGGCTTAAAAAGTGATAAGCTTAATGAATTTATAAAATTTTGTGATTTCGACATTCAATATCTGCTCAAAAATAATGAATACGACATCTATATTAAAATAATGCAAAATTTCAAAGAATTCAAATCTAAAAAAACACCTCAAAAAAAACAGTAAACAGACGATAATTATAACTCACTAATTGTATATTGTTTAAATAATATCTTAATTTGTATAAGTTTTATTATTTTTTATTGCTAAATTATTTTGGCATACTTGCAATTTTTTCTATCACAGCCTTTTAAGCATTGTTTTTTTGTATTTATGAATTTCATAAAAAAAAATATTTTTTTAACAATAAGTTTAATTTTTGTCGTAAGCTCATGTGTAACAATTTATTATTCGGTTGCAGACAAAAATGTTTCTTATTTATATAATCCAACAAGCACGGGGTTGCATCCCGAATTTTACATTTATCACAATTCAGATTCTGTCTCTTTTCTTTTTTATAATATCTACCGACCAGAATTATTATTTATTAAAAAAGAAGAGAAAGCCAAATTTAAACAAGCAAAAATTTTAATTCAATATCAACTTTACGAATCACTTCAAAAATCAGAGTTTATTGATAGTGCATCTTTTAAATTAAATGTTTGCGAAAACGGCCTAAGCAATAATTATATTTCCTACATACCAGTTAAGCTCGCAACAGGCAAAAAAGGTTTTATTGACATTTCCATTTCTGATTTAAATAGCGAAAAACAAACTTCGTCATTAATTGAGGTTGACAAAACCACAAATAATTCAGCTCAAAATTATTTGGTTTTTGATAATGTAAAAAAGAAGCCTGTTTTTAAAAACTATTTTAACAAAAACACTCCCTTTTTTATTAAAAGCAATCGTGTAAAAACTAAAAATTTGTATGTGTCTTATTATAAAAAAAAGTTTGGAGTCCCTTTGCCTCCATTCGATTCCGACCCTGATGATAAAATCGATTTCAAACCCGATTCAACTTGGTATGTTCAAAATTTTGATACTGTAATTTTCAAATTTCAAAACAAAGGTTTTTATCGCTTTCAAAAAGACACCCTGTCAAACGAAGGCTTAACTTTGTTTAATTACGGAGATGATTACCCGAGAGTACAAAGTGCCGAAAAATTATTTGAACCTTTGCAATATTTAACTTCTTCTCGAGAATATAAAAAATTAAATGCTTATAACAACCCTAAAATAGCTGTTGACAGCTTATGGATTTTAGCAACAGGAAATGTTGACCGTGCACGCGAACTAATCAGAATTTATTATGGCAGAGTGCAACTTGCCAATTATTATTTCCCCTCGCTTAGTGAAGGTTGGAAAACCGATAGAGGAATGATTTATGTTGTTTACGGAATACCAACAATGATTTATAAAAACGACTCTATTGAACGTTGGATTTATGGAAAAAAAGCCAAAACAATGTCAATGGATTTCACTTTCGAAAAAACAGAGAACCCTTTTAGCAATAATTATTATATTTTAAACAGGTCTGATGTTTACGACGACAGCTGGTTTAAAGCTGTTAATACCTGGCGAAGCGGACATGTTTTTTCTATTGCTAAATAACTATGAATTAATAATTGTAACAAATAAAATAAACATATGAAATCGAATACTGACAAAATATTTGGAATTAGGGCGTGTATTGAAGCAATAAAAGCAAACAAAGAAATTGAAAAGGTTCTTTTAAAAAAAGATTCTCGTGGCGAGTTGTTTTATGAATTGGTCACTTTAATTAAAGAAAGGGAAATACCATTTCAGTATGTTCCTATTCAGAAATTAAACAAAATATCACAAAAAAATCATCAGGGTGTTATTGCATTTATTTCATGCATTGAATACCAAAATATTGAATACATTTTACCTCAATTATACGAGCAAGCAAAACTTCCTCTATTTTTGGTTTTAGATAAAGTTACCGACGTAAGAAATTTTGGAGCTATTGCACGAACAGCAGAATGTGCCGGAGTTAATGCAATTATTATTCCTACTAAAGGTTCCGCACTTATAAATTCTGATGCGGTTAAAACATCGGCAGGTGCTTTACATACAATTCCTGTGTGTCGTGTCGAAAATCTTAAAAAGACAATTATTTTTTTAAAACAGAGTGGGATACAAATAGTTGCTGCAGATGAAAAATCAGATGATTATTATTATGATGTTGATTTTAAAGTACCATCGGCTATAGTTATGGGAGCCGAAGATGTTGGCATTGCTAACGAAATTATTAATCAATCGGATAAGATTGTTAAAATACCAATTTTGGGTAATATAGAATCATTAAATGTGTCTGTTGCAACTTCAATAATTGTTTACGAAGCAGTTAAACAAAGAATTGATATTTCTTAAATTTGATCTTAATAATTGAACAAAAAAACAAAAATATCATCTGCCTGTGCCTTGGTATTATTTTTGATAATAATACCATTATCAAAAACTTATGCTCAGTTCTATAATGGACTTCAAATGAGTTTTGGAAAAAATAGGGTTCAATACATTGACTTTTATTGGCAATATTATCGTTTCGATAAGTTCGATACTTATATGTATGTGGGTGGTAAAAATTTGGCTGAATATACTGCAAAATATGCATCAACAAGAATTAGTGAACTAGAATATAAACTTGAACATACTCTTGAACGTAGAATTATTTTTATTATCTATAATAAACATTCAGACTTTAAACAAAGCAATATAGGGTTAATAACAGGAAAGCAAGAATATAATATTGGGGGACAAACAAGAATAATTAACAATAAAGTATTTCTTTTTTTTGAAGGTAATCATCACAAATATAAACAACAAATAGATGCAGCTATTACCGAAGCTATCCTCAGAGATATGTTATACGGTGGGAGCATTAAAGACAGACTTACAAGTACAGCTCTTTTAAATCTTCCCTCATGGTATGAGAAAGGCTTAATCTCATTCTATTCGAAAAAATGGGATTTATCTATTGAAAATAAAATTAGAGATGGAATACTGACTAAAAAATACAAAAAAATTAACCGATTAGCAGAAAATGATGCTGTATATGCAGGACATTCATTTTGGAAGTACATATCAGACAACTATGGCGATGCTGTTGTGTCAAATGTTGTTTATCTCACAAGACTTAGCAAGAATGTAGATAAAGGATTTATGTTTGTGCTAGGCATTCCTCTTAAAGATTTATTAATTGATTGGTTTGAATATTACAAAACAAAATTTAATAAAGAAAACATAGGTAAAAATATCCCCGAAACGGATAAACTGCTAAAAAAAACAAAAAAATCACGAGTTTATAAACAAATAAAAATTAGTGCTGACGATAATTACATTGCTTACACAACAAACGAAAAGGGAAAATATATTGTATGGATTTACAACACCCAAAATCGTAAACGAAAACGTATTTTTTCAAAAGGTAGCAAATTAGAACAAATAACAGATTATTCATATCCGATTCTAACTTGGCATCCATCAAGTGAATTTCTTTCAATTATTACCGAGCAGAAAGGCAAAATGTTTCTTTCATATTATATATTAAATACAAAAAAAATAGAAACTCAAGAGCTTTTTTATATTGATAAAATTCTGGACTTTTCGTATTCTGATAATGGTTTATTTTTCGTTTTTTCAGGTATAAAAGACGGCCATACAGATATTTACGTGCATTCTGTGGCAGCAAACTCAAATGAACAAATTACAAATGATGTTGCCGATGATTTAAATCCCAAATTTATTAATAACTCAAACGATATAATTTTTAGCTCAAACAGAATTGAGGCTTCTCTTCCGTTAAATATTAAAGATTCTGTTCAAACTTCTGATTTTTACGATTTGTTTATTTATGATTATAAAAATAAATCTAATAAACTTACTCAATTATCAAGCACGCCTTATGCTAATGAATTTAAGCCTTTTGAAATTAAAAAGAATATGTTTTCATACTTAAGCGATGAAAACGGAATTATTAATCGCCAATTAATAAAATTCGACAGTACAATAAGTTTTATAGATACTAGTATTCATTACCGACATTTTACAAAAAAACATATTCTATCAAATTACTCAACAAACGTTCTCGATTATAATATTAATAAAAAGTCCGGCAGTTACGCTGAGATACTTTTTAACAAAAACCGATTCCATTTATTCACTGACAATCTTAACATTAATGAAAATTCATATTCAGGTAATTACAGAAATACTGAATTTCGAAATCTATTTAATAAATATTTAACAAATAAAGACAGTGTTATTGAAGAAAGTGATTATGATTATTATTATGATCAAGAGCCCGACAGTTTAGTTATCAGTCCCAAACAATTTTCAAATATAGATTCCACTTTTATTGATATTAACAACTATCTTTTTGAATTTGAAAAAGAAAAATTCTTTTTCAATATTAAAAACAGTTTAGATATACAAAAAGATTCTGCTGGTTTTAAATTACCCAAGCAATTAGTTTATTTCACTAATTTTTACACAAACACCTTGGTAAATCAAATAGACTTTGGGTTTTTAAACTCTTCATATCAGGCTTTTACAGGAGGAGCTGTTTACTTTAATCCGGGATTTAATATCTTTACAAAAATTGGGGCTGTTGATTTATTCGAAAATTATAAAATTACAGGTGGTATTCGTTTCTCTCCCGATTTTCGAAGCAACGAATATTTAATAAGTCTTGTAAATCTTAAAAAACAAATTGATAAGCAGATTATCTTTCATCGTCAGGCTTTTGAGAATACATCACAATATTTTGTCTCAAAAACACATTCACACGAATTAATATATCTTCTAAAATACCCTTTTAGTCAGGTGTCGGCTTTGCAAGCAACGGAAACTGTTCGTTACGACAGAACATCATACTTATCAACCGATTACGTAAACCTTGACAGAAAATCAGATTCCCGCATTTGGAATGGTTTAAAAATTGAATATATTTACGATAATACATTTAACCGAGGAGTAAATCTTTTTAATGGTACGAGATTAAAAATTTTTGGTGAGTTTTATAAACAAATTGACAAAGAAATTAATTCCAATTTTTTTGTTGTAGGTGCTGATGTACGAAATTATTTAAAAATTCATCGCGATTTAATTTGGGCAAATCGTTTTGCTGCAAGTTCTTCATTTGGAAACAGTCTGTTAATCTACTATCTGGGAGGTGTTGATAATTGGATTAATCTCTCATCAAAAGTAAAAACTTTTGACAATTCAATTCGTATTGATACCGACAAAAATTATGTTTACCAAACTCTGGCTACCAACATGCGAGGTTTTACTCAGAACATTCGTAACGGTAATAATTTTGCAGTCATAAATAGTGAAATTCGGTGGCCAATTATTAAATATTTTGCAAACAGACCTTTAAATTCCGGATTTCTCAATAATTTTATGATTATTGGCTTTGCCGATATTGGCAGTGCATGGACAGGCCTAACGCCCTATTCAAACGATAACGCATATAATCAAGAAATTATTACAAACGGTCCTATTACAGTTATTATTGATAAAGGCAACGACCCGATTGTTGCAGGTTATGGTTTTGGCTTACGAACTCGTTTATTAGGCTATTATATTCGTGCTGATTGGGCTTGGGGTATCGAAAATCGTGTAATATTGCCTAAAATTTTTTATCTTTCATTAAATTTAGATTTTTAAAATCTAAATTTTGCAACTCATTATTTAATTTGTTTTTATAATTATTAACTTTAACTTTCATCTTTATAACTAACTTTTGAAATGCATCTTATAAATAAAATAAAAGAATTAGCCGATAATTATTTTAATGATATTGTTGAAATTCGACGACATATTCACCAAAACCCTGAATTGTCGTTTAAAGAGTTTAAAACATCTGAATATATTGCGTCGCAACTCAAAAAAGAGAATATTTATTTCAAAAAGGGTTTTGTCAAAACAGGCATAGTTGCTGAAATAAAAGGAAAAAATTCAACAAAAAAAACCATTGCACTGCGTGCAGATATGGATGCTTTACCAATAATTGAAGAAAATAACATTTCATATAAATCACAAAACAATGCAATGCACGCCTGCGGTCACGATGCTCACACAGCATCGCTTATAGGAGTTGCAAAAATATTAAACACTATTAAAACGGAATTTGAAGGAACCGTAAAACTAATTTTTCAACCTGGCGAAGAACTTTTACCCGGAGGTGCAATACAAATGATTGAGCAAGGAGCTTTAAACAATCCTAAACCCGATATTGTTATTGCTCAGCATGTTTTTCCAGATCTTCAGGCTGGGACAGTAGGATTTAAAAAAGGCAAATATATGGCCTCATCCGATGAAATATATCTTACTATTAAAGGTAAAGGCGGACATGCAGCAATGCCAAAAATCACAACAAACATTGTTCTTGTAGCATCAAAAATTATTGTTGCTCTTCATCAAATGATTGAAAATGAAACTCCAGAAACAGCTCCAACCGTTTTAGCTTTTGGAAAGGCTATTGCTAATGGTGCAACCAATGTTATTCCTAATGAAGTGAAATTTGAAGGTACTTTCAGAACAATGGACGAAGAATGGAGACAAAAAGCTCACATCGAAATAAAAAACATTGCGAATTCAATTGCTAAAAAACATGGAGCTCAATGTGAAATAAATATTGTTAAAGGTTATCCATTACTTAACAATGATGTTGAAACAACTGAAAAAGCCATTTGTTTTGCTCAACAATATTTAGGAAAAAAACATGTTGTTGAGCTTGACCAAAGAATGACTTCCGAAGATTTTGCATATTATTCACAAAATTTTCCTTCAACATTTTATCGATTAGGAATTGGCAATAAAGAAAAAAACATCGCTTCAAAGCAACACACTTCGACTTTTAATATTGATGAAGATGCTTTAAAAACCGGTATGGGATTAATGTCGTGGCTTGCAATATCATTGCTGAATGAATAAGATTGTACTATAAACTGTTATAATTTTAACATAATATCATCATTATTTATTGTCATCAATAGTCATTAAATGGCTGAACGATCATAAGAAATATTACTTTATAATTTCACAAGGCAGACGACAAAGTCAAATGACAACAAATGACTATTAATGACAACAAATCCAAATCACATTACACAAAGTATAACAAATTTTTATTCACTAATAACCAAATCCATTTTAACATCATATTTGTCGTAAGGAATATTTTCAAACAATTGAAATTCAAAACAAATACCAATCTTCTTTGCTTTTGTAGATTTTAACAACTTGTCATAATAAGCTTTGCCCCTACCCATTCGGTTATTTTGTTTATCAAAAGCAACTCCAGGAACAACTATTAATTCAATTTCATTTTCATTCTCAAAAATACCACATCCAGGCTCAGGTATATCATATCTGTCGCCAGCTACTAAATCGTCTTTTCCTGTGAATTCTTTTAAAATTAAATTATCGCCAGCTACCGATGGTAGAATTATTTTTTTATCAGAAGACCATTTTACAACAAAATCGTGAGTAAAAACCTCATCCTTCATCGACCAATAAAGCATTACTATTTTAGCATTTTGAAATATTTTATTCCGTTCAAGTTTTAAAAGAATATTTTTTGAACGTGTTTTTTTTTCTTCAAAGCTAACTTCAGACTTAATTGCTTTTATTTTTTTTCTTAAAGCTTTTTTTTCTGTATCAATCATTTTAATAAAATAATATTATCCTATGTTATATTTACAAACTGTATCTGATAAATAATTCTTCAGTACAAGAATTCTAAGCAATACAGTTCTTTAATTTATCGTTTCTTTTCTATTGTTTTTTAGATTCGTTTGTTGAAATACAAATAATGTACAAAACAACAACATAACAATACAACTATTTAACAATATAATCACAATTAATCAGAAGCATTTCATTCGAATTTAACACCTCAATTATGAATATACACTACATATATTAAGGTTTATACTTCGATTGATTAAGAATTTTTTGACCATCATTATTGAGCATCAATTCTTTTAGAGTAACATTATTGTTATCCATGTATGATTTAACTATTTGCCACCCCATCCATATTCCTATTCTGGCAGGAGATTCTCTAGAAAATCCTGAGGTAAACGGTCCTGGATCTGTATATCTTTTTATTTCCATATAATCAGATGAAAAAAGCAAGTTGTTTTCGATTAAAAATATCCACATTCTTTTTTCATTTTTATTACACCAATCCAACTGACTTGTCTTAAATGCTATTTTTATTGAATCGGGAGTATTTGGTAACATTGCATCAATAAAATATTGAATTTTCCCTCTATAAATAATATGACTTAACAAATTATCTACGCTGTCATTATTAGGAAATTCTGTTATTGCCCAAGCCTGCATACAATCAGAAACAATAAACTTCTCATCCATTTTATATCTCAAATAAACAGGTAATTGCAATCTCTCATAAAAAGCATTTTTCTTGCCAAAATATTTATCAAGACCTATCCCAAGTAAATTTTCATCAGTAACAATCGATTGATTAAATCCTGAAATATAAGTGTAAATTTTAGGTATATTATTTTGGGGGAAATAATATTTATAATGTTTAAACGCCTCGGTTAAATCATCTTCAACATCGTCAATATCTTGAAACACCTTCTCTGTTTCTTTGTATACATTTGATATAGTAAAATCCGATAAAAACCCTTTTAGGTAATCTGAATAATTCCTGTTTTCTGTTCCTCCAATATTAATAATTTTATAGTTAAAGAGCTGGAAGAACTTACCATATTTTTTTTCAATCTTTGGAATGTAATAATCAATACTATCCTTATTTATTGAAAACAATTCATTATCAAAACGATTTACTTTTAAATCTATCTTTATTTTTGAAACATTAACATCAAATTTGTTCCTTTTACAGGAGATTGTAACTAAAGAACAAACAATCAACAATGTAAATATTTTTCTCAACATGGGGTTTTTATTTATTAGTTATGAATACTGCAAAAATAATAGAATAAATTTTATTATTTTTGCTAATAATTATTTATTAAGTTTTTACATAAACAATAAAAACAAAATTATGAAAAATCAAACAGTTTTATATAAAACATCAATATTAATTTTTATCTTTTTCATTGCAAACACAACATTTTCACAAGGCTTACGATTAGGATTTGTTGCCAGTCCTCAAGTCTCATGGATAAATTCCGATATAAATAAAATAAAAACTGACGGGTATCAATTCGGTTTCGATTTTGGTTTAAATGCCGATTGTTTTTTTTCTAAAAATTATGCTCTGTCAACCGGAATAACTATTAATAATACAGGAGGAAAACTTAAATATTCAGACGCTGTTACCCTTAAAGCTTCAGATTCTACCTACAATTTTGAGGGAGGCACAACAATAGCTTACAAATTGCAATATCTTAAATTCCCTTTATCAATAAAATTAAAAACAAATCAAATAGGTTATTTTACCTATTACGGTCAGTTTGGTTTAACACCTCAAATTCTTATTGGAGCAAAAGCCAATGTGTCTTCAAATAATATTAATGAAGTTAATATTATTGATGAGTTAAGTTTTTACAACCTTGCTTATAACGTTGGTGGTGGTATAGAATATTCTCTTGGAGGGACTTCAGCCCTGACTATTGGTGTAATTTACACTAATGGATTTATAGATATAACAAAAGATAAAAACAATTCTGATGATAAAGCTGTTGTTAACACCATTACCTGTAAGCTTGGTGTTTTATTCTAGAACTAATAAATAATTCGCTCTTTCGAAACATTATAAATCGCTTGTCATTATCGTTTATTTTAACAAATAAAAATCATGAAAATAGCATTAGCACAGTTAAATTATCATATTGGTAACTTTGAAGCAAATGTTTCAAAAATTACAAACTCAATAAATAAAGCAAAAGACGACAATGTCGATTTAATTATTTTTTCAGAATTATCTGTTTGTGGTTATCCCCCACACGATTTATTAGAACAAGAAGATTTTATTAACAACTGCGACAAAGCTGTAAATAAAATTGCTTCTGAATGTAAAGGAATTGCGGCAATTGTTGGAGCTCCAAGCGTAAACAAAAAAGACAAAGGAAAAAATCTGTTCAACTCAGCTTTCTTTTTATCAGAAGGTAAAATACAAGATATCTTCAACAAATCTCTTTTACCTACTTATGATATTTTTGATGAATATCGATATTTTGAACCGAATGCAGATTTTAAAATTATTACATATAAAGGTAAAAAAATTGCTGTTACTATTTGCGAAGACTTATGGGACAAACAGCCTACGAATAATCTATTTGCCAAAAATCAACTTTATATTAATTCTCCAATGGAAGAATTAAGCAAACTTAATCCAGATTTTGTTGTAAATATATCAGCTTCTCCTTTTTCATTTAATCAATCTGAATTACGAAAAGACATTTTAATTGATAAAGCAAAAAGTTTCAACACTCCTATTTTTTATGTTAACCAAGTTGGTGCTAACACAGAACTAATTTTTGATGGAGGCTCAATGATAATTAACTCTTTAGGAAAAATTGCCGACCGACTTCAATTTTTTAAAGAAGACTATAAAGTTATTGATTTATCAAATATTAATAATCTTAATTATACAGAACCGAAACTAGAAACTATCGAGAAAATTCATACTGCTTTAGTTCTCGGTATTCGCGATTATTTTAATAAAATGAATTTTAAGCAGGCAACCTTAGGCCTATCAGGAGGTATTGATTCTGCAATAACAGCTGTGCTTGCAGTTCGTGCTCTTGGAAAAGAAAATGTAAGAGTATTATTACTTCCTTCAAAATATTCATCGTCACATTCTATAAGCGATGCAGTTGACTTGGCAGAAAATTTAGGCATACAATACGAAATTGTCAGCATTAAAGAAGCTGCCGATGTGTTTGAAAAAACCCTAGGACCTCTTTTTAAAGACTGCAAACCCGATGTTACTGAAGAAAATTTACAAGCAAGAATTAGAGGAGTTTTATTAATGGCTATTTCAAATAAATTTGGACATATCTTATTAAACACAAGCAATAAAAGTGAATCAGCTGTCGGATATGGAACTCTTTATGGCGATATGTGCGGAGGAATGTCTGTACTAGGCGATGTTTACAAAACAGATGTTTTTAAATTGGCTCATTTTATTAATAAAGACAATGAAATAATACCCAACAATACAATTATTAAACCACCGTCTGCAGAGCTTCGTCCCGATCAAAAAGATTCAGATTCTTTACCTAATTATGATATTCTCGACAATGTATTATATCAATATATTGAGTTAAAACAATCAGCAAATCAAATAATCAACAAGGGTTTTGATGCTACTACAGTTAAAAGAATTATTAGCTTAGTTAACAGAAATGAATATAAAAGATTTCAAACACCTCCAATATTAAGAATTTCATCAAAAGCTTTTGGGGAAGGACGTAAAATTCCTTTAGTAGCGAAATACTAATTCGTTTTTTTGTTTTTTACTCAGATAATTTATTGATTACTTTAAATTCTGGTGGATTAATCATGAATTTTAAAATTCACCATATTTTTAAATTGACCATAAAAACCACGTAGTGGTGATCTGTTTATAGAACAGAGTCTATAAAACATTTTAAAGTGCCGTAGGGTACGTCCTGTTTCAATAGCGAAACAGTTTTGAAATTTATCGTGGAACAATAATTGTTTTATTATAATCCTCCCAAATTTAAAATTGGCTCTATATTATCTATATTAATTTTATTTGTCCAATTAATAAATTCACACATATTAAATTGCAAAAAATAAAAAAGGGAACCAATTGGTTCCCTTTAATAAAATTAAAAAGATTACTTATTTTTTAATAAATCGTGTTGATTTTGAATTATTATTGTTATCAATAATAGTTAAAATATACATTCCTTTATTAAAATCACTTGCATTAATAGTTACACTATTTACAGGATTGTTTATAGTTTTAACTTCTTGTCCTAGAACATTAGAAATAACTATTCTGTTAATATTATTAATGTTATCAATATGTAGCTCACTGCTTACAGGATTAGGATAAATTGAAATTTCATTTAAATTAATAAAATCCTCAATTCCATCGTTGCAATCATCATTGCTATACCAAGCTGTTAATATATTCTCAGCAGGAGTAGCAGAAATTTTATGAGTTCTGTTTGCATCAACAGTTTCCCAACCATCATTAATACGATATTTAAACTCAAGGTCATTACCAACATTATATCCTGTTAACACATATGTATATATGCTATCGTTATCAGTATCAGTCATTTCTGTTAATCCCCATTCGTTAAATCCTCCTCCAATATTAACCTTGTCACTTGTTGGATCAAAAACACCTTTTGTAATTTGGCATTTCATGTTAACATTAAATGTAACATCAGCAGGAACAGGAGTAGTAGGAACAATATTTAAGTTAATAACAGCATTATCATAAGTAATCAAAAATTTACCTCCTGAATGAACATATGTTCCATCTTTTGTAACAGGAACTGTTTTATCATTACCAACATTGAATCTAACTTTATTGTCTGCACTATAATTTGTATAACCCGTAACACCAACCCAATAATCACCAGGTGCAATAACTTCTGCACCTTCTTTTATAAAAGGAAGTGTAATAAATGTTCCTCTATCTTCTAATTTTAAAATGTATGTATCAGATGAAACTATTGGAGTTTCAGAAATCTTACGATCTTCAATGCCATATAAATTAAAAACTGTTGACATCTTGCCTTGTGCAATTGTTGTGCTGTCATTACCTTTAGAGAAATAAATTGTAACAGAACTAACAGTTACATTTTCTGAGCCCTCTGGTATTTGATAATAATTAAGTATGTAATCGCCATCAGCTGCATTTACGTAGTCCTGAGGAGAAACTGAGGTATAATTAGTTTTATCACTTGAAGTACGAGAGAATACACTATCAGTAATATTAAAATAACTACCATCATAGTTGTCTGTCATTAACTCATCATCTTGATCTTGACTAACAGTATATGAAACTTGATAATGTCCTTTTTGTGTTGGAGTAAATCCGTCCGTTATTAATAAAGTATCTCTTTTAGATTTTTCAATGTCTAATTTATCACTTGTTTTATTAAACACCTCTGTTTCACCATCTTTAGTAATAACTGTGTTTAATTGAACATTTGTTTGTGTAGCTAAACCAAAATTTTTAACAGCTGCTCTAAATTGTTTAAAATCTCCTACTAAATCTAAAGGGATATCAACATATCCACCATTCCAATCGAAAGTAGCATCATAATCGGTAACCATATCATTAGGTAAATATAAATAATCTGCCCAAGTTTTCTCAATCATAATATTATTTGACATTGGCTCAATCAATTGAACATCGTCAATTTGCCATTGATAATGAGAAGAAGCTGTTTGTTGCCATCTGATGTAAACAGTTGACTGATCTGCAGCTACACTACTAATATTAAGCTCAACACTACCGTCAAAAGCCTCATTAGGGTTCATTCCCTGTCTAACATCGTATGTAGTCCAATGTCCATTATCAATATTAGAATCCGTAGGATCAAAGTCAGCACTTACCAAAACGTCTAATTTACTATCTGCTGAGCTACAGCAATAACGAAAATATTCTTCAAATTTTAAAATAACACCTGCAGTACCGGACAAATCGTAAGCTGGTGATTGAAGAAAACAATCCATATCAATAGATGTAGCAACTATATTACCACTAGCATCTGTATTAAAATATGCAGATTCTAACATCATAAAACCGTTGTCAGGAGTATTTGAGTGAATAATCATAGTGTTGTCAGGTTCTAAAACGTCAGCGTTACCAGAACAATATTTACCTCTAGGACCTTGTTTTGACCAGTGCCAGTTAAATTTATTCTTTGTTCTGTCATAAACAGACCAACCATCAGGCATTTTGTCAGGAATTGCAAGATTTTCGTCATTTACACTTGCAGCCCATCTTGTTTCATCAAAATGTTCTTCAAAGAATACTTCTCCTGAAGCTTTAATACTCTTAACTGATTTGTAATTATTTACATGAAAATCAGCATTAGACTTTTCTTTTTCAGCAATTGACATTTGAGCAAATGTCAAAAATGAAAAAGAAAGTAATGTTAACATTAAAGTAATTTTTCTCATAATCTTTTAATTTTAGTTATTATTTTTGTTTCAATCTTACAAATGTAATAAATTCTTTATTTTAAGCAAAATTTATTTTATATAAAAAATTGCCCTTAAAAGTCTTTGCTTCTGTTAAAAAACAAGATTAAAACTACAATAATAATGATAAAAAAACAAATACAAATAATTAGAAATGAATTAACGCTTTCGAACGAACAAGTTGAAAACACAATTAATTTATTAAAAAAAGGAGCGACCATTCCTTTTATCAGTAGGTATAGGAAAGAACTAACCGGAAATTTAGATGAAGTACAAATTAAGTCAATTTCAATGAAATTGCTGAAGTTAGAAGAAATTGAAAAAAGGAAAGGAACTATATTAAAATCAATAAAAGAACAAAATAAATTAACTGATGAACTACAAAATAAAATTGTAAATGTTTTTGACTTAAACGATTTGGAAGATATTTACCTCCCGTTTAAACAAAAAAGGAAAACTCGTGCAACAATTGCAAAAGAAAAAGGACTAGAGCCGCTTGCACAAATCCTTATGAAACAAGATGTCTTAAACATACAATCAAAGGCTAAAGAATTTATAAAGGGTGATGTTAAAAATAAAGATGATGCTTTAAGTGGTGCAAGAGATATTATTGCAGAATGGATAAATGAAAATCAAACAGCTAGAAAAAAAATACGCCTTTTATTTAGTAGAAATGCAATTATTAAATCGAAAGTAATAAAAAACAAAGAAGCAGAGGCAATTAAATATACTGATTATTTTGCTGCTGAAGAAGCTCTAAAACGAAGTGCTTCTCATCGACTGCTTGCAATAAGAAGAGCTGAAGCTGAAGGATTTTTAAGAGTATCAATATCAATTAATGAGGAAGATGCTTTTGAATGTCTTGAAAAAATATTTATAAAAAGCCATTTTGACGCAGCCGAGCAAATCCGTATTGCAATTAAAGACAGTTATAAACGTTTAATTTCTTCATCAATTGAAAATGAGTTTAATAAAATTTCGAAAGAAAAGGCTGATAATGAAGCAATTAATGTTTTTGCAAAAAATTTACGTCAACTATTATTGGCCTCTCCTTTAGGACAGATGCGTGTTCTTTCAATTGATCCGGGGTTTAGAACAGGTTGCAAGGTTGTATGTCTCGACCAACAAGGGAACTTGTTGCATAATGAAACAATTTATCCTAACAAACCACAACAAGACTTTAAAATTGCTGCAAAAAAAATTGCCTCTTTAGTTAATGCATATAAAATTGATGCTATTGCTATTGGTAACGGTACTGCAAGCAGGGAAACCGAATATTTTGTAAAAAAATTAAAATTAGACAGAAAAGTAAATGTATTTGTAGTAAGCGAAAATGGAGCTTCAATTTATTCTGCGTCGTCGGTTGCTCGAGAAGAATTTCCCGAATATGATGTTACGGTACGAGGCTCTGTTTCAATTGGACGAAGACTGATGGACCCTTTAGCAGAATTGGTGAAACTTGACCCAAAGTCGATTGGTGTAGGTCAATACCAACACGATGTTGAACAACACAAGCTGAAGGATTCCCTTGACGATGTTGTTCAAAGTTGTGTTAATTTAGTTGGAGTTAATCTAAATACTGCTAGTAAACATCTTTTGAGCTATGTGTCAGGTTTAGGACCTCAATTAGCACAAAATATTGTTGATTATCGAAAAGAAAACAATCTTTTTAAGTCTCGTAATGAGTTACAAAAAGTTCAACGTTTAGGAAGTAAGGCTTTTGAACAATGTGCGGGATTTTTGCGTATTACAGATGCTAAAAATCCACTTGACAACAGTGCTGTTCATCCTGAAAGTTATTTTATTGTAAAAAAAATGTCAGATGATTTAAACTGTTCTGTAAAAGATTTATTAGAAAGTGAAGAACTAAGAAAGAAGATTAATATTAGTAAATATATAAGCGACAAAATTGGAATTCTTACCTTGTCAGATATTGTAAATGAATTAGCAAAACCGGGAAGAGACCCTCGCGACAAAATCAAACTTTTTGAATTCTCAAATGATGTATATAAAATTTCAGACCTTAAAATTGGCATGATCTTACCTGGGATAATTACAAACATAACAAACTTTGGTGCATTTGTAGATATTGGTGTTCATCAGGATGGTTTAGTGCACATATCGGAATTGAAAAATGAATTCGTAAAAAACCCTGCAGATGTAGTAAAACTGAACCAGCATGTAAAAGTAAAAGTTATTGACGTAGATATTAACAGAAAACGAATTCAACTCTCAATGAAAGAGCAATAATTATAAATGCTTTATTTACAACTTACAATATTTTTTTGTTTTTAATGAAATAAGATAAATCAATTTTTATTTTCTCAATTATTTTATTAAATTCACGTGTTAAAATAGTATAATTATTTCAAATGAATTAAGATGAACAAACGATTTCTCATTATTAAAATTTTCTTTTTTTTATTTGTTTCTTTAAATATAAAAGCATCGGACAAACCTATAATCGACAGCTTGTTAAATGTTTTAGAAACTGCTAACGAAGATACAAATAAAGTAAATTTATATATTAATATTTCAAAAAAATATTTAAGTACAAGTACTGACAAAGCTTTAATATATGCAAATAAAGCTTTAAAACTAAGTGAAAATTTAAAATTCAGCAAGGGTATTGCCCATTCATATATTTATATAGGTATTGGTTATTATTACCAAGGTTCATATGATAATGCTTTGAGGGAATATTTTAATGCTCTTAATATTTATAAAAAAATAGATGACAAACAACAAATTGTAAAATTGTTGAATAATATTGGAACAATTTACAACATTAAAGGAGAGTATGACAAGGCTTTTAATTATTACCTTGAATGTGTAAAAAAAAGCAAAGAAATAGGTGATGAAAAGCTAATAGCGGGGTCGTATAATAATATTGGAGGCGTGTTTTATGCTCAAGGTAATTACGACAAAGCCCTTGAATATTATTTTGAAAGTTTAAATGTTTCTGAAAAAACAGATGATAAAGATATGGTTGCACGCATATTTAATAATATAGGCGGAATTTATCAAGAACAAGCTAAAAATGATAAAGCCCTTGAATATTTTTATAAAAGTTTGAAAATTGAAGAAGAAATAAACGATAAAAGAGGTGTTGCAGAAACTAATAACAATATTAGTCAGATTCTACAAATTAAAAAAAAATATGATGAGGCAATAGATATTAATTTAAAAAGCATAAAAATTTATCAGGAAATTGGAGATAAAAAGGGTGTTGTTGTTTCGTATAATATGATTGCTAACGTTTATACAGCACAAGCAAAAAATAATTTTGAAAAAAACCATAAAGATTCTCTTATTATTGAATGCAATAAAGCTTTGAATTATTTTTTCAAAAGTATAGAAACAAACCAAGAGGTTGGTCTTGTTGAAGAGTTTGCAACATCATATAATAGTATTGGAGAAATTAATTATTATTTAGCTCATTATAATACGTCAATAAACTATTTGCTTAAAGCCAAAGCGATAGGCAAAAAAATTGGATCTCCTGATATTATAAATAATTCCGCAGAAATATTAAGTAAATCTTATGCTGCTATTCATAATTATCGAAAAGCTTATCTTTCTCATGTATTATTTAAAGAAACACAAGATTTGTTGAAAAACGAAGAGAATGTTAGAAAATTAACGCAAATTAGTATGCAGTGGGAGTTTGATAAAAAAATAGAACGACGTGAATTTGAACAAAATCAAAAAGATTTAGCCGCAGAGGCAGAACTTCGCCGTCAAAAAATTATTCAAGTGTTTATTCTTTTCGGATTTCTTATTGTATTATTGTTTGCATTTGTGGTTTACCGAAGTTACAGACGAAAACGAAAAGATAATAGATTACTTGCCGAAAAAAACAAACAAATTGAAGAACAAAAACAAAGTATTACTGACAGCATTTTATACGCAAAACGAATTCAACAAGCAATATTGCCTTCAAAAAAATTTATTGACCAAATTTTACCCGAGCATTTTATTTTATTTCGCCCGAGAGATATTGTTAGTGGTGATTATTATTGGCTCACTCAAAAAGAAAACAAAATTATTATTGCAGCTGCCGATTGTACAGGTCATGGTGTTCCTGGGGCATTTATGAGTATGCTTGGCGTTTCTTTCTTAAACGAAATTGTGAATAAAAATAATGTTACTCAAGCAAATTTAATTCTTAACAATTTGCGAGAACATGTAAAAAGAACTCTTAGCCAAACAGGAAAACAAAATGAGGCTAAAGACGGAATGGACATGGCCTTGTGTGTTTTTGATTTAGATAATAGTAGCTTGCAATTTTCAGGAGCTTATAATTCGTTGTATGTTATTCGTGAAAACAATAAAGCTTTAATTCATGACAACAAACCTGAACTTGCATCACTCGTGTCTGAGGACGAAAAATATGGTCTATTTGAAGTTAAGGCGGATCGTATGCCTGTAGGTATTTATCTTAAAGAGAAAGAATCTTTCACAAACAATATTATTAAAATCAACAAAGGAGATGCTTTATATATTTTCTCAGATGGATTTTCTGACCAATTTGGAGGTAAAAAGGGCTCTAAGTTTAAGTCTAAAAACTTTAAACACTTATTGTTAAGCATACAAGAAAAAAGCATGTCAAGACAAAAAGAAATTCTTAACACAACAATTGATAAGTGGAGAGGTGATCTTGAACAGGTTGACGATATCATTGTATTTGGTTTGAAAATATAAAAAAATAAGCTGTTAAAAAAACGAATAAGAACATTCAGCAAATTTAAACAATCTTAAAATCAATTATTTACAAACTTATTTTGTTTCATATTACTTCTAAATGAGAATAAAAATTTTATCTTTAAAATAATTTAAATATTGGTGAAAAAACTCGGTAATTCCGCAGGGGAATATTTTTAGGTTCCAATCAAGAAAATGCTTCCTGCGAGTACTTTCCTGATTAACAAAACCCCCGATTAAAATCGAGGGCTAATTTTATTTTATTTGTCAATAAATACTGAACTTTTTATAAAATAATTCTTATTTTCATAACAACATCTTCTAAGGGTCTATTGTGTTTGTCTGTTTTTACTGTTGCAATCTTATCCACGACATCAAGACCTTCAATAACTTCCCCAAACACAGTATATGCACCGTCAAGATGGGGAGTTCCTCCAATTTTTTCATATGCTTTTCTTTGCTCATCCGAAAATATAAATTTAAAATTTTTATTAAATTCCTCTTCAGTCTCTTGCTCAATTTTATTTATTATTGACTTAATTTCTTTTAAATTTTTATTTTTCTGCAAAGAATCTAATTTCATTTTTAACACCTTGTTTTCCTTTTTATTAATATGCCTAACAAGAAATTTTTGTTTGCATCTTTTATTAAGAGACTCTTCCATCTTGTCAAGTTGCTCATTAGTAAAAGTTTGACCCTGAACAATATAAAATTGCGATGCAGATGAATGCTTTTCGGGATTAACATTATCGCCTTCTCGAGCAGCAGCTAAAACGCCTTTCTTGTGAAAAAATTTTGGATTAAACTCAGCATCAATAGTGTAATCAGGACCGCCATCTCCTAAAACTTTACCTTTTGGTGCATGTTTTGAATCAGGATCTCCACCTTGAATCATAAAGTTTTTAATTACTCTATGAAAAAGTAAGCTGTCGAAATAGTTTTGAGAAACCAACTTTATAAAATTGTCTCTGTGTTTAGGTGTTTCGTTATACAGTTTTATTTTAATATTACCGAATGTTGTCTCCACTAAAACAAGATTATTCTTGTTTTGAGAAAAGAGAGTTGAAAAAGTTAAAAAACTTAATGCTATAATAAAAAATCCTAATTTGATGTTTTTGTGTTTCATAGTGATTTCTTTTTTTGATTATTTATATTATTAATCATCATATACACAACCGCTTAGCGGATTGTTTTATTTGCTGTTTTTTGTTAAAAATTAATTCAAAATAAATCTTAATGCATATACGTATAAATAAAAATTCGCTTAGCGGTTTTTCCAATCAATGACTAATTATACTTTTACAAAAAACCCCAAATATCCGCCAAATACGTTAATAATAATGATAAAGAAAATGAAATAATAGGTGAAATTATCCACATTGCAAAAAATTTGTTTACCTCGGTTTTTCTAAAAATATTTTTAAACCCTAGTTTTGCAACACCTATTCCTAATATTGCAGCAACATTTAACTGAACCAAAGATGTAGGAATACCTTTTATTATTGAAGCCGACAACAACAAACTTGCAGAAACAAAAGCAATAATAACTGCTTCAATTCTTCCAAAAAGAACTATTTCTTTACCTGTTTTTTGAACAATTTTATGACCGAAAATTGAGCTTCCAATTCCAAAATTAGGAGCAATTATTAATGTTGCTAAAATCATTATTAATATAAAATTTTCATTTGAAGACATCCCTAATTCATTCATTGTCATAGTAGCAATAGGACCTGCAGCATTTGCAACATTATTTGCCCCTATAGAAAAAGCCACATATAACGACATTATTACAATCAATCCTTTTAAAAAATAATTGTCATTTATTTTTTTAGAAATTGTATATCCTTTTTTTCTCAACGGTTTGTAAATATATTTGCCAATAAAAAGACATAAAAAAAAAGAAATAATTGGCAAAATAAACCATGTAGGAATAATTTCAAAAAATAATTTATCAGTATTAAGGGCATTAAAATATGCAGCTGGTGCTACAACGGATGAAACTGTTGCTTGACTTGTAGATTGTGGTATACCAAATAAGTTTGCAATAAGTAAACTGACCGCTACAGAAAACAAAATTATTGAGACAATAGAGAAACTCATCATTTCAGGAGACAATAATCCTTTTCCCATTGTGGTTGCAGTTCCTTTCCCTGCAATAATTGCTCCCAGAAATACCATAATACCAAATAAGCCAGGAATTAAATTTTTACGAATTATATTTGCTCCATAAGCTGCTGAAAATGCTGGTGCTGTACCACTCCCACCCATATTAATTGCTAAAAACATAGCAATAATATACGGAATCAATAAATGACTAAATAATGGAGACATATATTAAAATTTGTTGTTCTTTAATTAAAAAATAAAATTCGCAACCCAAAAATTATTAGAATAACACCTCCAATAATATCAAACCTCATTTTAATTAACTTTTGTGTTTTATTGCCAATGTAAACACCTGCTATAGAAAAAATAAATGTTACAATTGCTATTACTGCCATAGAAAAAAATATTTCAAAATTAACAAAAGAGAAACCGATTCCTACGATAAGAGCATCTACACTAGTAGCAACAGATAAGCCTATAAGCACTATTGTGTTTATAGGATTTATGGGTGTTTTTATAGGATTTCTTTTAAATCCCTGATAAACCAATTTTATTCCTATTGTTATAAATATAGCTGCCGCCAAATAGTAATAATCAGCAAATAATTTTTGAATTCCTTCCCCAATAAGCCAACCAAAAAAAGGAAAAACTCCTTGAAAAACAGCAAAAAAAACAGCAATTTTTAAAGCTTGGCTTATTTTAATTTTTTTTATTAAAAAGCCTGATGTAGTGGCAACAGCGAAAGAATCAAAAGAAAGAGCAATAGCTATTGAAATAATTGATGATATTTCCATAATTTAATTATTTACTAAATAATTGTATAAAAAACACTCTTTGTTGCCAACAACAAGATTATATTTTTCTTTTGAATTATTCAAATTACATATACTGAACAAAGTCATTCCCTCTAGAGGAAATCCATTGAACAATTCGCCGTTCTTGTCAAATAAAAATATTTTATTGCTTTTTGAGTCGACACAACCAATACCTTTCTTATTCTTATTAAAAAGAAAAATTACAGGATTTTTAGTAATATTATTTTTAAAAGTGTGAGCAAAAATAAGGCGATTATCTTTGTTAATTACCTTAAGTTTATTGTTGTCAACAAAAATAAAATCTTTTTGATTATCTCCGTCAACATCTTTATAGTCAAATAAATGCTTGTTTGTACATTCAACAAAACTCTTACTTTCAACAGCCCCATTAAACTTAATAAAATAAACCCTCCCATTAATATCCGTTGTTACTAAAGCATTTTTTTTTGTATCTAAAACAAAATTATTATTAATTGATTTTGAAAAATTTTTAGAAACTTTAACTCTTTCATTTCCTTTTCTATCAAGAATGTAAACTTTATGTGTGTCGGCGAAAACTATATAATCTTTGCCATTAATCAAATAGTGTTGAATTTTGGTGTGAACAATATTTTCGGTTTTATCAAACTCCCATCCTTTAAGAGTTTTCCCTTCCTTATCATAAGCATAAATTTTTCTATTCTCCCCTGCTATAAATATTCTGTATTCTTTCTTTTTATTATAGTCAAACAAAGCAAGGGGATTTGTAGCAGGCGACTTTAATTTTATTGGATAATGCTCAACATTATTGCCATTACGATCTATAACAAATAAATGATTTTTAGTATTAAAAAGATATTGAAGTTTTCCGTTTTTGTAAAAATCAATTTGATAAACATTGCTTAAAATTCTTTCACTAATATTTTGTTTCCAGAGAATTCTGCCCGAACTGTTTATTAAATAAATAGTGTTTTTTAAATCCTGAACAAAAATTTCTTTTGCATTTGTTTTATGGTTGATAACTATTTTTGGCTTAAAATCAATTATCGTATCTAATCGACTTTCCCACACTGTATTTGCAGTTGTTTTTAAAACCGGACTGTATTTTAAAAACACATTATTATATACCATCTTGTTGCTTGAGCTTGATTGAATACCC
Source organism: Bacteroidota bacterium (assembly GCA_015222055.1). Lineage (GTDB taxonomy): Bacteria > Bacteroidota > Bacteroidia > Bacteroidales > B39-G9 > B39-G9. The sequence goes on along the minus strand of JADFUR010000116.1, from coordinate 16,629 downwards.
AAAGCATAAAATTTTTGTATTGTGTTTAAATTTTTCTTTATCGATTTTTTAAGTGTTTTGTTAACATACTTGTTGTATAATGGTACAGAGCGAGAAATATTTGTATAAAAATAAAAGTTTGATTTTGATGATAAAAAATCTTCAAACTGATTGTAGTTAGAATCATTATCAATAGTTTTATTTAGCACTATTGAATAAATATATTTTTTTAATGCGTTAACAGAATTACCAAAAATCAAAAAATTATCAATAAAAGTAAAATAGCCTGCTTGAGATGATGAAAAAATATTTCCAAAAAGTTTTTCGGGCAAATTTTTCAAAGGCATTTCATATATTTTGTATGATTTCTCTTCATCAATTTTATAATTAAACGTTAAACTGGATAATTGTTGATTTTTCTTTTTTGAATATCTTGTTAAAATTTTAAACAATTCGTCTTTTGTTTGACTTTTACTTTTTGTTTTAACTACGACAAAAACATTATTGTTTAAATCAACATTATCGGTATAAACAACTGAAATTTCTTTATCAAAAAACGAGCTGAAAACATTTTGCAAATCAATATTATAGTCTTTGTTAATTTGTGATAATTGTTTATTGTACGAATATAAATTCTGATTTTTATCAAGATACTTTTCATAATCGTTAAAAAACAAACTAATATCACTAATCCCAAGATTTATAAAGCATGAGGTATTTTCAGGAAAAATAGCTGTTGTTTGTATGGTTTGCGATTTCTGTCTTAAAAACACATTAAGATAATTATTTATTGAATCGTTGCTGTATGAAAAGCCATTTAACAAAATAGATTTCTTTTTAAAATTGGCATCTAATTCAGACCAGTTAGCGAAATTGGTAAATGAACTAATCTGATTTTTATACTTATTATTTAGAAATAAAGAAACTAATTTTGGAAATGTTTTATAGTTAATATATATATTGGCCATAACATTTTTACCGGCTGTTTTCGAGATTTTCCTAAAGTCAGAAAATTTTGCCAATGAATATTTTGTGTCAATTTGCCTGATAGCATTTTCGACTAATATGGGTGAAAAGCTCAACATAAAAATACCACCTTTATATGAAAAATATATATCTTTAGCTGATTTGCTTTTTGATAATTTTGCCTTATAAATTTTGGTGTCATTATAATCTCTTTCAGAGACAAGTCCTTTGCTAAGCAATAAATTTTGAGCCATTTTTATTGCCTTTTTCCCTTCTAACGAATTTTTTAAACCTAGCAGGTATAAAAACTCTACAGATTTTGAACCAAGAACATGAGTTGATATAATTATCTGCCTATCATTAATTAATTTCAATGCATTGGCATTATTAGATAAAAGGGAATCTAAAAACAAAATTGAACTTTGAATTTTCTTTACAGCAGGAATGTTTGCTGTTTCCTTAATAAAAATATTTTCATTATTAATTTCATTAAGCAAGCCCACAAAGTCATTACTTTCAATTATTAACGAGCTATTTGTAGGAACAGCATTTATTGTTGTATATATTTTCGAATCTTGCCCTTTAAAATAAAAATAAACAAAAATTAAAAAAATAAAAAATATTATAATTAAACCCCTTGTTGCATTTTTTTTTATCATAATTAATTTGTATTTATTTCATCACAAATGTAAAAAATACAAATTAATATTAGACTAAGAAGGGTGAAAGTTTTTGCTAAAAATAATTTTTTTAGTATCTTGACAATAATTATTCTAATCGGTTCTCGTTTATAAGATTCTTACAAAAAATGGAGTATAGTCATAGTAAAATAAATGTAAGTCGTCAACCAATAAACTTTTCACCAGATAACAAAAGGGTGGTTACCCGATTTTTTTATCCTGACGATAAAGAAAGAATAATTCGCATTTTTGATAGAATTAATCTACTGTCTGATGGTGAAGTAAATATTTATTTAAAACAAGTTATAAATAATTTTTCACACAGGCATAGAGATATAAAACGAACTTTTAAAAACAATTTTGATAAAATTCTTCGCGAAATTGATTTTAATACAAATTTATCTCTTAAAAAGAGATTGTTTATTGGTTCATATTTCACAATGGAATATTCAATTGAAGCTGCGGCCTTATTTAATCCTTCGATAGTAAAACACCCCGACCAAAGCATATTAAAAAAAGGAAGATTAAGAGTGATTTTAAGTTTCCGTGCAGTTGGCGAGGGTCACATTTCATCAATAGTATTTCGCAAAGGCATTATTAAAGAAAATGGCGATTTAAGTGTAGATACAAAAAGTGCTCTTATTGAAAAGGAAGAAAGAATTTTAAACTCCACATATAATAAAAAAGACTTTATAATAAAATTAAAAGATTCGCCTAGATGTGACATTGTATATAAAATACTAGATGATTTGTTAGATGAATTTACTTATGAAGAGCTAAGGGAAAGTTTAAAAAAATATACTAAAAGTCATTCCACAGAGAGGTCTGAAGAATTCAGGAATGTTGTTGAAACCTTATTATGGTTAGCTAATTCAAATTATGAAATAAAATTTAAAAACGATTTAAGTTTGTCTGGTAGAGTAATTTTTCCAGTATCAAAAAATGAAACAAAAGGGATTGAAGATGCTCGTTTTGTGCTTTTTACAAATGACGATGGCACGAGTACTTATTATGCCACTTATACTGCTTATAATGGAAAAGATGCATTGCCTCAACTTATTGAGACCAAAGATTTTTGTCATTTTAAAATCTCCACATTATTTGGATCCGGATCACAGGGAAAGGGTATGGCTTTATTTCCTGAAAAAATAAATGGTAAATATGTCGTAATTTCTCGTAACGACAATGAAAATATATACATTATGTTTTCAGACAGTATTCGAAATTGGGAGAATCCCATTTTTATTAAACCCCCATGTTATTATTGGGAATTTTTTCAAGTCGGGAACAGTGGTTCCCCATTAAAAACAGATAAAGGATGGTTGTTACTGACGCATGGCGTTGGTCCCGTTCGCACTTATTGTCTTGGTGCTATTTTGTTAGATATAAACGACCCAACTAAAATTATTGGAGTATTAGAAGAACCATTGTTAATACCACTTGAAAGTGAAAGAAATGGGTATGTTCCAAATGTGGTTTATTCATGTGGAGCAATTATTCATAATAACAAATTGGTAATCCCATATGCAATGTCAGATACTCGTTCGGGTGTTGCTTCATTAAATCTTTCAGACCTTTTCGAAAATATGAAATATTTTAAATAGCAATTAAAAAAAATTCGATTCCTTTTATTCCTCTCAAATCTCATTTTTAAAGATTCTGTATCTTTTATACACTTTTGCATTAATATCAAGAAGAGCATCATTCATCATTTTGTTTGTTTCTAAAATCCACGAAGCTTCACCTCTTACAATATTGTTATCTTTAGCAGCCTTAACCGTCTTCGCATAGAAACACACATCAACACCTAGTTTGCGATATCCTTCAGTAACTCCTAGAATAACTATTCTAACATTATCAATTTTCTTTTGTGCTTTCAAAAAACGAAAAACACCAAAAGGGAATAAACGCCCTCGTTTTAATTTAATTAACGCTTTGTTTAGGTCTAATGCAGTAAATGAAACTCCAATAACTTCATCTCCTTTTTCGGCAATAAAAGCAAAGTCAGTATTTGCTGCTTTTCTCAAATCTTTTGCCATAATAGCATATTCATCATCAGTAAAAGGAACAAAACCCCAGTTTTTTTCCCAAGCGGAGTTGTACACTTTTTTAATTTTTTCAATTTCAGAATCGAAATTTTTCAAATCTAAATTTCTGATTGTTATGCCATTGTCATTTAATCGTTCCTCAATTTTGTTAGAAACTCTTAATAATTTTTCGGGCATATCTTCTGATTCAAGATTGTATGCCAAAATATCCATTTCTTTTTTAAAGCCGTATTTCTCAATAAAATCTTTATAATATTTCTTGTTATAAGTCATTCCAATTACTGGTGCAGAATCATAACCATCAATTAAGACACCACAGGTATCATTAGTTGAAAAATTTTCGGGGCCTAAAATCGAATCTAATTTTCTTTCTTTAGCCCACTTAACAGCCAAATCGAGTAATGTTTTTGCAACTTCATAATCGTCAATTATATCAAAAAACCCAAAAAAACCAACATTAGAATTCCAGTGTTTATTATAATTATTGTTTTTAATTACGGCTATTCTGCCAACAATTTTGTTCCCTTTATAAGCTAAAAAAAAATCTGCTTCAGAGTGTTTAAAAAAAGGATTTTTCTTTTTATTTAAAAAGCTTTTTTGTGCAATATAAAGTTCAGGAACATAATTTCCATCTCCTTTGTATAAATTATGTTGAAAATCAATAAATTTTTTTATTTGTTTAGTTGTTTCAATTTTTACTCCTTTTATCATTTTGTTGAATTTATTTTTTTAAGAAACGATTTCTAACTTTTTAGCTACTTTATAAAATTTTTCAGCAGCAATGTCAATTTGTTCTTTTGTATGAGTTGCCATTAATGACAATCTAATTAAACTATCAGAGCTTTTAACTGCTGGAGAAACAACAGGACTTACAAAAACTCCTTCGTCAAATAAAAGCTTTGTAAATTTAAATGCTTTTAAGTCATTGCGAACATAAACAGGAATTATAGGTGTTACACTATTACCTGTATCAAAACCGTAAGTTTTTAATTTACTAAGCATATAATTTGTGTTATCCCATAATTTTTGAATTCGCTCGGGTTCGTTTTTCATTATTTCGAGAGCTGCAAGAGTGCTTGCTGTTGATGCCGGCGTAATACTGGCACTAAAAATCAAAGAACGTGCATGGTGTTTAATATAACTAATCTCTTCCTTATTACCAGCAACAAAACCACCAAGTGAGGCAAATGATTTACTAAAAGTACCCATTATTAGGTCAACGTCATCAGTTATTCCAAAATGTGAAGCAGAACCCGACCCATTTTCACCAATAACTCCAATTGAATGAGCATCATCGACCATAACGGTTGCCGAATATTTTTTAGCTAGCTTAACAATCTCAGGTAAATTAGCAATATCTCCATCCATGCTAAAAATGCCATCAGTAATTATAAATTTTATTTTATCTGGTTTGCAATTTTGTAATTTTTTTTCAAGTGATTGCATGTCATTATGAGCATACTTAATTATTTTTGCAAATGATAATCTACTGCCTTCAATTATTGATGCATGGTCAAGCTCATCTAAAAGAATATAATCATTACGACCAGCTATAGAAGGTATAACACCAAGATTAACTTGAAAACCTGTGCTAAAAATTAAAGCAGCTTCTTTTTTAACAAACTCAGCTAATTGCTTTTCTAATTCAAGATGAAGATCAATTGTACCGTTTAAAAAACGAGACCCACTTAAGCCAGTTCCATATTTATCAATTGCTTGTTTTGATGCTTCTATTACTTTTGGATGGTTGTTTAATCCTAAATAACTATTTGATCCAAACATTAAAATTTTTTTTCCACTAATAATTACTTCAGTGTCTTGCTTTGAATCAATCGTTCTGAAATATGGGTATAATCCCATATCTGTTACCTCTTGAGGCTCAGTAAATTTTATTACTTTTTGTAAAACTAGATTCATCTTTGATTTTTTAAACTTCCAAATGTAAAAAAAATTTTTTTATTAAATCAGAAAAACAAATTGATTTTTTTGTTTTGGGTTTTAGCAAGTTGTATATCACCTCATTAAATACATTTTGCCAAATTGTTTTGTGAAAAATTTATTAGTTTCGCTTGGGCGTTTTTCAATCTGTTCGCCATTTATGGACGATATTACTCTATAAAAATACACCCCATTGGCTAATTGGTCTCCATAGCAATCTTTACCATCCCATGTGTATTCTGTAATATTTTGACCTATGTGAATATTCTCTACTTGAGCCAAATTTATTACCTTAACAAGTTTACCTGTTATTGTTAGAATTTGAATTCTCAAATCGCTTGGAATTTCTGAGCCGGTTAAAGTAAAAACAAAACGTGTTGATGTTGAAAACGGATTTGGGTAGTTAAATATATTTGTAATTGTTGATTTTGTTATCACATTAAATGATATTTGATAGTCGTAATCTCCCGATTCATTGCTTGACTTGTCTTTAGCTTGAACTCTGAGTTGATATTCACCATCGGTAGTAAAATCCGGATAATAATAAATTTTACAGCCATTATCTGGTAATTGTGCCGGTTCCCAAATTAAATTTTTCGAAAAATAAATTCTTTTCTCCTCTACTTCATTAGCTTGTTTTAAATAAACTGCAAACAAAGAAGTGTCGTTTAATGCAATGAACTTATTTTCATCGAGTAATTGTATTATTATTTCTGGTTTTGCAGAGATAAGATCTTGGTTTATTATATGCCTTCCATCAAAAGTTACATCAAGAATTGGGTTTGTCTCATCTGTTGTAACATAAAAATTTTTATTTGCAATATTATTAAAATGATATTGTTCAATTTGATAATAATTTCCTGTTTCGGCATTTATAGGATTTACTTCAATCCATAAACTATTGGCTCCTGCATGTTCTAAACTTGAGAACTTAAGGGTGTCGATTAAATAAGAATTAGCAGATAAAGAATCTATTTTTTTATCACACAATATAATTGAGTTATTATTTTCATCTTGAAGCCAATACGATACGTTTATACTGTCTGCATTGCAATCGCTTATATTTTCAATCGTGGTTGAAAATATAACATTGTCTCCTTCTTGAATAGTGTCTTTATAAAAATAATTATTTATTGAAGGGTTTATTGCAATCTCAGGTGCCTGAGTGTAATAAATTTGCCATTTATTTATTTGTGCCGGTGTCTTAAGGTGATTGTCTTGAGTAAAAAAATTTAGTTTTATAAATGGATATTGAGCTGCATCAATATCATTTAACTCAATAATATTTTTCCCAGAAATAGACTTTTTTAATACTTTTTGATTTCCTGAATTATCAAGCCCAATAATTTTTAAACTAATGCTGTCTTGCGAATTTTCTTCTAAAGAATAATAATCCCCAAAAAAGCTAGTCCAATGCTTTGATGGACCTATAAGTTCTGATGTAATATCGCCATAATTAAAGTTAGTTTCTATATCAACATATAAATCAACAACATCGATAGTTGAACTTCCAAAAACTTCCTGTGCAGTATTTTTTTGTCCTTTCTTAACAAAAAATATGTAGGGGTAATTATTCTCAAGATTTCGTACATAAGTAGCCCCGAGGTTTTCAAATGCTGAATATAAATCATTTCCCCAATTCTCAAAATTTCCATTTCGAAAAGTATAAGCGAGAACATAGTTTCCTTTTGGGATACTATCTTCAAGCATTATTGCTAATTTTGAAAGACTTATGATGTCGGTTGAAAAAACAAAATATTTATCTGTTCGTGAACGCGAAAAACATTTCGGATAATCTCTATGTCCATAGTTTGCGTGGTCGGATTCCCACGGTTCGAGAGTTAATGAATCAATAACAACAACTATAATTGCTTGTGCAGCTCCACAGGCACTATAATCACCAGCTCCATCAATTGTATATTCAATGCTTCTAAAATGAGTGTCGGTATATGGTGATCCAACATTATGACAATGGAGTTTTTTTGGAGTAGTAATAAATTCAAATTTTTGTTCGGAAACATTCTTATCAATAAAATTGAAATCGTTATTTTGAATTTGTGAAAATGTTGACTGTGACCATCCGGTTTTTTCAGGAATATAAATAAACGAACTTGTCTTCCAAATCATATTCTCAGGATTTTCATAATATTTACTAACTCTCCAAAAATAAACCTGATTTTGAGTCAGTTTAAATGGCAATTCCCATTCTACAACACCACCTTTGTGATTTATTAATTTATTGGTTTTGAAAGAACTATTAAAATTTATTGTTGTGTCTATTTCAAAAATAAACTTTTGTTCGCCTGAAAAGGGATCTCCTGTTGAGGCTTTTAAAGTTATACTATCTGTTGGAATAATTGAGTATTGAAAAGGATAAACAGGGATAATTTCATTTGACCTGATAAATAAATTTACAGATGTTTGATTGTTGTTCTCGTTTAATTCTTGAATCTGATTCATTGCATCAACATAAACATCAAACTTATTATTGCCAGCTCCTTTTGTTTTATCTATTGGTAATTTAATTTTTATAGTATCTTTATATAAACTGCTATACATTGTGTAATTATTAGTCTCAGACAAGCCATTGCTAAAAGTTCGTGTAAGACCTACAATAAATGTATCGATAAGGGCTTTCCCAATATTTGATATTACAATATTGACATTAAAGGAATCGATTTGTGAGGAAATATGGGATGGTGAAAATTTAATACTTGATTGAGATACTGATAAATCTGGCAAATCTGGCGAGAAAAATTTCAATGCAGGATCGCCATGCAAAGTCATTTCAAGACAAGTGCTTTTTATTCTTGAATTTTCTAAGTTCCCTTTCTCAATTTTTTGAGATGTCATTTTCATACTTTCTCCAATGCTACCACCGTAATTTTGAAAAGATAAATTTTTATAAAACTCTAAAGAATATTTATTAAGATATGAAGTATATCCCTCAAAAACGACAGCAATAAATCCAATTACTCCTTTCTCTTTTATCAAAACCCACTTTTCGCTTGTGCTTTGGGTGTTTGGCAGATGAATATTTCCAGAATAACAAGAGTTCGCAAATAAAAAAGGATATTTTCCCTTATTTTTATAGGCTGACGGCTCATCAATATTTTGGTCGAAACCGCTTGCTGCGGCGTGACCAAAAAAAGTTAGCAATGAACATCCTCCATTGATTAAATTTTTGATTGAATCTGTTTGTGTTATTTGAATAGGATCGGAACTGTTTTTTAAAAACGTTGAAACAGAACCACCAAAAGATGTGTCTTCAATAATATTTTCATAATTATTTAAATAAGTCGCAAAAATGCTTTGTTCTGAACTTGATTTACCGCCACCAAAATGTAAAATATTTTTCATCCATAGCTCCGGTTCAGAATTTTCATATTCAATAACTTTATCGAGATATAACTCTACTTGTTCGGGGTTTTTTGCACTAATCCTACCCGTTGGTATTGCAGGCTCAAAATTTGTTCCGTTCAATCCTGCTGTTAGAAGCATATCGCTTGTAGGCTCTCCAAAAGAAGGAACTAAGGTGTTGAGGTAATTCCTGCTGTCTTTTCTATAATATTGTGCTGATATTGATTTCCCCAGTAACAATAAATTTTTTGGAATACTGCCCCATGTGTTAATAATATAGTTTGCAAAATTTTTAATTGCAATTGGATGCTTGTTAATACCATAAGCAAATTGGTTATACAAATCATCAATAAATACCAATTTCGCATTTCTGTAATTCTTATAATCTTCTGATATATCAAAAAGATTCTTATGTGAAATAATTACATAGTCAGATTGATTCTTTGAATAATCGACAAAAACAACTTTTGAGATTGTTCTTACTTTATTTATTGCATTTTGATTTGTGATAACGCAGTTCACATCAACAAGCGATTTGTTTATTATTGCTTTTATTGTGTCGTTATCAGTAACTGCAGCTATTCGTTTATTGTTTGTGATGTCATACAAAATTATGTTTGAATTATCAATGTCAAAATTTGTGATTTTTATTAAGGTCTTATTGTTCGAATTATGAGGAACGGTAAAATTAAAATTGTTTTTGTCCTCAAAATCGTAAGTGTGAGGATATGTAATTTCAATATACGATACAGTACTGTAATCAGTTCTTTGGTCTAAATCATTAATACTTTTAAAATAAATTGTTGACGTATTTTCAATTAATGAAGATGAAAAAGAAAATGATTTAATAATATGTGTTAATCCAGAAAATGTTGTGTCAAAAGAAAAACCCACATTCTCAACATTAATATGATGTTGGTATGACGAAAAAGTTGCTAAGGCAAATTTTATTGTCGCATTAGTGTTTGAGCTATAAGAATTTGGTGTTTCAATTGTTTTTTTAATTGTGTTTCCTAACGATATGGCAGTATTATCAAACCAACCTTCGGCTTTAGTATATTCACAATCGGTTTTACCATAATAATATTTTGAAGTGTATTGACTTAGTACTGTTTTTTTACAATATGGTGACAATCCATAATCATCAAAATTAGTGTCGCTTTCATTCTCATAACGAAGATTGCTAAAAGAGTTGTTCCATGTTAAAAAATAAGCAGAAGTGTCGTTTATTAAACTATAGTAAGGATTTGTTTGACTTTGTAAACTATCGAATAAAGCAGTATCTAAACCTCCACCATTTTTTTCAGCATAAAATTCAATATACGTAGTTAATCCTAGCGATTCCCCATCAATATATAAAGGAATTTCTTGCCCGTTGTGAAAAATTTGAACGTTTTGTGGATTAAAAGACCCTGTTGGGATTCCAAAATTCTCTAGCTCGGTTTCGGAGATACTATATATTCCTGTTTTTGAAATAGGTATTTTATAATAATTTTGCGAGTAGTTAATCCACTCATTACCATAATTTTGAGCAGAAATATTTAAGCCTGCAAATACTAATAAAACAAATATAAGTACTTTTCTATTCATCAATTCTCAATATTTCAAAAATATTAATAAAGGTAATAAAATATTTTAAATTGTTGTTTTGTCAAGTTGCTATATTGTTTAATATTCGAACAAAAAAATAAATGATTATAAAATAAATTAATATTTGTATTCCCACCTATGATATTTAAGAAAGGCTTATCATTCCAATCCTCCAACTGGCGGAAAGAAATCCCTTTCAATTAAAGCTGTCATTCCGACAGTAGGGAGGAATCCCCTTCAATTAAAAAAAATATTTATCTCTCGTTCCTCGCTTCGGAATGACAAATGAGAATCTTTTAAAATAAAATTAATTTTTTATCTTTTTTGTCAATTGAATATGTAAGTGAAAAAATATTAGAATAAAGAGCTATTGAGTTATTTCCAATATCAGTAAGTGCATAATCAATAGAAAAACGCTTAATCTTAATTCCTAAACCAATATTAGGTTGAAAAGTAAGGTCGTTTTTGCCGTCAAAGTCAGGTTCTTTCTGAATATTACCAATTCCAGAACGTAAAAAAACTATATTTTTATAAGCTACTTCAATGCCTAAATGTGGATCAACACTAAAAATATTACTTTTAAGCAGAACGTTTCGTTTTCCATCAGTCGATATATCAGCGTCTAATTCGGCAATAGCCGTTATTTTATCTGAAAAAATAAATTTGCGTGCAGCAGCTATAATAAATTTTGGAAGAGTTATCTCAATTGAATTTTCGGGTATTTCGTTTCCTGTTAAAACAAATACATCTTCTAATTCATCAGTATTAAAATTCCATGCATTAAAAGTAGATGTAACATCACGAGCCAAAACACCAAATTGCCATTTGCCATAATCGTATTGTGCCGATGCGTCAAAACCAAAGCCCCAAGCTCCTGCAAAATCACCTGCTTTTCGACGAATAATTTTTAAATTACCCCCATATCGCAAACCTTCAATTTTCGATTTTTTAGCATAAGAAAATATAAAAGCATAATCAGCAACAGAAAAAGATTTTATACGGTCGTATCTTATATTACCATCATTATCAATTAATTCAAGAGTATTTGGAATATCATCAACACCAAAACGAATAATTGAAAAACCAGCAGAACTTAAATCATCAATTTTATAAGCAGCTCCCATATAGTCATACTTTGCAATACCTGCGAAATATTCTGCATGCATAGCTGCAAGTTGAAGGTCATTATTAATTAATGTTAAACCCGCAGGATTCCAATAATTTGAATAAGCATCGTTTGAAATTGCAACGGTTGCGTTCGACATTGCCAGCGAACGAGCACCAATACCTATTGAAAGAAATTCGTTACTGTATTTTGGTGCAGTTTGTGAAAAACCAATATTTGAAATAATTAATAAAAATATAACTAATCGAATTCGTATCTGCATATTGAACAAAATAATTTGTTTGTGTAAATATAATTATTGTTATTGATAATTTTTAATTTTATTTATTAATGATGATATTTTTGATGTTAAAAATAAATGAGACTACTCTGAAAACTAAAGTTATCAATTTATAGCCGCTTAGCGGATTTCTAATAAACTGACGTACAAGTTGTTAACTTTTATTCTTTTTGTAAAACTAACCGTTTAGTGGCTTTTCGGAATGAACTCATAAATTCAAAAAATTAAAAAATTTTTAATTTGTATAATTAACTATATTTTTAACTTATTTTTGTACAATTTATTGTTTATATTAATTTTTTTTCAAATGGAAAAGTCAAAAAAGATCACTCGTTATATACCAAATTTCATTACTTCGTTAAACCTGTTTTCTGGTAGCATCGCAACAGTATTGGCATTTGAAGGTTATTTAACTTATGCTGCGGCTTTTATTGTATTAGCATCAATATTTGATTTTTTTGATGGCATGAGTGCACGATTGCTTAAGGTTAGTTCACCAATGGGAAAAGAACTTGATTCTTTATCAGACCTCGTCAGCTTTGGATTTGCCCCATCAGTAATTTTATATTCATTATTAAAACAAATTATTTTTCCCAATGTTCAAATGAATTTATCAAATATTGAATTCTCACAAATTTTAATATTACTATCTCCATTTTTAATTGCTGTTTTTTCTGGTTTACGTTTAGCAAAATTTAATGTTGATGAGCGACAAACGAGCTCTTTTATTGGATTGCCTACTCCTGCAAATGCCTTGTTAATAGTGTCGTTACCAATTATTTTGTCTGGTAACGATTATGCTTATTTGCGAGATTTCATATTAAATATTTATATACTAATTCCATTAATATTTATTCAATCGTATTTGCTGATTGCTGAATTTCCAATGTTTTCATTCAAATTTAAGAATTTAAAATTCAGCGATAATAAAATTCGATATATCTTTTTAATATTCGTAATTGCATTATTTGTAATTTTTAAATTAGCAGCCATACCTTTAGCAATTTTTATGTATATAATTTTCTCTGCTGTTAATAATTGGGTAATTTCTAAAAACAAATAAATAGTTTCTATTTAAAGGTATATTATGGTGGGTCATGCTGATCGAATCGATAATGGGATTACTTTATCAATAAGTCGAAGTCTGAAGCTCTTTCAGATTTATAATATGAAAACATTAATATACAGCTTGTTAGTTCGGGATTACAAATCACGAACAGCAGAGGTTGAATTCCGAAACAACTATAATTTAATTTTCAAAATCTCAAAGATTTGGAAAATTTCCCTCATTTTCTGTTGAATTTTTTACATAAAAAAGACTGCTATAAATATTATAACAGCCTTTCATATATATCTTAAATAAATATTACAATCAATCGGATTTAGTGTTGAATGTTCTCAACAACCTTTGGGTCGTGTTTATATTTGAATAATATAGCAAATAAAATTGCTACAATTAATGCAAAACCGGCAAAAGCGAGCCAGATATTGCTCCAATCCCAGGAATTATCTGGACGAACAAAGAACTTTTCAATAATTATTCCGCTTGCCAATGCCCCGATTATTGTTCCAAAGCCATTTGTCATCATCATAAAAAGACCTTGTGCACTACCTCGCATTTTGCTATCTGTTTCTGTTTCAATAAACAGAGAACCTGAAATGTTGAAAAAATCAAAAGCCATACCGTAAACTATCATTGAAAGGATAATAAACACAAGGCCGATACCTTCTGGCGAACCGATTCCAAAAAATGCAAAACGAAGAACCCAAGCAATCATACTCATAAGCATTACTTTTTTTATGCCGAAACGCTTCAAAAAGAACGGAATTGTTAAAATAAACAAAGTTTCCGACATCTGAGAAACCGACATTACAATGGTTGAATATTTTACTGCGAATGAATCGGCATATTGAGGAATGTTTTCAAAATGCGACAAAAAAGGGTCGCCGTACATATTCGTTAATTGTAAGGATGCACCCAATAACATAGAAAAGATAAAAAATATTGCCATTTTATAGTTTGCAAATAACTTAAAAGCTTCCAAACCGAACATTTCTACGAAAGATGATTTTTCATTTGCTTTCATTTCCGGCGGACATTTAGGTAAAGTAAATGAGTAGATTCCTAAAATCAGTGATGCCAATGCCGAGATATAAAACATATTTTCGCTTGATTTGTTGCCAGTTAAATTGGTAAACCACATAGCTGCTATAAATCCGATAGTTCCCCAAACACGAATGGGAGGAAAGGCTTTCACAACATCTAACTTAGCTTTATTCAGAGCATTATATGAAATTGTATTTGTTAATGCTATAGTGGGCATATAAAAACTCATTGCAATAAGCATAATCCAGAAAAAAGTATTAGGGTTATTAATAAATGGAAAACTGACAACAGCTGCACCTGCAATAAGATGAGAAACAGCATAAACGACCTCGGCATTTACCCATCTGTCCGATATAATTCCTGTAATGGTTGGCATAAACAAAGATGCAATTCCTAATGTCAGAAAAACAAGACCAAATTCTGTCGGACCCCAGCCCATTGTATGAAACCAATAGTTTCCAATTGTTATTAACCATGCACCCCAAACAAAAAATTGCAAGAAATTCATGAAAGCTAAACGTATCTTAATTCCCATAATATGTTTATTTTAAATTAATTATTATTATTTTTTTATATCTCAAAATTGGATAGAGAAAGCTTGTCACAAAAAAAGCGAACAGCAAATGTAAAAAATTTTTATTAATTATTCATTATCTCATTTTGCTTTTGAATAGATTCTTTATGGATAAGTTGCATAATTTTTTTTATTAATTTTTCCGACAAGCCTAGCTTTAAACCAAAATTTATTCTTGAATTTATTATTTTTTCCCAACGAGACAGTTGCAAAATTGTTACATCATTATTCTTTTTATAAACACCAATTTGTTTAACAATTTCCATCCGTTGAGCCAATAATTCAATTAATTGAGTATCAATAGAATCAATTTGGTCTCTATATTTTTCAATTGAATTTATGAAATCAAAATTATCCGAATTAGATGTTCTTATAACTAATGAATCAAGCATTAATTTCAGCTCTTTTGGTGTGATTTGCTGTTTTGAATCTGTAAGTGCTTTATCAGGACTGATATGAGATTCAATCATTAATCCGTCCATATCTAAGTCGAGAGCTTTTTGCGAAATCTCATTTATATATTTACGTTTCCCCGCTATATGACTGGGGTCACATATTATTGAAAGATTATGAAAATTGCGTTTAAGTTCAATTGGAATTTCCCATTTTGGGATATTTCTCAAAGAGGTTAATTCAAAAGGAAAAAATCCACGATGAATAGCTGCCAATTTATTTATCCCTATTTTGTTAAATCTTTCTATTGCACCAACCCAGAGATTTATGTCAGGATTAATCGGATTTTTTATCATTACAGGAATATCAACTCCTTTTAAAACCTGAGTAAGTTCATTTATTGAAAATGGATTTGATGTTGTTCTTGCACCAATCCATAAAATATCAACACCAAATTTTAAACATTTTTCAATATGTTTGGGTGTTGCAACCTCAACAGTTGTTAATAAACCGGTTTGTTCTTTTGCTTTTTTTAACCACAACAAGCCTTTTTCTCCAACGCCCTCAAAATTAACAGGGCGAGTTCGGGGTTTCCAAATACCTGCTCTAAAAATTTGCACTTTACCAATGTCATTTATTGCTTTTGCCGTTTCAATAAGCTGCTTTTCGGTTTCTGCACTGCACGGACCACTAATAATTACAGGCTTATTGCTTAGCTGTTTAAACCATTTTCTTATTGGTATAATATTTAAAGGCGTTTCCATTTACTTTCCAATTCATTTTAAATTACAAAAATAATCAAATATTGTTGCATCTTAATTGTTTAATTTTTTTGTTCTTTCCTTTTTATACCTATAATTGATTATAAACAATCCGGCTAAAAAAAATGGTATTGCAGGAATTTTATACCTAACTAATGCCCCAAAGTTTGAAGTAGACAAGCCAACAGAGAATGCAAATGTGATAGAAAATATAACGCAGAAAAGAATAACTGTATCTTTTGATATAGATTTAAAGGTAAAAATAAAGCCTGACCTAAAAATAACATAGAGCGTTAAAATTAACAATAACAAATTTTCAATTCCTGAGAGTACCATGACAGGATATCGACTTTCCCATATAAAGGGACGATACAATCCTGCAACAATTGCCTCTGGTGATTTTTTTATTACTCCAATTAATGTGGGTTCAAAACTTCCTATATCAAAAGAACTACCATGATAATATTCTCTCTTTAAATCATCTTGGGTTATTTGTGCTTTTTGTAATAATTTATCAACAGAACTATAATCACCACCTATTGTAGAACCAATCTGAAAAATTAAATAACTCCCGCCTCCCCATATTATAATTACAAAAATTGGAAGCATTATTACTCTTATAAAAAAAATTTTAATTTTATGTAACTGGTTGAAAGTAATCCAAATAAACATGGCAACTACTAAAGAAAAAAAGATATATGGTTTTAACGATATTAAAATATATATACATAAAAATGCTGCAATAATATTTATAAAAATTTTTTCTTTTTTTATAAAAATTTTATAAAAACTATAGGTTAACCATGCCGCTGCAGATAAGGTAAAAG
>JADFUR010000115.1 GCA_015222055.1 Bacteroidota bacterium | reverse complement strand
GATTGGTATGTCAAAAAAATAGTCGTCATGTGTTTTGCTATTAGATGAACTGTAAGTAATTACAGTAAGTTGACGCATATGCCTTTGGGGAGGAATTGTTGATACTCTTCGACAAAAGGCTTTCAAAAGAATTATTAAAGCTGTTAATCCCGATATAATTACTTTTAATGAATGCTGGAATGTAAAAAAAGAAAGAGTACAGAAATTGTTAAACAAATGCTTGCCTCTTAATAATCACAAATCGTGGAATTGCATAAAAGTTGATAGTGCAAATATTACCTGCTCAAAGTTCCCTGTTAAACAAAGTTGGAGAATCAATAAAAAATTTCGCATGACTGCATCATTAATTGATTTGCCGGAAATTTACAAACAAGATATCCTTGCAATTAATTGTCATTTTGCTTGTTGCGATAATAATAAGAGACGACAAGCTGAAGCCGATGCGTTTATAAATTTTATTATTGATTTTAAAACTAAGGGGGGAGTAATTGATTTGCCTTACGGAACACCGTTTTTTATGTGCGGTGATTTAAATCTTGTAGGTTACAATCATCAATTAAAAACTCTTTTAACAGGAAATATTATTGATACTCAAGCATTTGGAAAAGCACAAAAACCTGATTGGGACGAAACAGATTTAATAGACGTAATATCTTTACATGCCGACCAACGAATGGCTTATACATGGCGTGACAAAAAAACTCCTTTTTGGCCAGGGCGTCTCGACTATACAATTTGCTCACATGTTAATATGACGATTGAAAAAGCTTTTACAATTGAAACAAACTCAATGTCGCAAGAGCGTCTTAGTAAATATGGCTTATTAAAAACTGACACTTTCGTGGCTTCCGATCATTTACCAAAAGTTACCGATTTTTCAATTCCTGTTTTTTCAGATAAAGGAAAATAATACCAGATTAATTTTAAAGATGTAATAATATAGTAATCAACATATTCGTTTAATTAAAATAATAATATAAATTTTTTAAACTAAAAATATTTGAGATGAATATTAAAAAACAAATTTTAGCAGCATTATTGATTTTTACAAGCGTAGCAACCTTTAGTCAGGTAAATTTAAAAGAAATTGATAAATCAATTGTAGAAATAGAAAAAATACTTTATGCATCAAAGTATGAAGTCTCAAACGAATTATATTCAACTTTTTTAAAATCATTAATAAAAAGTGGTGATGTGAAAAATATTTCTATTACTAAAATTGATACTTCTAAATGGAGAGAAAGTACTTCTAACAGCGAGCCATTTGTGGATCTTTATCATTCACATCCTGCTTATAAAAAATATCCTGTTGTGAACATAAGTCATGAGGCAGCAATGATGTTTTGTAAGTGGCTGACTAATGAATATAACTCAAATCCGAAAAGGAAATTTAAAAAAGTAATCTTTAGACTTCCAAGCGAAAAAGAGTGGATAATGGCTGCACAAGCGGGAAATAGTTCTGCAATCTATCCATGGAAAGGGGATAGACTTCAAAATAAAAAAGGAGAATTTGTTTGCAATTTTAAACATGAAAACAAAGACACCGTGAGACTTGATGGTAAACCAAATAAAAATGTAAATATAACTGCACGGGTAGATTCTTATAGGCCAAATAAATTTGGTATTTACAATATGAGTGGAAATGTTTCCGAGATGATTAATAAAAATGGAATAGCAAAGGGTGGCTCTTGGTACGAGAGTCTTGAATTTTTAACAATCGCATCGAAATCTGTATATGATGGCAGTGCCAAAAGTTTCGTTGGATTTAGATATTTTGTCGATATAATTAAAAAATAATTAAAGAAATTATTTTGATGTATAACTTTTTCGTAAATTATTGACATGAAAATTTTAGTCCAAATATTAATATTCTTTGTTATTATTATAAGTTCAGCTATTGGACAGACAAATTATAATATTAAGAGAGCTAAAGAGGAGATAGAATCTAATTCCAGATAATCTGATAAATCATTAAAGTTTGGGATACAAATAGAGGAACATTTTAATTATTCAATAAATCATAATAATATATCATTTATTTTAAATTTTAACAATCATGAGATATCAATTGGACCTGAATATTCTCGATTTTTAAAAAAGATGTACGAACTGCCTGATAAACAAGATCAAATTGATTATTTAGGATTAAATTTTAGCTATAAATATAATGTTAAATCAAATTGGGGTAAAATTAATTTATTCCTTGAATTTAAATATTCTATTTACAACTTGAAATATGAATCATATTCAGGACATTATGCAGGATTAGAAGAAAAATAAAAAATAATAATTGAGAATACCGGTGGATTAGGCATCAGGTACAAACTGTCAAATAAAATAGAATTATATGGAGGATTAGGAATTGGATCATATGATGGATTTTTTCTTATGATTGAAAATTTTATTCCTCATTCATTTATTGGATTAAAATATGTATTAAATTGAATTTTTTTTTAATGAGATGTAAGTAATAATTTTATAATCCAAAAAATAAAGTGGCTGTTATTTAAAAAATTGACATTTTGTTTTTTTTTAACTACCTTTGAGTAATTAAAAATTGTAACAATTTAATGAAAAAATCGGAATCGTCCGAGTATAAATTGTTGAATAAATATATAAACAAAACTAAAGAATGGCTAAATCACAGCAAACCTATAACAAAAAAGAAAACGAGAAAAAGCGTTTAAAGAAACGATTGGACAAACAACAAAAAAAAGAAAAACGTAAGGCAAATTCAGAAGGTTCTGGACTAGATAATATGATTGCCTATGTTGATGAAAACGGGAATCTCACAGATACACCACCTGATTTGACAAAAAAGAAGGTAATTGATGCAAAAAAGATACAAATTGGCGTTCCTAAAAGGACAGACGAAGAAGTAATTACCACACGAAAAGGCAGAGTCGAATTTTTCAATGATTCAAAAGGCTTTGGTTTCATTAAAGAACATGAGACAAATGAAAAGTTTTTTGTACATGTAAATGGACTAATAGATGAAATAATGGAAAATGACGTCGTTACTTTTGAACTAGAAAAAGGATTGAAAGGTCTTAATGCTGTTCGAGTGAAGAAGGTCTGATTTTTTTAAACAATTATGAAGGGAATTGCCACTAATGCTTTCTTTCATAGTGTTAAAGGGTGTTTTTCAAATAGATATTATTAAAAATATACCTTAACAAAAGGTGTATTTTTTGTTTTTATTAACTTTTGCATATTGACATCCCTTGTTTTGTATATAAAATCTTAATGTTATATATACTTTTTTTTCTAGAATGTAAAGCTTTAGATTATTCAAATCATGACAATTTTTAGTTCTGACTAGTAAGCCAAAACAATTAAATAATTTTACTATGAAATTTGAATAATAATTTTTCAGACTAATTGTTTAGCCTTCGTGAGTAGGATTTAGATGTACTTTTAGTTTTAATTTATTAACGGTTTTGCATTTTTTATATAGTATATTATATTTTTTTTTGTTCTATCATAATCAGTTTTAACTAATCTGTAGTAAAAGTTTTTACTTGTACTAATATGCTTAAAATTGTTAGAGGTAATCTAAAAAAAACAATGAATTTTTATATACCATGACAAAACTAAAAATTAAAATTCTTGCCGTTCCAGATTCTCCGGAAGCCCTTATTGAAAATGCAGCTAGTCGCATTGAAAAATTAATAGTAGCTGAGAAATGTTTATTCACCGAGAGCAATCCTGATGTGCTTTTTTTCCTTACGGGAGGTACTGAGCGTTTGGCTTTAGAACAGGTGACTTCTAAACATTTTTATTTGCTTATTGGTTCCCAGAATGATAATTCATACGCTTCTGCAACAGAAGTAAAGGCATATCTTAACGAGATGAATATCCCTTCAATGCTTATAGATGAAGAAGAAGCCGGAACTACAAAAATTCTTAACGATTTTTTTACAGTAAAAAAAGCATTGAACAGCCTGAAAGGACAAAAGCTTGGTTTGATTGGAAAAGTTTCTGATTGGCTTATTTCTTCGGAAATTTCTTCAGAAATTCTTGATGAGAAATTAGGAATCGATCTTTGTGTAATTCCTTGGAGCGAACTGACTCATTTTTCTAAATTCAAAGCATCTGATTCATTCTTTAATACTTTTTCTGACAAAACGAATATTGACCTTACCGAAACAGGAAAAGTAAATGAATTATTAACACAAACCATTAAAAACAATAATTTGGATGCTATAACTGTAGAATGTTTTCCTATGGTTAAAAAAAATTGTGTTACTGCTTGTTTGCCACTTGCAAAATTTAATAATGATGGAATTCCCGCAGGTTGCGAAGGCGACATTACAGCTATTGCAGGTATGATGCTATGCAAAGAACTGACCGGAACAATACCTTGGATTGCTAATATTAATAAAGTTACCGATGACCTTTGCATGTTTTCTCATTGCACAATTGCTCCTTGTTTGCTTTCCGATTTTTCTGTAAAAACACACTTTGAAACTGGTGTAGGAACTGCTATTCAGGGAGATTTTAAAAGTGATTTGATTACAATTTTTCGTTTTGATAAATATATTAGCAAAATGTTTATTGCTACTGCAAACATAACAGGTCGCCCAAAGTCAGATACCGCATGCCGTACTCAAATTGAAGTTAAACTTTCACAAAATGAAGTTAAGCTGCTTAGAAACAATCCGCTTGGCAATCATCATCTTATATTCCCGGGAGATTGTAAAAAATTACTACAATTTGCATGTGAATTTTTAGGTGTTGAAATACTAAAATGATAAATCTGTTTTTTTTCATTGCCTAATATGCTTACCCGAAAAATTCGGGTGGATTAGGTGTAAATTTTAGAATTTTCGATCTACATTATGTTTGTTAATGAATTACAAATATTTATTCTTATAACTTAGTTAACTCCTTTTATGGATTAAGTTTGTAACTTAATCCTGTTAAGCAAAATAGAATGTTGGTGAAAAATTTCTTTAAAGTCAAAGGTTATAAGTTTATAGCTCAGAGTTTACAAAATATTTTAAAGTGCCGTAGGTACGTCCTGTTACAATTTTGAGATAGTATTAAAATTAATCTTACATCCACACGAATTATAAATTGCCCCCTTAAGCTCAAACTACACTTTTAAATAATACCCCAGCTTCTTAATAACAAAACCATAAGATTATTTGTTCGCTCAAACAAAATTTGTAAATTTACCCGAGTAATAAAAACTGTATTTAAAATAATGCCTTTTTGGCTACTTACCTATAACAGAAAACCAATTTTTCTTACAGCTTTAAAGTTTTTGCCACTATTATAAAGACACAAATAAATATTACTATAATGGAAATAAATGGAATTGGGCTTTTATAAAGTTGTTAACGACAATTTTGAAACTAAACAAATATAAAATTATGAATAAAGATAAAATTATTAAAATCAGTAATGCAGTAGGAATAACTTCAATAATACTCTTAATCTATTGGGTATTTATCTTTATCTCAATTACAGTATTTGGCTTAAAAGTGTTTAAAGAAAACATGACAGAATCTTTTTACTTTAGTATAATTGGAATTTTGTCGCTCATGTTTGGAGCTTTAATGATAAATATTATGCTAAATCTGACCAAAATATCTGAGTTTGTTGACAAAAAAAAACCAATTAATAAATTGAAAAAATCTAAGCTTTCTTCAATACTAATAATTTTAAGTTTTCCGTTAATTTTTATTCTTCTTTATGCTGGTGACAAAATAACTTCTAAACAAAAAGAAAATTACCTGATAAAATCAGCAACTTATCTTACCGAACAGTATTCTGACAAAATTAATCATTTAGCCAATTACTCTTTTACAGACAAATACATAAAACAAACTGAAAAGACCCTTGAATACCTAGGAAAAATTGATAATAACTTGCCATACGCCTTTGTAATAGTACAAGATACCGTTGAAAATGAACTCACTTTTTTAAGAATAAGAAATTTTCAAATGAATTATGAAACGAAAAAAAATGAAGATAAAATTGAATACATCTATTCATGTTCTAAAGAAGAAAAAGAATATTTGAACGAGGTATTTAATAGAGATAACAAGAAACCAAGATTTAGCTCACATGATGGAAAATATGAATTGTTCTATCCTATATCAAATAATAAACAAAAAATAGTAATCTACTTCTCAGAATATCAGCGATATGGAAAAGTAGGTTCATAAAAATTAAATAAAAAGCGTTAACATCTAAATATTAACGAATATAAAAGTACTGTAGAACAAGCTCTGCTAAACTTTTATATTCGTTGTTGAGTTATTCCAAAGTTAGCGGTTTATTTATTATAAAGATAATTTTAGTTGCTTGTAATTTTAATAAATTTTGTTTTTGTAACGAGGTTTAATCTTGATAAAATTTTTTATAAATTCACAGCTAAGAGTAGTTTCTTACTACGCTTTCAACTAAATGCCACAGCTTTTTAATAACAAACCCAAAAAAAAATATTTTTCAACTCAAACAAATTTTGTAAATTTACCTAAGTAATAAAAAATTGTATTTAAAACAATGCCTTTTTTGCTACACATTTGTTATAACAAAAAACCAATTTTTCGTACAGCTTTAAAGTTTTTGTCTCCAATATTAAGACCAAAACAAGTATTACTATAATGGAAATAAACGGAATAGTTGACGAAGACAAAATTGCAACTAAAAAATGATTGGAATAAAACTAGCATACTATAGAAAAAAAGACTGGTAACGATTCCTAAAAGTAATTGATGACAGGGAAAGCATGTATGAT
>JADFUR010000114.1 GCA_015222055.1 Bacteroidota bacterium | reverse complement strand
ACATATTAAAAATTACTACAAAACAAAAAAATCAACAGAACTTGCAAATTTCAATAAAATAGAAGGTTCTGAAAAATTATCTGAATTTGAAGAGCTTGAAAAACTTGTTAATTCAAAAGAATTTCAAGAACACAAAAAAGCTAAAGACTTTAAATCAAGTGATGATCATAATAATTTATTAAAATATAAGCAATTAAAAAAGTCATCTGATTTAAAACAATATTATAAATTTAAGAATTCAAAAAAACTCGCTAATTTTTCTAAACTTGATGCGAGCAAAGAAATTACTGATTTTGAAGAATTAGAAAACCTCGTAACTTCACAAAAATTTAAAGATTTACTATTATCTCTTGAGTTCAAAAATACTGATGAATATAAAAAATTAGAAGAATACAATAAATTAAAAAAATCATCACAAATTATAAAATATTATAAATTTAAAAATTCGTCAAAATATGCAGAATATTTAAAGCTTGACGGCGGAAAAGAAATCTCTGATTACGAAGAACTTGAGAAATACGTAAATTCAAAAAATTTTGCAGATTTAATTCACTCGCTTGAATTTAAAAATACCGACGAATATAAAAAACTGGAAGAATACAATAATCTAAAAAAATCTGAACCTATTATTACTTACTTTAAATTTAACAACTCGAAAAGATACAAAGAATTTCAAATCCTTGACGGCTCAAAAGAAATTATCGATTATGAGGAACTTGAAACTTATATAAACTCTCAAAAATTTATCGATTTTAAAGAGTATATGGAAGATAAAAAGAAATTTGAAAAAACCGAAGAATATCAAAAACAACAAAAATATTTTGAACTAAAAAATTCCGATATAATTAAATGGTATTTTAGTTTAATTGGTTCAAAAAAATTCGACGAAATAAAAAAATGGAACCTAACATTTGAAGATGATTTTGTTTCTCCTGAATTAGATTCTAACAAGTGGATTACAAATTATTTTTGGGGTAAAATTCTACTAAATCAAACTTACGTAACAAAAAACGAAAAGCAGTTTTTCACTGATGGTGAAAATTTTGAAATACACAACAGCGAATTAAGCATTATTACAAAAAAAGAAAATATAAAAGGTAAAGTGTGGAATGAGAAACTCGGATTTATAGAAAAAAACTTTAATTACACTTCTGGTTTAATCAGCACGGCTCATAGTTTTAGACAAAAACACGGGCTCTTTGAAGCTAAAATAAAAGTTAATAAAACTTTTCCTGTTCAGCATGCTTTTTGGATGCTATCTGACAAAATCGTTCCTGAAATTGATATTCTAAAATATAATAACAAAAATAAACTACAGATGACAAACTATTGGGGCGATACTGCTAAAAATAGTTTCGAAAAAAGTAGCTCGAAAATTAATGCCGATAAATTTTGTGATAAATACTTTATTTACTCACTTGAGTGGACAGCCGAAAAACTTGTCTGGAAAATAAATGACACCGTCATTAAAACTCAAACAAAAGGCATCCCTGATGAGCCAATGTACCTATTGTTAAGTTCAGCAATACTAACAGATATTGACAATAATAAATTACCTGCATCGTTAAATATTGATTGGGTAAGATGCTACGAACAAATTTAAGCTAAATAAAAGATGAGCAAAAGCAACTTGCGAATTATTTTTATGGGCACGCCTGACTTTGCTGTTGACACGCTCAAAACTCTAATTGAAAACAACTATAATATTGTTGGCGTAATAACATCACCTGATAAACCAGCAGGAAGAGGAAAAAAAATTCAACAATCGGCAGTTAAAAAATTTGCTCTTGAAAAAAAACTTAATATCTTACAACCAACGAACCTTAAAAATCTCGAATTTATTGAACAGCTTCAATCATTAAATGCAGACTTGCAAATAATTGTTGCTTTTCGCATGTTACCGGAAATTGTTTGGAATATGCCAAAATTAGGATCTATAAACCTTCATGCATCGCTACTACCACAATACCGTGGCTCAGCACCAATTAACTGGGTTATTATTAATGGGGAAGCAGAAACCGGTGTAAGCACTTTCTTTTTGAAACACAAGATTGATTCGGGAGATATTATCTTTCAGCAAAAAATTATTATTGAAGAAACCGATAATTTTGAAACACTTCATGACAAACTTATGAATGTTGGAGCAGAATTAATTCTTAAAACACTCAAAGCTGTTGAAAATGAACAGTTTCCTAAAGTTGAACAGCTAGAATTAATAAAAAATTCGAATGAATTAAAAACAGCACCTAAAATATTTAAGCAAGATTGTAAAATTAACTGGAATAATGAGCTTAAAGAAATTCATAACTTTATTAGAGGATTAAGCCCCTACCCTGCTGCTTGGACAGAAATTAAATCAACAGAAAATAAAAAATTCTCTTTAAAAATTTTTAAAACTTTAAAAATTTCTGAAATCCATTCTTTTGAACCTGGAAAAATATTATCTGATAACAAAAATCATATAAAAATAGCTGTTAAAGATGGATTTATAAGCATTGAACAACTTCAGCTACAGGGTAAAAAGCGCCTTAATATAAAAGATTTCTTACGCGGATTTAATATTGAAAACTATTCTATAATATAATTATTTTCTTTTTTTCTTTCTTAAGTAAATCTTATCGCCAACATTTGGCTCCTCACCTACTTTCAAAAAATTCTTTTTATATAACTTTTTTAATTTAATACCATACAACTGCGAAATTGAATACATTGTTTCACCTTCTTTTACACTATGATATTTATGTCGAACGTCAGCTTTATTTCGTTTTGGTTGAAGATATAATATCTGTCCTACTTTAAGAATAGAATCCTCGGTTAATTCATTATACTTATACAATTGCCATTGCATTAATTCATACTTCTTTGACAAAGAATAAAAAGTATTCCCTTTTTTAACAATTATATAATTAATTCTATTTCTCTGTTTTACATCGCTTTTAAACGGATCAATATATAAATTATCAACATCGGCTAATTTAACAGAAGATTTTTTTTCATCATCTTCCATTTTCTTCATTTTTCTTTTAGAATCGTACACATACAAACGGTTATTTTCAATTATTTTAATCAACAATTTGTCGTAATGTCTGTTTGTTGCATAACCTGCTTTTTTCAAACCTTTTGCCCAATGTTTATAATCGGTTGTTTTATAATTAAATAAAAATTGATAACGCTGCCCTTTCTTTAAAAAATTTGAATGATCCTTGTATGATTCATACACATTTCTGTATTTTCTAAAACATTCTCCTTTTTTATCATCATCGTGATATATTCTTTTACCATTCCAATTTGAATGACACTTAATTCCAAAATGATTATTAGCTTTTCTTGCAAGAGTGCTATTCCCGTTATTAGATTCTAGAATTCCCTGAGCAAGAGTAATACTCGCAGGAACACCGGTTCTCTTCATTTCTTTTATTGCAATTTTGTTATATTGCTTAATATAATTATTAATGGAAAGACTATGCGAATTTGATTGCGAAAAAGCAATCTCATGAAATACAAAAATGAAAACAAATAATATATATACTCTCTTTATCATAAAACTAATTTAATTACAAATTTAACAATTTTCGTAAAGTAACCTTAATAACTATATTTTTTTATAAAAAAACACTCTGTTGATCAAAAAAAATCATTACTGTACAATAATTCATATAATTTTAATAAATTTGCTGAGCAAGTTTGAAACAAATTATTAATATACCAGTATAAGCATTAACAATATTTTACGCACCAAAATAAAATATATGCAAACCAAAGAAATTAAAACTATAATTAACGAATATAATTCAATTGAAGAATTACCAGAAGAACAAATATTAATTGTTAATAAAGCTAAAGAAGCCGCAAAAAAAGCATACGCACCTTATTCGAAATTTAATGTCGGAGCATGTGTTTTACTTAAAAATGGAGAATTCATTCAAGGAAACAATCAGGAAAATGCAGCCTATCCATCAGGATTGTGTGCGGAAAGAGTTGCTATGTTTTACGCTAATGCTAAATATCCTGACGTAGCTGTTAAAGCTATTGCAATATGTGCATATTCTAATTCTAAATTTATGAGCGAGCCTGTTCCTCCATGTGGTTCTTGCCGACAAGTATTATTAGAAACAGAAGTGAGATTTAATTCTCCAATAAAAATTATTCTATTTGGTGAAAATAGAATTTCAATTATTGAGAATGCTAAACAATTATTACCTTTAAGTTTTGATAATAATAATTTTGATTAAAAATCTAAAAAAAATAAAAAAAAACAGCATAAAATTAATTTTATGCTGTTTTTTATATTTTAGAACTCTCTATTGTTTATAAAAAGGGAATTTCACAACTGCTGCTTTAAGCAGTTTTTTTCTTACTTTAATAAAAATTTCCGTTCCTACTTTGGTATAACCTTTTTTAATATACCCCATGCCAATACCTTTTTTAAGAACAGGAGACATTGTACCAGAAGTAACTTCACCAATATTATTACCCTCAGCATCAACAATCTCATAATGTTGACGAGGAATTCCTCGATCAATCATTTCAAAGCCTTTTAGTCTGCGAGAAACACCTTCAGCTTTAAGGTTCTCCATATATTCTCTATCAATAAAATTGTTGCCTTCTGAAAATTTAGTAATCCATCCTAAACCGGCTTCAATTGGAGATGTGGTATCGTTAATATCATTACCATATAAACAAAATCCCATTTCAAGACGCAAAGTATCGCGAGCACCTAAACCTATAGGTTTAATGCCGAACTCCTCACCTGCTTCAAAAACAGCATTCCATAATTTTTCACCATCTTCATTGCGAACATAAACTTCGCAACCACCTGAACCTGTATATCCAGTTGTTGAGAATATCGCATCATTAATACCAGCAAATTCAATAAGCTTTACAGTATAATATTCCATATCTGTAACAGTTTCTTTGGTTAACTTTTGCATTGCTTTTAAAGCTAATGGTCCTTGAATAGCAAGTTGACAATAATCGTCAGATACATTTACAAGATCTTTTCCTATTTCAAGACCCATCGGTTTTGCATTCTCAACACACCAGTTCCAATCTTTTTCAATATTGGCGGCATTAACAACAAGCAAATATTTTTCTTCGTTAATACGATAAACAAGTAAATCGTCAACGATTCCACCTTTGCCATTAGGAAAGCAAGAATATTGAATTTTGCCGTCAAATAACAATGCTACATCATTAGTTGTAACTTTTTGAATAAAGCCAAAAGCTTTTGAGCCTGTAACCCAAAATTCACCCATATGAGAAACGTCAAAAACACCAAGTTTTTCTCTAACAGTCATATGCTCTTCTGGAATACTATTGTATTGAATTGGCATATTAAAACCAACAAATGGCACCATTTTAGCACCCATTTGTTCATGGAATTTAGTAAAAGCTGTATTTTTCATTATTTTATAGATATTTATTTAAAAAAAACAAAATTAATAATAATTTACTTTTTTTATGTTCATAATATTTTTAAATATTAGAATTTTTTTGCAAAAAAACATATCACTAAATGCATCTATATTTATATTAACATAAATAGATAAACTAATAATACAACACCCTTTTACATTAATGTAAAAGGGTGTTATATTATTTAAATTCTCTTGTTTATTATTATTATTATTTACTTAAAATTTTAAATTCCACTCTTCTATTTTGTTGACGACCCTCTTTGGTGTCGTTAGTAGAAATTGGTTGAAAATAAGCGTATCCTTTATATTCAAGCCTACTTTTATCAACACCTTCCGACACAATAAACTCAACAACTGACTTAGCCCTCGATTCTGATAATTTCTTATTTGTTTGCAACGAGCCTGTATTATCAGTATGACCTGATATTTCGATACGTAAAGTAGGAATTTCGTTAAGCAACTTTGTTAAACGACCAAGTTCAGCATAAGATGTAGGACGTAAAATTGCTTTTCCTGCATCGAAAAAAACATTCTTAAGAATAATTTTGGCGTCTTTCTTAATATTATTCAACAATATATCTTTATCAATCTCCATATAAGCAGTTGCTTGTGGGATATTAAAATTTTCTGAATGAAATAAATAATCAGTTGCTTTAACTGTCATCCCGTAATTCTTACCAGAAGGTAATGAAACCAAATATTTACCAGATTCGCTATTAGTGGAATAATTTAAAACAACTTCATTTTTGTCGTTATCAACAATTTCAATCTGAGCAGACACAGGGTTTAAACTAATTGCATCTTTAACTGTACCTTTGACAATAGTCAAACGAATTTTTTTTATTTCAACGGTTGCTTCAACTACAGTTTCTGTTATTGGGTTCGCAATACTGGCAATAAGATTATCTTCATTGCTTTGAACAAGCGGTTTCTCAGGGCCTAAAAAAGTAACCATATAAATATCTGATCGACCAAAGCCTCCGTCTCGTTCTGAGGAATAATAGCCATGCTTACCACTACCGGAAAGAACGAAGCATAAGTCATTGTCAGGAGTATTTATTGGATAACCTAAATTAACCGGCTCACTCCATTTTCCTTTATCATCCATAGTTGTTTTAAAAATATCAAATCCTCCCATAGAGTTATGTCCTTTTGAACTAAAATACATTGTTCTGCCATCAGGGTGCATATATACTCCGTCTTCATCGTATTTTGTATTTATAACCGGTCCTATATTAATTGCATCTCCCCACTTGTCATTTCTTCCTTTTTTGGAATAAAAAATATCGCTTCCTCCATAATTATCATTTGGTTTGTCGCATACAAAATAAATAATGCTGGCATCTGAAGAGAAACAGGCTGATGATTCATGATATGGGGTGTTTATTGCTTTTGAAAATGATTTAGGACTCGACCATGTAACTCCTGATAAATAAGAAATTTGAATATCTCCTCCATTTTTTCTACCATTAAAAGTTAATAATTGTTGTCCGTCAGAGGATAAACCAACAGTAGCATCATCTTTTGACGTATTTAATGGGTCTCTCATATTGTGAGGATTACTCCATTTCCCATTATGATTTCTAGTTACATAAATATCTTCATCATACTCTTGGTTATAAACATCTTTTTTACCTCCAACAGAATTTTCTCTTGTTGAAGTAAAAAACATTGTTTCTTCATCGGCAGAAATTACAGGACTGTGATCACTATATGGGGAATTGACAATTTTACCAAAATTGTCAATAAAAGCCCTTACTGGTGTCTTTATTAAATCATTTCCATTATTACATTCTTCAACATACTTATCAATAATAATTCCTTTTTTCTGCAAATCATTAAAAGACAATGAGTTTCTATAAGTTTTATATTCCTCAATGGCTTTATCAAACTGTGAATTAAGATGATATGAGCGTCCCAACATTAAGTCTATTTCGGGATCAACATTTCGCTTTAAGGTATATGCTTTTTTCAGGAACTTTAAAGATTTAGTTTTTTGAACTGATTGTAAGTAAGAAACTCCAATTCTATAATTAAGGCTTGCATTATTTAAATTAAAATGATTTGCTTTTAAGTATACTTCAAGGGCTAAAAGATATTTTCCATCTTCAAAAAATTTATTCCCTTCTTTTAGGTTATTATATGCTCTTTTAAAGCCTTCTTTATTAGATTTAAAATTATCTTTTGTAAATTCAACATTCTTTTGAGCAAATAAATTTATTGAAGTAAAAATAAATAAAATGCTTATTAAAGTAACAATTTTTCTCATCTGTTTCATCGTTTTAATCTTTTTCAAATATTTGCTTTATTGTAAAAATGAATTCGCTTTTTCCACTCCAAGTTCAGCCGCTTTTTTCCAGTCAGATTTAGCCCCTTTAAAATTCCGCAACATTTCTTTAGCAGTACCTCTGTTTAAATAAGCAACACCATAATTAGAATTAATCTCAATTGCTTTGCTAAATGATTCAACTGCTCCTTGAAAATCTTTTAACTTCATTTTAACTGTCCCAATGTTGTTATAAACAAATTCATAATCATCTTTAATAAATAAAGCATTGTTATAGTCTGATAAAGCTGCTTTATAATCTTTCAAATCATATTTTACACTTGCTCTATTATTATATGCAATATAATAATCTGGTTTTACTTTTATTGCAAGACTATAATTAAGAATTGCGGAAGTTAAATCTTTTGTTTTTCTTTTAACACTACCAAGATTATTATAAGCAATCGCCATAATTGGATCTATTTTAACCGCCATATTATAATCTGCAATAGCTCCTTTGTAGTCCTTTAGTCTTAATTTTGCACTTCCTCTATCATTAAATGCATATGCATAATCAGATTTTTTGGATATTGCAACAGTTAAATCATCAATAGCTCCCTGAAAATCTTCTAATTGAAATTTAGCAACCCCTCTATAATAAAAAACATTTGCTTGGTTATATCCTCTCAAAACAGCCATTTTAAAATCATTTAAAGCTGATTTAAAATCATTTTGTAAATATTTTACATATCCTCTTCCATAATAAGCATTTGTCATATCAGGATTTAATTCTATTGCAAAATCAAAATCACTCATTGCCCCTTTATAATCAGATAGTTGTGTTCTTACACTCCCTCTATTAAAATAAGCTTTATCAAAATTAGGTTTTAATCTAATTGCTTCGCCAAAAGAAGTTAGAGCATCTTGCAATTTATTTTCACTAAAAAATTTCGTTCCTTCATTATAAGCAACTTCGGCTTCTTGATTCTCTGCCACAATTAAGGTAGAGCTTGTATCGGTTGTTGCCAACGAATCATTAACTTGTGAATACAAAAATAATGGGAACATGTTGACAATGATTATAAGAATAAAATATTTTTTCATTAACAATAAATTTAATTATTTAACATTCTTCAATTATAACAAATAAATAATAATATATTTTTTTAAAAACATTTTTTTATTTTTTTTTAAAAAAAGACACATTTATATTAATATTGCATTACTTTTAGTGTAAAATAAAAATACAAACAGCTAATATTTTGTACATTTAATGTAAAAAAAATATAGAATCTTTTTTTTTACATTATCTTAGAAAAAAAAAAGTGAAAAAAATATTGATAATAATTATATCATCAATTCTGCTTTCGAGCATAAAGGTACAAACTTTTGCTCAAAATTCAGATATTAATACTCATAAACTATTAAAAACGGCAAGAAAACTTTTTAATGATGAAAAATATAGTGAAGCATTAAAAAATTTCCTTCAATTAGATTCTTTAATTCCGAATGATAATGTTATTAAATATAAAGTTGGAGCTTGTTATTTGAACTCAAAACACAAAAAAACCAATGCCATTCCTTACCTTGAGGCTGTTAGTAAAGATAAAAGTATTGAAGAACCTAAGATTGTGTTTAAAGAGTTAGGAACACTTTATCATTTAGATTATCAATTTGACAGAGCAATTACAAATTTCCAAAAATATATTTCTCTTTCCAGCAAAAATGACAAATATCTTATCTATGCAAAACGAATGATAAAAATTTGTAATACTGCAAAAAAAATTACTTCCCAAGAGTTTAATGCAGACGTAGAAAATGTTGGTTATCCTATATCTACTAAAAATTCGGAATTGAACCCTCTAATATCATCAGACGAAAGTATAATGTTTTTTACAAGAATAATAAATAATGAAGAGAACTCTAACATTAAACTTAAAAAATATGACCAAAAAATCCATTTCTTTTATTCTAATAATAATGATGGGGTATGGAGTGATCCTATAGAATTCTCAATTCCTTATTCTGACAGCAAAAAAAATATTTCATTAGCAGGTCTATCGCCAGATGGGACTCAATTATTTATAAATATTTATAATAATAAGAGACAAGATATTTATTCTTGCGAATTTATAGCTGGAAATTGCATTAATTTAAAAAAATTAAACAAAAATATTAATTCAAAATTTAATGAGGGAAGAGTGAGCATTACACCTGACAGACAACAACTATATTTTTCAAGTGACAGACCAGGTGGCTTTGGAGGCAAAGATATTTACACATCAATTAAAAAATCTAATGGGGAATGGGGAAAAGCAATAAATTTGAATTTGCCAATAAATTCTATATATGATGATGGTTCTCCATTTATTCATCCTGACGGAAAAACGATATATTTTAGTTCAAAAGGTCATGAAACAATTGGCGGCTGTGACATTTTTAAATCAAAATTAACAAAAAATAACTGGTCAGAACCTAAAAACATTGGATTCCCAAACACTACAAAAGATGATTTATATTTTGTATTAACAGCAGATGGTCAGTCAGGCTACTACTCTTCAATACAAAACAATCTTTTGATAAATACACATATTTACAAAATTAACTTAAAAGGCTCAATCCCCTTAACATTAGTAAAGGGAAGAATATTTTCAGGAGATCCGAAAAAGCCTATTTGTGCTAAAATTAAAGTGATTGATAATAAAACAAATACCAAAATTAAATATGTTTATAATCCTAACCCAAAAACCGGAAGATACTTAATGATTTTCCCTCCAGACAAAAATTACGATATGATTGTTGAAGCCAAGAACTACTTGCCTCAAAGAATACATATATATATACCAAACCAAACATATTTTTATGAATTATTTCAGGAAATTCATCTGCGTCCTATAACAAGTTTGGGTAAAAAAGTTGGAGAAAATATTTCTGTTAATAATACTTTTTACGATATATATAAAACACCTTTTGCTGATTCAATAATAAAATATGACACAACAGGAACAAAAGATTACGACCAACTCTTAAAACTCGTTGAAGACATAATAAACACTACCGATTCTATTGGGATTGAAAAACTTGAGCACTCTAATGAAAACACACTTTCTGACAGCTCTAAAGAAGAAAAAAATTATGATAGATTATTTTCTTTAATTGAAAAAGCTATTGAAACCACTGACACTGTTTCTTTGCAAATATTGGACGAAAATACGCTTTATAATAAAAAATCATCACAATCGTATTTTTATGCAACAGACAATAAAAAAAATAATTTACAACAATTTATTATTGATGAAGATACAATTTATACTGTTCCGACGCTTTATACAAAAACGAATACAAAAAGAGGCACTTACATTAATAATTTCAAAAAAAAAGAAGCTGAAAAATTTGTCAAAAATACGAATGCTGTTAATATGCGCACATCAAAAAAAAACGATAGAAAAATCATTTTAGAGTATAATCTATACTTTAACAAAAACAAATTTTTAATTAATAAAAAATATATAATAAAATTAAATCAAATATCAGAATTACTAATAAATAATCCCTCATTAGGAATTGAAATTTTCGGTTATGCCGACACACAGGGAGAAGAATATTTCAATCTCAATTTATCTATTAAAAGGGCGAACTCGGTTTTAAAATTTTTTGTTGATAAAAATATTGATACCAAACGCACAATAATAAAAGGATTTGGTGAAAGTAAATCATTTGGTGAAAAAAATAAAGAGCAACTATTAAAAAATAGAAAAGTCGATATTAAAATTTTCGATGTAATTACTAAAAATAAAAAAAAATAACTTGAGGAATATTTTTACAAAATATAAACTTTACCTCACTCATATTTCATTTTTGAGTATATTAATGTGTGCAATTTTTCTAAAATCATACAGCCAATCATATACAGAATATGAAGTAAAAGCAGCCTATATTTTTAATTTTGCAAAATTTGTAAAATGGCCAGAAAATTCTTTTTCATCTAAAACATCTCACTTAATATTAGGAGTATATGGGACAAACCCCTTTGGAGTTATTCTAAATAGAACTATTAACAAAAGAACTGTTAATGGTAGAAAGTGGATAATAAAATATTTTAACAAACCTGAAGATATTACCAAATGTCATATATTATTTATTTCGCAAGTTGACAAGTCTGAACTCATTAAAATTATTGATAAAACTAAAAATAAAGCAGTACTAACAATTGGAGATAATATTGAAAATTTTTGCATATCTGGAGGCATTTTAAATTTTTTGCAGCAGTATTCAAGCCATCGATTTGAAATAAACAATGATATCGCTATTCAATCAAATATTATAATTAGCTCAAAGCTTCTAATTTTAGCTAAAATTGTATCCTCAAATGAAATTAAATTTTAATGACATTTCGATAAAGTTCAAAATTGTAGGACTTGTTCTTATTATTTCCTCTGTATCTCTGATTCTATCAGGTCTTATATTTTACGCTTATGATAGAACTCAGTTTGAAGTAAAGTCAATTAGAGACTTAACAACGTTAGCAGAGGTTATTGGTGACAATAATACGGCAAACCTTTTTTTCAACAGTAAAGACGAAGCTATTAAAATTCTTGGCTTTTTAAGTTCGTACAAACATATTAGGGAAGCATCAATATTTAACAAAAATGGGGATTTATTTGCAGAATTTAAAAGAGACCCTTCATTTTCTACAAAAATTAGTCTTCCTTCAACACATAAAGATTCTACTATTTTTAATAATAACTCACTTATTATATTCAAACCAATTTATTTAGATAATGAAGTGATTGGAACTATATATATTAATTCCGATTTAGAAGAATTTAGTGAACGTATATCAAATTTTTTTAAAGTGATTTCATTAATTTTATTTTTTTCTTTATTTATTGCTTTTTTGCTTTCAATAAAATTGCAACAAATCATTTCCTGGCCTATTTTAAGTCTCGCTAAACTGACTGATGAAATATCAACAAATAAAGATTTCTCGATTCGTATTGAAAAAAAAGGCAATGATGAAATTGGTCAGTTAATTCAAGGTTTCAATATAATGCTTACACAAATTGAAAAACAAAATATTGTATTAACTCTTGCTAAAGAACAAGCAGAAAGTTCCGTTAAAATTAAAGAACAATTTCTTGCTAACATGAGCCATGAAATTCGCACTCCAATTAATGGCATTATTGGAATGGCAAACCTTTTAGCAGACACTTCACTTGCTGAAAATCAAATTCTATACCTTGGCAATATTACTAATTCAGCTGACAACCTATTAATTATCATCAACGATATACTTGACTTCTCTAAATTAGAAGCTGGAAAAATTGAATTTGAAAAAGTTGAATTTAATCTATATGATATATTAAAAAAGCTCATTGCTACTTTTGATTATAAAACAAAACAGAACAAACTTTCACTTAAACTTGACATAAATAGCAATGTCCCTGAATATATTTTAGGTGACCAAATCAGATTAATTCAAATATTATCAAATCTTATTAGTAATGCTATTAGGTTCACTAAAAAAGGAAGTATCTCCATAATAGCTAAAGTTGTTGAAAATGACTTAAAAAATACAACTATATTATTTTCAATTATTGATACAGGAATTGGGATTTCAAAAGATAAACTTGACACAATTTTTTCAAGTTTTAGTCAAGCAAGAAGCGACACAACAAGAAAATATGGTGGCACAGGATTAGGACTTACAATAACCAAACAATTAATAGAATTGCAAGGAGGAAATATTTATGTTAAAAGTACTCTGGGAAAAGGAAGTGCATTTTCATTTAATATTACCTTTAAAAAATCTGATAGAACTAAAAAATCACTCGGGAAAACAATTGATGTAAAAGCAGAAAATTCATTTCATAATTTAAATTATAATTTAAAAAAATCCATTCTTTTAGTTGAAGACAACGAGATAAACCAACTCTTTGTAGCTACTCTGTTAAAAAAAATTCAAATAAATGTTGATGTAGCAAATAATGGTAAAATTGCTATCGAAAAATTTAAAGATAATAACTACGATCTTATACTAATGGACTTGCACATGCCTGAAATGGACGGGTACGAAACGACACAATATATTAGAAACAATTTTGATATTAACAAAAAGAACATCCCAATTATTGCACTTACTGCAGCAGCAATTAAAGGCGAAAAAGAAAAATGTCTTAATATTGGCATGAACGATTATATTTCTAAACCCTTTAAACAAAACATTTTCTTTAAAAAAATTTCAACTTTTTTATCAAATACTGCAAATAATAATGAGCCATTTATTGAAAAATTTGTTAATCTTTCTTATTTAAAAAGTGTTGCTGAAAACGACAATAATATTATTATAGAATTTATTAATATTTTTAAATCCCAGATACCTGAATTTATTGAAGAATTAAATACTGCCTATAATGACAAAAAATGGCAAGAACTTAGCTCAGTAGCTCATCGAGCAAAATCATCAGTTGCAATGCTTGGTATATCAGAACTCGCCGATGATATGAAAAATTTAGAAATTTGTGCAAAAGAAGAAAAAGAAATTGAGAAATATCCATTAATTATTTCTAAATTTGAAAAAATTTTAAAATTGGTTCTTCATGAACTTGATTTTTTAATTAAAAATTTTTAATAATTTTTAACTCAAAAACATATGTTAATAATAAAAGAACTTAAAGATATTCTACTGGCTTCTTTTGAGAATAATATTAACAGATTTAATATTTTAATTTCTGAGGATGTAAAAAAAGATCTCAACAAGCATTTAGTTAATAGTGGAACAAAACTAATATTAAATTTGCAAGGTGTTCACTTTATTGACAGTTCAGGATTTGGGGCTCTAGTATCTGCTTATAAAACATCAAAACTCAACAATTCTTTTTTTAAAATTTGCAATGTGTCAGATGAAACAATGGAGTTAATTCATATAACTAAACTTGATAAAGTTTTCGATATTTATGATAATATTGACAACTGCATTATTAGTTTTGAATAAAACATATATTTTTTCAAATTACAACAACATAATATAGTATTTATTACACAATTAATATTTGTAAAATAAATATAAGATTATCTACATAATTTTTCGTTTTTTTTTATTTAAATGCTTGTTTTACAATTAGTGAAATAGAATAAATTTATAACTAAATCCAAATTTTATTATTTCAAACACAAGCAAATTATAAAGACTAATACATATGAAAAAAAATATATTTTTAATAATTTTTCTACTTACATACTTCCTGTCATTTGGTCAAGATACTAAATATGATAAAAACAAAAACTTCACAATAGTATCATACAATGTTGAAAACCTATTTGACATTTATGACGATTTTGAAAAAAAAGATGATGAATTTTCACCTACCAGCAAAAAACAATGGACTGAGGAACGTTTTAATGAAAAAATAAATAAAATTTCAAAAGTTTTATTTTCAATCAACAAAAATGAACTTCCTGAAATTATTGGACTTTACGAAATTGAAAATGACTATGTATTAAAAGCTCTTATTAAAGAAAAAAATCTCACTAAAGGAAATTACAATTTTGTTCATGAGGAGAGCCCTGATTTTAGAGGTATTGATGTAGCCTTACTTTTTAGAGCAGATGAATTTAAATATTTGTCTCATAAAAAAATACCAATTAACTTTCCTTTTGCAAAAA
Organism: Bacteroidota bacterium; assembly: GCA_015222055.1. GTDB lineage: Bacteria > Bacteroidota > Bacteroidia > Bacteroidales > B39-G9 > B39-G9. The sequence continues at coordinate 30,611 of JADFUR010000114.1, read as the reverse complement.
ACACAAAAACCAGAGATATCCTTTATATAAAAGGAATTGCTTCTAATACCGACACATTACACATATTTCTTAATCATTGGAGTTCTCGCCGAGGTGGGCAAATAAAATCAGAAGCTAAACGCATATTTACTGCAAAACTACTAAGAGAGCATGTAGATTCTCTACAAAAAATTAATAATAATGCTAAAATTATAATCATGGGCGATTTTAACGATGAACCTACAAATATTAGCATTAATAGCGAACTTAACGCTAATAACAAAAGAAAGAACACTACTTATAAAGATTTATACAATCTTCTATATGATAAAGAAAATATTGAAGACAAAGGGACGCTCTATTATAAAAAAAATTGGAATATGCTTGACAACCTAATAGTTACTCAGTCTTTACTAAATAATAAAGAATCGTATTCTTTAAACTATAACAGCGGAAAAATTTTCCATCCTGAATGGATTTGTTATAAAGACAAATCAGGGAATTTTGTTCCTAACAGAACTTATGGCGGAGATAATTATTATGGTGGTTTCAGCGATCATTTTCCTGTTTATTTTATTTTAACACGAAAATAATCTGTTTTAATAAAAAAATAGCAATTGAGCAATTTATATTTTTCTTCCTTTACATGTAAGTTCAGGAAGCTACTAATTATTTAACAAATAATAATTTCTCTGTGAAATTTAAGCTTGAATCAAACTTCAAACCAACTGGTGATCAACCTAAAGCAATAAACCAACTTGTTGAAGGAATAAATAATAATGATACATATCAAACATTGTTAGGAGTTACCGGATCAGGTAAAACCTTTACTGTTGCTAATGTTATTGAAAAAATACAAAAACCAACTCTAATATTAAGTCACAACAAAACTCTTGCGGCTCAGGTGTATAACGAGTTTAAGCAATTCTTTCCTAACAATGCCGTTGAATATTTTGTTTCATATTACGACTACTACCAACCCGAGGCTTACCTACCTGTTAGTGATACTTATATTGAAAAAGATTTACAAATTAATGCAGAAATTGAAAAACTGCGTTTACATACAACTTCGTCATTATTGTCTGGGCGAAAAGACATTATTGTAGTTTCATCAGTTTCTTGCATATATGGAATAGGTAATCCTGAAGATTTCCATAGCAATATTATAAAATTAAAAATTGGACAATCAATATCTCGCAGCAAACTTCTTTTGCGTTTTGTCGACTGTTTATACTCTCGCAACGAAATTGAATTTGACAGAGGTAAATTTAGAGTAAAAGGCGATACAGTTGATATTTTTCCTGCATATAGTGATTTTGCTTACAAAATAATTTTTTGGGGTGACGAAATTGAAGAAATTTCTTCTTTCAATCCTATTGACGGGAAAACCATTGAAAAACTTGAGGATGTTTTTATTTATCCTGCGAATATTTTTGTTACAACTAAAGACCATATTCACAAAGCAATTCATCAAATACAAGACGATCTTGTTGAACAAATAAGTTACTTTAACGAAATTGGGAAACCTTTTGAAGCAAAACGAATTGAAGAAAGAGTTACTTATGATCTTGAGATGATGCGTGAATTAGGTCATTGTGCAGGTATTGAGAACTACTCACGCTATTTTGACGGCAGAAATCCGGGCTCACGACCCTTTTGTCTTATTGATTATTTTCCAGACGACTTTCTTACTGTAATAGACGAAAGTCATGTTAGCATACCTCAAGTTAGAGCAATGTTTGGTGGGGATCGTGCCCGAAAAAAAAATTTAGTTGAATATGGTTTTAGATTACCAGCAGCCTTAGATAACAGACCTTTAACTTTTGACGAGTTTGAAAATATTACAAATAAAGTTATTTATCTGAGTGCTACTCCTGCTGATTATGAATTAAATAAAAGTGAAGGGGTTATTGTTGAACAAATAATAAGACCTACCGGGCTACTTGACCCAAGTATTGATGTGAGACCAAGTCTTAATCAAATAGATGATTTAATTGGTGAAATAAATATAAGATCTTCTAAAAACGAACGAACTTTAGTTACTACTCTTACTAAAAGAATGGCTGAAGAATTAGCAAAATATTTCACAAAATTAAATATTAGATGTAGATATATTCATTCAGATGTTGATACGCTTGAGCGTGTAAAAATTATGGATGAATTAAGAATGGGTATTTTTGATGTTTTAATCGGTATAAATCTTTTAAGAGAAGGTCTTGACTTACCTGAAGTATCATTAGTGGCAATTCTTGATGCCGACAAAGAAGGTTTTTTGCGATCTGAACGCTCACTAACACAAACTGCAGGAAGGGCTGCCCGTAATATTAATGGCAAAGTCATTATGTATGCAGATAAAATGACAAAATCGATGCAGAAAACGATAAGTGAAACAGATCGTCGAAGAGTGAAACAATTGAAATATAATACCGAACATAATATTACACCTAAACAAATAGTAAAACCAACCAAAGCTACTATAAGTAATATGAATATGGACGAATATGAATATTACACACAAAAGAAACAAGATGTAGCGGCTGATCCAGTAGTAAAATATATGGATAAAAATGCTATGAAAAAATCCATAGAGAACACAAAAAAACAAATGGAAAAAGCTGCGAAAAACCTCGATTTTATTGAAGCTTCAAGATTACGAGATGAAATGTATGAGCTTGAAAAACTTTTGACTTCTAAATAAAAAAAAAGGTTGCAAACCTGCAACCTTTCAATTAAAGTAAAATTTTATCCTAAATATGTTTTTAACAGCTTACTTCTTGTAGTATGACGTAAGCGTCTAATTGCTTTTTCTTTAATCTGACGAACTCTCTCACGAGTTAATCCAAAACGATCACCAATTTCTTCAAGTGTCATTTCAGGAATTCCTATTCCGAAAAACAATTTAATAATATCTCTTTCTCTTTCGGTAAGAGTACATAAGGCTCTATCAACTTCTTTTCTTAAAGATTCATTTAAAAGATTATTATCTGCAATGGGAGAATCTTTATTTTCAAGAACATCAAGCAAACTATTATCTTCACCATCAACAAATGGAGCATCAACAGAAATATGACGACCTGAAACACGTAATGTATCTTCAATCTTATCTTTAGTTAATTCTAAACTATCTGCAACTTCTTCAGCTGAGGGTTTTCTCTCATTTTCTTGTTCAAATTTAGAAAAAGCTTTATTTATCTTATTCAATGAGCCAACTTGATTTAAAGGCAACCTAACAATACGAGACTGTTCGGCTAATGCTTGTAAAATGGATTGACGAATCCACCATACAGCATAAGAAATAAACTTAAAACCTCTTGTTTCATCAAATTTTTCTGCTGCCTTAATTAAACCAAGATTACCTTCATTTATTAAATCTGGCAAACTTAATCCTTGATTTTGATATTGTTTAGCAACTGAGACAACAAATCTTAAATTTGCTTTTGTTAATTTTTCTAATGCAATTCTATCACCCTTTTTTATTCTTTGTGCTAACTCCACCTCCTCTTCAACAGAAATCAACTCTTCTTTGCCGATTTCTTGTAAATACTTGTCAAGTGAAGCACTCTCCCTGTTTGTAATGGATTTTGTAATTTTTAATTGTCTCATATTGTTATTTCAATTTTTTGCAAAAGTATAATAAATTAACACTAAAGTCAATTTAAACAATCAATATTTTATATATTTTTTAAGTGTTTTACTCTTTTTTTTAAAAAAAATTCTTAATTTTATAGTTTCCAATAGTGATTACGATTAAAAAAAAAAATAGTTACCTTTTTATCAAAATATATAACTACATTGCAAAAGTATAATAAACAGACATTCCTTTTGGGTTTATGCTTTCAAAATAAACACCTCCAGAAACATTACTAATAATACTTTTTATATCTTCTGATACTTCAACAGTTTGACGATTAATTTTTGTAATAATAAATCCCTTTTTTATCCCTGTCTTTTTAATTGTTGCCTGCTTTTAAGGCAACAATTTTTACACCATTATTAATCCTAAAATATTTTGCTTCTAGAGGAGTAATCTCCTCAAAATCAACTTCTAAATACGAAACTTTTTCCTATTTATTTACAACTTTTGTATTGCCTTGTCTATTGTGTAGAATTACTAATACAGATTTAATTTTATCACCCCGTTTTATCGTAAAATTTAATTTGTCTCCAGGTCTGTATTTACTAATCTGCTCTTGTAATTCAGAGACTTTATTAACAGGTATATTTGCCACTTTTAAAATAATATCTCCTTGAATAATTCCTGCATTTTTAGCGACTGCATTTTCATTAACTCCATTAATATATATACCTTCAATTTTTTTTATATTTTTCGCTTTCAAGTTTTTTCGATAAGCAATAATTATTGAAATTCTTATTCTCTGAAACAAAACACTACAACTAAAATTAAGTCTCGTATAAATCCATTTAATAATACTATTAAAAAAAATTCACTTTCATAACTTAAAATTTAATATTCATATTATAAACTAATAAAATGATAGATAATTTCTATATTTTTGTTGAAAATTATTTTTAATATTTAATTATTGCATTCTATATTTTTTTTTGTTAAATTGTAATGAATTACTAAAGTTGTGTTATGAATATTTCGTTTTGTAAATATCAAGGAACTGGCAATGATTTTATCTTAATAGACAACAGAAGCAATCTGTTTGCTGAAATTTCTACAGCAGAAATAAATTTGCTTTGCGACAGGCGTTTTGGTATTGGTGCCGATGGGTTAATATTATTAAACAGCCACTCTATTCTTGATTTTGAAATGCATTATTTTAATGCTGATGGAAAAGAAGCTTCAATGTGTGGAAATGGAGGAAGATGTATCGTTTCTTTTGCAAAACATTTAGGGATTATAAATAATTTAGCTGAATTTGTTGCTATTGATGGGATTCACTCTGCAAAAATAGATGAGTTTGAAAATGTAAAACTAAAAATGCAAGATGTTAATGAGGTTGAAATCGGTAAAAATTATTATTATTTAAATACAGGCTCACCTCATTATGTATGTTTTGTGAAAAACATTGAAGATCTTGACGTAAATAAAAAAGGTGGAAAAATAAGAAACAACAAACGATTTAAAGATGTAGGAACGAATGTTGACTTTGTTGAAATAATGGAAAACTCTATTTTTGTTAGAACTTACGAACGCGGTGTAGAAAATGAAACTTTATCGTGTGGAACAGGAGTAATTGCTTCTACTATTAGTTTCTCCTTACTAAGCAAATTAAGCAACCAAGAGTATTTCATTACTACGAAAGGAGGAGACTTAAAAGTTTTTCTTGATAAAACAGAGAACAATACTTTTAACAATATATGGATTGAAGGTCCTGCAAACATAGTATTTGCTGGAAATATTAATATTTAATATATATTTTTCTATCATTTTCTATTTTTTTTTGACAAAACAATATAAAAATAGTATATTTAAAATATTTTTTTAAGACACATGTTTATGTTAAATGATTTGAGTTTTGCTTTTCAATTATTTGAGGGCATGGAAAAGGATAATTTAAGTTACATTTATAGAGGTCTTTTTACTCAAGGTGTAACTGATAAAATTATTTCGTTGACAGAAACAAATTTGGAAAATTTTGGAGAATCTTCCAAAATGAAAAAAAGAGTTTTTTCAATCATGGTTGAAGGACTCCAAAATATAACTCGCCATCAAGATTTACTAAGTAAAGATGACAGATCTGGAATTTTTGTTATCCAACAAAAAAAAAATAGATATTATATTACTACCGGAAACCTCATTGCAAAAGATCATATCCCAAAATTAACAAGTCAATTAGATAAAATAAACAGTCTTGAAAAAGAAGAACTGAAAAAATTTTACAAGTCGGTTTTAAACGACAATATGATGTCGAATAAAGGTGGAGCAGGATTAGGTCTTATAGAAATAGCAAGAAAGTCTGGCAACAAATTAACTTATGATTTTAAAAAAATTGATGATGAATTCTCTTACTTTTATCTTTACACAGAGATTTCCATATCACAAGATGCTAAAAATGAAAATATTACTTACTCATTAACAAACATAAAACAGCTTCATAATATTCTAAATAAAGAAGATGTTCTATTAATATTCAATGGTATTTTAAACCAAGATAATTTAATCAATCTGCTTTCAATAATTGAGGAACATATGTCAAATGCCTTGTTACTAAAAAAGAGAGTTTTTAATATTATGGTTGAAATGCTTCAAAACATTGTAAAACATGGGGATGCTCTTGAAAAAGACAAGGGTAATTCTGGGATATTCTTTATAAACAAAAAAAATAATACATATTATTTAAATTCAGGAAATTACATTTATAACAACAAAGTAGATAACTTAAAATTAAAAATCGAACATGTAAATAGTTTAGATGATAAAAATCTTAATAAATTTTATAATGATAGATTATTTAACTTTCAAATTGATAGCAGTAAAGAAGCTGGCTTAGGATTAATAGAGCTGCGTCTAAAGAGCAAAAACAAAATAGTTTACAATTTCAATAGAATCAATGAAAAATTTTCTTTTTTTACTATTAGAACTGCTATAGAATATAAAGATTAATTATGACTGATTTAACAATTGAGGCAACTGAAGAAACGCCTAAAATATCTTTCAAACAAAACGAGAATGAATTTATTATTTCGGAAAGATCTCTTCCTGAAAATGCTGTAGAGTTTTATACTCCTATTTTTGATTGGATAGAAAAATACAAAAACAATCCAAATTCTGAGACAATTTTTGATTTTAAATTAGACTATTTTAATACAGCATCTGCGAAACAAATAACAAAATTATTACTAATGCTGGAAGATATTGAAAAATTAAAAAACGTAAAAATTAGATGGTTTTTCAAAAAAGGTGATTTAGATATGCAATCATCGGGATTGCGTTATGATAAACTTATCGATGTTGAATTTGAAATTCTTGAATATTAAATATTTTATATAATATGGAAAAATTACACATAAAAGTAACTGAAGACACACCTGAAATTTATTTTTCTCCTGACGAAAACAAATTTACTATTTCATCCAAATCGCTACCCGAAGATGCTATTGCTTTTTTTCATCCTGTATTTACATGGTTAAATAATTATATAGATAAGCCTAATAATGAAAATATATTTACTTTTAAATTAGATTACTTTTCTACTTCAACAGCAAAACAATTGGTAAAAATATTTTTCTTATTGGAAAAGTTATCTGAAATAAGTAAAGTTACAATCAAATGGTATTACCAGAAAGAAGATACAGATATGTATGCTTCAGGCTTAAAATATTCAAAACTTATGGATTTAACTTTTGAATTAATTGAATTCTAAAAATCTAATCTTATTCCAATAACCAGAACGTCATCAATCTGACGAGTATTACCTTTCCATTTAAAGAATGTATCGTTTAAAGTCTCAAATTGTTTTTGTATTTCAATTTTACTTAAACTCAATAATAATTGTTTAAAATTACTGGCCATAAATTTAGTATTATTTTTTCCTCCAAACTGATCTTGATAACCATCGGAAAATAAATATAGCATATCACCCTCTTTGTAATCAAATATTCTATTTGTAAATCTTACATCAAACTTCCTGCTAAAATTTCCACCCACAGAGAATATATCTGCATCAATTGTTATAACGTTATTGTCTCTAATTAAATATGCCATTTGATCGGCATTAGCAATCTCTATTTGTTTATTAATCTTATCAATGCAACAAATGCTTATATTCATGCCATCATTTTGCACATCATCAGTTTCAATTTCTTGATTTAAAACCTTTATAATACCTGAGTTTAATTTTTCCAATATAAGAGACGGTTTGTATACTTTCTCATTAATTACAATTTCGTTTAATAAAGTATTACCAATCATTGACATAAAAGCTCCTGGCACACCATGACCAGTAGAATCTACAACAGCAATAATTTCTTTGTTGTTATATGTTGCAAACCAATAAAAATCACCACTAACAATATCTCTAGGATGAAAAAAAACAAATGATTGTGGTAAATATTTTTTAATCATCACATTTGAGGGTAGTGTTGAATCTTGTATTCGCTTTGCATAGCTGAGACTATCGGTTATTAAAACACTTTTCCTTTTCAGTTCTTTATTAACAGATTTTATTAATTTACTATTTGCTTGCAACTCCTCTTTTTGCTGTCTAATTTCTGAAGTACGTTGTCTAACAATTTCTTCAAGTTTCAAGTTCGCTGCTAAAAGACGCTTTGAATTAATTCGTAAAATTAGAAATATTAATAAAATGAAAATTATTGCATAAAAAACATAAGCCAAAATTGTTTTAAACCAAGGTGGCAAAACAGTAAATTTGAAAGATGCCTGAGAACTCTCAATTCCATAATAATTTTTTGATTTAACTACGAAATTGTAATCTCCATTCGGTAGGTTTGTATATTCTTTTTTTGTTTGTTCTACCCAATTGCTCCATTTCTTATCAAAACCTATTAATTTATATTTATACTTATTTGTTTTTGAATTCTCAAAAAATGTTGACGAAAAGGAAAAGCTAACTGAATTATTTTTATGATTTATTATAGGTATTAAAGTATTTGGTTGTGTATAGGATAGCCTAGTATAATATTTGCTTTTTTTAATAGTATCATTAAAATACGTCCCATAAAAAATTGAAGAATCTAAGGATATTTTCACCTCTCTAATCAAAGCTCTATGAGAAATGTGATAATCTTGCTTAATATTATCATCATAACGGTAAATTTTTTCATTTTCATTATAAATCCATATTACTCCTGATGAATCAATACAAAAACTATACAAATTAGTTAACTTTCTAAATACAGTGTCGTTATAAATCAATTTTGATTTCTCACCTTTCTGGAAAGAGCCTATATTAAAATCAGTACTTGCCCATAATTTATTTCCTTTATCAATATCAATTTTATTAACTCTTTTCGAATTAAAAAATTCTTGAAAAGAGGTGTCTCGAACAAATTTAATATTTTTTCCTTTATTACTAGGGATTGGTTTAAAAACGCCTTTTGATGTTGAAATAAGCATCTTATTATTAATATTATATGCAAAATTATTATCTAGTTGGGGCAAACCGTCAGCAGTGTCATAATGCGTAATTTTGTATTTTTCATCATTGTCTGACAAAAAGTCGACTTTATATATTCCGTTATATTCAGAAGTCAACCAAAGATTACCAAGACTATCGCTTGTAATAAGTCTAATAGGTTCGTTAAATTCATCGAAATTATGTCTTTTAATAAATTTTACATTTCCACTTTTATTATTTGTGTCTATTTCTAATGACATAAATCCCGATGTTAAACCTAGAAATAAATAATTAGATAATCTTTTGGATTTTCCAAAGGAATAAATTGAATTAGTTGCAGCAACTTCTATTGCTATTGAATCTTTAATTTGAACAATGCCATAACTACCACCAGCAAGCAGGCATCCATTTATTTTAATAAAATCCCAAAAGGTAAAATCTGCATTTTTTACTTTTAATACTGAATATTTTTTATTTGCATTTTTTAAATTAAATTCTGGAATGTAAAAAACTCCGTGTGCAGTACAATAATAAGTTGTGTTATTATGTCTAGTTAAATTTAATACACCCCCTTCTATCTTATTTAAAGAGGTATAACGAGTAATTGGAGAATTAATTTGCAAATAAGATATCCCACTGTTTAAAGCTACCCAAATATTTTTACTCTTATCAACATATATGAATAAAACTGTATTGTTTTGCAACCCAAAATTTTTGTTTACAAGCTGAACAAAATCTCCTTTTTTATCAAAAATTATCATCCCTCCTCGCATAGTTCCTGCTGCAAATGAATTGTCATCTATTTTTGAGAATGAATACAAGCCATTTTCACGAATATAATTTTCGACCTGTAAATTAATTTTTTTAATTATTGATGAAGGAAAATCTTTATCATAATATTTTTTTGAATTTTCATTTCTACTAACTAATGCCAGATTATAAACATAAAAACCTTTAGAGTTATAAATTAAAATTTTATTATCATAAAATGGAATAATAAAATCAACATAAATATTTGAGGTTTGTGGCAGTTTTACTACGGTATCGTTTTTAAACACAAATAGACCCTTATCTTCTTGAATAAGGAATAGTTGGTTGTTTGCCACAAAACCCAATGACGAAAGTAATTTAATATTTATTACTTTAAATTCATTATTGTGATATTTATAAATCTTATTTATTGTTAAAAAGAAAACACCTTCTGTAGTAATACAAATTTTCCAAACATCATTAAACTTTCTATCTTTTTCTTCTAATTTATTCATTAGAGAAACATAGCTAAGCCTCCCCGAAGAATCGGATGTCATATATCCAAATTCGTTAAAAGCCCCAACAAAAAGAGTTCCGTTGCTGTCAATTGCTAATGATCGAACATTTGAATGATTAGTAATTTTATATTTTCTCCAATTTTCTCCATCAAATTCTAATATTCCAGAACCATTTCCAAAATACATTACTCCTCTTATATCTTGTGCAACGGCCCAATTTTGACCTTGCCCATTATATTCTTTTGCTGAAAAATTTCTTATAAACGGCATCCCTTTATAATCTACTTTCTGCGAAAAACAGTTTGAGACGTAAAGAAAAAGCACTAATAAAATATAAATTTTCAAATTTTTCATGTATCTATATGTTAAATAGACTATTCGTTTTTATATTTGCCTATAATGATTTTGGTATTCGCCTTTTGTCTATAATTTAAATTATTATTAATTACTAACAAAAATATTTTTCTTCAAATTACAAACTCACTGTCCATTATATCTAATACCCAATACTAAAATATCATCTACCTGCTCTAAATTTCCAGACCATCTCTCAAACTCTTTGTCAAGAATAAGTTTTTGTTCAAACATGCTTGCTTCTTTAATTTTTAAAAACAATTGTTTAAATTGTCTATACTTAAATTTTTTTGCTTTTTCACCTCCAAATTGATCTGCGTAACCATCGGTAAACAAATAAAGTAAATCGCCCTTAGTTAAATTAATTTTATGATTTGTAAATGGTTTTGAAATGTTTTTATAAATACTAACAGGCATCTTGTCTGGAGTGACTTCAATAAGCTCATCATCCCTTACAATATATATCGGATTATTAGCTCCTGCAAAATTTAAAACATTTTTTTCTTTATCAATTACGCAAATTGACATATCCATACCATCACGTATGCTGTCTTCTCGGCTCGTTTGCTGTAAGGAGTTAATGATTCGTGTCTTTAGATTATCTAAAATTTCATTTGGTTTTATAATATTATTTACGTTTACAATCTCGTTAATAAAAGAGATTCCAATAAGACTCATAAAAGCTCCTGGCACACCATGTCCTGTACAATCAGCAACTACAATTATTACTTTATTATCTTTCTCTTGTATCCAATAAAAATCACCGCTAACAATATTGCGTGGTTTATATAAAATAAAATATTCCGGGATAATTTTACTTATTCTTTTCTTTGAAGGGAGTACTGCTGTTTGTATTCGTTTAGCATAAATTATACTATCAATAATTTCCTGTTTTTGCATTGAAATTTCATCCCTCTGTTTTAAAGCAAAATCTCGTTGTGTTTCTATTTTATCATTTTTTTGTTGAATTTGCTCTTCTGCTCTTTTTATTTTACTAATATCAGAATCTATTGCAATTAATTTTTGTACTTTATTACTTTCATCCAAAATTGGTGTTAAAGTCGTTTGAACCCAAATTTTCTCAGCTCTTTTAGTAACTTTTTCTGTTTCATAAATAATTGCTTGTTTCTTACCAAACCAAACACTTATTAAATCATTTATATCAAGACTTGCATCAAATCCAATAATATTATTTTTTTCATTAACTAATTCGTCAATAGTATAACCATACATATTGGTAAAACCATAATTAACCCACTCAAAATTACCTTTAGCATCCATTAAAGCCACTGCATTGTCCGTTTTACTTGCAACAATCGACAATTTTTTCAATTCCTTATTAATGCTAACTAAATTATTGGCTTGCTTAAGAATTTTCTCGTTTTGTTTTTCAATTCGTTCTTCAGCATCAATAAGTTTAGTTATATCTGTATCAATAGCAACAACTTTAATAATATTTCCATTGTTATTGAGTATTGGAGTTAGGGTTGTTTTTGCCCATAATCGATCACCTTTCGAATCAATTGTCTTGAATTCATAACTAACAGATACCTTTTCATTAAAACATTTTTCAACGACCGTTGTTACTTTTTCTCCTTTTTCTACAGTTTTAATATTTGGTGAAATTTTAGAAATAAACTCCTTAAAATTCATACCATACATACGAGTAAACCCTGGATTAACCCATTCAAAATTACCATCACTGTCTATTATAGATATGGCATTTTCTGTTTTTTGTACTACTAGTGATAATTTTTCCAGTTCCTTATTAGTATCAACTAAAATTTCTGTTTGTGATTTTAATTCTTCTTTTTGTTGTTCAAGCTCTTCTACTGCAATCTTTATTCCTTTTTTTAATTTTTGCTTTTCGCTTTTCAGATGTAAAGTTTTTAAATTTATATACTGATAAATTATTAAAGCTATCAAAATAATGTAAATAATAAAAGCCATAATTGTTCTATACCAAGGTGGAGAAATTGTAAACTTATAAACGAACTCACCACTTTCATAATCATAAACGTTTTTAGCTTTAACTCTAAAAGAATATGTTCCTTCTCGTAAATTTGTGTATTCCTTTTTTGTTTGAGAAGACCAATCACTCCATTCCTCATCAAAACCTTGAAGAAAATATTTAAATTTATTATCTTTTTCAGAATTATAATCAGGTAAAGTATATTCGAAAAAAATTGAATTGTTTTTGAAATTTATTTTTGTATTGCATACTATAGAAGAATCTTTTTTTGAATATCCATGATAAATAATAGAATCTTTAGCTATTGTAACTTTTCTAATCAAAGGGTGAAAATTACAATCTATAGAATATTGGACTTTTTTATCGAAGCGAAATAATATATCTGAGGAAGAAAACCATGCGATGCCATTTTTATCAATGAAAATATTTTTAAAAAAATATTTTGATATTATTTTAAATGGATTTACAACTACTTTTTTTAGCCTGTCATTATATTTGTATATACCTTGCGATGTGTTAAACCATTTGTTATTGTCCTTGTCAACAAATATGTCCTTAATTGACAATAAATCAATTGAATAATCTAACCCATAATCTTTTAAGGGCACAAATTGATAATTATTTGAATCAACAGTAGTATCGTTAATAGTATAAAGTCCTTTTTTGGTAGCAACAACTATTTTATCATCAACAAAATAAGTCTTATGCTCATCTGTATTCGGCAACCCATTAGTAGTATCGAAATAGCACTTTTTATAATTTGACAAATTTTCTTTGTCATCAAAACATATCTTAATTATTCCATTCAGAAAAGTAGAAATCCACAAATCTCCTTTTTTATCAGTATTAAGTAGTAAAACGTTTTCATTAAAATCTTTAATAAAACCTTCGTCTTTAATAACAATCTTGTTATTAAAATCCCGTTTAAATGATAATGATGAAATACCATTTTGGCTACCAAAAAAGACTCTTCCTGGATTAATTACTGATTCACAAATACTATTACAAGCATAAAATTCCTTTATTGGTGAAATGGTCAAATTATCATTAATTTTAACAATATCTCTTAAAGATCCTGCTAATAAAAAAATTTTGTCAGCCAATTTTAATTCTAAAAAATCTGTCTTATAATAAAGATATTGCGTTGAAAGGGGCAATATTGAATGTTTATTCTTAATCCATTTATTATCTAATTTCGGCAAATAATACATTCCTGATGTAGATGTGACAAACAAGTTTTTATTGAATTCAAAAACTGACTGCAAACTGCCCGAAATTCCATTTTTTTCATTTAATTGGGTAATTGGCGAATTTATTAAAATTTTTGAAACGCCTTTTTCTGTTGCTAACCATAAATTTTTTTGCTTATCTTGAAAAGAAAAATAAACTGAATTTGAAGACAGCCCCAAAGTTTTATTAAAAATATTAACAAGCTTGCCTTCAGGGGATATAATAGCACACCCCCTCCTTAATGTTGTTATAATATAATTTCCATTACTCAATAAACTTCCTGAATAAATACGTGAATTCAAAAAATAATCATCAATTTGTGTTTCAAATTTTACAATTGACTTATCTAAGCTTGAATTATTTGATAATTGATCAAAATGAACTTGTTTATTATTATTGTCTTTAGGGGAATACAAATATAGTCCAGAATTTCTTGTTCCAATTAAAATCTTGTTGTTTTTATATGGTAGCATAGTATATACATACTTATTGCTAATTGATTTACCTTGGTGAAGATTTATTAATGTATCTCCTACAATCTTAAAAAAACCTTCCTTTTCATCAACAGCATAGATATCATCATTTACCTGAAAAAACCTAAAAATTGACATTTGAGAAGGAACATAAACCTTTGTAAGTTTCTTGTTGTGAAAATTATAAATATTTCTTCGTCCTGCCATAAAATACATTCCATTAGTTGAAGAAAAAATTTTCCAGGTTTCTTCAAAATCAATTTCTGACATGCTGTCAGACAATGAAATGTATTCTAATTTTCCTTTTGAGCTATTTTTCAAATACCCAAATTGGTTAGTTGCTCCAGCATATATTACTCCTAAACTATCAACAACCAAAGCACGAGTATTCGTATTATTAGGTAATTTTAATAACTCCCAAGAAACACCGTCATATATTAATACTCCATCTGTATTAGCAAAATACATTATACCAGAATTGTCCTGAGCAATTGCCCAATTTTGCAAGCTTATTTTCTGTTCTTCAAAGGAATAATTTTTTATAAATGGCAAGCCTTTTGGATAATTATCTTGGCCTAATAGAATAAACCCAGAAATCAAAAATATAAAAAGTATGGAGATTGTATTTTTTAAAAATATTTTCATAAATTCCATCTTAAAACTTAACACCAATAATCAGAATATCATCAACTTGAGAAAAATCGCCTTTCCAATCATTCAAAGTATCACCAATTATTAATTTTTGTTTATCCATATTTTTCGCATGAATATTCAATAACATATCTTCAAACTGACCTATCATAAATTTCTCATTGTTTTTACCACCAAATTGATCTTTAAACCCATCGGAAAACATATATAGTACAGAATCTTTATTAGTTTTAAAAGAATGATTATTAAAAGAAACGTCAAACTTATTAGAAAAAACTCCTCCAATTGAAAAAACATCTCCGTTTATAGTATGAAGATTATTATCTTCGATAAAATATGCTGTACTGTTAGCACATGCAATTGTAAATTCGTCATTATCCTTATCTATACAGCAAATGCTAATGTCCATGCCATCATCTTGAAAATTTTGATTATCACTATCCTGATTTAATATAGAGACAACCTCTTTGTTTAATCTTTCGAGTATTAATGATGGAGATAAAATTTGTTTTGTTTTAATAATCTCATTTAATAAAGTGTTTCCAATCATTGACATAAAAGCACCTGGCACACCATGCCCAGTACAATCAGCTGCTGCAATAAAAATTTTATTATTTTGTTCTGAATACCAATAAAAATCACCACTTACAATATCACGAGGTTTAAAAAACACAAATGAATTTGGTAGTTGTTTTCTTATAAAATTTTGATATGGCAAAATAGCATCTTGAATTCTGCTTGCATAACTAATGCTGTCAAGAATTTGCAAATTCCTCTTTTTTAAATTTTTGTGTGCTTCAGCAAGCAAACTGCTTTGTTGTTCAATTTTTTCTTTTTGTTCCTTAAGTTGAACATTGGTTTTTTCTAATATTCTATTAGTTTTTTTCTTTTCAAGTAATAATCTATATAATAATGCTGAAAATATTAAGACAACTATGAACCCAATAATAAAAAAATTTCTTATTAAAGCATCAGTTTTAATTTGTGCTTTTTGTTCATTGATTTTTAATTCTTTAATTTTTTTTTCTTTATCAAGAATATCAATTTGCAACTGTTTCCCTTTAGTCAACTCTTTTTGGTTTGACAAATCGCTTTCTGTTATTATTAATTGTTTTTCTTTTTCTTCCTTATCTTCAATGGCTTTATTTGTAATATTCTTCATCTTATCAACCTCTTGTTGATTCTTTTGTTCCTTCTTTATTATTTCTTGATTTTGAATATGTTTACTAATGGACGAATAATAATTAAAATACTCAAAAGATTTCTCAGTATTTCCTAGCTTTTTGTAATTCTCGGCTATTATTCCATAGCAACTCTTAATAAGCTTAATATCCTTTGTTTCTTTAGCAAATCTTAAAGCTTCTTGTGAATTATTTATTGCCTTTTGATATTTGCCAGAATATTGAAATGTAAGTGCAATATTATTTAATGCAGAGGCTTTTTTAGGCTTGCTTTTTAATTTTTTGCTTATTGTATAACTATCATTAAAGTAGTTCATTGCCTGAGCATAACTCATCATATCAGAATAAATTAAACCAATGTTGGTATTTATTTGATAAATAGCATATTTATTTCCTATTTGTTTGTTTATTTCGAGTGACTTTTTAAAGCAGGTTATTGCTTCTTTGTTAAAATTATTATCCCAATATAATGATGATAATAAATTAAGCAACCGCCCTTCTTCATTTTTCTCTTCATTAATTTGAGCTTGAGTTATTTGTTCTTGATAATTATTTATCCTCTTTTGAAGTTCTTCAGGTAATTTATATTGGGATTTTACAATGGGAGATATTAGTAAAAGAATAAGTAAAACACCAAAAAAAGCACTTTTTCTATTTTGATTCATAAATATAAGAGTTATAAAAACTACACCTTCATATAAACGAAAGTACAAGTGTAGTAAAAATACTCTTTTTATTTAAAAATTAACAATTTTTTTAATAAAAATTAAAAATAAATCCCGTTAAAACATTTAACGGGATTTATTTTTTTTATAATACTTTATTTTATTAAATCAATACTTCTTTTTACAAACAAGTTTAGTTCTTCTCCTTTAAGCATATTATTTGATATTAGAGCGAGATCAATTAATTGTTTTACAATCTTATTTTTCAATCCATAGCCTGATAAAACCAAATCTTTATTTTTATTAATTTCATCAATCTTTGTTTGAATTTCTTTAGTTTTATCTTTATCTAATTGTTCAATTTCCTCCTCTTTTTTGTCTTTATTCTTTTCTTCTAATGCAGACTTTTCTTCGGTTATTGGAGTTAATTCATCATCAAATTTAATTAATTTAGCATCATTCTTTTTATCAACATCTTGAGCAATTTTAACAATAAGAGGGTGATTAGTATTAATAACTAAATTATAATTGTCGGGCAAATTGCCATAAAAATTCATCTGATTTAAAGCAGACATATCTTTCATTCGACGCATAAATTCTGATTGAGTTATTAAAACTGGAGCTTCGTTCTCATCCATATTTTCAAAAACGACACTAAAAACTTCAGACTTTTTTAGGCGACTTTTAAAAACCGGTCTAATTCTGTTTTGCTGCTCAACAGTTAACTTGCTTTCGTTAACGATTTCTTTTGGAATCAATTTATCAACAACATCTGAATCAACTCTAACAAAATGTGATTTTTCAAATTTGGGCTCCAAAAAATTGATGAAATGAACATCAAGTTGCCCATTCATTAATAAGACATCATATCCTTTAGTTTTAGCATTTTCGATAAAACTAAATTGTTCGTCAACATTTGTAGCATAAAGATAAACTAAGTTTCCGTCCTTATCTGTTTGATTCTCTTTAATAATATTTTTGTACTCATCGAAGGTAAAACACTTGCTATCAGTGTTTGTTAGCAAAGTAAAATCTTTTGCACGTTCATAAAATTTTTCATTAGAAAGAATTCCATATTCAATAAATAATCTAAGATCACTCCATTTTTTCTCAAATTCCGATCTGTCTTTTTTAAATATTTCATTTAATCTATCGGCAACTTTTTTTGAAATATGACTTGATATTTTTTTAACATTCGAATCGTTTTGCAAGAAACTTCTGGATACATTTAAAGGAATATCAGGAGAATCAATAACACCATGAAGAAGTGTTAAAAAATCAGGAACAATATCTTCAACAGAATCTGTTACAAACACCTGATTAGAATAGAGTTGAATTTTATTTTTTTGTATTTCTATATTTTCTTTAATGTGAGGAAAATATAAAATACCGGTTAAATGAAAAGGATAATCAACATTCAGATGAATATTAAACAATGGGTCTTCAACAATTGAAGGGTAAAGTTGATGATAAAATTTATTATAATCCTCTTCTTTTAAATCTGCTGGATTTTTTGTCCATGCAGGCTTAGTGTCGTTTATAATATTATCTTCATCTGTTTCAACTTCCTTTCCATCTTTGTAATCTTTTTTCTTACCAAAAGATATTTCAACAGGAAGAAATTTACAATACTTATTTAACAATTCATTAATTCTGTTTTCTTCAAGAAACTCTTGAGATTCGTCATCAACATGTAAAATAATATCTGTACCTACAATGTCTTTCTCAATTTCTTCAATAGAAAAATCAGGACTTCCATCACATTCCCAATGCACCGCTTTAGAATCATTTATATAAGATTTTGTTTTAATCTCTACCCTATTAGATACCATAAAAGCTGAATAAAAACCTAAACCAAAATGTCCAATTATTGCATTTACATCATTTTTATATTTCTCAACAAATTCTTCAGCACTTGAAAATGCAATTTGATTAATATATTTGTCAATTTCTTCTTTTGTCATTCCAATTCCATGGTCAGAAATTGTTATTGTTTTATTCTTTTTATCAACAGAAACTCTTACAGTTGTGTCGCCTAATTCAGACTTATAATCACCTACAGAAGCTAACACTTTAAGTTTTTGTGTGGCATCAACAGCATTTGAAACCATTTCGCGTAAAAAAATATCATTATTTGAATAAAGAAACTTTTTAATTACAGGGAAAATATTCTCTGTAGTTACTCCAATTTTACCTTTTTGCATTTTATATTAATTTTTAATGTTAAACTTTATGATAAACAGTGCTTATTTTTCAAAGTATGTGCCAATAATTAATTTATGACAAATAGGCAGTTAAAAATGGAATAAATTCACGACCCTCTTTTATTTGCTTTTTATGATAATGAAGTGCGAAATTTAAAAATAACAAACAATCAAGAACTATAATAATTTATGATAAAATGGAGTGAAAAAATACTAGAGTAAATCGGTTAATGGAATTAATAAAAAATAGAAAAAATTAAAATAATTAATGTGGCAATAATTAATACTATTGTTAACAAACGACTTTCAATTCTACGTCTTTTGAAATTTTTCTCAAAAACAATACGTTGAATAATATTATTAATAATCGGGAATGAAAATTCATTTTTTCTTACATAAGCAGTAGCTCGTAAGTCCTTATATTGCTTTTTAAAGTCAAGATTATCATCCTTTTCGTAAGCAGATAAAATAATTATATTAAATTTAGGGTTTATTTCTTTAATAAGATTTAAAATTTGAATTCCATCTCTGGCTTCTTTATTCTGTTTTGTTTTTAAAAAATAGTCTAAAATTATAAATACTATATATTTTTCAGGAATAGGATTTTCAATAATTTCATTTATAAAGCCTTCACCAGTAATGTATGTTTTAACTTTGTAATTTTCCTTACATGTAGCAAATTGATTTTTCAACAGCTTTAATTCAAGCTTATTATCATCAATTAAAAAAACTAATACATCTTTATCTTTAAAATAAAACATAGCAAAATTTAATTTTATATGCCAAATTAATGATATTTTTTTTTATAAACAATTTAAATCCTTTTATTTATAAATAAAACCAAGATATTTCTTTTTATCTTTTTTTATTTTTTCCAGGATTGCGTACATCAATATTTTGCTTAAAAATCCATTTGCCTTTTTTATAATATAATCCATCGTAAGTAAAATTTGTACCATAATACTGGAATTGCCCTTTAAGTGATGGTTTAGAAGGTTCCAAATGATCAAAAATAATCATCTTCAAATTATCATTATATCGAAGTGTCATTGTTGTTAAATATGAATACTCATGAATTAATCGTGTCTTTTTTTCCTTATTAATTATAAAAATATTTTTTCCGAAACATGGCTCTCCTTTATTTGAAAAATATAATACCTCAATTAATTTTTTTTTCGAAAAATCATTGTTTCCGTCCCAAGCAAGCAGAGTGT
The DNA here is from genome assembly GCA_015222055.1 of Bacteroidota bacterium. Classification (GTDB taxonomy): domain Bacteria; phylum Bacteroidota; class Bacteroidia; order Bacteroidales; family B39-G9; genus B39-G9. The sequence continues at coordinate 10,373 of JADFUR010000114.1, read as the reverse complement.
AATAATTTTGTTTTCCTGATTTTTTTAGAATAATCTCATAATATAAAGCACCAAACCAATTTAAATTTGTCAACTGTGCAGTTTCTGGGCTCGCTATCTCATCTGATTTGTCATACAACTTGTAGATTAAAAATTGTTTTGACTTTTTATAAAAATATTGAATAAAACCAAAATATTCGTAGGTGCCGTCATTTAACGAAACATTCCAATTATAAATTTTAAAAACATTATCGGGGGACTTCAATATCCCAATATGTCTTAAAGTAAAAACGTAATCAAAAGATTCATTATTTGAAAGAATTCGTTGAAATATTTCCAAAATTTTATCGTTTAATTGAAATTTTAAGCTGTCGTCTTTTTGTTTTGTAAGGCTATCGAAATAAATTCGCAAACTATCTTCTTGCAATTTCAAATTAGAATTATCATAACTAACATTTTGCGAAAACAGTCTGTTAGAAAAAAAAACTACTGCGACAAACAACAATATTTTACATCTATATATGTACATAATTAGTTTTCTTCAATATATTTATTATTTTTACAGATACAAAAATAAAAAAATGATTATGAAAAGTATAATTAAAAAATTATTTTCTAAGCGTGTTCTAATCGGATTCCTATTAGGCGGACTTGCAGGCTTCTTGTACTATTATTTTTTTGGTTGTCAATCAGGCTCTTGTACAATAACCTCGAGCCCGACAAACAGCACTTTATTTGGAATAATCTTTGGTATTGCCTTGTCGTATTAATTATTTATAGCTTCATCAATAGCTTGCAACAATAAATCACTAATATTTTTAATTTCTTCATCAGTAATAATTAAAGGGGGAGCAATTCTAAATGCATTATTACAAAAAAGGAACATATCGAAAATAAGTCCTTTCTCAATACAAATTTTATGAAGTTTTAAAACTTTCTCTGCATTTTCTAATTCAACAGCTAAAAACAATCCTTTTCCTCTAATTGTCTTTATTGCAGGATGTTTTAAATACTTTTTAAATAACTCACCTTTTCTATTAGCTTCGTTAGCAAGATCTTCATCTAAAATAATATTTAACGATGCAAGAGCTGCAGCACTCGAAACTGGATGCCCCCCAAAAGTTGTAATATGACCTAGTGCAGGCTTAAATTTAAAAGTATCCATAATTTCTTTTGATGATACAAAGGCACCAATCGGCATACCACCTCCCATAGCTTTGGCAATAGCCATTATATCAGGAATTACATTAAATTGCTCAAAAGCAAAAAGAGATCCTGTGCGTCCAAATCCAGTTTGAACTTCATCAAAAATCAATAGTGATCCTGTTTCATTGCATTTATTTCTTAATTTTAACAAAAAATCATCTTTGGGAACAATAATACCTGCTTCTGCTTGAATAGGTTCGGATACTACGCACGCTGTTTTATTTGTTATTGATTCAAGTTGAGCAGCATTATTATATTCTAAAAACTTAATGTCTGGGAGCAAAGGACGATATGAGCTTTTCAGTATCTCGCTACCTAATATACTAAGGGCTCCATGAGTGCTACCATGATAAGCATTTTTGAAAGCTATTATTTCTGAACGATGAGTAACGCGTTTTGCTAATTTCAATGCCCCTTCAATGGCTTCACTTCCTGAATTTACAAAAAATACAGTATCTAACTTTTTCGGTAAATTTTCTGTAAGTAATTTTGCATACTGAACTTGAGGAGTTTGAACATATTCTCCATAAACCATTAGGTGCATATATTTTTCAACCTGATCTTTCACCGCTTTCACTACCTTTGGATGACAATGTCCAACGTTGCTTACCGAAACACCTGATACCAAATCAATATATCTTTTACCTTCTTTTGAATATAAATAAATTCCTTCGGCTTTTTCAATTTCCAGTAATAATGGTGTTGACGAAGGTTGTGCAATATGCTTTAAAAATAATTGACGTTGTGAAATCATTTGTAAAAAGTATTAATTATTTATAAAAACGGGGTTGTTAATATTCTCTATTTTTTTCTAAAATAAAAATTAATTATAAAATATAGTTCTAAACTAAAATTGAGACTACTTATAAAAACATTTATTTAGCAGTAAAATATTTTTTTTAAACTCAGGTTCTAAAAATTGTTTGACTATTAAATTACAGAGTAAATTTAAAGATTGGAAATAAAAATTTAATGGTAAAAAAATTAGCAGTATGTTAAAAAAAATAAAATCTAAAAAATCTTGATATTAAATCATTTTTTGTCATTCTCTTTTGTCACAAAAATATTAAATTAAATTTAAATCGCTCATTAAATTATCCTTATACGATTTCCCAATTGGAATTACTTTAGTTCCTGATTTATTTTCAAATACAATCGTATTGTCTTCAATCATTCCAATTTGATTAACATTTACAATATATGAACGATGAACTCGCTTAAAAATATGAGAGGGTAATTTATTTGCTATTGCCTTCATGGTAAAGTGAATAGTATATCTATCATTAAAAGTGTTTACTATTACATAATTCTCAAGAGCTTCAATCCATAAAATATCCTCGTATTTTAAATTAACTAATGTTGAATTTTTGCTTTTAATAAAAATCTGATTATTTTTCTCAACAATATAATTCTTCTCATTAAAAATTTTATAGACTTTATTTACTGATTTATAATATCGTTGTAGCGAAATTGGTTTGAGTAAATAGTCAACAACATCATATTCGAACGCTTCAAGTGCATACTTTTCCTGCCCTGAAACAATTATTATTTGTGGAGGATTTTCAATACTTTTTAAAAATTCTAATCCAGACATTTCTGGCATCTCAACATCAAGAAAAATTAAATGAATCTCATCTTCGCCTGAAAAAGCATTCATCGCTTCTATAGCATTTGAATAAGAGTTTAGTAAAGTCAAAAAATCTGTTTTTTTTACAAATTCTTCAATTACTTTTCTTGATAATTTATCGTCATCAATAATTATACAGTTCATAACTATTTTTATTTATTAAATAAAGCATATTTATCAAATTTTTTACAAATATAATCAAAAATTTATGAAATTAGAGCAATCCAATAATTCACTATAATAATCAAAAAGTAAGTTTACTTATCAAATATTAGTATCCATATATCAAAAAAATTATTTTCTTGTAATATTTTGTTGTAAATTTAAATAATTAAGGAAATTTTAAATTTATAGTAATAATTAAACATAATTTCTTTCTTCTTTTTAAAAATAAGTTGTTTACAAAAACACAATTTTCAAAATACTGTTTTTTTAAAATTTTATAAAAATGTATAAAAATTATATCAATATTTATTATAAAATATTAATAATCACCAGTCTCTATTTCTTTGCAAGCTATAATTCTTTTGCTTCAAATTCCGATTTTCATACTTATAAGCAAGTTGTTGATTCCAGCATTTCATTTTTATGGAACACAACAGACGAAGATTGGGATTATTGTAGTTTTTACAATTACAAATACGATAATTTAGGAAATAGAATTGAATATCTACGAAAATACTATGAATTAAATAACAACCAATGGCAAAACGAAACTAAAAATATTATTTCATATAACAATTATGAAAATATTTACAATCTTGTTTTACAAAAATGGGATACATTAAATAATATATGGAAAAATTCATCTCACGACACAATATATTTCGATGATGCAGGTAAAGAAATATATGAAAAATTTTTTCAATGGGATACCTTATATAATACATGGGCTAATAAAAATTATAAAATATCATTATATAGCAACAATCAACTTTCAAGTGACACAATAAAAAATTGGGATTCTGTTTCAAATAATTGGCTAAATAATAAATATTACGATTATACTTACGAACCAAATTTGATGAACGTCACCTCCTTTTTATGGGATACGACAATAAATGAATGGATAAATAATGAAAAAAAAGTAATCTCATACAATTATGCAGGAGAAGAAACAGGGCTTACCGCAAAACAATGGGATACAACTAGCAATGATTGGATAAATAATTATCAGTACACCTTAATTTACGATTCAGAGAATAAAAAAATAGAATATCGTTTTCAAATAAATGACACTACAACACATGCTTGGATAAACTGTTATAGAGACACTTTAATTTACGATGAATATGGAAACGACTCTGTTTTTTTATCCCAAATTTGGGATGAAGAAACAACGTTCTGGATAAACAAATCGAAAAGTATCAACAGCTTTGATAAAAAAAAGAATATTACTAAACAAACATCATTTAATTGGAATAACGAAACTGAAATTTGGGATAACTATTCTAAAATTGAATATTTTTTGTCTGAAATCGAATGCCATTTAGCTGCCTCAATTACAGAGAGTTCATCCATTTTATGTTTTGGCGACAATAGCGGAACAGCTACTATTACTGCTAGTGGTGGTATTCAACCTTTTTTTTACCAATGGGACGATAATTTAACCACAACATCTCCTACTGTAGACAATCTTTCTGCCAATATTTATTATCATGTAGTTGTTACAGATTCTGTTCAATGCGAAGCAACAGACAGTATAAAATTAAGTCAACCCGATGAATTACTAATTAATTTTTCTTATAGCACAAACGTTTCGTGTTATGGTTTTAATGATGGCAATGCAACTATTAATGTTACTGGAGGGACAGAACCTTATATTTATCAATGGGATAATGCCGAAAATTCAACTACTTCATCAGTCTCTAGATTAGAAGCAAACATATTTTACCATATATCGGTAACTGACAATAATGGATGCACAAAAGTTGACAGCATAATGTTATCAGAACCAAATAAAGTTATTACAAGCACAATTTCAGGACCAACAAATGCTTTTAAAGATGACATTGCTGTTTATTCAATTTCTGAAACAATTAATTCAGTTTACAGCTGGAATGTTTATGGTGGTGAAATTTTAAACGGTCAAGGTACAGACTCGATATCCGTTAATTGGCAAATAGTTGGAATGAATAAAATATCCATTCTCGAAACTGCAGACAACGGTTGTAATGGAGATACTGTAAAATTAAACGTTAGTGTTGGCACAAACGATATTACAAATATTAATAATTGCAAACATGTTGTAGTTTATCCAAATCCTTTTAAAAATTTTACAACAATTTATCTACCTAAAGATAAAAAATATTACAGAATTGATGTTATTGATATTCAAGGCAGAATGGTAAAATCCTTTCATAAAATTTCAAAAAATAAAATTTCTTTATCGGCGGAAGGTTTAAATTCCGGTTTTTACTACCTAAAAATTTTAAGTGACAATATTATTTACACTAAAAAAATTGTTCGTAACTAAACTCATCGCAAAAAAAACCTACTATTATAAAATCTAATTAATGCAATGGTCAATATTATTGAAAAAACAATGTTTTTTTCAATAATTTTTAAAAAAAAATACAATCACAAAAAAAACACCCTCATTCCATAAACTATTAATATTCAGATTTTTATAATAAAAAAAAATTATATAAAATTTTACAAAAAAATTTATGAATAATAAAAAAGATGTAATATTTTTTGTTATTAACAAAAATTATATAAATTTACAACTAAGTTTTAAAATAATATTAACTATTTATTAACCTAAATTTTATAATTTTATGAGAAAATTTACAATGCTGCTTGCGATACTGGTTTTTATCGGGATACAGGTGGTTAATGCACAGAACAGAAAAATCACAGGTACAGTTACCAACGTAGACGATGGTAGTACTTTACCTGGTGTGTCAGTTTCAGCAAAAGGCACAACAATTGGTACTTCTACCGATATTAACGGTAAATACCAATTAGAAGTATCAAATGATGTTACAACATTAATTTATTCTTTTGTTGGAATGAAAGCCCAAGAAATTACCCTTGGAGCTTCTAACATTATTGACGTTCAACTTGCAACAGAAACAATTGGTGTTGACGAAGTTGTTGTTACTGCTCTTGGTATTTCTAGAGAGAAAAAATCTCTAGGTTACGCATCTCAGGGTGTTAAAGAAGAAGCAATTATGGCAACAAATGATGTGAACCCAATTTCTTCTCTTTCAGGAAAAGTTGCGGGTCTTACTATTTCAGGACAAAACTTTGCAGGCTCTAAAAACATAATGATTAGAGGTGCTAGTTCATTTAGTGGAAACAACCAACCTCTTTTTGTTGTTGACGGTATTCCTATCAGTAATGAAAACTTTAATGACGACAACTACGTAAATGGTGGTGGCGATGGTTATGACTATGGTTCAATGACTAATGACCTAAACTCTAACGACATTGCTAATATTGAAGTTTTAAAAGGAAGTGCTGCATCAGCTCTTTATGGTAGTCGTGGACAAAATGGTGTTATCATGATTACAACAAAATCAGGGAAAAAAGGAAAAAAATCATTTAAAGTTGAAGTAAACTCTGGTGTTAATTTTGACCAAGTAGGTATTTTACCTGAATTACAAACAAGTTATGGTGGTGGTTATGGTTTTACACCAACAACTATTAACGGTGTTGAATATAATGTTAATGATTTTGGAACTGACGAAAGTTGGGGTCCTAAATATGACGAAAATGTTCAAGTATTACATTGGTGGGGTGCTGAAGATTATTATAAAGGAATAACTTCTACTCCAGAAACAGCTCCTTGGGTTGCTCCTGCAGCTGATGTAAAAGATTTCTATGAAACTGGTGTTACATATCAAAATTCTGTTAATATTATCTCAACTGCTGAAAATTCAGCTCTTCGTGTTGGTTACACAAACGTAGATATGACAGGTATTGTTCCTAATTCATCACAACAGAAACATAATCTTAATATTAATGGAAGTATGTCTTTATTTGAAGACGTAATTGAAATTAATACTAATTTAAATTATGCAAATACATATACTAAAGGTCGTCCACAAGCTGGATATGGTGATAATTCACAATCACAAAAATTCTTCCAATGGGGACAACGTTCGTTAGATTTTGATAAATTAAGCAATTATATTAATGAAGATGGTACTCAGAGAACTTGGAACCGTAGATCTTTAACAGATGGTAGGCCTAATTATTCTGACAATCCATATTGGACTGCTTATAAAAACTATCAGGATGACGACAGAAACAGACTTTTTGGTAAAACAAGTATTAAAGCTAATATTACTGATTACTTATTTGCTACTGGAACAATCTATTTAGATAGCTATACTTTTAACGCAAGAGAAAGAGTTTCTATAGGTTCTCAAGCTATGTCAAAATATTCTGAAGCAACTCGTCAGAATCTTGAAACTAACATAGAAGGAAAATTAAACTTTAAAAAGAATATTAACGACCTCAGCATTCTTGCAATGATTGGTGGAAATGATCGTAATGAAAAATTTACACGTTTAACAGGAGAATCTAATGGTGGATTAATTGTTGATGGTTTATATACTTTAGGTAATTCAGCTAATCAAGCTATAGTAACTCAATATTTAAGAGAAAAACAAGTAAAAAGTTGGTTTGGTTCTGCAAGTTTTGGATACAAAAACTTTATTTATGTTGACGCTTCTTACCGTAAAGATTATGATTCTTCTTTACCTAATGGCAACAACTCTTATGCTTATAGTTCAGTATCTACTAGTCTTATTCTTTCTGAATTTTTAGATTTTGATTGGATGAACAACTTGAAATTACGTGCTAACTATGGTGAAACAGGTAATGGTACTGACGCATATTCTGTATTTAATACATATTATTTTGGTGACCCATTTAATGGAAGCCCTCAACTTTATAACTCTGGAACATTAAATAATCCAGAATTAGTACCTGAATTTACTAAAGAAGTTGAGCTTGGTTTAGAAGGTGTATTCTTTAATAATCGTTTAGGTTTCGACTTAAGTCTTTATAGCAGAAATACTGAAAATCAAATTGTACATAGTGAAGTTAGTGGTGCTTCTGGTTATATTGCTTCTATTATTAATGCTGGTAAAATAAACAATAAAGGTATTGAAGTATTAGCATTTGGTACACCAGTAAAAACAAAAGATTTTTCTTGGGATATAAGTATCAACTTTGCTAAGAATATAAATGAAGTTAAAGATCTTCCTGAAGGCTTAAAAAAGATTCAGTTAGGATCTGCTCCTTTCGCTGGAGCTTATATTAACACTGTTGAAGGTGCTACTTTTCAGGAATTATATGCTTATAATTATAAATTTGATGATAATGGAAATAAAATAATTGGTAGCAATGGTTTCTACGAAAGAGGTGAATTAGAATCAGTAGGTTCTGTATTACCTGATTACACAGCAGGTATTAAAAACACTTTGAGATATAAAAACTTCGATTTTAGTGCATTAATTGACATCTCACAGGGTGGTGTTTATTATTCATTATCTAATATGTGGGGTACATACTCGGGTATGTTAGAAAATACGACTACTCCTACATCTGATGGAAACACTATTCGTGAAGACGGTTTAGTTCTTGACGGTGTTACTGAAGCTGGAGATGTTAATACAACTAACATTTCTGCTTATGGTTATGCAGCTAGATTTTATCATGCTTATGGAACACCAAGTGCAACTAGTGTATTTGATGCTAGTTATATAAAATTACGTGAAGTTCGTATTGGATATACTCTTCCTAAGCTTACTACATTCATTCAAAATATTAAAGTTTCTGCTTATGGTAGGAATGTAGCAACATGGGGTCTTGACAATAAAGGAATTGACCCAGAATCTATTGTTGCTGGATCAGGAAACGTACAAGGTATTGAAGGTGGTTTAGTACCAGGAACACGTTCTTATGGATTTAATGTTATACTTACTTTTTAATAAATAAAAATAAAAAAATATGAAAGCTTTAAAATATTTAACAATTTTAATGATTGGACTTCTGCTATACTCTTGTGAGGTAGATTATCTCGAAGATCCTAATCAAACAGAGATACCTCCCACTTACGGGATTATGAACCGTGTTCAAAAAGATTTTTTGGATAATACACGAGATGAATGGTTTTCCGGTCGTCAGTCTTTACTTTGGATGCAATATTGGCAACAAGTAAACTATACTGAGGAAGATCGTTTTCAATATCGTGAAAATGTAAATGAATATGCATGGAATGATATATATGGAAATGCTCAGGATTTAATTGATCTTATTGCTTTGAATACTGATGAAGCAACTGCGGCAAGCATGATAGAATTTTCAAATGCTCCTAATATTAACCAAATTGCTGCTACACGTATTATGTTAGCTTATGTTTATTTGCATGCTGTTGAGTTATGGGGAAATGTTCCTTATTGGTCATATTCAGGTACAAATCCTGATTTTCAAGCTAATATGATAAAAACTGATGGTATTACTCAACCTGTATATGCTTCTGAAGAAGATATATATCTTGATATGCTTAGTGATCTTAAATTAGCAATTAATTCTATTGATACTGAAGAGAATATGATTGACGGTGACAATTTTTATAATGGCGATGCTAAACAGTGGATAAAATTTGCTAATTCTTTACGTTTAAGAATTGCTAACAGAATTAAAGGTGTTAGTCCTGAAGGTGTAGCTGTTATTGCGGAACTTACTGCTACTGATGTTTTTGAATCAAATGCTGACAATGCTGCTGTAACTTACGAAGGTAACGCTCTTAATGGAGCTCCAATGTATGTTGCTTTTGTTGTTGATGCTCGTGATGACTTTGCTCCTTCTTGCAGTTTTGTTGATTTACTAAAAGGTGATCGTGGAACAAATGTTGGTGTTCTTGACCCTAGATTAGATATATTTGTTAATGATAATGATGATGGCCAAAAAGTAGGTATTCCTTTAACAGGAAGCAACGAAGAGGTTAAAGCGTTTACTGATAAATCATGGCCAGGAAGTGAAATACTTAAAGCTGATGCTACTTTAGAATATATGGAATATGCTGAAGTTTGTTTCATTATGAGTGAAAATAATGGTTGGGATCAAACATGGTATGAAAAAGGTATAAGAGCCTCTATGGAAAAATTTGGTGTAGCTAATTCTGATATTAATGCTTATATTGCTGCTGTTCAACCTGCTGACGAAGAAAATGTAATGACGCAAAAATATATTGCTCTTTATATGCAACCTTCGGAAGCTTGGAGTGAGTACAGAAGAACTGGTTATCCTCATACATTAATTAAACCTAATGTTCCTTATACATATACTTATATGAAAGATGTTGATGGTGTTCTTACTGAAACAACTGTAAATGCTGAATTCCTTACTATTGGAGGTTTAACAGATTTACCAGCTCGTAATAAATATTTATTAAACGAGGCTAATATTAATGGAACTAATGTTGTTGCTGCTGGTGTAGCAATGGGTGGTGACTTACAAACAACTAAATTATGGTGGCAACCATAAAATAACTTATAAAATAAAAAAAAACCTCACATTAATGTGAGGTATTTTTTTTATT
>JADFUR010000113.1 GCA_015222055.1 Bacteroidota bacterium | reverse complement strand
GTTGTTAATTTCATGAGCAATTCCAGCAGTTAGAATTCCTAAAGACGACATTTTTTCAGCCTGTAACAATTGTGCTTGAGCATTTTTCAAATTTTTCAATGCGTTTTGTAAATTTCGATTCTGTTTATCAATAATATTATTTTTGTCGGAAAGCTCTTTTATAACCAAATCTAAAACTTTTGTTTTTTTTTGAATAAGTTGGTTTAAATTTTTTTTATGTTCTTGTAGCTCATTTTCAGTTAATCGCAATTTTTTTAAATGTTTTTTTATAAATAGAAAAAAAATTAATCCGGTTACAAATACATAAAACCACCCTTTGAAAATTTGGATTTCTGTTAAAAAATTAATGTCATCAATAATAGTGTTAAGAAATTTATCTGAAAATAAAATCCAAAAACTACCTAAAAGCAAATAGACTATTGTTATTCTATATTCAAATTTTAATTTTTTCATCATTTAAAATTGTAATTAACCCTGTTTCTAATTACAGATAATATTAGTATAATCAAGAATTTTTATTGGTTGCAGATAATTAAAATCAGCATAAGTAAATTATATGTTTTTGATAATCTTTATATTCCTTTCTGTAAATTTAAAACTTTTAGGGGAGTAAAAAAAAATATATTTATTTAAAGGTTGGTTTTTGTTAAGAATTGTTTTGAATTAATTTAAAATTAGGGTGGATTATAATAAAATAATTATTGTTCCACGATAAATTTAAAAACTGTTTAGATATTAAAACAGGACGTACCTACGGCACTTTAAAATTTTTTGTAAACTTTCTGCTATAAACAGATCACCACTACGTGGTTTTCTCTATTATACCCAAATTAGTGCGTATTTGTTTGTAATAAAATATTTATCAAAAAAATAAATACTGTAAGGGTAAGCTATTTTGAGATATTGGTATATTCAGGCATTTAAAACATTCAACACCCAATATAAAATTTTCAATTAAATGACTTCTATTATAAAAGATTTGGTGCGTCAGCAACATTTGAATATTGATTATTGAGTGTCGAATATTGAATATTTGCGATAACTATAGTACACGAACAAATATTTATAGTCCATTAATAATAATGTTGTTGATCAGTAGTTCTGAAATTTATGCCCAATCTACCCGAATTTTAAAGTGAGCCGTTTTTTTTATTATTATGTCGACATATGATAATAAAATCCGGGGCACAGCCCCGGATTAAAAATTTTAAAATAAGCCAGAAATTTTCCCATTTTCGTCTATGTCGATTTTTTCTGCTGAGGGTAATTTGGGTAATCCCGGCATACGCATAATAGATCCTGCAATAGGAACAATAAATCCTGCACCAATAGACAGCTCTACCTCTCTAATTTTTACAGTAAAGTCTCTTGGTCTTCCTTTTTTTGTTGGATCATCAGATAAAGACTTTTGTGTTTTTGCAATACAAACAGCCAGATTTCCAAAACCAAGTTCTTTTATTTTCTGTAATTGTTTTTTTGCTTTAATAGAGTATTCAACATTTTTAGCACCATACATTTTAGTGGCAATAGTTTCAATTTTTTTCTCAAAGCTCCAATCAAGTTCATACAAAGGCTTAAAACATGTAGTGCATGTTGAAACTGATTCTACTACTTTTTTTGCTAATTCAATAGCACCTTCACCGCCTTTTTCCCAAGCATTGTTTAAAGCAACGGTAATACCAATTTTTTCGCAATGATTAATCAATAGTTTAATTTCATCATCAGTATCTGATGAGAATTTATTAATTGCAACAACCGGTGAAAACCCAAAATATTGCATGTTCTCAATATGTTTATCTAAATTTTCGAAACCTTTTTCTAAAGCATATAAATTTTCATTCTGCAATTCAGATAATTTGATTCCTCCGTGATATTTAAGAGCTCTAATAGTAGCCACAATAACCACTGCATTTGGTCTTAATTTTCCGTATTGTGCTTTAATATCGAAAAATTTCTCGGCACCTAATTCGCTAGCAAAACCCGCTTCTGTAACAACATAATCGCTATGCGACAATCCCATTTTTGTTGCAATAATTGTATTTGTTCCCTGTGCAATATTCGCAAACGGTCCTCCATGAATAATAGCAGGATTTCCTTCCAGTGTTTGAACTAAGTTTGGTTTAATTGCATCTTTTAAAAGCACAGTCATAGCACCCTCGGCTTTTAAATCTCGTGCATAAATTGCCTTACCTTCGTAAGTGTATCCAATAAAAATGCTTCCGAGGCGCTTTTTTAAATCTGTAATATTTTTAGCAACACACAAAGTAGCCATAACCTGCGATGCTGCCGTAATGTTAAAACCTGTTTCTCGCGGTACACCTTGTTTAGTGCCTCCTAAACCAATAACAATATTGCGTAATGATCTTTCGTTCATATCCATTACTCGTTTCCACTCAACAGTTCTTGGGTCAAGTCCCAGATTACCTTCTTTTAACTGTATATTATTATCGATAAGAGCAGCTAATAAATTGTGAGATTTTTCTATTGCCGATAAGTCGCCTGTGAAATGTAAGTTGATATCTTCCATAGGTATTACCTGAGAATAACCGCCTCCGGCTGCACCTCCTTTTATCCCAAACACAGGACCTAAAGATGGTTCTCTCAAAACAACAGTGGTTTTCTTTCCAATTTTGTTTAATGCTTCGGTTAAGCCAATTGAGGTTGTTGTCTTTCCTTCGCCGGCAGGCGTTGGAGTTATCGCTGTAACTAAAATAAGTTTTGCTTTTTTGATTTTTTCTTCATCAATTAATTTCAATGGCAATTTAGCTTTATATTTTCCATATAATTCTAAATCATCTTCTGAAATACCTAATTGTTTTGAAATGTTTACAATAGGCTCAATATGTGCTTTTTGAGCTATTTCAATATCTGTCATAATTATAAGTTTTACAGTTTTTACAATAACTATTATGAAAATTTATTCGTTTAATAATTTTTTTAAAAATCAAATTACAAAAAGTAATATTCATTACGAAAGGATATGAAAGATTTATTATTTTATTTAAAGAATTATTTTCTCAACTTTTTTTAAATTGTTGTTTTATAGGATGTTGTAGTCTTTATATTTTTTTATTCCTCAAATGTTTTATTAAAACCATCAATAAAATTTTTAGTTAAATAATCACAAGCATGGTCAAACATTTTGTTATTGTTATCTTTATCTGTTACAATAAATTTGTAATTATTTTTTTTATCAGTGAATAACGAAACGGTCTCCATCATAATATCGTAGGCAGAAGACGATTGCTTAAAGCCAAATTTATTGAATAAATCAGATAATTGTTCTAACAGAGTTCTTTCAACTTTGGCTTTAATTTGTTTTGTAAACTGCTGAATAAATTTTTGTGTGTTGGTAAAACTGCCATTGGTTTCAAGAGGGAAGGATGCGGGTAAAATTAAATCTGCCTGTTGTGCCGTTTCGCTCATAAAGTTGTCGCTTACCATAATAAATTCTGTTTTTGACAATAATTTCACAATTGTTTTATTATCAAACGCACAACCTATTGGGTCTTCACCAAATATAAACAGATTTTTTATCTTGCCGTTTTCCAATAATTCTTTCTGATTAAATGAGATTGATGACAGCTCGTTAATATTCCAAATTTCTTTTTCTTTGTTTATTAACGATTGCTCGGATATTGGATGATAACCAACTCCAAACTTAGGATTAATTCCCATGTCTATTAATCCTTGTGAGTTGTTTTTTTCTTTTAAAGAAATCAATCCACTATTGGTTTTTCCTAACTTACCTGTAATCATCGAAAGATTAAACAACTCAAGACTTGCGTTTGCAGATATTTCTTTTTCAGAGAACACAATTATTGCATTCATCTGATGGTTATAATCTTTTGCAAACTCAATAATTTCATCTTTGCAACAAACACCCGAAGCTGTAACAAGAGCATCAAAATTTTCTTTTAACAAGCTGGTTTTATATGTTTCGTAATTTTCACATAAATCATTAATAAACATCTTGTTATGCAGATTTTTTGAAACAAGATAGTGATTAACAGCCTTAATAAAATGATAATATGATTTAATCTGGCAAACATTGTTAACCTTATGTTTCATGCTGCTGTTATAGTTAACAGTAATCAGTTCGACAGGAATATTGTTTTTAATTTTTGCATTATTAATCATAAAACCAACTACTGCATTGTCATTATTAATTTCAGAACCGATTAAATAAATTTTACTTGCTTGTTTAATTTCGTCAAAATTAGCATTTGCCAGAGAGTTGTTAAAATAACCTGTTCCTCGGTCTAAATAATGGAAATTGTCAATATTGTTTGTTTTCACCGCAGCCCGTGCAAATTTCTGAATTAAATACATCTCTTCGTTTGACAGACGAGCACCTGCAAAGAAAGAATTTTCATCAGGAGAAACGCTGTTAATTTTATTTTTAATTATTTGGTAAGCCTTGTTAAAACTGATTTCTTTAAACTCATTGTTAACTTTAATCAGAGGTTTTGTAATTCTTTTTTGTGAGTTTAGATAGTGATATCCGAATTTAGGGAATCGGCAAATACTTTTGTCTTTATTTATTAAGCCTTCTCTTCCAGTAACTTTCATTACAAATCCATTATTATGATTAACAGAAATTGAGCAACCCACAGAGCAATAGTTACAAATAGTGTTTAATTTTTCGAGTTTTAAAGGTCCGGGTTTGAATGTCACATTTTCAGAAATAGCTCCGGTAGGACAAACATCAATACACATTCCGCAGGATTCGCAGTTTGTTTGGCTTAAAGAATTTTCCATGTTTGGAGCAACAAAAGTATCGAAACCTCTGTTTACTAATCCTAAAGCATTAGCACCAACAATGTCGCTACATGTTCTTATGCAAAGCGAGCATAATATGCATTTATTGCTGTCAATTTCAATAAAAGGATGAGCAAAATTCACATTATATTCATTAAAAGAACCTGCAAATTTTGTTTGGTCAACATCATATTCGGAGCAGTATTTTTTTAAATTGCAAGTAAAATATTCAGAGCAACCACACTCAAAGCATCGCTGTGCTTCGTGAATAGCTATTTCTTCGTTATCGTAACCTAGCTCTACCTCATTAAAATTAATACGTTTGTCGGGTGGGAGAGTAGGCATCTCTTCGCGTTTTTGATTCTCAAAATTGCCAAGATAATCTTCGGGTATTTGTTGTTTAAAATTTTCTTTTCTGCTAATAAATTCTTTATGGATGGGAATAACAGGCAATCCCATTACGTATTGATTACAAGAATGTGATGCGATTTTAGCCTGAGCAATTGCCTCAATAATTGTTGCCGGACCTGTTACTCCGTCACCTGCGGCAAAGATTGATTCAATATCTGTTTGAAAAGTTTCCGGATTAGCCGAAATATTTCCTCGTTTGTCGAGCTTAAGCTGATTATTTTTTGAGTTATTATTAATATCATCAATAAAATCGGCATCTGTTTTTTGCCCTATAGCAGCAAGAACATAATCGAGCTCAATATCAAATTCGGAATCTTCAATGGGCAAAGGCCGGCATCTTCCTGATGCATCAGGCTCAGCTAATTTCATTTTCAGACAAGTGAGAGATTTTAAAACTCCATTATCATCTTTGTTAACATTTTTAGGGTTTGTAAGAAACAGATATTCAACACCTTCGAGTTTTGATTCGTGTATCTCAATAGGATTGGCAGGCATTTCTTTTTCAGTACGACGATAGATAATATAAGTTTTTTCGGAACCACAACGAACAGCTGTCCTGCAACAATCCATAGCAGTGTTACCGCCACCAATAACCGCTATTTTTTTGCCTGAGAAATCTGCCCTTTTACCGGTTATCTCCATATTTCTCAGAAAATCAATACCCGAAAAAATATTTTTTGCATCATCACCATCACAACCAATTGATGTGCCTTTTTGAGAGCCGATGGTTAAAATAACTGCATCATAATTCTTTTTTAATTCTTCATAACTGATGTTTTCGCCAAATTTTTTATTGCAAAAAATATTAGCTCCCAATGCTGTTATTTCGTTAATTTCTTTATCCAAAATATTGTTTGGTAAACGATATTCGGGGATACCGTATCGCAACCAACCACCGGGTTTAGGATTAGCTTCATATAGGTCGCAGTGATGACCTTCTATTTGCAAGAAGAAAGCACTAGACAGACCTCCCGGACCAGCACCAATAATAGCAATTTTTTTACCTGTTGGTTTTTTTATTTCAGGAATATATTTTGTTTCCGAATTGAGGTCATAGTCAGCGGCAAATCTTTTTAGGTAGTCAATTCCAACTCCTTTGCCTTCATTCAATAGATTTCTGCGGCAAGCAGCCTCGCAAGGTCTTACGCAAACTCTACCACAAATAGAAGGTAGTGGGTTTGTCTCTTTTATTAAGGCAATAGCCTCGTTATACATTCGCTTTTCAATTAAAGCTACATAACCTTGAATATCAACACCCGCCGGACAAGCTTGAGTGCATGGCGATAAGCAGTCGGCATAATGATTGCTGATTAATAATTCTAAAGCAGTTTTTCTGGCTTTAAAAACTTTATTATTATTGGTTTCAACTTCCATTCCTTCACTAATTTTGGTAGAACATGAAGGTTGCATGCCTCTCATACCTTTAACTTCAACAACACAAACAAAACATGAAGAATAAGGCTCTAAACGAGCGTCGTTGCAGAGAGTAGGAATTTCAATTCCATTTCTGCGAGCAAGCTGTAAAATTGTTTCTCCTTTTTTACCTTTAACTTTTTTTCCGTTAAGTGTTAAATTTATATCGTTCATTGTAATTAATGAGTTTAAGTCAAAAATTTAATTCTAATATAATTTTATAGCATTAAATTTACATTTAGAATAGCATACACCGCATTTTATGCAATTGTTTTGGTCAATGAGATGCGGTTTTTTCCTCTCGCCTGATATAGCGTCAACAGGGCAATTAATTGCACAAACAGTGCAACCGGTACATTTTTCAGGGTCGACTTCATAAGTGATTAATTTTTTGCAACTTTTTGCAGGACAACGTTTTTTTTTGATATGTGCTTCATATTCGTCTCTAAAATATTTTATTGTTGTCAACACAGGATTAGGTGCGGTTTGTCCTAAACCACAAAGCGAATTATCTTTTATCTGGTAAGATAATTCTTCGAGTTTTTCAATATCGCCTTCTTCACCTTCACCTTGGGTAATACGAGTTAAAATTTCGAGCATTCGTTTTGTTCCAATACGACAGAAAGTACATTTTCCACAAGATTCTTTTTGCACAAAGTCGAGAAAGAAACGAGCAAGGTCAACCATACAAGTTGTTTCATCCATAACAATCATACCACCCGAACCCATTATTGCACCTGTTGAATTAATTGAATCGTAATCTACAATTGTATCGAGCAAATGTTCGGGTATGCAACCACCTGAAGGTCCGCCTAACTGAACTGCTTTAAACTTTTTCCCGTCTTTTATTCCACCGCCAATTTTGAAAATTATATCACGTAAAGTGATACCCATTGGAACTTCTACCAGACCGGAGTGCTTAACTTTTCCTGCCAAGGCAAAAACTTTTGTTCCTTTACTTTTTTCGGTGCCAAATTTTGTAAATTCTTCAGAACCATTTAGAATAATCCATGGCACATTAGCAAATGTTTCTACATTATTGATATTTGTGGGTTTGTTCCATAATCCTGCTTCGGCAGGAAATGGAGGTCTTTTGCGAGGCATCCCGCGTTTACCTTCAACAGATGCTATTAAGGCTGTTTCTTCGCCGCACACAAAAGCACCGGCTCCTTCTTTAACTATAATATCGAAATTGAAACCCTTAATGCTTATAATATTTTTCCCAAGATATGCTTTTTTTCTTGCCTGTGTGAGAGCAATGTTTAAGCGTTTAATTGCAAGCGGATATTCAGCACGACAATAAATAACACCATGTGTAGCTTCAATAGCATAAGCTCCAATTATCATTCCTTCAATAACAGAATGAGGATCGCCTTCAAGCACTGACCTGTCCATAAAAGCCCCGGGATCACCTTCGTCGGCATTACATATAATATATTTCTCGTCGGATTTCTTATTAGCAGCAAATTTCCATTTTAAACCAGTTGGGAAACCACCGCCACCTCTTCCCCTTAGACCGGAATCCATTATTGTTTTAACAACGCTTGCGGAACTGATTTTTTCGTGTGCTATCTTTTTTATTGATTGATAGCCTTGTCTTGATTCATAATCAGCAATAGATTCTGGGTTAATATATCCGCAGTTTCTCAAAACTATTTTATGCTGACTAAGTGAAAATGTTTTATCTTCTTCTTTAAAGAATTTGATTTTATTGTTGTCAGAAATGAGTTTATATGAGATAAGATAATCATTAACAGGATTATTGTTTTTTATATGATTCTCAATAATATCGTTTACCGTTGTTTCGTCAATATTGCCATATAAATAATAACCTGTTTTGTCAAAAATTTCAACTAAAGGTTCGTTGTAGCACATACCAACACAACTGGTTTTCCCCAAATCAATATTTAACTTGTCTCTTTGTTTAATATCTTTAATTAGATTGTAAACTTTGTTGGCTCCAGTTGCTATTCCACAGCTGCCAAGACCTACTATTACTTTTATATTTTCCATATTAGGAGACACAAATTACACTAATTCACACTAATTATATTTTTAGACACTAATTTCACGAATTATCACTAATTATTAAAAACAAAGATTGTTAAATTGTTAAACATTAAACTCTAAACTCTGTTTTTTTTATTTCTCTAATTATTTTAACAGCTTTTGCATTATCGAGTTTGCCATAAGTTTCTCCATCAATCATCATAACAGGAGCGAGGGAGCAGCAACCAAGGCAAGCAACAGATTCTAGGGTAAATAAATTATCTTTGGTAGTCTCGCCATCGTTAATTTTAAGCTCTTCTTTTAAAGCATCGGTAATACCATCAGAGTTTTGAACGTGGCAAGCAGTTCCATGACAAACCTTAATTATGTGTTTCCCACCTGGATGAAGACGAAATTGAGCATAAAAGGTAGCTACCCCATACAAGTCATTTAATTTTAAACCGATTTCATCTGAGAGCTTTATAAATGCTTCATGTGGAATAAATCCATAAGTAGTTTGCACGCCTTGCAATATTGGAATTAAATTACCTTTTTTGTTTTTATATTTTGAAATTATGGGGTCAATTAATTTTAAATCAACCTTAAGGTGATTTTTAGTTTTATTTTTTGAAGTATTAGTTCTTTTTATTCTCATAATTATTTAAATATGTGAAAATAAGGTGTTACTAAAATTAAAAAAAGATTTAGAATATAAATATAATAATTTTATTTTTTATTTAGAATAATAATTTAATATTTATAAATATGTTTATATGTAGAATTGTTGATTTGTTTATTAAATCACGGAGATGTTGTTTGATTTATAGCGATAAGAGTATGTATAAAGAATGGAATTTATTATCAGGAAATTATAATTTTTTCAGATTGTTGCCTAAATAATATAAACCCATATACGTGAATGTGTGTGTTGCATTTTTTATATTATTAGAAGTCCGCTAAAGCGGACTGTGAAATCTACTTGCTAATCAGTCACCAAGCTAAAGCATGGTGCTAGTCTGATGTTCTCTGCTCTTTTCCCCTCTATTTTTAATTCTAATTTACAATCCGAAATCCAAACAAAAAAAATTATAAAAAGCATCATATTATAAATCAGAAAAAGATGTGGTGAAACGAATCAATAGCTGAGAGGTTTAATTGTTAAAATAAATTCCCTTACATTGTTTTAATCTGCAACTTAAACAATATAAGGGAATTTCACAAGCTATAAATTTGTGATTTTAATAAATGTGTGAATGCTTAGCATTTATAAAGTTTTAATATTTCTATAAGGATAGTCGTTTAACGAATGGATTCGCTAATAATTTAGTAATGTAAGAGCATCTAAATTTTCAACTTCAGTTATTTTCAATCTAAACATTAATAGCCTGTAAGGCTATAATAATCTAACTTGGGGCAACGCCCCAAGTATAAAAATAATTGTTTTTAAATAACTCTAAATGGGTGATAGAAATTATTCCAAAATAATTCTCATCATATTTTATTTTCTATTAAACTTTGTCTCAGTCTTACAGACTGATGAAATACTTTTTACTGTATTTCTTGGGACGATGTCCCAAGTTAAGATGTCTTAGTCCTTCGGACTATTGTGTCAATTTAAAATTAGGGTGGCTTATAATAAAATAATAATTATTATACAATAAATTTTAAAATAGGACGTACCTACGGCACTTTAAAATATGTTTATAGCTTCTGTTCTATAAACATATTACCACTACGTGGTTTGTTTTTGTGTCTAAATTAGAGTGTAGAAAACAAGAAATTACTTTGCAGTCTTGAGCTTTTGTTACTTTTGGTTCAAACCAAAAGTAAATGAAAAGAGGTTTTCAGAAATTTTTAATATAAACCCTATCGGCTGTCGCCACTTTCCCTAAAAAAGGGAAAGAAGCATTAAATAAACGGAACAGGAAACTTAAATATTTTGTAATAAATCTTTTAAATTTTCCAAATTATTAATATTTTGAAAATTGCATTAAAAAAAACACGAAACTTGCAAGTTCCGATTCCGACCTCAAAGAAATTTTGTAGTTTTCAAACGCAACTAAGCGTTAAAAAATAAAAGCTGTTTGAACGACCGCAGGGAGTGAGTTCTTTTATTTTAGCGTTGTGGAGTGTAGAAAACAAGAAATTGCTTTGCAGTCTTGAACTTTTGTTACTTTTGGTTCAAGCCAAAAGTAAAATTAAAAAAGCTTAACAAAATTTATTAATATAACCCTATCGGCTGTCGCCACTTTCCCTTAAAAAGGGAAAGAAGCATTAAAAAACAGAACTGAAAATTTTAATATTCTAAAATAAATTTTATTCAAAGCCATCTCCCCTGTTTCAGGGGAACCGTAGCGAAGCGAATCTCACGAACACAAAATAATATAAATATATTTGTGAGTAGAAACCTGACAGTGAGAGGGGTTAATAGAAAAAATATGGTGAATTATAATAAGATAATTATTGTTTCACGATAAATTTTAATACTATTTCAATATTTAGATAGTATTAGATTTGAAATTTTTTAAATATTTGTGTTTCGAGTAAGTAAATGTTCAACCGTGCTTATTTCGATAAAAGTAGCTCCTTGACTACGACCAAAGTTACCTGCAACTACAACAATTAGGCTGTCTTTAGTTAAACATTTGTTTTCAATTAATTTTGGCAAAGCGTGTTGCAAGAAGTCATCGGCTGTATTTCGAGGCTCCATATAATAAGCATAAACGCCATAAGATAGAGCAAGCTTGCGAACAGTTTTTTTGCTGTAACATAAGGCATAAATAGGTTTGTTCCCCCTAAATCCTGTAATGTTTTCAATAGTGAGACCAGAAAAAGTGTCGGCAACAATAGCTTCAGACGAAAGTCTAATTGAAGCTTTAACAGCAGATTTTGCTAGATAAGCAGATACTTCGGTATTAAGAATTTTTGTTTGAATTTCTTTAAAAGGAGCATTGCTTTTTTCAATTTCATAAGCAATTTTCGACATGGTTTGAACAGACTCTAAGGGGTATTTCCCATAAGCCGTTTCTCCGCTAAGCATTATTGCATCTGTCCCATCATAAATTGCATTGGCAACATCACTAACTTCGGCACGTGTAGGGCGTGGATTCTTAATCATTGTATGAAGCATTTGAGTAGCCGTAATAACCTGTTTACGCTTAGCAATACATTTATTAATAATTATTTTTTGAACTATTGGAATTCTCTCACGTGGAATTTCAATGGCAAGGTCACCTCTGGCAATCATTATTCCTGCTGAGTGGTCAATTATCTCATCAATATTATCAACACCTTCTTGGTTTTCAATTTTTGAAATTATCTTGATGTTGGAATTTTTTGCTTTTAAGATATCTTTTATTGCAAATATATCTTCTTTTCTACGTACAAAAGAGTGTGCTATGAAATCAATATTGTTTTCAATTGCAAAGTTGATATAACCTTTGTCTTTTTCGCTTAAAGAAGGCAGTTTTATGTGGACTGATGGTATGTTTACGCTTTTTCTGCCTTGAATAACTCCATCGTTTTGAACCTCGCAAAGCAGTTGGCTATCATCTTTTTCAATAACAGATAATTCAACCTCTCCATCGTCAATTAGTATTTTACATCCAACAGGAACATCATTAACAAAATTACTGTATGAAACGCAAATTAATTCTTTATTGGTATTTGTATCAGGATCGCCTTTAATAAATATTCTATCGCCGTTTTTAACGGGAATATCAACATCTGCATTTGTGGTTCTTATTTCAGGACCTTTAGTGTCGACAAGCAAGGCAATTTTATCAGATACTTTTCTTACATTGTTTATTACTTTTAGAGTATCGTCGTAGTTTTGGTGGGCAGTGTTTAATCTTACAACATTCATGCCTGCGTTGTATAGCTTTTTAAGGAAGTCAACATCACAATTTTTATCTGAAATTGTAGCTACTATTTTGGTGAGTTTTTTTGTCATAATTATTCTTTATAAAATTTTTGCAAAAGTACTCAATTAATATTTTAGATAGTAATAAGTAGTATCTAAATTTGCTTTTTATTACTAATTGCTTTTTTAAAAATACTTATAGATTGAACCAAGAGACTTCTCCGAAAATTAATTTATCAACTTATAACCGCTTAGCGGATTTATAATAAGTTGACGTACAGTTTCATAGCTTTCAGCCCTTTTTTAATTTAACCGCTTAGCGGTTTCTTTGAGTGGACTCATAGTTATATATTCAAACCATCAATGCATTATTCTTTTTTTAAGAATTCAAGTTCTGTAAAATCAAAATCAGGATTTGGAACATCAATACGCATTTCTTCAACCTCACCATTAGTCCCTATAATGAATTGTACCGTTCCGTCAGGTAATGATGGATAGTCGTTCCATTTTATTTTAAAGGTATCATAATTCCAGTGAGATAGTGTTCCGTTTAATATTTTAGTTGGGACAAACTGAATGTTTAGTTTCTTATTCTCATAAGAAATAGTTGCATCTCCATACATTTCACCTCCGTAAGTGCCAGAGTAATTTTTAAGATTAAGTGATGGATTTGTGTTAAGCACTCGTTTTTTGTTTTCCAAAGCTTCTTCTTCTTTATTATCGTTTTGATTAATAAGATCTAAAAGCAAAGGACACCAGTCGTAATTTTTAACATTTAAAAAGTAATCGAGCATTTTATACATTAAAGGGTATGTTAAAGAAGTTGAGCAGTTTGTAAGAATAACAAAACCAAGATTTTCTTCGGGAACCAGAACAACTTGAGAAATCATTCCATCTAGACCACCATTATGAGTTACGATTTTTTTTCCATGATAATCAAACATATTCCAACCAAAGCCATAGGCTTTAAAATGCATTGATGGAAAATAATATTTTTCGAAACCACCTAATTTCATTATAGTCTGTGGAGACCACATCTCATCACTAATTTTTTTGCTGAAATATTTTTTTCCATTCAGAGAGCCTTTGTTTAACTGCATTTTAATCCACTTGCTCATTTCTGCGGCGTTTGAATTTATAGAACCTGCTGGCCCCATATTATCCCAGTTTATTGTTTTAATTGGTGTTTTAACAGATTCAAAATCGGTGTGTGGTGTTGCACGGTTTTCGATAAGATTATTAACATTCATCGATGTGTTTGAAAGTTTCATGCCAAGAGGGGAGAAGAAATTTTCTTTAATAAAATCGTCCCATGACTTGCCTGTAACTTCGTGAACAATCTCACCAGCTGTGAGATACATAATGTTTGAATAACCAAAATGTGTTCTGAAACCATAAGCCGGTTCTAAATATTTTGCACGTTTTATTATTTCTTTCCTGCTATGAGAACTTGCATACCATATTAAATCGCCACTAAATGTTTTTAATCCGCAACGATGACTTAATAAATCGCGAATTGTCATTTCTTGAGTTACATAGTTATTGTATAATTGAAAATAAGGAAGGTGTTTTATTACCTTATCATCCCAGCTTATTTTTCCTTGGTCGACCAAAATACCCAGAGCCGCCGCAGTAAAAGCTTTAGTGTTTGAAGCAATTCCAAACATTGTATTGCCATCAACTTTGTCTTTTTTATTAATATTGCGAACACCATATCCTTTAACAAAAACTGTTGAATCGTTTTTTACAATGGCTATTGACATACCCGGAACTTTCCATTCTTTTCTCGTTTTTTCGAGGTATTTATTTAGTTGATTAAAGTTAGTATCGCTTTTGGCAATTTGACCAAAACTAATCTTTGTT
This sequence comes from Bacteroidota bacterium, assembly GCA_015222055.1. GTDB lineage: Bacteria > Bacteroidota > Bacteroidia > Bacteroidales > B39-G9 > B39-G9. The sequence continues at coordinate 56,043 of JADFUR010000113.1, read as the reverse complement.
AAAATAAAAAAAAGAATTGTTATTAATCTAATGATTGTTATACTTCGTTTCATGATTCAGAATAAGATAAGTTTTCAATAATTAATTTATATTGTAAATATACTAAATTATTGCTTTGAGGTCAATTATTTTGTGATTATAATAAACTCAGTTCTTCTGTTTTTAGACCTGCCCAAAATAGTATTGTTGGTTGCAATTGGCATAGAAGAGCCGTATCCTTTGTATGAAAGTCTGCTTTTTAAATTAGAATTTTGAATAAGATAATTATAAACCGATTTAGCACGATTTTGAGAAAGCTCAATATTATATTCGTTAGTACCAATAGAATCTGTGTGCCCGGCAATTTCGGCTTTCATATCAGGGTTATTATTCATTAATTGGATAATTTTTGATAGCTCAAAGTATGATTCCTTTTTTAATTCGAAGGAATTTAGTGTAAAGAAAATATTTTTTAATATTATTTTTTCGCCAATATTGATAGGATAAAGAGGGATGTTTATCAGATAAGGATTTAGTGAATCGTTATTATTTTTTAAAGAGAAATTCTCAGAAAAAAACAAGTAGCCTTTTTTATCAACTTCGAGTGCGTAGTTTTTGTTTGTTGGTAAGCAAACAAGATATTTACCGCTTGTTTTGTCAGAAGTTTTTTTCGTAATTATTTTATTTGTTTCAATATCTACTAGTTCAATTTTAGCTTCGAGCTTAATATTTGTTTTAGCATCATAAACAAAACCATTTACATAATTTACCGAAACAGGTTTTATCTTTTCAGGAAGTGTAAATTCGTAAATATCTCTACCAGTTGTTTTTTTCCTGTCGGATGAAAAAAGAGCTCTGTTTGCGTCTGAGTTGATAATCATTCCAAATTCTTCACCAAAAGTGTTGATAGGATATCCCAAATTTTCAGGTCTCGACCAATTTTCAACACTATTTTTTCTTGAAAGAAACATATCATAACCACCCATTCCTAAATGTCCGTTTGAGGCAAAATATAATGTTTGATTATCATGATGAATGAAAGGAGATATCTCTGAATTAAATGTGTTTATTGAGTCTCCCAAGTTTTTTGGTTCGCTCCATCTTGCGTTTTCATAAGTACTAACCCATAAATCCATGCTACCTTTCCCGCCCGGTCGGTTGCTTGAGAAATAGAGTGTTTTGCCATCGGAAGATATTGACGGTTGTTTTTCAGAATATTTTGAATTAACAGGTCTACCAACATTAACAGGACGTGTCCATTTGCCATTTTCATTTTTTGCCATGTAAATATCGCAAAGTCCGTAACCATTGCTTCTGCCACAAGCAGTAAAAAAACAATAGCCGCCATCTGATGAAATAGATAAAGCTCCTTCGTTAAAGGGTGTGTTTATTATTGATGATAATTTAACTGCCTTTGTCCATTTTTTGTTTTTTAAATAACTAACATAAAAATCTTCTTGAGTAGAATCATATTGTGTTTTATAAGCCTCTTCTTTGGGTATCAATACTGTTGTTATTAGTGTCTTTCCATCTACAGTTAATGCTGGCCAGTAATCATCGTAAATAGAATTTATATTTGGACCTAAATCTACTGGGTTAAATTTAACGGGATTTTTCATTTGCTCAATGGCAAAATCACATTGTTTGAGTTTCTGCTCAGCAATGTCTATTATGTCTTTTCTTACATATTTTTTTTCTAAAAATTGTTTAAAGTGAGATTTTGCTGCTTCGTATTCTCCAATTAACAATTCGGTAGATGCCAGATTGTAATAAATATATGGGAAAAAGTTTTCGTCTATATTAATTACCTCGAAATATGTATTTATTTCATTTTTATACTCTTTACGAATTTTATAAATGTCGCCCTTTAAAAGATAGGCTTCAATAAAATTATTATCTTTTTTTATGGCACGTTTCAAATCATTAATAGCAATATCTGTTTTGTTATTATCGTAATTTGCAATAGCAGATTTGTAATATTTTATTGCTTTTTTTGATTTTGTTGAAAAATTTTGAGCATTAATTATTGAAGCAAAAAGAATTGATAATATTATAAATATATTTTTTTTTAGCATATTAAGGCTTATAATTTTATGATTAAAGACGATCATAAAATTAAGATTTTATTTATGAAAAAGAAATAAAATTTTAATTAATCCTAAATGCTTAAGGTATGCACATAAATTTATGTGCTTGTAGTGAGATAAGCCATTTTGGGTCTTTTTTGATATATTCAACAATAAGAGGAATAAATTTTTTATGTTGACTCCATTCTGGTTGAAGATAAAGCTTGCAAGATTTATCTACTTTTTTTGCACATTCTTCTGCCCACAAAAAATCAGATTCGTCAAAAATAATAACTTTCAGCTCGTTTGCTTTTTCGTAAATTTCAACTGTTGGTGGTTTTTGTTTTTTTGGTGAAAGGCAAATCCAATCCCATTGTCCGGTTAATTTATGAGCACCTGATGTTTCGATAAAAGTTTCGATTTTATTTTTCTTCAATTCCGAACATAAATAGTCAAGATTGTACAGCGATGGTTCTCCACCAGTAACTACAACAGCTTTAGCCGTTTGTTTTTTTGCATTATTAACAATATCTATTACATTAGCTAATTTATGAATATCAGGATCCCACGAGAGTTTAGTGTCACACCACGAACAACCAATATCACAACCTCCAACACGTATGAAATAAGCAGCTTTACCCGTGTGAAAACCTTCGCCTTGAAGGGTATAAAATTCTTCCATTAAAGGAAGTTTTTTTCCGTTTTCAAAAATTTTATCGTTAATGTTTTTCAAAATATTTTATATTAAAAATAAATGGGAACAAAGTTAAGAGTATTTTTTTAACAAGCATTTAAAAAATACAATTTTTGATTAATCATGTTATTAAGTATAATTTTTTTTTTGTGTTGCATTAATTTTAAGTTGGTTCTGTTTCTTCTAAACTTTTTTTAGATTCTTAAAAATATATCTGCAAAAATTTTTTTCTTTTAAAAATTAACTACAAAAAAAATTTCTATAATGACAAATAATCGCACTAAATTTTTATACTTTTGACCTTAATTGTTTTAAATGTTAATTAATATGAAAAAAATATTTTCGTCATTTATAATATTACTATTGTTATATTCATGCAGTACTGATTTTGATGTTAATGCAGACTGGAAGGATATTTCAATTGTATATTCTTTATTGAATCAAAATGATACCGTTAATTATGTAAAAGTTAACAAAGCGTTTCTTGGTAATCAAGATGCTTATGACATGGCTTCACAAAGCGATTCTACTAGATATAATTCTGATCTTAGCGTAACTCTTGAAAGGTGGAAAATGGATGAAAATTTTGCATCGCAAATTATTTATCTTGAAAAAACGACCGATATTATTAAAGATTCTTTAAATATTTATGGAAATACCGGCACTTTTGCAACAGAAAATAATATTATTTATAAAACTACAGAACAACTTTATGGTGATAGCAAATATAAGTTAGTTGTTAAAATCCCAAAAAAAGAAGAGCTTGTAACATCTTCAACAGAGTTAATAAGTAATTTTAATCCAACTGTTCAGCAAAGGTTTATAAGTTTCGAAAATTATGATAATAAATTATTTGTGGAATGGAATTCTGCAGTTAACGGTAGATTATATAGGCTTAAAATAAGATTTCATTATCTTGAAATTGAAAATAATGACACTACTGAAAAAGCAATTGATTGGATTTTTCCTTCACAGATATCAAAAAATTTAAGAGGAGTAAATGATGTTGCAGATAAAATGACTCAATCTTTTCGTGGAGAATCCTTTTTTGAATTCGTTGCTCATAATATAGATGAAAATATTAATGTGATGCGAGTTGCCCAAAATATTGATTTTGTTTTCGAAGTTGGTGGCGAAGAACTATCTACTTATATTCAAATTAGTAAACCATCAAACAGTATTTCTGAATCAAAACCCGAATATACAAATATTAATAATGGAATAGGTATATTTTCTTGTAGATACAATAAAACCATTACTGACAAAAAATTATCACCACAAGCAATTGATAGTTTAGCTTATGGCAGTTATACACACAGATTAAATTTTCTTAACCATAGTGGCGGATTTTAATCTGTTTTGAAATAATATCATCAGGCACATCTATTCAGATTTTATTCTTGTAATGACATTTATTCAAATGTCAAAAAACAAAATAACATTCTATTTCAAATTTTATGTCTTTTTGTCATTCATAACGCCAAATTTTTCTCTGTTTTACTTATTTAGTGTCAATATTTCATAAAAATTAGTAATAAATTATATGGCACAATCATTGTAAAAAAGATGATGTAATAAATTTGTAATAAACTTAAAATAATTATAAAAAAATGGGTAAAATAATAGGAATTGACCTCGGAACAACGAATTCTTGCGTTTCTGTAATGGAAGGTAACGAACCTGTAGTAATACCAAATAGTGAAGGTAAAAGAACAACACCATCAGTAGTTGCTTTTGTTGGAAATGGCGAACGTAAAGTAGGAGACCCTGCAAAACGTCAAGCAATAACGAATCCTCAAAAAACTGTTTCGTCAATCAAACGTTTTATGGGCGAAGGTTATGATAAAGTTCTTAAAGAAATTAAGAATGCTTCATATACAGTAGTTAAAGGACAAAATAATACACCTCGAGTAAAAATTGACGAACGCCAATTTTCACCTCAAGAAATATCAGCAATGGTATTACAAAAAATGAAAAAAACTGCTGAAGATTATTTAGGACAAGAAATTTCTGAAGCTGTTATTACTGTACCTGCTTATTTTAGCGATTCGCAACGTCAGGCTACTAAAGAAGCTGGGGAAATTGCAGGATTAGCCGTTAAAAGAATTATTAATGAACCAACTGCTGCAGCTTTAGCTTACGGACTGGATAAAAAAAATCAAGATATTAAAATTGCTGTATTTGACCTAGGTGGTGGTACTTTCGATATTTCTATTCTTGAATTAGGTGATGGCGTTTTTGAAGTAAAATCAACTAATGGAGATACTCACCTTGGTGGTGATGATTTTGACCAAGTTATTATTAATTGGCTGGCTGATGAATTTCAAAAAGACGAGAACATTGACCTTAAAAAAGATCCAATGGCTTTACAACGTTTAAAAGAAGCCGCTGAAAAAGCTAAAATTGAACTCTCGAGTGCTAGCTCTACCGAAATTAATTTACCTTATATTATGCCGGTTGATGGAGTGCCAAAACACTTAGTTAAAACTCTTACACGTGCCAAATTTGAACAATTAGCCGACAAATTAATTAATGATACAATTGAACCTTGTAGAAAAGCTCTTCAAGATTCTGGATATTCAAAATCTGATATTAACGAAGTGATTTTAGTTGGTGGTTCAACTCGTATTCCTTCTATTCAAAAAATAGTTGCCGATTTTTTTGGTAAAGCTCCATCTAAAGGTGTAAACGCTGATGAAGTTGTTGCTGTTGGTGCTGCTATTCAAGGTGGTGTTTTAACCGGTGAAGTTAAAGATGTTTTATTATTAGATGTTACTCCTCTTTCTCTTGGTATTGAAACTCTTGGAAGTGTTACTACTAAATTAATTGAGGCTAATACTACTATTCCAACGAAAAAATCTGAAACATTTTCAACTGCTGTTGATAATCAACCTTCTGTTGAAATTCATGTTTTGCAAGGTGAACGTTCAATGGCTAAGGACAATAAAACTATTGGTCGTTTCCATTTAGATAGTCTTCCTCCTGCTTCTCGTGGAGTACCACAAATTGAAGTAACATTTGATATTGATGCCAATGGTATACTAAATGTTTCTGCAAAAGATAAAGGTACAGGAAAATCTCAAAGCATAAGAATTGAAGCTTCTTCTGGTTTAACCGATGAGGAAATAAAAAAAATGAGACAAGAAGCAGAGGTTAATGCTGAGAAAGATAAGAAAGAAAAAGAAAAAATTGATAAGATTAATGGAGCTGACAGTATGATTTTCCAAACAGAAAAACAACTTAAAGAGTTTGGGGATAAACTACCTGCTGACAAAAAAGAACCAATTCAAAAAGCTCTTGATAAACTAAAAGAAGCTCATAAAGCTCAAGATATTGAAGCTATTGATAAAGCTACTGCTGAATTAAATACAGTTTTTCAAGCTGCTTCTCAAGAAATGTATAATGCAGGCCAAGCACAACAAGGCGATGCTAAAAATGCTCAAAATGCTCAAAATGCAGAAGCACAACAAGGATCTGAAAAAAAGAAAGATGATGAAGTGACTGATGTCGATTTTGAAGAAGTTAAGTAAAATGATTAACTAATTAACACGAACCGTCCTTTATTTTTATTGGACGGTTTTTTTTTCATTTTTACTCACATTAGTTTTATTCTTTTATTGTTTTATTATTAAATTATTATCTTTACTTTTTATTATTTAATTGAATTTTTATTAAACATACTTAGAAACTTAATTCACTACAGAATTTTTTTTGCAGATGTTAAACTAAACAGAATAACTTAAATAAAATTTTTAGACAAATGAAAAATTTACTACTTATTATACTATCAATAATTTTTTCAATAAGTATAGAAGCACAAAATGTTGGACAAAAAGGCGGAGTGATTAAAAATTATGTCGATATTAATGGTGACAAACAAGGTTTCTGGCAAAAAAAACATTATAACGGTAAACTTAAATACGAAGGTGCTTTTAAGAATAACAAGCCTGTTGGAGAACTTAAAAGATATAATGATAAAGGAGAATTAATTTCGATTCAAACTTTTTTAGAAAAGAATAAACAATCATCTGTTACCTTTTATGATAAATTTGGGAAAGTAGAATCTACGGGTTTTTTCTATAATAAAGAGAAAGATAGTGTTTGGAGTTATTATGAGAAAGATAGTGTGTTAATATTACAGGAAAATTTTATAAAAGGGCAAAAGAACGGCTTAACTACATGCTATTTTCAGAATGGAAATGTGTGTGAAATAGCAAATTGGAAAGATGGAATTAAAAATGGTGAAAATAAACAGTATTTTTTAAATGGTAAGTTGAGAATGCAAAAAGAATACAAAAACGGAATAAGTGAAGGGGAATTTGCTTCTTACAATGATGCTGGAATTAAAATAATTCAGGGTGAATATAAAAATGACTACAGAGAAGGCAAGTGGGTTTTTTATGATGAAAAAGGAAAATTTAAAGAAGAAGTCAATTATGAAAAAGGAATTGCTGATAAACAAGAAGAATTAATCAACAATGAGACAATCGAATTAAACTCTTTTGAAAAAAACAAAGGGAAATTTAAAGAACCTTCAGAAGAATTAGATAAAATGTATGATAATTAATCTTTCATGATTCGTAAAACAACATATAATCTCATTATAATTATTATATCAGCTTTTTTGTTGTCATCTTGTGAAGAAAATAACGTAAAAGTTGATAATAGTTTAGCAAATGATTATAAGTATTTCCCATTAAACGTAGGCAGTTGGATTATTTATGATGTTGAAGACATAAATATTGATGAACCTTCGGAGGTTTTTGACACAAGCTATTATCAAATAAAAGAATTCGTAGATTTCTCTTTTACTGATGAAACACAAAGTGAAGCCTATCGTATTAACCGATATATTAGGCAAGACGCTTCTAGCTCTTGGGAGATTAAAGATGTTTGGACTGCTCAGCTAATAAATAATGCTGCACAAAGAGTTGAAGAAAATATTAGATATGTAAAATTATCGTTTCCATTAATAATTAACAAAACATGGAATGGAAATTTGTATAATATGCTCAATACATTAAATGAATTTAAATATGAAATTACTCAACTTGATATTAATGATGTGATTAATAATATTAGTTTCGATTCTGTTTTAATGGTTACACAAGTAGTTGATACGAGTCTAATTCATAAAAATTACAGTTTTGAAAAATATGCCAAAAATATTGGTTTAGTATATAAAAAAGAAATTAAAATTTTATCAAACCAATCAGGTTTTGACCCTTCCGTGCCAATTGAACAACGAATAAAAACAGGAACAATTTTTACTTTGCAAATATCAGATTATGGCAATAAATAATAAATTCCATAAAATTGTTTTAATAATTATTTTCTTGTGCAACATCAATCTTTATGCACAAGTTTCTCCAAATAAGTATGTTATATCATTTACCGATAAAAATAATAACCAATATTCTGTAAACAATCCAAATGAATTTCTTTCTCAAAGAGCAATTGATAGACGAATTAAACAAGACATAAATATTGTTGAGAATGATTTGCCTATTACTTCTGCTTATGTTGATAGTTTGAAAAATTTGGGACTGACAATTTTAAATAAATCAAAATGGTTTAATTCGCTTACAATATTTTCGGAAGATTCATTATTGTTAGACACAATTGAAAATATATCATTTATTAAGAATTTAACAAAGTCAGCATCAATACATAAAAAGAATTCCAATTACCATAAGTTTTTTAATCAGGTTAGTAAAGTAGAATATAATTCTATTGACAAGAAAATTGGTATTCTTGATTATGGTTTATCCACAAATCAAATAGAGATGTTAAATGGTCAAATTCTACATAATCAAGGCTATCAAGGGCAAAAAATGCAAATAGCTGTGATTGATGCAGGGTTTTATCATGTTAATTCATTACCTGCTTTCGATAGTTTACGAATTAATAACCAAATACTTGGTACAAAAGATTTTGTTCAAGGAGATAATAGTGTTTATGAAGATCATTCTCATGGGATGTCTGTTTTATCTATTCTTGCAGGAAATATACCCTATACTTTTATTGGTACAGCTCCACAAGCAAAATACTGGTTGCTTCGTAGCGAAGATGCTTCTTCTGAAAGTTTAATTGAGGAAGAAAATTGGGCTTCAGCCGCTGAGTTTGCCGATAGCGTTGGTGCTGATGTTATTTCCAGTTCGTTAGGGTATTCTACTTTCGACGATGCTTCTCAAAGTCATACTTATGCTGATATGGATGGCAAAACAACACGAATTTCAAGAGCTGCAAATATTGCTGCAAGCAAAGGAATATTAGTTGTAAATAGTGCTGGCAACGAAGGAAACAAACCTTGGAAATATATTTCTGCCCCTTCCGACGCTGATAGTGTTTTGTGCATTGGTGCTGTTAATGAAAAAGGTGAATACGCATCGTTTAGCTCAATCGGTCCAACTTATGACGGTAGAACTAAACCAAATATTGTTTCGCAAGGTGAAAACACTGTTTATCAAGGCACAAACGGTGAATTTTACGAGGGTAACGGCACATCTTTTTCAACACCAATAATTGCAGGTTTAGCTGCTTGTTTGTGGCAAGCTCATCCAAAAGCTAATAATATGCAAATTTTTAATGCAATTGTTCAAAGTTCAAATCATTACAATAATCCCTATAATATTACTGGATATGGAATACCTAATTTTGATAACGCAAACCTCTTGCTTGACTATCAGGATTCCGGAAATGAAAATATTATAAGTGTTTACCCAAACCCTTTTAAAGATGTTTTAAATTTTGATTTTTATTCTACTGATAATAATAATATTGAAATAGAATTATACAATATTTTAGGACAAAAAATATCATTTGACAAGCATAATTTAGCTTTTACTAATTATAATAAAATTCAAATTAATTTTAGCGGGTTAGAAAACGGAATTTATTTTTTGCGAGTGGCATCTAAAGATAAATTTTTTACAAAAAAAGTCATTAAACAATAACATATAGTTCATAAAGTTTAAAGTTCATAAAGTTGAAAGTTGAGCAACAGCTAGATGCCGATACTTCTGGATTTAAAATTTAACAATCTGTTTAATACCAATTAATTATAGGAGTTCAGTAAATAGAGCATATTTGTAAAATTTGATTCTTTGAATATTTTAAATTGCTCTGTAGGCGATTCTGTTTTTTTTCCTTTAGGATTTTTTTTTACAGAACGCAAAAAAAAATTATTTATAGTTGATTAATATTACAAGTCAGCTTAAAGTTATACTTCCTACTTCCTACTTCCTACTTCCTACTTCTTACTTCCTACTTTCTACTTTCTATTTCCTACTTTCTATTTCCTACTTTCTATTTCCTACTTTCTACTTCCTACTTTTTACTTCATAATTCTTACTTCCTAATTCTTTGTGTCTCTATTATTTTTTATTAGCTTTGATTCTTTAATATAAAGTTAGTATGAACAATAACGCTCTCTCATTAACCGAATTAAACAAAAACATAAAAAAAGCTGTTAAAATTGCTTTTAATGCTTCGTATTGGATAATTGCAGAGATTAGTGAGATTAATATTAATCGAACTGGTCATTGCTATATAGAGCTTATTGAAAAAGACGAAATATCTGAAAAAATAATTGCAAAATCACGAGCAACAATTTGGGCATATACTTTTCGTATGATAAAACCATATTTTGAAACTTCAACCGGTAGAGAACTGTCAGACGGATTAAAAATTATGGTTAATGTTAAGGTTGAATTTCACGAAATATATGGCATGAGTTTAAATATTATTGATATTGAACCTACCTATACCATTGGTGATTTAGCAAAAAAACGCCTCAAAATTATTAAAAAACTTGAAGATGAGGGGGTTATTACCATGAATAAGGAATTGGAAATTCCCCTTGTTGCTCAAAAAATTGCTGTCATTTCGTCAGAAACAGCTGCTGGTTATGGCGATTTTGTAAATCAATTGGATAATAATAATAATGGATATAAATTTTATTATAAACTTTTCCCTGCATTAATGCAAGGCGATAAAGCCGAAGAGTCAATTATTAATGCCTTAGATAAAATTTATAAATATGAGGATTTTTTCGACCTTGTTGTTATTATTAGGGGAGGAGGTTCAAAATCCGATTTAAGTTGTTTCGATAATTATTGGTTAGCATATAATATTACACAATTTCCCTTACCAATTATTTCAGGTATTGGTCATGAACGTGACGATACTATTGTAGATATTGTTGCAAACGTAAAAGTTAAAACACCAACTGCCGTAGCTGAATTTTTAATCTCACGCATTGAGAGTTTCGATGAGTATTTATTTGACCTTAAAGATAATTTTGTTAATAATGTGAGTGATTTCATTAATGAAAAACAAACAGAATTAGATTATTTGAAATACACATTTTCACCTCTTGTTAAACAAATTATACAATTGAATCAGAATAATTTATTTTTATACACCAATAAACTTAAAAATTCGACAAAGAATTATTTTGAGAATAAAGAAACAAGCTTAAAACAAAATACTACCAATATTCATTATAAGATGAATAATTGTATTTCTGATAAAAATCATAACATATCTCTCTTGATTAAGAACGTTAACAATAGTGTTAACAAATACCTCTTAAATGAAGAACAAAAACTTAAAATTTTTAAAAATACTGTTGATCATTCAGATCCTGTTCATATTCTAAAAAAAGGATATTCAATAACTTATAAAGACGGAGAGTTGATAAAATCTACAAAGCAGCTTTCTAATGAAGATGAACTAACAACAATATTTTATGAAGGTCAAGCAAAGAGCAAAATTACAGACTTAAAAAAGTAAATTTTTATATGAAAATCCTGAGAAAAAAAGTATTTTTATAAAAAATAACTATAAAAAACAACATTTTATCAATAATAACATCTATGAATAGATTATTATTTTTTCTAACAGCCTCTCTTATAAGTATATCATCACTTGCAATAAACATAGATAGTTTAAAAAACATAGCCAGCACTTCAGACAATAAAAAAGTTGTTGCTATTACATTAAGTCAAATAGGTTTTGCTTACAAAAATTTAAATGATTTTGAAAATGCTATGAACTATCATCAACAATCGTTAATCATAAATAAAGAAATTGATAATAAGTCTGGAATAGCTTCATCTTTGAACAATATTGGGAGCGTTTACTGGAAATTGAGTAATTATCTTAAAGCTTTAGAATATTATAAACAATCGTTAGATATTCGCATTGAGTTAAAAGATAGTGTTAATATTTCTGCTTCGCTTAATAATATTGGTATGGTTTATAAAGGTTTAAGCAGTTATGAGAAGGCATTGGAATTTTATAAAAAATCGCTACTGATTAAGCAAAAATTAGGCAATAAAAAGAAAATTGCATCTGCATATAATAATATTGGAAGTGTTTATTTAAAATTGAATAATTATATAAATGCTTTAAATTATTATCAGAAATCTCTTGATATTAGAGTACAGATAGATGATAAAATGGATATTGCAAATTCATTAAATAATATTGGAACAGTATATAAAAATTTGAATGATTATGATAAATCATTATATTATTACAGAAAATCATTAGATATAAGAAAATCAATTGATAACATACAAGGGATAGCTTCTTCGTATAATAATATTGGAAGTGTTTATTGGAAATTGAGTAGTTACAAATTAGCACTTGAGAATTATTTAAAATCACTTGATATTCGTGAAAAAATTGGAAATGAAGTTCTTATTGCGGCTTCGCTAAACAATATAGGACTTATATACAAAGATTTGAATAACTTTGAGAAAGCTCTGGAATATTACAACAAAGCATTAACAAAATATCAGGAAATTGGAGACAATACTCTAATAGCAAACTCGTATAATTTTATTGGGAGCATTTATTGGAAAAGCAAAGATTTTGAAAAAGCATTAGAATATTATAAACATGCACTTGATTTAAGGCAGAAGATAGGCGATAAGATTTTAATTGCACGCTCATTAAATAATATTGGACTTATTTATAAAAATTTGAACAACATAAAGCAATCTGTTTTGCATTATCAGAGAGCTTTAAATATATACCAACATATTGGTGACTTAAAAAATTCCGCATTAATATTAAATAATGTCGGGAATTTGTATAAAAAAACAGGAGACGTATTCACTTCTCTTGATTATTTTAAAAAATCGTTAAAAATAAGAACAGATATTAATGATAATACTGGCATTGCTATTACATCAAAAGATATTGGTGAAATTTATCTTATAAAGAAAAATTATAACGAAGCATTAAAATATTTAAACAAATCATTAAAATACGCTAAAGAGTTAAAGAATAAGAATTTAATAAAAGATACATATTTTATTTTCTCAAAACTATATGCACAAAAAGGCAATTACAAAAAAGCGTATGAAAATTATCAGGCATATTCAAATGAAAAAGACAGTATACTAAATCGTGAGAGTATAAAGAAAATTGCCGATATGCAAATTAGGTATGAGACAGAGAAGAAAGAAAAAGAAATTCAATTATTAAACAAAGATAAAAAATTAAAAGAATTAGAATTAGCTAAGAATCATGAAGAAATAAAGAGACAAAGAATATTCATTTATTCGGTTGTTTCCGTTTTGATAGTAATTTTAATTTTTTCATTTATTCTATTCAAACAAAAGACTCGAATTAAGAAAGCTTATGAACTTTTAGAATTAAAGAATAAAGAAATATTGCTTCAAAAAGAAGAAATACAAGCACAGCGTGATGCAATTGAAGAACAAAATCATGAAATTGAAGCACAACGTGATTTAGCAACACAACAACGTGATCAAATAACAGTACAAAAGCGAAAAATAACCGACAGCATTGAGTATGCTAGTAGAATTCAAAATGCAGTGTTGCCTCCAGTAAAATATATTGATGAAATTTTACCCGAACATTTTATATTTTTTAAGCCAAGAGATATTGTAAGTGGCGATTTTTATTGGATAACACAAATTTTAAATAAAGACAGTATAGGTACCAAAACAGTTGTTGTGGCAGCTGATTGTACCGGTCATGGTGTGCCTGGTGCATTCATGAGTATGCTCGGAATTTCTTTCTTAAATGAAATTGTTAATAAAAATGAATTGACAAGAGCCAACGAAATTTTAAACCTTTTGAGAGAAAATGTAAAAACATCACTTCATCAAACGGGCAGTTTTGATGAGCCTGCCGATGGAATGGATATAGCCTTGTGTATTATCGATAATGAAACAAATCAATTGCAATATGCCGGAGCACATAATCCGTTGTATTTAATTAGAGATGGACAACTATCGGAAATAGAAGCAGATAAAATGCCAATTGGAATCACTGTCTTTAAAGAACAGCCATTTACTAATAATGAAATTCAATTAAAAAAAGATGACATCGTTTATATCTTTTCCGATGGCTATGTAGATCAGTTTGGAGGGGAAAATGATCGAAAATTTTTATCAAGAAATTTCAAGCAACTTATTATAGATAATCATAAACAATCTATGGAGAAACAAAAAGAAATTTTGGTGAACACCTTCAATCAATGGCAAGGGAAAAATAGACAAATTGACGATGTGTTAGTAATTGGACTAAAATTTTAGTAGTTATCGTTTTATTACCGAAAATTATGAATTTATTAAGACGCGTAAATATAATAATATTATTATTAGCTTATGTCAACTGTAGCTTTGCACAAGAAATAGATTTAAAATTTAATCATCTTACTGTTGAACAAGGACTTTCCCATAATAATGTTTATGGAATAATTCAAGATAACGATGGTTTTATGTGGTTTGCCACCCAAGACGGCTTAAATAGATATGATGGCTATAGTTTTGAAGTTTTTCGTCATAATCCAATTAATGCAAACTCTTTATCATCAAGTAATTTTGGAAAAATATATCAAGATAAGTCTGGGAAAATTTGGTGCGGTACTTATGGTGGTGGTTTAGACGAATTTGATCCTCATTCAAACCTTTTTGTTCATCATAAACATAGCGATATAGATTCCACTTCAATTAGCAATGATAAAATTCGATTTATTTTTGAAGATACTAAAAACCAATTATGGGTTGGAACAAGTGAAGGTGGAGTAAATGTATATAATAGAGATACAAAAATTTTTACTAAATATCTATACAATCCAAACGATGATAACACTTTAAGCGACAATCGTGCTAAATGTATTTGTGAAGATTCTTCAGGTACAATATGGATAGGCACATATAAAGGTTTAAATAAATTTGATGGGAAAACAAAAAAATTTACACGAATAAAGTTAGATAAAAAAGAGACTTCAGAAGCCAATAAAGTTGAATATCTTTTTGTTGATGGAAAAATAATGTGGATATCTACTCGTGGTGGTGGATTAGGGAGGTATAATCTTGAAACAAATAAAATTGTTTTTTATAAACATGATCCCAAAAATAAATATTCAATACAAGAAGATAGAGTTGAGTTCCTATTTAAAGATTCTTTTGGTAATTTTTGGATTGGTACTTATTTTGGTGGACTGTGTCGTTTTGATATAAAAACAAATAGATTTTATAATTACCAATATGATATTGGAAATATTTATAGCTTAAGTCATAACAGAGTTGAATATATTTGTGAAGATAAATCACATAATTTATGGATTGCAACTCGTGGTGGAGGAATAAACAAGCTTGATTTG
The DNA here is from genome assembly GCA_015222055.1 of Bacteroidota bacterium. GTDB lineage: Bacteria > Bacteroidota > Bacteroidia > Bacteroidales > B39-G9 > B39-G9. Next base: position 40,652 of record JADFUR010000113.1, on the reverse strand, counting down.
AAACCAAAAAAATTTAATGGTATAGCTTATAATCCGAAAAAAAAGAATAGCTTACCTCACCCTAATGTATTGTCAATTACTCAAGATAAAGAAGGATATCTCTGGGTTGGTACCGATGGTGGAGGCTTAACAAAAATTGACAGAAAAAATAACAGATATACTAATTTCAAACATAAGTCGCATATCTCTACCAGTATTAGCCAAAGTAGAATATGGTCAATTTGCATTGATAAATCGGGCAGCTTGTGGGCAGGTACATATAGCGAGGGACTTAATAAGATGATTTTAAAAAATGGGAAATATGAGTTTATTAGATATAAACACGATATAAATGATTCTAACAGTATTAGCGGAAATCAAATAAATGTAATATTTCAAGATGATAGAGGAACAATTTGGGTAGGAACAAAATCAGGACTGAATAAAATTATTTATTCAAAAGATTCTTCTAAAGTAATTTTTAAGCATTTTAGACATCAAAAAAATAATCCAAAATCACTTCGCGATGATTATATTAGCGAAATATATCAAGATAAATTAAAAAATTTATGGATTGGTACTTACGTTGGAGGTTTAAATAAGTTCGATTATAAAACAGAAGCCTTTCAAACAATAAATATTGATTCTAAATTGCAGTCAAGTTTTAGGGTTGAAGCAATTACCGAAGATAATAATGGAGTTTTATGGATTGGTTCTGAAGGAGGAGGAATATTTGAATATGACCCTAAGGAAAAACAGATAAAGCAATATTGCATAGATAATGAATACTCAAGTAATGTTATTCTTAGTATTTTATATGATGACTTTAAATATTTGTGGATGGGAACAAGCAATGGCTTGTTAAAATTTAATATTGAAACAAAAGAAATTAAGAACTATACTATTTTTGATGGTTTATTAAGTAATGGTTTTAGCAGAGGAGCATGCATAAAAAATAATAATGGAGAAATGTTTTTCGGATGTATTTCCGGCTTGTCTTATTTTGTATTTGATGAGGTTCATGATAATGAGTATATACCTCAAATTCAAATAACAGATTTTAAGATATTTAATGATTCGTATTGGTCCGATAATAAAAGAGAATTAAAACGAAATATTATTGAAAATAAAGAAATTGAATTGTCATATAAAGATTATGTTTTTTCTTTTGTCTTTTCATCTTTAGATTATACTGTTACTCAAAAAAATCGCTATAAATATAAGTTGCAAGGCTTTGATGAAAAATGGGTTTATACAGATAAAAATGAAGTAACATATACAAATCTTGACCCAGGTAATTATAATTTTGTTGTTAAAGGTTCAAATAGTGATGGAGTTTGGAATGAAACAGGAATTTCAGTAAAAATTATTATTAAACCACCTTTGTGGAAAAAGCCATGGTTCTATGCTCTAGAACTTATTACTTTAATTCTAATAATTATTTTATATAATAAGATTAGAGAAAAAAAATTAATAAGCGACAAAAAAGAATTAGAAAAAAATGTTAAAGAAAGAACATCTGAATTACGTCAGAAAAATGAAGAAATTGAAGCACAGGCTGAGTATCTCGAACATGCGAATAAAGAGTTAGAAAAATTATCAATCGTTGCAAGCAAAACAGATAACGCAATAGTTATTATGGATTCAAAGGGTAATTTTGAATGGGTAAACGATGGATTCGTTCGAATGTATGGGTATAATTTGGAGCAATTAGTTAAAGAAAAAGATAGAAATTTTGTAGGAGCTAGTTCAAATTTACAAATTCAAGATTTAATTAATATTTGGTATGGAGATAAAAAACCCATTGTTTACGAAGCATTAAATAAAACACGCGACGGTAAAGAAATGTGGGCACAAACAACTCTTACACCAATTCTCGATAATAATAATAATATTTTAAAATTAATTGCTATTGATACTGACATTACTAAACTTAAAGAGGCAGACGAGCAAATAATGCAAAAAAATATTGATATTACTGATAGTCTGTCATATGCCAAACGTATTCAGCAATCAATTATGACGCCCGTAAATGAATTAGAAAAGTATATTGAGAATTTTATTTTGTTAAGGCCAAAAGATATAGTAAGCGGTGATTTTTATTGGTTTTCTAAAAAAGGCAAAAAAATAATTGTCGCTGTGGCTGACTGCACAGGACATGGTGTTCCTGGTGCATTTATGAGTATGCTTGGAATTTCTTTTCTAAATAAAATTATTAAAGAAAGAAATATTATAAAACCAAAAAGTATTTTAGAAAGATTGAGACATAATGTTATCTCATCGTTAAAGCAAACAGGCAAATCAGGCGAAACTAGTGATGGAATGGATATCGCAGTAATTACGATTGACTTGACTTCTAATATTTTGGAGTATTCGGGTGCTTTAATACCTCTTTATATAATAAGAAACAATGAGTTGCTAAAAATACTTCCAGATCGCGTGCCTATAGGTATTTATTTAGATATAGAACCTTCATTTACACATAATGAAATGAAAGTGCAAAAAAACGATGTAATATATATGTTTTCAGATGGTTATGCAGACCAATTTGGGGGAGAAAAAGACAATAGGTTTAAACTAAAGAATCTGAAAAAATTATTATTGAAAATTCATAATAAAGAATTAAGTGAACAAAAGATTATTTTACATAAGAATTTTGAAGAATGGAAAGGTGAAGGAGAACAAGTTGACGATGTTTTAGTTGTTGGACTAAAAGTATGATCTGATTTAAAATTTGGAAGTTCTATATTTAATAATAAATAAAAAATCATAATTTTTAATTTATGTATAAAAAAAGGATTGTAATAGTATTTTCATTACTAGTTATTTTTATTATTAATTTGTCGGCAGCAATCAATCAAAATAAAATTGATAGTCTTGAAAATAAATTAAAAAATGCTGTTGGTGACGAGCGTACTCTCTTATTAAATGCTTTATCAACAGAATATTTTAACATTTCCCCCGAAAAATCTCTAAAATATGGCAATAAAGGTTTATCAGCTGCAATCAGATCAAATAATAAAACAGAAAAAGCAAATGCACTAAACAATATTGGTACTGCCTATTATTTTTCGAATCAATTTGATAAAGCAATAAAACATTATTATAAGTCTATTGATATTAGTAAAAAGAAAAGAAATAAATCAGGTATTGCTACTTCATTAAATTATATAGGAAATGTTTATTGGAAAACCAATGACTATGAAAAAGCCTTAGATTACTACCAACAAGCATTAGAAATTAGAAGGAAAATTGATGATGAAAAACAAATAGCCAACTCATTAAACAATATAGGTATTGTTTATCGTGATTTGAATAATTATAAAAAAGCTTTGAGTTATTATTTGCAAGCATCAAAAATTAATTCAAAAATTAATGACAAAAAATCTCTTGCTTACTCATTAAACAATGTTGCCGGTGTTTATTGGAAATTAGGCGATTATGATAAAGCAATTGAGAACTATCAAAAATCATTAAAATATCGCCAAGAAATTGATGATATGAAAGGAATAGCAAAGTCATTAAATAATCTCGGAATAGTTTATAAAGATTTAAGTAATTATAAAAAATCTTTAGAATATCATATTAAATCATTAGCAATAAAAAAACAAATTGGTAATAAAAAAGATATAGCATATTCATTAAATAATATTGGAAGTGTTTATTGGAAACTTAACAATAACAAAAAGGCTCTTGAATACTATTTGCAATCTTTGGCAATAAGAAAAAAAATAGGCGACGATATTGGAGTAGCAAACTCTCTTAATAATATTGGAATGGTTTATAAAAACCTTAATAATTATGATAATGCAATTGATTATTATAAACAATCGTTAATTATAAAAAATAATATTGGAAATAAACAAGCAATAGCATTAACCCTAAATAATATTGGGAGTGTTTACTGGAAAATTAATAAATACGATTTAGCCTTAGATTATTATATGAAAGCTCTTTATATTAGAGAGCAAATAGGTGATAAAAAGAATATTGCAGCTTCTTTTAATAATATTGCAACTGTTTTTAAAGACTTAACAAATTATAAAAAATCAATTGATTATTATAGAAAAGCCTTGAATATTTATAATGAGATAGGCGATAAAATTTTTATTGCAACTTCATTAAATAATATTGGAAGTGTTTATTGGAATTCAGAAAATTATAATAATGCATTAAGTTTTTATATGCAATCTTTAGAAATTAGAGAGCAGGTTGGCGATAAAAAATATATAGCAAAGTCATTAAATAATATTGCATTAATATATCGTGATTTCAATGAATACCCAAAATCATTGAAATATTACCAAAAATCATTGAAAATATATTCTGATATAGGTGATAATAAAGGTTATGCTGAAATTTTAAACAATATTGGTAATTATTATCACGATTTGAAAATTTTTTCAATGGCAATAGATTATTATAAAAAATCACTTAAAATTAGAAATGAAATAAATGACAAAAGTGGTATAGCAAACACATCAAAAAATATTGCCGAATTATATATCGAAAATAAAAAATTTTCAAAAGCACTGCCATATTTAAAAAAATCAATTTTAATTGCAAATGAAATAAAAGAACAAGAGTTACTTAAGAATATTTGTTATGACTTTTATGTTTTGTATTCACATATAGGTGATTATAAAAAATCTCTTCAATATTTCGAACGTTTTTCAAACCATAAAGACAGCATTTTTAATCAAGAAAACACAAAGAAAATTGCCGAGTTACAAATTCGTTACGAAACAGAAAAAAAAGAAAAAGAGATAGACGTTTTAAAACAAGAAAAACAAATTAAAGAACTAGAATTAAAATCCCAGCGTAATCTTAGAAATTTTTTAATAATTTGTGTTGTATTTATTGTTTTTATTTTGTTTCAACTTTATAAACGTTACAAATTAAAACAAAAACGTAATGAGTTGTTAAGTAATCATAATAAAAAATTAGAACAAAAAAATACAGAACTTAAAAGTTCAGAAAATGCCTTAAAAGAAGACAATATTTTCAAAGATAGATTTCTTTCAATTGTGGCTCACGATATTAGAAACCCTTTGTCTGCTTTGATTTCGGTTAGTGAATATATGAATGATAATTATGATGCACTTGAAAAAGATAAGTTGTTAAATTTTATTCAAGTACTAAATCGATCATCGAATCAATTATATGTTTTTTTAGAAAATTTGCTTAATTGGTCGAAAACTCAAATAGGCGGATTAACTCAAGATCCTAAAAAAAACGATTTGTTCGATATTATTGATAATTGTTTAGAGCTGTTCAGAGTTAATGCTCAGATAAAAAAGATTTGTTTAACATCCTCAATTAAGCCAAATACCTTTGTCTTTGCCGACAAAGATGTAGTTTCTACTATAGTTAGAAATTTGCTTTCAAATGCAATTAAATTTACTAATGAAGAAGGAAATGTAAAAGTAAGTGCGAAAGATTTAGGTGCTAAATTGGAAATTGAAATAGCAGACGACGGAATTGGAATGAGCGATTATGAGATTCATGATCTTTTTAATATAGAGCAACAAATTTCTAAAATTGGAACAACAAATGAAAAAAGTTCCAAATTAGGTCTCTATTTATGTAAAGAATTTATTAAAAAATCAGGTGGCGAAATATGGGTAGAGAGCGAATTGAATAAAGGTACAAAATTTATTTTTTCGCTAAATAAATATTAATTATTTTATTCTTGATAATATTAAAATTCAAATGTAATTTTGTATTTAATAAAAATTTAGAAAAATGTCAGACATGAATATCTCAAAAATTTTATGCGTTACATTCATTGCTTTTATTTTTAGCAATTTCTCGTTTGCAAGCAATAGTAATTATAAAACAAATAGTAAAGTTAATTTAGTGGTGGATACTATTAGAGCTGAATATTTTAATGATATTGCTTATAAGAACCTTTCGGTTTCGCCAGATTCAACAATCAAATATGCATTTACAGCTTTAAAATTTGCTCGTAAATATAATAATATAAAAGAGCAGGCAAATGCATTAAATTACCTAGGTATTGCATTTTATAATAAAAATGATGATGAAAAAGCTTTAAATTATTATCAAAAGTCACTTAAACAAACTCTAAAATTAGGAGTTAAAAGAGATATTGCGAACTTAATGCAGAAAATTGGTATCGTTTACTATAAGCTAAATGATTTAAAAAAATCTCTTTTATATTTTCAACAAACTTTAAATATTTATAAAAAATTAGGCTATGAAAATAAACAGGCACATATATTAAATAATATTGCTGATATTCATTTTTCTTGGGAGAATTATAATCAAGCAAATAATTTTTACAATAAAGCTCTAACCGGATTTAAAAAACTTGATAATAAATCTGAAATTGCTAATTCTTTTTTCCGAATTGGTAAAGTTTATCAAGCAATTAAAAAGTATGACAAGGCTATTCAATATTTTGATGATTCTTTTAAAAAATACAAAGAATTAGAAGATAATCAGGAATTGATTAAAATACTTAATCAAAAAGGAGAAGTATATAAATTAAAAGGAGAATTAAAAAAGTCGCTAATTTATTACAAAAAAGCTTTTGTAATTCAACAAAAATTTAGTGATAAAATTGAATTTGCTATATCTCTGCATAGTATGGGAAATGTATATAAAGAGATGAAAAAATATAAAAAGGCAACAGAATATTTTCAAAGAAGTCTTAATGTTGCAAAAGAAACAAATATGCAAATCACCATGTTAGATAATTATAAATCTTTGTATGATATTTATTATATTACTGATAATCCGAAGAAGGCTTTAGGGTATTATCAAAAATATGTAGTAATAAAAGATTCTGTCTTCAGTATTCAAAAATCTAAAATTTCCATTAAAGATTTAACAAAAAGTAAATTGCTTCAAAGTGAAAATGAAGTAAAATTATTAACCAAAGAAAAAGAATTATTTTTATTAAAAATTGAAAAACAAAATATTATTATTTATTCAGGAGTAATTGTTCTAATTATTATAATAATATTTGTAATAATATTATGTTTGCAACATAAAAAGAAAAAGCAAGCATATAAAATTATTAACGATAAAGAAAAAACAATAAAACAACTCAAGTTGCAATTAAAGAATTAGAATTTAGATTTAAAATTTTGTGTTAATTAATGAAACTTGAAACTAATAATAAAAAAAAATGTTATTAAATAGAAATATAAAAGTGGTTACAACTCATGTATTAAATGAGATGAAGCTTAGAGGTGAAAAAATTTCAATGTTGACAGCCTATGATTATTCAATGGCTCGTATTATTGACCAAGCTGGTATTGATGTGATATTAGTAGGAGATTCCGCTTCAAATGTTATGGCGGGTAATCAATCAACTTTACCAATCACCTTAAATCAGATGATATATCATGCTTTATCTGTAGTGCGTGCAGTTGAAAGAGCTTTGGTTGTTGTTGATTTGCCTTTCGGAACTTATCAGGGAAATTCAAAAGAAGCTTTAGCATCGGCTATACGAATTATGAAAGAAACTGGTGCTCATGCTGTTAAGCTAGAAGGTGGTGAAGAAGTAAAAGAATCTGTAATGAGAATTCTTTCGGCTGGTATTCCTGTAATGGGACATCTGGGTTTAACACCTCAGTCAATTCATAAATTTGGAACGTATGTTGTTCGTGCTCGAGAAGACGAAGAAGCTGAAAAACTTGTTAAAGATGCACATATATTAGAAGATGCAGGTTGCTTTTCAATTGTGCTTGAAAAAATACCTGCAAAATTAGCTGCTCGTGTTGCCAAAGAAGTTAAAATTCCGGTAATTGGCATTGGTGCAGGTCACGATGTAGATGGACAAGTTCTTGTGCTTCACGACATGCTTGGTATCACTCAAGAATTTTCACCACGTTTTTTACGCCGATATCATAACCTTTCTGAAGAGATTTTAGGTGCTGTGAAAAATTATATTACTGATGTCAAAAAAGTTGATTTCCCTAATGATAAAGAACAGTATTAGATTTTATTCAAAAATGAAATAAAATTAGCCCTCGATTTTATTCGGGGGTATTCATAATAAACAAGATAACCGCAGGGAAAAATTTGCTGAATAAAACACAAGATTTATTCCCTTGCAGAATAATGTGACTTTTTTTTTAAACTACAATTAAAATTTTTTCACATTTAAAGGTTTTATTCTAATTTTTAGGAAATAAAATAGATACGATTGCAATAAGCTTATTTTCAAATAATTAGAATTTATTGAATATTCATTGTTAATTTTTTTTAATCTGAATAGATAAAATATGCCCAATATTCAAGTATTATATGAAGATAATCATATAATAATAGTAAATAAAAGAGTTTCTGATATTGTTCAAGGTGACAAAACAGGGGATGTTACCTTAAAGGACGACGTTGCTGATTACATAAAAGTTAAATATAATAAACCCGGGAATGTATTTGTTGGTGTTGCTCACCGATTAGATAGACCTGTGAGCGGTGCTGTCGTTTTTGCTAAGACAAGCAAAGCCTTAACCCGTTTAAATAAAATGTTTGCAGAGAAAGATGTTCATAAATTTTATTGGGCTGTTGTTAAAAATAAACCACAAATCACTTCGGGAACTTTAACTCATTATATTGCTCGAAACACAAAAATTAATAAATCGTTTGCTTACGAAAAGGAAGTCGCAAATTCAAAAATTGCAATATTAGATTATAAGACTATTGCAAGTATAGATAATTATTATTTATTAGAAGTTGAGCTAAAAACAGGACGACATCATCAAATTCGTTGCCAACTTGCAAAAATTAATTGTCCCATAAAAGGTGATTTAAAGTATGGCTTTAATCGCTCAAATAAAAATGCAGGTATTAGTTTGCATGCAAGAAAAATATCATTTATTCATCCTGTTAAAAAGGACTTACTCACAGTTATTGCCCCAACTCCCGACGATGTTATATGGAATGAATTTAATAAAGTTTTGGGATAAAAAAAATAATATATCTGAGGATGTTTATTTATAATTCCACTCCTAAAAGTTAAGTCATTGAGAGGAACAAAGTAATCTATATATTGCAATTCATAAGGTTGAGATTGCTTCACTATTCCTGATTTTCGGGACAGGCTGTTTGCGATGATGAAAACATAATTCTATTGATGTACTTATTATTAATAAAGTGAGAATTTTTTTGTATAAAAAAATGGGGCTTTCGCCCCAAGATTTTTTTTAAAAATAAACTAATTTGTCAAAATATTACTATAAATCAACAATTTAGCCATATAACAATTTAGCAATTCATAAAATCTACTCAATAACCCTATAAAGAGAGTCAATAACTGTTCCGTCAATCCATTTAACAACTCCAACAACTTCATCGCTAAATTTTGGTTTTTCAGGTATTCCGCAAATAGCATCTGCTTCAGCCTTAAGCTCCTCTATTGTTTTAATTGGTAATTTCGAATTTTTTAATTTTTCAATTAAGTCTTTTCTTAGCGGATTAATTGCTATACCTCTTTCAGTAACAACAACATCAATTAGTTCGCCCGGTCCGCACAATGTAGTAACTTCATCTTTTATAATTGGCATTCTGTTTCTAAACAAAGGAACAGGAATAATTGTACATTTTGCATTTAAGCAGTTTTGCCAGCCACCTACACCATGTTGTATGTAACCATCCGAATGTGTAACAACATTTCCGTTAAAATTAACGTCAATTTCTGTAGCACCAAGAATCATAATATCCATCATTGTAGTGTAATTCCCTTTTGAATTATAATCATATGAATGGAAAATTGACACTTCGTGATGATTTTTATTCTCTTTAATAGATTTAACAGCTTCTAAATCAAATGCCTGTGCATCTAAAATATAATCGAGTGTTCCATCTTCTAACATCTCAACCATGTATTTTGTGCTTCCGCCAAAGGCAAATCTAGCTTTCCAATTATTTTCTTTTAATATCTGATGAAAATTATTTGAAATTGCCAAAGACGTTCCGCCTGCACCTGATTGGAAACAACATCTGTTTTGAAGCAAGCCGGCCTCTACGCAAAATTTTGTTGTTAAGTCCGCAATGATTAATCTGTCGGGGCTCTTTGTTATTTGTGTAGAACCTGAAATAATTTTTTCAGGAATACCAATTTTATCAACAACAACTACATAATCAACATAATTTCCTTCAATTTGCATTGGCATACATGGGAATTCAATTAAATTATCTGTAATAATAATTACCTTGTCTGCATATTGATAGTCAGCTAAAGCATAACCTAAAACACCACAAGCCGAAGGTCCTGATAATGCATTTGCATTACCAAAAGGGTCGGCAGTTGGTGCTGCAATAACTGCAATATCAATTTTCACTTCACCATCTTGAACAGCTTGATATCTGCCACCATGTGAACGCAATACTGCTGTACCTTTCATCTTACCTTGCGAGCAAAATTTACCAAGAGGTCCGTTCATACTGCCTTCAATACGGTTTATTGTGCCGTCTTCTAAATATTTTATTAAAGGCTCATTACAAGGAAATGAGGCTGATGGATACCAAACCAAATCTTTAACTCCTTCTTCGTGAGCAATATCGAAAATTGTGTTATTCACCAAATCACCATTACGTAAATGGTGGTGGGTTGATATTGTCATTCCATCTTTTAAACCACAATTTTTTAATGCTTCTTTTAACGATGGAACAACTTTATTTCCATCTGCAGGATAATCTGCTGAACACGATATTGGTGGTGCATATTTTCTTCCCGACGGTCTATGTTTATTTACGCCTTTAAATGGTATTACAGGTTCTCCATTAATTTCTACAGGAACCATCCTGCCTACAGCATTTTTTACTAGTTTATTTGACATGGTAATAGCTTTATTGGTTTTTTATATTAACAAAGATAATAACTTATTGAATTTTGCAAATAGTAATTTAGGCATTATTTGTTTATTTTTATGTTTTAAAACAGATTATGGAAAAAAGTTAAGCTTTGGAGAAATCCGGATAATCTGGAATTTAAAATTTGTAAAATAATTTATCTTTTAATTATGAGAAAAATCTCACTGCTTTTTTCAAGTAAGATTTTTTTATTTATTTGAAATTTCTTTGTAATCAGGTATATCTTTCAAAAAACTGAAACTGCTCAATTCATAATCAATTTTACAGCAATAATGATTAATGCCATTTGTAACTATCAAATAATCAACCTGTAATTCAATGTTATAACCAGCTATTTGCTCAAAGGTTTTTTGATTGATTTTAACATCTGCTGCTTTACATTCAACAATAACAATAGGTTTGCCTTTTTTATTATATAATGCAATATCACATCGTCGGGTAACAGTGTTAACTTTTAAAGCCATTTCAACGGCAATTAACGGAGCAGGATAATTTTTTTCATTAATCAGATATTGAATAAAATTTTGCCTTACCCATTCTTCGGGTGTTAAAGCAACATATTTTTTCCTTATACTATCAAAGATTAATTTTTTGTCTTCTTCAATTTTAGTTCTATGTTGATAAATTGGTAAATTTAGTTGTTGCATGATTTTTAAATATTGCAAAAAAAATAAAATTTTTAAAATAGGATGCCTATTATTTCTGGTAAAATTACATTTTTTATTGTGGCAATGTTTTTAAATTATCAATTTATTTTAATTTTTATCGAATATTTACTATATTTATTCAAGCCTATTCCGGCTTGTTTCATACGGATTTATTCATATTTTTCCCTTTCAGGGAAATAATAAAAAATTTTTTTTCAAATGCAAAATAGTAATAACTTTAAGCACGTATAAAAATAGATTTGATTAATTTTACAAAAAATATTAAAACATTATGCAAACAAAAGATGAAATAATAAAAAATTGGTTGCCCCGCTATACAAATCAGCCCCTTAATAAGTTTGGTGAATATATTCTTCTCACGAATTTTATTCATTATGTAAAATTATTTGCCGAATGGAATAATGTTCCTGTAATAGGCGAGAAATATCCTATGCCAAATGCTACTGCCAACGGAATAACAATAATCGATTTTGGAATGGGTAGTCCTAATGCCGCAACAGTAATGGATTTGTTAGGAGCAATAAAACCTAAAGCGGTTTTGTTTCTAGGTAAATGTGGTGGTTTGAAGAAAAAAAATAAACTTGGTGATTTGATTTTACCTATTGCAGCTATTCGACGCGAAGGAACGTCTAACGATTATTTTCCGCCTGAAGTACCTGCATTACCCGCTTTTAATTTGCAACGTGCTGTTTCCGAGGTTATTATTAAACAAAAACATGATTATTGGACAGGAACAGTTGTTACAACAAATAGAAGGGTGTGGGAACACGATGATGAATTTAAAGAATATCTTCGAAAAACACGCTCAATGGCAATTGATATGGAGACAGCTACAATTTTTGCAGTCGGCTTTGCAAATCAAATTACAACGGGTGCTTTACTTCTTGTCTCTGACCAGCCAATGATATCTTCAGGTATAAAAACAAAAGAAAGTGATAAAGTTGTGACAGATAATTTTGTTGAGACACACTTACAAATAGGAATTGATGCGTTAAAAGAGATACTTAACAGTGGAGATTCTGTTAAACATTTAAGATTTTAATTTTTTTAATTATGACATTTGAACAAATTCTTTCTGATTTAAAAAACAAGATATATAAGCCTGTTTACTTTTTGATGGGAGAGGAGCCTTTTTTTATCGATAAAATAACTAATTATATTCAGGAAAATGTTTTAACTGAGGCTGAAAAAGCATTTAATCTTTCTGTTGTTTATGGTAAAGATAGTGATATTAAAGATGTTAATAATCTTGCATGTAGGTTTCCTATGATGTGTAATTATCATCTCGTAATATTAAAAGAAGCTCAGGAAATAAAAAATATTGATATTCTGAATTATTATATTAAGAAACCTTTAAAATCAACAATCTTAGTTGTAAATTACAAATACAAAACCCTTGACAAAAGAAAAATACTTTATAAATCTATAAATAAGAATGAAGACGTGGTGATTTTTGAATCAAAAAAATTGTATGATTCTCAAATACCGAAATGGATAGAATCTTTTCTACAAAAAAAAGGATATTCAATTGACCCTAAATCAACTATGTTATTGTCTGAATACTTAGGGAACGATTTGAGTAAAATTGTTAATGAACTCGAAAAACTTACCATTGTTTTACCAAAAAACACAAAAATTAATGCTGAACATATTGAAAAAAATATTGGAATAAGCAAAGACTTTAATGTGTTTGAGTTACAAAAAGCAATTGCAAGTAATGATGTGTTAAAGGCAAACAGGATTATAAATTATTTTGCAAAAAATCAGAAACAACATAATATTATTCCAACAATCTCAGCTTTGTTTAATTTTTTTACTAAAATTTTGCAATACCATTTTGTTAAAGATAAAAGTCAGCGTAATGTAGCAGTGACTATTGGAGTTTCTCCTTATTTTGTTAAAGATTATTCGCTTGCAGCTCGCAACTATAACGCAAAAAAAACAGTTCATGTAATTTCTCTTTTGCGCGAATATGACATGAAATCGAAGGGCGTTGATAATGTATCGGCAGACCCTGGTGAACTTTTAAAAGAATTGATTTTTAAAATTATGCATTAGAAATTCACTGTGAAATGATTTAATAGACGTCATTGCGAGGGCGAAGCCAGAAGCAATCTGTTGTTATCCAATATGTAAGGATTGCTTTTACGAAAATTTAATTTATCAATTTATAGCCGCTTAGTTGCTTCTTAGTTGAAAGTTTTTAAAGTTCATAAAATAGAAAGTATAAAGTTGAAGAAGAGTTGAATGATGAAAGGTGAATACTCACGACTTCACAACTTCATAAAAAACACCATCAATGTCAAAATTAAATGTATATAGAGCATCTGCCGGTTCAGGAAAGACTTATCGTTTGACTGAGGAATATCTTCGTTTGTTGTTTAAAAACAATATGAGTTATAAAAACATCCTCTCTGTAACTTTTACTCACAAAGCTACCGACGAAATGAAAACTCGAATTATAGAAGCTCTTTATAAATTGAGTAATGCCGATAAGTTCATTAAAGTTGATTATTATAATGAATTTAAAAAAGAATTTAATTTAAACGATAAAGAGATAAAGCAAAAATCAGCGACTATTCTTGCTCGTATTTTACATGATTATTCTCGATTTTCAGTAGGCACAATAGATAGCTTTTTTCAAAAAGTTATCCGTGCTTTTGTTCGCGAAATTGGTCTTCAATATGGCTTTAATATTGATTTGGATATTGACAAAGTGTTGTCGGAAGCTGTTAATAATTTATTTTTAGATATTGATGATGATAAGGATTTAAGAAATTGGTTATTAGAATTTATTAATGATAAGATTAAAGATGGTAAAAGCTGGAAAATTTATGATGATGTTTTTAATTTATCTAAATCAGAAATATTTAAAGAAGATTTTCAATTGTTGGGCGATGAGCTGGTTAATAAATTGAGCGATAAGGATTTTTTAAATAATTACCTCTTATCTATTAAGGATATTCAAAAGAACTTTAAAAATGATTTACAAGAAATAGGGAAGAAGGGCATAAAAATTATTAGTGATAATGGCTTATCTGTTGATGATTTTACATATGGTAAAAGTGGTTTCGCAAATTATTTCAATAAATTATATAATAAAAGTGATTTTATCCCGGGTAAACGAGTTTTAGATGCTCAAAACGTAGTTGAAAAATGGTATAAAAAAAATTCGACTAAAATAGCCGAAATCACAACTGTTTATGATTCTGGATTAAACAATTTATTAGTCGAAGCCGTTCAATATTACTGTTCAAATAAAGAAAAATATAATACTGCAAAAGAGATATATCAGCAATTTTTCACACTCGGTATTTTGTCCGATGTTTCGAAAAAAATAAAAAATTATTGCAAAGAGAATAACATTTTTTTGATTAGTAATTCGGCTGTTTTGCTTAACAAAATTATTGACGGTAGCGACACCCCTTTTATTTATGAAAAAATTGGAAATTACTATCAGCATTTTATGATTGATGAGTTTCAGGATACTTCAAAATTACAATGGAATAATTTTAAGCCGTTAATAGACAATAGTCTGGCAGATAACAACACCAGCCTCGTTGTTGGAGATGTTAAACAATCGATATATAGATGGAGAAACGGTGACTGGAAACTTCTTTCACAACAAATAAATAAAGACTTCCAAAATCAAGGAATTGACGACAGCAATCCTCTAAAAACAAACTGGAGAAGCAAGAAAAATGTTATTGATTTTAATAATTCGTTTTTTAATTATGCTGCCGGTTTTTTGCAAAATTTTTACAATCAAGATATTCCTGAAGTGGAAGTTGATGAGAGCCTGAAAACAGAAATTGTAGATGCCTATAAAGATGTGTTTCAAAATATACCAAAGACAAAGCAAGGAGGCTACATAAACGTCTCGTTTCTTGAAAATACAAAAGAAAATAAATTTGATGACAATATTGAAAAAGAATTGCCAAAAGTTATTGAGCAATTACAAGACAATAATTATCAACTAAATGATATTGCAATATTAGTCAGAACAAAAAAAGAAGCAGGCAAAATATCCAGTTTCTTATTGAAATATAAGAATGAGAAAATTAATTCAAAATATAAATACGATGTTATTTCAAACGAATCACTTTATATTTCAAATTCGTTTGTTGTTGCTTTCATATTATTAGTTTTGAAATATTTTGTTAATCCGAATGATGATATTAACAATGCAAATATTGTTTATCAAAAAATTAATTATATCTCAAATAATGAATTTGACAATGATAAGTTTAATGATATTTTTCTTCAAATATCCGAAAATCAAAAGGATGTATTTGATAAGTTTCTTCCAAATGAATTTACGCAAAACATAAATAAATTAAAGCAACTTACATTATATGAATTAGTCGAAAATATTATCAGCATTTTTAAATTAAATAATTTTGATGTTGAAATATCCTTTTTGCAGGCTTTCCAAAATATTGTTTTTAATTTTGTGAATAATGATTCTGCCGATTTAAGTTTGTTTTTAAAATGGTGGGATGAGTTCGGGATAAAAGAAACAATTAAATCTTCAGACGAGCAAAAAGCCATTCGTATTTTAACAATTCACAAATCGAAAGGACTACAGTTTAAGGCTGTTATTGTGCCTTATTGCAATTGGCTAATAGATAACGATACTACTCATAAAAAAAACATTTGGTGTAAACCAAATTCCGAACCTTTTAATAAGTTAGATTTAGTACCCGTTAAGTATTCACAAAAACTTGTTGACACCATTTTTTATAAAGATTATTTTAACGAAAAACTACAAGCGTTTGTCGATAATCTTAATCTTTTGTATGTAGCATTTACTCGTGCTGAAGAATCATTATTTGCCTTTTCACCTTTAAAGGAAAAAGATGAAGTGAAAAATGTTGGCGATGTGATTTTTAAATGTTTCAATAATAAATCTGACATAGAAACAACACAAGAACATGAAGGAGTTAATATTGCCGATTATTGGAATGACGAAACAAAAGTGTTTTCTATGGGTAGCCTTAGCACTATTGAAACAAATATTACAAAAAAAGACACAAATGATTTTTGTTTTAATAAGTACTTATCTAATACAGATAAGAATCGACTGCGATTGAAATTTCATAGCAACGAATTCTTTTCTGAAGTCAACATTGACAGCAAATCGCATATCAATAAAGGAACAATTATGCATCAGATATTTGAATATATTTATACTGAGAAAGATATTGAAAAAGCTGTTAACCAAGTTTATTTTGAAGGAAAAATTGATGATAAAGAAAAACAAGAAATCACCACACAGATTAAGCAATTATTAAAAGACGATAAAATAAAAAGTTGGTTTAGCCCCGAATGGCAAGTTAAAAATGAAACGGACATTTTGCTTAACGATGGAAAAGTAAAACGACCCGATCGTGTGTTGATTGGAGATAATGAGGCGATTGTGATTGATTATAAGTTTGTTAACGAAGAAAAACCAGAATATGTTTCACAAGTATCAAATTATGTGAGTTATTTATTAAAGATGGGGTATGAGAACGTGAAAGGATATATCTGGTATGTAAATCAAAACAATGTTGTAGAGGTTTGATTTTCATCTGAAAAAATATTAACTTTGGATTAGTTAGTTTAGATAGATAAACTTGAATACTTTTTGAACTTTTAACTGTCAAACTTTTTTTTATGAAAATATTAGTCCCAGTAGATTTTTCCGAATGTTCTTATAATGCTTGTCAGTATGCATTAAGATTAGCATCAGAATTTAAAGCAGAAATAAAACTTTTTTATTCATATATAATCCCTACATACAGCAACCCCGGCTCAATGTTCGATTTTGTAGGACTCGATGATTTTAGCAACGAACTATTTGAAACAAACAAACAACACGAAGAAGAAAGAATAATTCGTTTTCATTCCAAAATAAAAGCACAGATAAAAAAACAGAACATAAAAAATGTAATTCTTTCCGATTACCAATTTAATGCAGGTATAGCTGAAGATGAAATACTTAGTTACTCACTTGTTTACAACCCGGATGTCATAGTTATGGGAATAAAAGGAGAGAGTGGATTATTTGAAAATTTATTTGGAGGAGTAACGCAATCAGTTATCGACCATGCGGAATTTCCGGTAATTGCAGTACCTTTAGAGGCTAAATATAAAACCATCAAAAATATTGTGTATGCAATACGATTTGACGATGCAGATTTTGTTGCAATAGATAAACTAATGAAATTTAAAGGTTCCTTTAATCCTAAAATATTTTTTGTTTATGTTTGCTTTGGTGCAAAATTCAGAGTTGATTATAGAAATATGATCACTATTCGTAATTATGTAAAGAAATATAAAGAGACTAAAATGGCTTTCGACATTGTTGAAAGTGAAAATGTTTTAGACGGATTCGATGAATATATGCAAAAAAATAGAATTGATATTATCTCTATCGCTAAACAAAAAAGAAATTTTTTCATAAAATTATTAACCCCCAGTTTTACTAAAAAAATGTTGTTACATACTGAGATTCCTTTGTTGGTTTTTCATGAAAAGTAAGTCTACTTATATACTTGATACAATTTCATAAGCTTCCAATTTTTAAATTTTACAGTCAATAATTTAGGTCTTTATAAATTATTAACTGGTAATTATATTTAATAATTCTGCATTTGA
Source organism: Bacteroidota bacterium (assembly GCA_015222055.1). Classification (GTDB taxonomy): domain Bacteria; phylum Bacteroidota; class Bacteroidia; order Bacteroidales; family B39-G9; genus B39-G9. The sequence continues at coordinate 22,512 of JADFUR010000113.1, read as the reverse complement.
AAAATTAAAAAATTGATAAAAATAATAATATGCAAAATCAGTATTCTCGCTTTGGAATGATGGGCTTAGGGGATGTATATAATTTTTACCAATAGCTGAAGTATACAAGAAGACGCAACAAGTTTAGGTAAACCTGCATTTAATGATCAACATGTGTGTTATATAGTAGCATGTGAATATTTTAATATAGAATAATAGCTATTTTATCTTTCATCCACTCGTTTTCAAAGAGGGGAATAGCATTTCTATTTAAATTTTTTTTACGAGAATACATTATTCGCTTTTATCCAAATTAATTTTTTATTTCAATAAAAAACAGACTCTTTATATTTTGAGTAATAATTTTATTCATTATATTTGCTCGTTGAATTCAGTTACCTGCTCATCCCTTATGGGACTGAGAGGGCGAAGCTGTAAAAAACCTAATCATTCACATGGCACAAGTCTCCAGCCTTGTGCTTCTTTAAAATAGAATCAATATATTTTAATTTTAAGCCTTGTTAGAATCATTAATCACTTCCAAAACTCGTATCAGGCTGTTAATGAAATTCTTCCTTAACAGTAACCAGACAGCCTATCTGCGTGGACTGTCCAGTGAGTTTGGTGAATCCACTAATGCTATCCGTCTGGAATTAAACCGTTTTGAAAAGGCAGGACTTATCAAATCCAGTCACGAAGGCAACAAAAAGCTCTTTAAGGCTAACGTTATGTATCCGCTATATAAGGATATTCACAATATACTTATGAAACATACAGGCATTGACAAAATCATCAACGATGTAGTTAAAAAACTGGGAAATGTAGCACGGGCTTGGTTAATAGGCGATATGGCGACTGGACACGATAGCCATACTATTGAAATAGTTTTAATCGGTGAAAATATTGATGCCGATTATTTGAAAAATCTTAAGGGAAAAGCAGAAAAAATAATCAAAAAAATTATAAAGACAAACATTATTTCCCCGGCAGAAGAAAAAAAATATTTTGAAACTGAAAGTCCTTCGCTGCTGATTTGGGAAAAATTGTGAAATCAATTAATTAAAATGTCAATCAATAGGGTAATATATACTTACAAAAAAACACTCAATATATACATGAATTAAATGCCGAACGAGAATAACAAAAGAATAGCTAAAAATACTATGATGCTATATATACGGACATTATTAATAATGTTGGTATCATTATATACTTCTAGAATTATTTTACAAACATTAGGTGTTTCAGATTTTGGTATATATAATATTGTTGGAGGTTTTATTGCATTATTTGCTTTTGTAAATTCTGCTATGACCTCGGCTACTCAAAGGTTCTTGAATTATGAGATGGGGAAGAATAATAAGGCTGAAGTTAAGCGCGTTTTTAGTATGAGTTTGACTACTCATATTTTACTTTCTATCTTATTATTTATAATACTTGAATCTTTTGGACTTTGGTTTTTTAATTCTAAAATAAATATACCTATTGATAGAATGCCAGCTGCCAGATGGGTATATCAATTTTCTGTATTAAGTTGTTGTGTAAGCATGTTAAGAGTTCCTTATCAAGCGAGTATAATTTCTTATGAAAAAATGTCTTTCTATGCTTATATTAGCATCGTAGAGGTTATATTAAAGTTGGGAATAGTTTATAGTTTATTGGTTATAAATATGGATAAGTTAATTGCTTATTCTATTTTGGTCTTTATAGTTACTATTTTAATAAATATTTGTTACATAATTTATTGTACTAAGAAATTTTCATCTTGCCACTATAAGTATTTCACAGATAAAAAGCTATTTTTTAAGTTGATTTCATTTTCTGGATGGAGTATGTTTGGGAGTATGGCTAATGCGGGTGCTAATCAGGGAGTTAGTATAATAATAAATATATTTTTTGGTGTAACAATGAACGCAGCTTTTGGAATTGCTAATCAAGTTCGTTCAGCGATTTATATGTTCGTCTCTAATTTTCAAACAGCATTTAATCCTCAGATAGTTAAATCTTATGCTGCAAACGATAAACAAAATTATGAATCATTGGTATTTCGAGCATCTAGATTTTCTTATTTTTTATTATTTATAATAGCATTACCTGTGATTTTGTGTTGTCAATCTATTCTAGGTATATGGTTGAAAGAAGTACCTTTGCATTCTGCAAATTTTGTCCAATTATTTTTAATATTTTTATTAATAGATGCCCTGTCTGCTCCTTTATGGATTTCGGTTCAAGCAACCGGGAAAATAAAAAATTATCAATTGATTATTTCTAGTGAGATAGCATTGAATCTGCCTATTATTTATTTATGTTTTAAATTAGGCTATCCCCCAGAATCCGCTTTAGTCATTCGTATTATCATTAATTTCATAACACATATAACTAGATTATTTTATCTTAAAAAGCATATTGATTTTCCAGCTTTTCGTTATATAAAAGAAGTAATGATTAAATGTTTTTTAGTTTCCTTTTTAATAATTCCAATTCCTTTATTTATACATTTTCATATGGCAGATTTGAGGGGTGATTTAATTACAATCCTTTCTTCAATTATTATTTCTATTTTTGTTTATTATTTTTTTGGTCTTCAAAAAACAGAAAAACAATTAATAATTAATAGTATTCATAAAATAATAAAACGATGAATAATATTTCTAATATAAAAGATCGTTACGGTTGTGGGGGGTGTGCCATAATATGTCCTAAAAACATATATATTAATAAATTATTGGTCGCAATTTATTAATATCAATATTTTCTATTGTCTATTGAGGAGTTACAATAACCGTTAGTATGAAAAAGTATGAGAAAAATTTAATATTAAGACCAATATTAAAAATTTATTATAGATTGAGATGATAACTATAAAGGAAAAAAGTGACTGTTGTGGTTGTAATGCTTGCACTCAAGTATGTCCAAAGCAATGTATAAATATGATTGAAGATAAAGAAGGTTTTCTTTATCCTCATGTAGATCTTACTGAATGCATTGATTGTGGATTATGTGAAAAAGTTTGCCCAGTTATCAATCAGAATCATCCAAGAAAACCATTGGGAGTTTATGCAGCTAAAAATACAAATGAACAAATTCGCTTAGATAGTTCTTCTGGTGGTCTTTTTACTATTATAGCACAATCTATAATAAATCAAGGAGGAGTTGTTTTTGGTGCCAAATTCAATGACAGTTGGGCGGTAGTTCATGACTATAGTGAGACTATTGAAGGACTCGTTGCTTTTAGAAAATCTAAATATGTACAAAGCATCATTGGTAATTCCTTCAATAAAGTTCTTGCTTTCTTAAAAGAAGGACGAAAAGTCTTATTTACTGGGACACCTTGCCAAATAGCAGGATTGAAATTGTTTCTTAGAAAGGAATATGAAAACCTTTTAACAATAGATATTGTATGTCATGGAGTTCCAAGTCCCTTAGTTTGGAGAAAATACCTAGCTGAGAGCCTTCTTAGTCTAGACCAAGGTAAAAAAACATCATGTGCTAATATCAATGATATTAATTTCAGAAACAAAGATAAAGGTTGGAAATCATTTAGATTTGTATTAAATGGACTTTCTGGGAATAAAAAGATAGGCATAAATCAGCCATTTAGTCAGAATGTCTTCACGAAAGGCTTTCTGCAAAATTTGTATCTTAGGCCTAGTTGTCATAAATGTCCAGCTAAAAAATTTAAGAGTGGAAGCGATATAACCTTAGGAGATTTTTGGGGAATTGAAAACACTCTTCCTAAAATGAATGATGATAGAGGAACTAGCCTTGTGGCAGTTAATACGATTAAGGGCGAAGTGCTTTATTCTAATTTAGCCTTAACTTCAGTTAAAACTTCCTATAAAGTCGCATTATCTGGAAATCCTCCGATGGAAGTGTCTGTAAATGTATCCAAAAATAGAGATAGATTTTATGATGACAATCTTGACTATGTTATTCCTAAAATAAAAAAATATACGAAGGAAATATGGCAAAGTAGAATTAAGAGATATTTATTCAAAATAGCTTATCCTATTTATAGAATAATAAAAAATATAGCCATTAAATTATTAAAAAGATGAAAATTTTCATATTAACTCAACCTTGAGTAACTATATGTTGCTTCTGAGATCTATTCTAATAAAAAAAGCAAAAAAATGATGTCAACAAAAAAAACAAAAATAGGTATATTAACTTTTCATTGGGCAACAAATTATGGAGCTGTACTTCAGGCTTATGCTTTATCTAATGTTTTGTTAAATTTAGGGTATGAAGTGAAAATAATCAATTATAAACCCTCTAAATTCGATTTCTCTGTATATAAATTTTTTAGATCTCGCGAATTTTTTAGGTTAAAGTCCTTTATCTTTCAATTTAGAAAAGAGAATGAACTTGGTCGGTTTCGTTCAAACAATTTAGACTTGACAGATCGGTATTTTTCACTTAAACAACTTGTTGAGAATCCTCCGGAATTTGATTTTTATATTTCAGGGAGCGATCAGATATTTAATCCCTCATTTGTAAGAGCAGGAGATAAATATCCTGCAATCACATACTTTTTGCCTTTTGTTAGTAGTACAAAAAAAAGAATTTCATATGCTGTTAGTTTTGGTTGTACTGTGTACCCTGCCGATTTGAAAAAAGTAATCAAAATGCCTTTATCAAAATTTGATTTCATAAGTTGTCGAGAAGAAACAGGCGTTGATATCTGTAATGAACTTGGGTGTAAGGCAAATTTAGTTCCTGACCCAACCCTATTGTTATCTAAAAATGATTATATCCACCTGTTGGATCATACTATACATTCTAACGAGTCCAGAGAACATGTCCCATATCTTTATTCATATATACTTCACGGAAGAAAGAGGATTAATTCTTTTCTGAATAAAAAGTTTTGTGACGATTTTAAAGTTCATTTCTATTCAAGTTCAGTTCTTTCATTAGAGGAATGGATATCCACTGTTTATTTTTCAAAATACGTAGTGACAAATTCCTTTCATGGTTTGATGTTAGCACTTATCTTTAATAAACCTTTCGCCGTTGTATTAGAAAAAATAGAGAATTCACAAATGAACGACAGGTTCTTTACAATATTAAAAAAATTGGGATTATTAGATCGAATAATATCAGAAAAGAATATAACTTCCTTGAAGGATGTAATAATGCTCCCTATTGATTGGGCAGTAGTAAATGATAAAATTTCTGATTACCGTAAAGAAGGCTTTAATTTCCTTACATCAAGTTTGAAGTAAAGATGTATCCTAAAGTGTCATTATTTCAAAAAACAAGAATTAAATCTGGTTTTAATAAAAAATAATAAGTATGAAAATTCTATGGATTTCGAATGTTTGTTTTTCTCTACAAAAATTTAAACAGACAGGAACATGGTTATTTCCATTAGCACAAAAGCTTAACGATGAAACTAATATTGAAATAATCAATTTAGCAGTGTCTGCTAAAGGGAATTTTCACGAATCGTATATTGGGAGTATTAAACAATATAATATACCTTTCTATAAAAAAATAACCAAGGATAATATTAACAATCTAAATAAACTAATAGACGATATTAATCCAGATTTAATTCACCTTTGGGGTACAGAAAACAATTATGGAAATTATCTCATTGATTATCAAGCACAGAGGAAAGTTTTGCTTGATATGCAAGGATTGATTTTTTCTGTTCGCAAATGGTACTTTGGTGATCTTTCTTTTTTAAGTTTGTTGAAAAATATAGCGTTGAAAGATATATTAAGATTTCGCTCTTCATTGCTTACAAAAAAACATACACTGGCAAAGACAGAAAATGGCGAACAAAATATTATTAAAAAAATGAATTATATTTCTGTTCAATCTGAATGGGTGAAAAATTATGTTCGTTTTAATAATTCAAATTGTAAAATTTTCCGAACAGAGGTAATGCTTCGAGAAGAATTTTATAGATCTCCCAAATGGTTTTTTAAGGAGAAAGTCTCTGAGAAAATTATATTTGCAGTCTCAAGTTGCGACTATCCCCTAAAAGGTGGACACATATTGATAAAAGCTTTTGCTTTATTGAAAAAAAAGCATCCTAATTTAAAACTGAAAATTGTTGATTTAATGAAGAAAGGGATAAGAAAAAGTTCTTATGATAATTTTATACGGAGATTAGTGAAGAAAGAAAAATTGAATTGCTCTATAGAATGGCTACATACCATGGACGCTGAAGGATTAGTGGAAGGCTTATTTAATTCTTCGGTTTTTGTGAATCCATCTTTTGTTGAATCATATAGTATGACTATAGCCGAAGCATTGTCATTGGGGGTGCCTTGTGTAGCTTCTTTTGCTGGTGCAATGCCAGAGTTCTCTTTTGAAAAAGAAACCTTGTTATATTTTCCTCCTGGAGATGTTATAAGTTGTGCTTCGCAAATAGAAAAAGCTCTTTTTAATAAAGAAATCGCTTTAAAATTATCTAATTCCGCTGTTAAATTTAAAGGGATTCATAACAATGCTGACAAAATTGTTATGAATCAAATTCGAATATATAATGAAATTATATCTTAAAAATAGATTGATTTTAAAGAATAAGGTTGTTTTTTCTAGTTTTTTGAATGAAGATCAAATTTGTGATTATTATTTAAAAGCAAATCTTTTTATCTGTCCTTCATCCATAGAAAATAGTCCAAATTCTTTAGGAGAAGCTCAGTTGTTAGGAGTACCATGTTTTGCTTCATATATTGATGGTGTTCCAGATATGATGAAAGGTAAAGAAAAAAACATGTATCGTTTTGAAGAAATTGAAATGTTAGCCGATAAAGTTTGTGAAAGTTTTAGATTAGAAGAGAATGTTGATACAGAGTATTTAAAAAAACAAGCTTTAATGAAGCATGATAAAAAACAAAATCCAATACGATTATTAACTATATAACAGTTTATTAAAATGATTCAAACATTAATAATAGGACTGATATGTGTCTTTTTAGCTTACTTTTCTAAAAATAGAAACAATAAATACAGTTTTGAATGTGCTTTCATTCTGTTGACATGCTTTCTAGCGATACGATATGATTGGGGAAATGATTATCATGATTATCTTTTAATCTTTAAAGAAATAGGTTCTAGTGGTTTAAATTTATTTGATTGGTCTTCTTTGAAGGATTATTATAGTAATGGGGAATTTGGCTGGGCTTTTTTAAATATACTGTTTAAACCTTTTGGTTTCTTTGCTATGGTGGCAGTATTGACTATTTTTGAACAATTTGTAATTTATAAATTTATAAAAAAGCATGTTCCTATAAAATGGTATTGGCTAGCTCTTCTTTTATATATTTTTGGCCCTAGTCACATGTTAATAGGATTATCAATGATGAGGCAATACTTGGCTATGACATTGTATTTAATTGCTATTGATTTTATTTATTCAAAGAAATTCATACCTTTTATACTAATTATTTTATTAGCATCAACTATGCATTTAAGTGCTCTAATACTTTTACCTACTTATTTTTTGAGATATCTTATTAATATTAAAATAAACAAAAAAACATTAGTAACATTAACTCTATTATATGTGATATGGTTTTTTTATGCACCTTCCTTCTTTTCTAATATTTTGTCAAATATATTGAGTTTACCATTATTTCACGCATATGAGTACTATGTACCAGCTAAATTAACAGGCTTAGAAAATATAGGCCTAGGTTTCCTTTTTAATAATGTAGTTCTTATTACTCTCTTATATAAATTATCTGTGCAATCAGCTAAAATTAGATTGTTGTTTATTTTAAGTATTATAAGTTTTCTGATTGTTCCATTACAAACTATTGCTCCCTTGGTGGGTAGGATTGGATATTATTTTGGATTATTAACTATTGTTTGTTATCCATCTTTGATTCAGAGTATTAAAAATAAATATTATAAAAATGGCTTGCTTTTAGGAATAATACTAGTTAATATAAAAGGATTCTTTGACTTCTTTTATTCAGAGATTTGGTATAATGATTTTTTAATATATAAGACTATTTTCGGGGCACATCACTGGATGTAAATTGAATTAGCAGTGTTAAATCAAAAAATTTCCATAAAATAGAAGTGATAAATCACTTGTGGATTTAAAAACCAATTATTAACTAAAAATATATTTGTATATGAATTTTTTGTTTTCTTCTGTACTATGCTCAAAAAGAATGCTTTCTTATTTACAAGAAAAGGCTCAAATAAAACCTTCTTATTCAGTACAAAAATTTTGTAGATTAATAGCAGTTGGTTTAATCAAAAATGGTTCTAAAGTTTCAACTATAAGTTCTGTTCCTTTTACTCGAAAATCTATAAAACGTTTAGTTTTTAATGTAAAAGCTGAATTTGAAGATCATATTGAGTATCATTATGCTTTTTCTATAAATGTGCCATTAATTAAAAATCTCTGTGTATTCTTATATTCTTTTTTCTTTACTTTATTTTGGTGTGTTAAGAATAAAAAAGGAGTCGTTATCTGTGATGTTTTACAAGTCTCAACTTGCATAGGTTCTTTATTAGCCACTAAAATTGCAAATAGAATATGTGTAGGAGTAGTTACTGATATGCCTGGTTATAGTGTTAATAAAGGTGCTTCTTCTATTGTTTCAAAAGTTATGATGTTATACATAAATTCATTCGATAAATATATACTCTTGACAGAAGAAATGAATGAATTGATAAATAAAAAGAAAAGGTCGTATATTATTATGGAGGGTTTAGTAGACAGTGAAATGATTTCTGGAGAAAGAATAATAAAATCAGAAAAAAAAGAATTTATTTATGCAGGAGGACTTTATGAAAAGTATGGCGTTAAAATGTTGATTGATGCGTTTATAAAACTTAAGAATAATACCACAGAGCTTCATTTGTATGGGAAGGGTGATTTAGTTAATTATATACAGAAAAAATCGCAAGAACATAAAAATATACGTTATCATGGTGTAGTTCCAAATAAAGAAGTTGTGCAGGCAGAATTGAAAGCTTTTTTGTTAATTAATCCTCGCTTTACTTCAGAAAAACTTACAAGATATTCATTCCCTTCTAAAAATATGGAATATATGGTTTCTGGTACGCCAGTATTAACAACAAATCTTTCTGGTATGCCAGAAAAATATAAAAAATATGTTTATTTAATAGAGGATGAGACCGAGGATGGATTAAAAAATACTTTTGAGCGTATCTTAAATCTTCCTGAAAAAGATGTTATAATGAGAGGATTACTAGCTAAAGAATTTGTTTTACAAAAGAAAAATAATGTAATTCAAATGAAAAAAATTATTGATTTTATAAATAGAAACGAATAAAAAAGCATGTGAAATATTATGCTTATATTCTACAAAAAAAATGAAAGATCTTTGTTAAAAAATATTTCTTTTATAAAATTGACAAAATTAAAACACTTAATAAATGAAGAATAATAATAAATCCAAAAATATATTATTATTAACAAATATATATCCATTATTCGATAAATTTGTTAGTTTTGGCACACCAGTTTGTCATTATTTTGCAAAAGAATGGGTAAAACTAGGTTATAATGTAAAAGTTATTCATACTCAGGCTGTATATCCACATTTTTTTTATTTATTTGCTAAATTGGCACGTGGTTTTATTGAAGCAAAAACTGGTGGTATTGTTTATAAAAAAAGAGAAAAAGATATATTTATAGGAAATTATGATGGAGTAGAGATAGAAAGAATTCCTTTATTAAAATATGTGCCACATGGAAAATTTTCAAAAAAACATATAAAGCGAACATTAAATAATGTAATAAAAAAAAATGCAGAACAAAATTTTGTTCCTGATTATATAATTGGACATTTTACAAACCCGATGTTAGAAATGGTAGATTATTTAAAAGAAATTTATAATAATAAACCAGTAAGTTGTATTGTATTACATAGTAATGGTTCTGAGATAAAAAAAATCTATTCTTCTAATTATGATTCTTTGATGTCTAAAATTGATATTTGGGGGTTTCGTTCAAAAACTATTAAGAATTCTTTTGAAAATATTTACGGAAAACAAGATAATGATTTTCTTTGTTATTCAGGAATTCCATCTGATTATGTAGACACAAATTTAATTACTAAAAATGACAAAATTAAAAAGTTTTGTTATGTAGGTAGTTTAATTGAACGTAAAAGAGTTGATACAATAATAAAAGCTTTAAACGAATCTTTTCCAAAAAAAGATTTTGAGTTTTCTATTGTTGGAAGAGGTCAATGTGAAAAAAAACTAAAAAAATTGGTTAATAAATTTGAATTAACTGATCAGGTTCATTTTTTGGGAAGAAAAAGTAGGGAAGATGTTACTTCACTAATGAGATCTTCTGATTGTTTTATTATGTTGAGTGTAAACGAAGTTTTTGGCTTGGTTTATCTAGAAGCTATGGGACAAGGATGCATAACTATAGGATCAAAAGGAGAAGGTATTGATGGAATTATTAATGATGGAAATAATGGTTTTTTATGTGATCCTAATAATTTGAAAGATATAAAATTTACCTTAAAGAGGGTAATGTCATTATCTTTGGAAGATAGAAAAGAGTTAAGATATAATTCAATAAATACAGCTAAAAATTTAACTGACAAAAAAGTGGCGATTTCCTATGTTAATAATCTTGAAAATGTAAGGAAAACAAAAAAGGTATAGTATGAAATTAAATGATGTTAAAATTATAAATCTTCCTAAATTTCTTGATGAAAGAGGAAATTTATCTTTTGTTGAAGAAAAAAATCATATCCCTTTTAACATAGAAAGATGTTATTGGTTATATGATGTTCCTGGAGGAGAAGAAAGAGGAGGGCATGCATACAAGGATAATTGTGAGTTTATTATAGCTCTTTCTGGTAGTTTTGATATTGTTCTTGATGATGGTAAAGAAAAAAAAACCTATTCGCTAAATAGATCATATAAAGGACTTTATGTTCCTAATGGATTATGGAGAACTATGAATAATTTTTCAACTAATTCTCTGGCACTGATTCTTTCTTCTATGAAGTACGATGAGTTAGATTATATACGTAGTTATGATGATTTTTTAAAAATGAATATTTTATGAATAATAGTAGTGTCTATGATTGTTCTATAATAGAATTAGATAAACATCATAGTGATAGAAAAGGAAATATTTCTGTTGTTGAAAACAAAAAAACGATACCATTTGATGTAAAGCGTGTTTATTACTTATATGATGTGCCTGGAGGAGAATCTAGAGGTTCTCATGCACATAAAGAATTAAATCAGTTAATAGTGGCAGCAAGTGGATCTTTTAGCGTCACACTTGATGACGGAAATGTTAAAAGGACATTTACTTTAAATAGACCATATCAAGGTTTATATGTAGTACCGGGAATTTGGCGTGAATTGGATGATTTTTCATCGGGTTCTGTCTGTATGGTTCTTGCTTCAGCAAAGTATTATGCTGGTGATTATATAAGGGACTATGATAAATTTTTAAAATTTAAAAATCATGATTAAAATCCATGAACTTGCAGATGTAAAAACATCAAATATTGGTGATGGTACAAAAATTTGGCAATTTTGTGTTATTTTTTCTTATGCAAAAATAGGTAAGAATTGTAATATTTGTGCTAATGTGCTAATCGAAAATAAAGTTATAATAGGAGATGATGTCACTGTAAAATCTGGTGTACAGATTTGGGACGGTGTAACTGTAGAAAATAAAGTTTTTATAGGTCCTAATGTGACTTTTACGAACGATTTAATTCCTCGTTCTAAGCAATCTTTTGTTCAATATGAAACTAATATAGGCGAAGGTGCGTCTATTGGAGCTAATTCTACCATTATAGCTGGAAATAATATAGGAAAACATGCATTTATTGGTGCGGGAAGTGTAGTAACTAAAGATATTCCTAATAATACTGTATGGTATGGAAATCCTGCTAAACTCCAAGGATATATTACTGATGAGGGTTTGCTTTTAGATATGAATAAAAAAGATAAAAAAGGCTTTATATATAAAAAATGATTAAATTTTTAGACTTACAAAAAATTACTCAAAAGTATTCTGAAGAGATACATAATGCAGTACATAGAGTTGTGGATTCTGGTTGGTATCTTCAAGGAAAAGAAAACGAAATATTTGAGAAAAATTATGCTAAATACATTGGAAGCAAATATGCTGTAGGATGTGCAAATGGATTAGATTCTTTGATTTTAATTTTTAGGGCTTATATCGAATTAGGTATAATGAAACCAGGAGATGAAGTTATTGTGCCAGCTAATACATTTGTGGCTTCAATTTTAGCTATATCAGAAAATGGTTTAAAACCTGTTCTTGTAGAACCGAATATAGATGATTATCAAATAGATGATTCAAAGATAGAGAGTGCAATTACAAATAAGACTAAAGCTATATTAGTAGTTCATTTGTATGGGCAATGTGCATATACCCAAAAAATTATGAATTTGTGTGAAAAATACGATCTTAAATTAATTGAAGATAATGCTCAAGCTCATGGTTGTCAATACAAAGGGAAAAAGACCGGGTCATTAGGTGATGCTGCTGGTCATTCTTTTTATCCTGGTAAAAATCTGGGAGCTTTAGGTGACTCTGGTGCTGTTACATCTAACGATGAATCATTAATTAAAACTATACGTTCTTTAGCTAATTATGGTTCTTCTAAAAAATATGTATTTGATTATATCGGGAAAAATAGCCGTATGGACGAAATCCAAGCTGCTGTTCTTGATGTAAAATTAAAATATTTAGATGAGGATGTTTCTATTCGTCAAGAAGTTGCAAAGATATATGTAAAAGAGATAAAAAATAATAGAATAATTCTACCAAAAATAAAAGATTGGAAATCTCACGCATTTCATTTATTTCCTATTAGATGTATAGATAGAAATAGATTAAAAGAATATTTGGAAGATAATGAGGTTCAAACTATAATTCATTATCCTATTCCTCCTCATAAGCAAAAGTGTTACAAAGAAATGAATAAGTTATCTTTTCCTATAACAGAAAAAATTCACAATGAAATATTAAGTATTCCTATTAGTCAAGTTATGTCTAAAGCAGATATTGATAGGGTTATATATTTATTAAATTCTTGGAAATAATAGCTACATAATGAAGAAAAGAGTTTGGTTAATCAATCAATATGCATTACCACCTAAATATGAATCGAGATTAAGAACTATTAAATTTGCACATTATCTTAATATGGCTGGGTATGATGTTACCATTTTTGCCTCTAGTGTAATGCATAATTTTAATAAAAATATAATTGAAGATAAAAGTAATTTTGTAGAAAAAGTATATGATGATTTAAAATTTGTTCATGTTTATGCTCCATCTTACGGGGAAAGTAAGATAAAAAGGATTTATAGTTCTTTCTATTTTTCTTTTAATTTATTGAAAATATCAAAAAAAATTAGTAATCCTGATATTATTATTCAAACGGCAACAGTCCCTTTTGGGAATATTCTTTATTATTTAGCTAAAAAAAAGAAAAGTCAGTATATTGTTGAAGTGTTAGATTTATGGCCAGAATCTTTTGCTGAAGTTGGAATGTTGAATAGAAACAATCCCATTATGAAAATTGCATACTTTTTGGAAAGATGGTTATATAAAAAAGCGGATAATTTAGTATTTTCTATGGAAGGTGGAAAACAATATATTATTGATAAAGGATGGGATAAAAAAGGAATTGATTTATCCAAAATTTGTTACTTAAATAATGGAGTTGATTTAAAAGATTTTAATTTTCACAAGTCTAAATGGATTTTAGAAGATAATGTATTAAAAGAACCTAATATAAAAAGGGTTATTTATGTTGGCTCTATTCGTTTAGCTAATAATGTAAAAATGTTAATTGATGCTGCTGAAAATCTTAAAGAGCATAGGAATATAAAATTTTTAATATATGGTGATGGTTCGGAAAGGGAAAAATTAGAGATTTATTGTAAAAAAAATAATATAGAGAATGTTTCTTTTCGTCAAAAGTGGGTAGATCCTCAATATATCCCTTATATATTAAGTCAAAGTTCTGTAAATATATTAAATTATAAACCACAAGGTTTTGGTCATTATGGTGGTAGTCAAAGTAAAATGTTTCAATATATGGCTAGTGGAAAACCCATTTGTTGTAATATTCGCATGATGTATTGTCCTATTAATAAATATAATTTAGGAATAGCTAAAGAATTTAAATCTTCGAAGGAATATTCTGACGCTATTTTTCATCTTCTTTCATTAACAAGTGATGAATATCAAACAATTAAAGATAATAATATTAAAACTGCTGAATTTTTTGATTATAAAAAATTAACACAAAAGTTAGTTGCTTTATTTAAATAATTCAAAATATGATATGTAAAAAAATAAAAAAAGAAGAATTGAAGCAGGTTGTATCAATTCATAAATTAGCTTTTAAAGATTTTTTTTTAACAACATTAGGAAGTAGATTTCTTTATTTATACTATTATTGTGTTATGAATTCAAAAAAAGGGGTGCTAATTGGGATTTATGAGGATAATGAAATTGTTGGATTTTGTGCTACAGCATATAAATCAAAAGGATTTAATTCATCTCTTGTAAAAAAAAATTTTAGTAAATTTTCAGGTATAGCTTTATTATTACTATTTACGAAACCATTGTCTTTGATTCGTTTGTTTGAGAATTTTTCAAAAAAATCGTCTTCTTCTAAAGATGATGGAAATTATGCAGAGGTATTATCTATTGCAACTAATCCAAAAGTTCAAGGAAAAGGATATGGTAAAACCCTAATTTTGGAAACAGAGAATTTTCTTAAAAGAAAAAATGATATTGATTGTTTATCATTAACTACTGATTATTATAATAATTATAAGACAATCAAATTTTATGAACAAATGGGATTTTATGTATTATCAAATTTTATGGCATATCCCAAAAGAAAAATGTATCGATTGATAAAAACATTGGATAAAAATAAAAACAAATTATGAAAATATCTTTTTCTCCACCTGATGTAGGTGAGCAAGAAATAAAAGAAGTTTCTGAAGCGTTAAGATCTGGTTGGATAACAACTGGTCCACGTACTAAAAAATTAGAAAATTTATTAGCAGGCTTTGTGAATACTAAAAAAGTAGTATGTACGAATTCTGCGACATCGGCAATGGAAATGATTTTACGTATTTTAGGTGTTGGACCTGGTGATGAAGTTATTGTATCAGCCTATACATATACATCTTCCGCAAGTGTAATTTGTCATGTGGGAGCTAAAGTTGTAATGGTTGATTGTGCTCCTAATACTTTGGAAATGGATTACAATCAGGTAGAATCTCTTATTAACGAACATACTAAAGTTATTATCCCTGTGGATTTAGCGGGTGTTATGTGTGATTATGATCGTATTTATGAAATTGTTGAAAAAAAGAAAAAATTATTTCATGCTTCCAATGATATTCAAAAATTATTTAATAGAGTTATAATTAGTTCAGATGGGGCTCATGCACTTGGTGCTATAAGAAAAGAAAAAATGTGTGGGGAAGTTGCTGATTTTACAAGTTTTTCTTTCCATGCTGTTAAAAATTTCACAACTGGAGAAGGAGGAGCTATAACATGGAAACCAAATGCCAAGATTGATGATGAATGGCTTTATAATAAATTTCAACTATTATCGCTTCATGGACAAAACAAGGATGCTTTGGCTAAAACTAAGTTGGGTTCATGGGAATATGATATTATTTATCCAGCATACAAAAATAATATGACAGATATTATGGCTGCAATAGGATTAGTTCAGTTTAAACGTTATCCTGAAATGTTAAAACGTCGCCAAGAAATTATAGCTCGTTATGATAAAGCTTATGAGCCTTTAAATGTTCAAGTACTTCCTCATAGGACAAAAATAAGCCAATCTAGTGGTCATTTATATATTTTACGTTTGTTGGGACGTTCAATAGAATTTAGAAATCAAGCGATTATAGAAATGGCTAAAAGAGAGGTAGCTTGTAATGTACATTATAAACCTCTTCCAATGATGACTGCCTATAAAGATTTAGGTATGGATATTAAGAATTTTCCAAATGCTTATGATATGTTTCATAATGAAATTACTATTCCTTTGCATACTTGTTTAACAGATGAAAATGTTGATTTTATTATCGATAATTTTATTGAAGTAGTAAGTCTTTTAGATGAAAAGAATATTTGATATAGTAGCAAGTGGACTGGGAATCATTTTATTAAGTCCTTTTTTCCTTATATTATTTATTTGTATTAAGTTAGATTCGAAAGGCTCTGTTTTATATAAACAAATAAGAGTAGGGAGATTTAATAAAGATTTTGAATTGTATAAATTTCGTTCAATGGCTATAGGCTCAGATAAAAAGAGTCTGATAACTATAGGAGGACATGATTCTCGTATTACAAGATCTGGATATTATATTCGTAAATTTAAATTAGACGAATTGCCTCAATTGATAAATGTTTTAAAAGGTGATATGAGTATTGTTGGACCTCGCCCCGAGGTGCGTAAATATGTTGATTTATATTCTAAAGAGCAATTACATGTTTTAGATGTGAGACCAGGAATAACAGATATGGCTTCTATATGTTATCGAAATGAGAATGAATTACTTGAAAAGTCAAATGATCCAGAAACATTTTATCGTGAAGTTGTAATGCAAGACAAATTGGCAATTAATAAAGAATATATAGAAAAATCTTCTTTTTGCTTTGATTTGAAATTGATATTTAAAACATTAAAAGTTATAATTAAAAATTAAAAAATAATGAGTATTTTTAAAAATAAAACGCTTCTAATAACAGGAGGAACAGGATCGTTTGGAAACGCAGTATTGCACCGTTTTTTAGATTCAGATATTAAAGAAATTAGAATTTTTAGTCGTGATGAAAAAAAACAAGATGACATGCGTCATATGCTTCAAAATTCTAAAGTGAAATTCTATATTGGAAATGTACGTGACCGTTCAAGTGTTGATGGTGTTATGGCAGGTGTAGATTATATATTTTCTGCTGCTGCTTTGAAACAAGTTCCTTCTTGCGAATTTTTCCCAATGGAGGCTGTTCGTACTAATGTAGAGGGAACTAATAATGTTCTTGATTCTGCGATTGCCCATGGAGTAAAAAATGTTGTGGTACTCTCTACAGATAAAGCAGCATATCCTATTAATGCTATGGGTATAAGTAAGGCTATGATGGAAAAAGTAGCTACAGCTAAAGGTCGTGCCTTAGGTAAAGATGCTAAAACTACAATTTGCAGTACTCGTTATGGTAATGTAATGGGTAGTCGTGGTTCTGTTATTCCTTTATGGATTGAACAAATAAAGAAACATGAAATCTTAACTATTACAGATCCTAATATGAGTCGATTTATGATGACTCTTGATGATGCTGTGGATTTAGTAATATATGCTTTTGAACATGGAAGTAATGGGGATTTATTTGTACAGAAAGCTCCGGCTGCTACACTTGATGTTTTAGCTAAATCTTTAAAAGAACTTTATCAAGCAGATACAGAGGTGAAAGTTATAGGTACACGTCATGGTGAAAAACTTTATGAGACTCTTGTAACTCGTGAAGAAATGGCAAAAGCTATAGATATGGGTGATTATTTCCGTATTCCATGTGATAGTCGTGATTTGAATTATGATAAATATTTTATTGAAGGGGATGAAAAAACTTCAAAAATTGAAGATTATCATTCTCATAATACCAAGGCTTTAGATATTGAAGGTATGAAAGAACTTCTTTTTAAGCTTTCTATGATTAAAGAAGATTTAGGATAAAAATAAATAGTATGAAAATATTAGTAACAGGTGCTAAAGGATTTGTGGGAAGCAATCTTGTGGCTGAATTAAATAATATAAAAGAAGGAAAAGATAAAACATTTAAATTAGATTCTAATGTAGAAATCTTTTCTTACGATATAGATACAGATCCTGCTTTATTAGATAATTATTGTAAGAAGGCAGATTTTGTATTTAATTTAGCTGGTGTTAATCGTCCTAAGGATCAAGAGGACTTCATGAAAGGTAATTTTGGTTTTGCTACAACATTACTTAATACCTTAAAAAAACACAAGAATAATTGTCCAGTGATGATTTCTTCTTCTATACAAGCTGCCATTGATAATCCTTATGGTAAGTCTAAGAAAGCAGGTGAAGATTTGATGCTTGAATATTCTAAAGAAACTGGAGCAAAGGTTCTTATTTACCGTTTCCCTAATATTTTTGGTAAATGGTGTCGCCCAAATTATAATAGTGCTGTTGCTACTTTTTGTAATAATATCGCGAATGGTCTTTCTATTCAAGTGAATGATCGTAAACATCCTATGGATCTTGTTTATATTGATGATGTGCTTACTGAACTTATTCATGCTGCCGAAGGTAATGAGAATAAATTAGCAAATTATTGTAAGGTTCCAGTCGAATATCATACAACATTAGGAGAAATTGTAGATTTGTTATATTCGTTTAAGGAGTCTCGTGAAACATTTTTCGTTTCTGATATGTCTGATGGCTTTAGTAAAAAACTTTATTCAACTTATTTGAGTTATTTACCTTTGGATAAATTTTCTTATCCTTTAATTAGTCACATTGATAACAGAGGCTCTTTTACAGAATTCTTAAAGTCTAAGGATAGAGGTCAAATTTCTATAAATGTATCTCATCCTAATATTATAAAGGGGGAACATTGGCATCATACTAAAAACGAGAAGTTTTTAGTTGTTTCTGGAAAAGGTGTAATTCGATTTAGACCTATGAATGAAAGTACTATGCCTACTGTACCAGAAATTTTGCCATCAAACGTAAAGATTATTGGTAATGTTATTGAGTATTATGTTTCTGGAGATAAGTTAGAGGTAATAGATATTCCTACTGGTTATACGCATAATATTGAGAACTTAGGGGATAATGATATGGTTACTGTAATGTGGTGTAATGAGTGTTTTAATCCAGAGAAACCAGATACTTTTTTTGAGCCTATAAAAAAATAAAAGATAATATGACGATGAGTAAATTAAAAATAATGACAATAATAGGGACAAGACCTGAAATAATTCGCTTGTCTTCTGTTATTAAAAAATGTGATAAATATTTTGATCAGTTACTTGTGCATACAGGTCAAAATTATGATTATTCTCTCAATCAAGTATTCTTTGAAGATTTGGGATTACGTGAACCTGACTTTTACTTAAATGTAGTGGGAAAAGATTTAGGTGAGACTATGGGGAATGTGCTAGCTAAGTCTTATGATTTAATGGTTAAAGAGAAACCTGATGCTGTAATGGTGTTAGGTGATACGAATTCATGTCTTTCTGTTATTTCAGCCAAGCGTTTACATATTCCTACTTTCCACATGGAAGCAGGTAATCGTTGTTTTGATGAGAATCTTCCTGAAGAGACTAACCGTCGTATTGTTGATCATATTTCTGATCTTAATATGTGCTATAGTGAGCATGCTCGTCGTTATCTGAATTTTGAGGGAACAGCACGTGAACGTACTTATGTTACGGGATCTCCTATGGCGGAAGTGTTGTCTTCAAATTTGGAACAAATCAAAGCTAGTGATATACTTAAGAAGCTTGGTTTAGAGAAGAGTAAATATATTTTACTTTCTGCTCATAGGGAAGAAAATATTGATACTGAAAAGAATTTCTTTAATCTAATGAATGCTGTAAATGCTATGGCAGAAAAATACGATATGCCTATTTTGTATTCTTGTCATCCCCGTTCAAAAAAATTTATTGAGAAACGTGGTTTTGAGTTTGATAAGAGAGTGATTCAACATCAGCCTCTTGGTTTCCATGATTATAATAATTTACAACTTAACGCTTTTTGTGTTGTTTCTGATAGTGGAACTCTTCCTGAGGAGAGTGCATTTTTTAATTCTAAGGGTATGCCTATTCCAGCTGTATGTATTCGTACATCTACTGAACGTCCGGAGGCTTTAGATAAAGGTGTGTTTATTTTAGCAGGCATTACTAAAAATCAAGTTTTGCAGGCTGTTGATACTGCTGTGTCTATGCAAGAGAATGGAGATTTTCCATTGAATGTCCCTAATTATGTTGATGAGAATGTTTCTACTAAGGTGGTGAAACTTATACAAAGTTATACTGAAGTAATTAATAAAATGGTATATCGAAAATATTAATTATTGGGGACAATGACGATAATAACTATTTTTTTATTTCAAAATTTAATAAAATTAAGTCCTGTTGAAGTTGCTATTGCTGAAATGTTTAGTATCTTATTAAGTGTATATAAATTGAATTAATTAATAAAAATGTATCCGTGAGAATATTAAATGATAAGTTTATATCTGCTTTTTTGAGTTTAACATTAATATTATATATTTTCAGATCAATATTTGAGCCTATTAAATATTTATTCATTGTTTCATTTGGATTTTTAATATTAGTTAGCCTTTATTATTTATGGAAAAGTAAAGAAAAAAAACAATTTCCCCTTTATCTTTTAACAATTAAGGAGTTTGTTATACTTATTTTTTTTATAATAATAGGAATAATATTTTCGAAAGAACTAGTTTTATTTCCAATAAAAGATGTAATTAATTTTACAATAATTGCGTCTTTGGGGTATGTCTTTTTTAGATTTTATAATCATAAATATTTCAGATGCTTTTTAAAGACATGGGTATTATTAACATTTTTTATTGGAATATTTGCTATAATTAAATGGTCGAATTTTACTTTTCAGTGGAACTTGAGTATTTTTAAATCTTTCAACTCTTTTGGAATATCATTAGTTTCTGATTATAATTTTTATGCATTACATTTTGTAATATCAATATTGTTATTTTACTATGCTTTAAAAAAACATAAATTAAAACCTAATTTAATAATTAGTCAATTAATAATAGCCGTTTTCTTTACAAATGTTTTATTATCACAATCCCGCCGGGGGGTTTTTGTTCTATGTATAATGCTTATTGTAGGAACTATTTTTCTTTTTATAAATATGAAAAAAAAGAAAAATATATTCTGTAAGAATTTGATTATTAACAGCTCAATATTTTATTTTTTATTTTTAGTTATTCTATTTTTATTTCCTTTCCGCTCTAACATAATTAGTGAAAAAGAAAATCAAATAAATATCACTAATGATATTTATAAATACACTACTTTTTTTTTCCCAAACATTTCTCATCAATCATTATATTCTAAACTTTGGAACGATTATTCAAAATATCATAAAGATTCTATAAATTTATTGTATAATGGAAATTTTGAATATGGTCTTAAATTTTGGAAGAAAATTGGAAAAGACTCAATTTCTCATAAAATTATTGCTACAAAATATGGAAATGCAATTCGAATACATAGATATAATGGTTATAGTTGGTGGTCTTTAGCATATGAAGGTCGAAAAATTCATTATTATAAAGATGTAAATTATAAATTTAGATTTAAATATAGAATAGCAAAAGGTAAAGGAACTCCATTTTATATTGGCTGGTGGATAAAGGAAAACGGTAAGTATTTAAATAACCTTCCGAAAAAAATAAATAAAATAAATGATGAGTGGAACGAATGTATCTGTTCATATACATTTAAAGAAGATCATATTGAGAATCCTCCAATGTTTTTGAATTCACAGAAACCAAACACAACAATAGATTTTGCTAATGTGGAATTAACATGTAATGATACTTTAAAAAGGCGAAGGTATATTGATCAAATAAAAACATTTGAATTTAATAAAGGAAATAATAATTTAACTTCACTTCGCACTTTCCGTTGGCAATATGCTTTTGAGTTATTCAAAAATTATACCCTTACACAAAAATTATTTGGCAACGGTTTTGATTATATGTATCTATTTGACAAAAAATTTAAGCATCGAAATTTAACATTAAAAGAAATAAAAGATAAACAATCTGTAGACTATCCTCATAGTCCGATTTTATCTTCATTTCTTTATTCCGGAATTATTGGAGGTCTTTTCTATATATATTTTTTAATACTTACTTTTTGGTATTATTGGAAATACAGAAAATATCATGGAATTTTTTTTATTTTGTATATAGTTGCATTTTTCTTTGTTTTTGTAAGTGGAAATTCACATTTTTCAGTACCAATTTTTACAATTTTATCAATAATTCCTTTCTTTACAAGGTCTTTAGTAAAAAGTAAGAATGAAGTATTAACTAACTGATATTTCGAACTTCATAATTAATTATTAATCAGATGAAAAAAATATGCAACTCTATAAAATATTGAATACTGTTAAATGTTGTTGGCTTAATATTCGTTTATCTTTGTATTAAATTTCCAGAATATAGTATAGCTTTCTTTATAATTGATATTCTTTTTTTATATATTTTTGTAAAGGCTATTGATATAAAAAAACCATTTATATAGCAAAACTCTTTGACTATATTTGATAAGAAATTTGAACAATGATAAACAAAAGTTTATTAAAAAATAATATTAAAGCAATATCATTACTATACGTCATAACAACATCTATTTGGTTTTTGAGAATGGTGTTGCCGGGAATGAAATATGTCTTTTTTATATCTTTTGCAATTTTATTAGTTTCATTTCTTTTATCTTT
>JADFUR010000112.1 GCA_015222055.1 Bacteroidota bacterium | reverse complement strand
TATTGAAACATGACGTACCTACGGCAATTAAAATATTTCATAAACTCAGTGCTATAAACATATCATCACTACGTGATTTTTTTTACGCAACAATTAAGACAAATTTGCTTATAATAAAAAAGTTATCAAAAAAACAATTTTGTAAGTGCAACATGTTTTGAAAATTCAGTTTTGGACGCTTGACAATGAGAATGATATTATGGAAGCAGTGTTGATTAAACCCGATTTTATTCAAATAGATAACATTAAATATTTTATTAATGAATAATATTTATTCATGCTATTTTTTAAACATAAAATAAACGGCTAAAATCAAAAATATAAAAGCAACAATATGATTCCATTTAATTGTTTGATCTTTAAAGGCAATTAATGTAAAAACACAAAACACGATTAAAGTAATAACTTCTTGAATAACTTTTAACTGAACTATAGAAAATGGCCCTCCGTTACCTTTAAATCCAATTCTGTTTGCGGGAACCTGAAAAAAATATTCGAACAATGCAATTGCCCAGCTTATTAACACTATTGAAACGAGACCTAGCTTGTTAAACCATTTCCAGTCTGAAAATTTTAAGTGACCATACCAGGCCAGTGTCATAAATGTATTTGATAATAATAATAGTACAATTGTTAATATAGCTTTCATGTTAATTCTCTTTTTTCAGTCGGCAAATGTAAATATTTTTTATAATTATTAAGCAGAATGCCAGTTTGGATATTTAGTAAATTTTATAACTTTGTAAAAAAATAATCCTCACAGGATTTAAAAACATAAGCATCTTAATTAAAAATTAAGAAACACATGAAATCAAAAACAAAAATAATTCTTAGCTCAATAATATTATTTTTATTAATATTAACATTTTACCCGGTTGCAAAAAACTCTCCAATAAAATATGTTGAAAGAGCAAGCGGTGAAATTAATATTGAAAAAGTTATGGGCGAAAATTGGCTTGTTTGGTTATATAATAATCCTGTGGGTAAACTTTCGCTCAATTCTTTGGTAAAAAGAAAATTCATATCTTCTTTTTATGGTGATATGATGGATTCTCCAAAATCTGTCTCAAAAATAAAACCATTTGTAGAAGAATATAATATTGACATGACTGAAGTAGATAAACAAAAATACTCTTCTTTTAATAATTTCTTCATTCGAAAATTAAAACCTAATGCCCGAAAAATAAATATTGATTCGAATGTAATTATTTCTCCGGGTGATGGTAAAATTCTTGCATACAGCAATATGACAAATCAAGATTTTATTGTTAAGGGTTATAAATTTAATATTAAAAAATTTTTACAAAATGATTCACTAGCAAAAAAATATTTAAATGGGAGTATTGTAATTTTACGCTTGTGCCCTACGGATTATCACAGATTTCATTTCCCTGTTGCTGGAAAAATCTCTAAATTAACAAAAATTAAAGGCGATTATTATTCTGTTTCACCTATTGCTATAAAAAAGATTACAGAAATTTTTTGTCAGAATAAAAGAGAGTATTTAACTATTCATTCACAAAAATTTGGTGATGTTATTATGTCAGAAGTAGGTGCAACAATGGTTGGAAGTATTATTCAAACATATAAAGGAGATTTGGCATTAAAAGGAAAAGAGAAGGGATATTTTAAATTTGGTGGTTCTTCAGTTGTACTTCTTTTTGAAGAAAACAAAGTTAAAATTGACGAAGATTTAATCAGCAACACACAAAACAGTTTAGAAACTGAAGTAAAAATGGGAGAAAGAATTGGGGAAAATTTTTAAAAAACATCTAAAAATCGCTTCCACTCCGAAAAATGTTTTTCGTCCTTGCAATCCGCCAGCCAGCAGAAAAGCAACACTTATATATTGATTGTCAACAGATTGCTTCGGGCTTCGCCCTCGCAATGACGACTAATAAAACTTTATTTACAGCAAATTACCTAATTTAATACCAACAAAAATGGTTCTCGGTAACGAAGGTCCATAAACATAACCTGCATCTCGATTAGCTCCTTTATCAAAGTCCATTTGATAAGAGTTAAGTATATTTTTCAGACCTGTATTAATTACAATGCTATAATAAATGATTCAAAACGAGTACTTCGCCTTAAACCAAACTTCCGAATTGTTTTTATACATACCGAACATTCCTTTATCGCCGTGAAAACAATCATAGCCCAACGCAATATGAATTTCGTCGGTTAATGAGTAATCAGAACTTGTTCGATTAAAAAACCCCATGTTTTTAACATCTAAATAAGTAAAAGTTGATAAACAAAGAGTGCTACGTAATATTTTTTTAGTAATTCCCATTGTTGCTAATGCTGTATTTTCTTTGTTTTCTATAATATCAATGTAATCTGATATCAATTTATGTGAATATTGTGCTGTTATTGTCCATTCATTACCCGGATACCAATCAATTCCTAAGAGAAAATTTGTAGTGTTACGCTTTAACAAGTCGTTACTGTTTACAGGTATATTAAGCGATTGCAACTCTCCAAAATACTCTGCAAATTCTCCTCGAACAACAAATTTTGCAATGGGTATAGAAAAATCTGCTCCAATCATATCCATTCTATTGTGCACTGCCACTGCAAATACCGTATCGTTGTTTGCCGATAATTGACGTTTAAAAATCGGCATCTTGTTCCATGTATGAAGTGCAGATAAACTAAAATCAATACCAGATAAAAAGAAAGATAAACGACCGCCGTACTCACTATTTTTTAAAGTTTTCTCCGGATTAACATTCATATTCACATCAAAATAATTACCCGTATTTGAAGGAAATACCGACCATGGATTTTCTTCCTGATAAGGTACAATAGAAAAAGATGAAACAGGAATAAAAATTATTTCAGCTCTCATGCATTGATTTAAATATCGCACTCTTATTGAATTTACCGGCATTCTTATATCATCGTAATCACGAGCTAAAAATTCGGTCATATCCATTGGAGATACTAGATCTGTAATTTTCAATCCATCAGAAATACCCCAAATAACAATCTGTCGTCCAGCTTTAAAATTCCAATTTTTAGTTGTGTATTCTAAAAAAACTTCTCTTAATTCAATTTTAGTTTGTTCTGGCAAAATACTGTTATAGATAGCATTGAGAGAAGCAAACATGAATGATTTACCTTTTTTTATATCCAATTCTGTACGTAAACGAGTGCGTGAACTCATAAAATCGTTAGGACTTTTGCTCTGCACTGCATGGTAAGTGTCTAAAAAACCATTTAGATTTAATTTTGATTTGTCATCTTGCGAAAAAACAAAGCTCGACCATAGAAGTATTGTTATTATTATATAATATTTTTTCATGTTTTGCTTTATATAATTTATTAATTACGAACTAAGCTGAATAATTACTCACCTTTACAAAATTTCACAACAATGAGTATCAAAGCCGTTCATAAATTAGAATTATGCTTTAGATTTCTTTACTTGGTGATGAACTTTGTGCACCCTTTAAGGAAAAACCCTAAACACAAAAACTCACAAGGCACACAAAGTTCAAGAATAAATAAGGACTTCATTAATCCATAATTCCTTATTTATTCTTAAAAATCGCCCCTCTCTAAATTAGAAACCGTAAAAGCTTCTTCATTTACAGATATATTATATTTAGTATTTGCAATGCTTATCTCTGTTTGATGCTTGGTTTGAACATTACTCATATGTAACTTCTGTGCTTGCCAAAATCCGTCAACCTTTTTAATGTCTGACAAAAGTAATCTTCTTTGCAACTTTTGAAGTTTATCGTAATACTCAACTTTTAGAGCAATAAAACAATCTTGTCGAATCCATGTAATTTTTTTTGAAAAAACATCTTGTTTGTCTTTAGATGTAGATTCAATTACCCAGCACTTATGTCCGTCAATATTTTCTTCTCTGGTAAATTTATGACTATCTTCGTCAATATTACGACTTCCCATATCATCGTAAGTAAAATCTGTTCCCATAAAATAATCTTTCTTAGCTGAGGAACCGCTAATTCGGCGAGTTTTTTTCATTGCCGGCAGATATAACCATTTGTCATCATTTTTACCTATTTCATCGTAATCCCAAGTTAAGAAACCCGTACCTTTTACATCTCCGGGATACTGAAAAAACATAATTGTTTTTTTATCTTCTCCAATATCCATTGAATAAGATTTTACTTTTCGTTCCCTTACTCTATTTCTTTTGTTAATTAATTTCATTGTCATTTCGGCATAACGAGTATCTCCATCGGGACGATCTTTTACTTTTTGCATTATCTGCTTTCCTATAAAGTTTTGTGCAAAAATTGTTGTGCTACTCATTATAAATATTGCAATTAGAATTGCAACTCCTGTTATAGTTTTTAATCTATTCATTGTTTTGAAATTTGATTTGTTTATAAATATCTTCTAGTTTTGTTTTTATATTGTATGTATTCTTCACGAAAATTCTCTTTACAAAATCGTTCTTCTTCTTTAATAATAGGGTGTTGAATAATAGAATATAGGAGCAACAGTAAACCCAATAGAAACGATTCGCTTAAAATGGCGATTCCAATAAGAGCAACTAATGAGAATACATAAATAGGATTACGAGAAACTTTATACATTCCTTTTGTGATTAATTGCCCCAAAAGAGTTGTGAAATAATTTAGGTAACTGATTAAAATAAAAATACAGCCTATCGTAAAAAAGGCAAAACCTACTATTAGTAGAACAGGGTTACTAGTTATCTCTAGAAATACGGGGGCAACAAGCATAAATATAAAAAGGATCATAATTAAAACTGATAATTGTTTACCCTTTCTATTCATCCATGAAAAATCCACTAAGCGTTTTGCTCCTTTTCCACCAAAAATAATTGGGAGATAAGAAACCAATAAAAATATAAGGCTTAATATCCAAGCACTTTTTATTGTAAAATCTAATTCAAACATATTTTTCCTTTCTGATTAAAATTTAAAAAAGGATAATTGATAGTTTCTAAGGTATCTTAACCATCCATTATCCATTAATACGCTCTTCTTTTCCAAATATTTTAAACCATTTAAACAAAATTGGAGTAATAAATAAATCAGCAACTAATGCTGCAAGCATTCCAATAACAGCAAGTATTCCGAGGTTTATAAACTGATTTGCTGTAGATGTTGTGTAAACCAAAAAATTGGATGAAATCACAATGGTTGAAAGCACAAGAGCAACACCAACTGTTTTAAAAGTTTTAATAATTGATTTATCATAACTATTAGTTCGGTTAAACTCTAATTGACCATGATTAATAAAATGAATTGTATCATCTACTGCTAAACCAAGAATCATGGGAATAATTGTAGCGGTCATCATATCTAAAGGAATACCGAACCAGCCCATAACACCACCAACAGCAATTGCGGGGGCAATATTTGGAATTAAACCTACAAGCCCTGTACGAATACTTCCAAATACAATCATTAAAAGAACCATTATTACAATTAATGCAAAAGCAAACGACTGAACCTGTCCTTTTACAACATATTGCATCATGGTCGTAAACTGAGGAAGATTACCAACAACAGTAACCTGAGCTTCGGGGAATAATACACTTGCCATTTTCTGAATATCAATTAATTCTCTTTCGGCTTCGCCTGAATTAAATGTACTAATTTCCACCATAAGTCTAAGACGACGATAATCGTAATCTATCCAATATTCCGCTTCTGTTCCTCCCGAATTTTCGTAAAGCAGAAGCATCTGTGCTACCTGCCTTTTATTAGCGGGAACACGATAAAAAACTTCGTTATTTTCGTTTAATGTTTGGTTTAGGTCTTTTATAATATTAAGAATTGAAGACGTTCTTTTAGTAAGAGAAAAGCTTTCGGCATAAGCCACAACTTCCTCAAATTTATTAAGATTTTCAGGTTTTTTGGCTGCACCATCATCATTAAATTCTATTAATAAATCATAAGAATAAAGAGATCCTAATTCAGATTCGCTAATATCGAGCAAATCATCTACATACGGGATATTCCTTCCCATTGTTTTTTCAATGTCAAAAGCAGATTCTACTTTTGTTGCACCAATAATAAGAATACCAATAATAACAACTGAAACAATTATTATAGATTTTGGATATGCTAAAACAAAATTACCCAATTTCCCTAATTTCAAATCTAACCAACGACCTCCTTTTTCTTTTAATGCTGGATGCGGAGCTCTATTTTTTCCAAAACTTAATAATGCTGGCATTAATAAAATAACAATAACAAATGTTATAAGCACACAGCTAGCAGTAGCAAAACCAACAAAACGAAGTGGACGCATGGGAATAATTAGGAATGTAAGCAAAGCTCCCATAGTGGTAAGTGCCGAAAACAAAATTGGCCATCCCATCTCACTAACAGCTTCAATTACTGCTTTTTTACGTTTACCATGAATAAAAAAATTTCTCTTAAAAAACGTAAATACATGAATGTTATAAGCTATGGCAACAGCCAATGAGAGCAAAATAGGAATGCTTATCATTCCACTATCTATGGAATAACCCATATATCCTAACGCTCCATAAACTATAACAATAGAACTAATTGATGTTATCAACGGAACAAAAACACCCCTGAAAGATTTTGTAGCTAATATTAAAACAATTATGGCAAGTAGTAAAGCCATTCCCATTATTTTTCCGGCTTCTTTTCCAAAATAATTCTGTTTCTTGTATGAAACATAAGGCATTCCGGTTGCTCTTGGCGAGATAGTTTTGTATTTTTCTTTTGTGATTATCTTTTCTACTTCAAAACCTGTTAACATATCAGGAGTCATTGAATTTGATTCTTTGCTCCCAATCTCGACCTCGGGAAACGTTCGAAGCTTAAGAATAATCCATGTAAATTTTCCATCTTTAGAAATAAGTCGTTCTGCAATTTCAGGTTTGCTATATGCTTTATCTTTTATTTTTTGCAGTGATTGCTTATCTGAAGGAATTATTTCAGGAACAATTTGTTCTATTCTCATCCCGAATTCGGTTCCTGTCATAAACTCAATATCTGTAAGAGAGCTTATTTTTTCGGCATACGAAAGGCTATCCATCAACTCATTAGATAATTCACGTATAAGCTCCAACGATTTTTTTGTAAAAGAGTTATTACATTCGGTAAGCACAGCCACAAAATAATCGTTTCCGAAAATCTCCTTGAACTCTTCAGATTTTACTAAAACAGGATCATCTTCTAAAAAGAAATCCTCCCATGATGATTCTATTTTCAAACTTCTTAATCCATTAAATCCTATTGATACAATTGCAATAAACAGGGCAATAATTAACCATCTTTTTCGAATGATTCCAATAGTTCTTTTCTCGAACCAATTGTTTATTTTTTGTATTTTCATTTTATACTTTTTTTATTGTAAAATATTATTTTCATATTCTTCTTTTAAACATTATACTTTGAACTATAATGCTCTACCTTGCCATTTGTCTATCTACCATTTTCGCAAACACTCCATTTTTCAACTTCAAATTTTCGGGATTTCCACTTTCTGCAACTTTTCCACTTTCCAATACGACTATCTTATCCGCATTGGCTACAGTACGCATACGATGAGCTATGACTATTACTGTTTTGTTTCGTATTAATTCTGAAATACCTGCTTGTATTTTAGTTTCATTTTCAACATCAAGCGAGGCGGTGGCTTCATCCAACAACACGATAGGTGCATCTTTCAGCAAAGCACGAGCTATGGAAATACGTTGACGTTCACCACCAGAAAGAGTGTCACCATTTTCTCCAATTATTGTTTGGTATCTATCTGGCATTTTATTAATAAACTCATCGCATTGTGCCAATTTTGCTACTTGTTTTATTTCTTCATCAGTAGCATCTTTCCTTCCTATACGAATATTGTCCACTACACTGGCATTAAATAGCATTACATCCTGAAAAACAACCGAATAATTTTGTAGTAAAGTTTCTGGTTCTATTTCGCTAATATTTTGATTTCCTAACAAAATTTCCCCTGAATCTATATCCCAAAACCGGGCTGCAAGTTTAGCTGAAGTACTTTTCCCTCCTCCTGATGGTCCAACCAATGCGGTTACTTCTCCTTGTTTAGCTGTAAACGAAACATTTTGTAAAACTTGCTTACCTGTTTCGTATGAAAAACTTACATCGTCGAATACAATATCAAAATTCTGTGGTTTAAAATTGGTTTTACCTTGCTGAATTGGCAAAGCTGCCATCTCGTTCATCCTTTTAATACGAATATCAAGATAAAATAAGGCTGCCAAATTATTAAACACTTCATTTATTGGATTATAAATTCGCGTAGCAATCACCAAGAATATAAGATACATAAACAAATCAATTGTCCCAGCCGAAAGAAGTTGTACTCCGACAATAATAACACTTACTAATCCCAATTTTAATAAACTCTGTGAAGAATTCACAAGCCCTCCTGCCAGTAGCTCTCCTTTTATTAATTGTTTTTCATAAATATTTAGCCTTTGGTTTAACTCGTTTAAATAAGTATCTTCACTGTTATAGGATTTTATATCCTGTATGGTATCCAATCCTTCCTGGATTTGCTCACTTACATTTCTTTTATCTTGATAATTAATTTGAAATTCTTTATATAAAAATCTCTTAGATATAAGAAGCACAACTGTAGCTAAAGGAACTACCCAAAACAAAGCCAGAGATAGTTGCCAATTGTAAAAAAACATTCCTATTCCAATCAATACCATACTTATAATTGAAGCAAGTAATTGCGGTACTGCATGTGAAAATGTATGTTCCAGCTCGGTACTGTCGTCCATTATAGTTGCCGTAAGGTCTGATAAATTTTTCTCTCCAAAAAAAGCCAAAGGTAGTTTGCGTAGCTTTTCAGCCAAAGAAATACGTCGATTGGCACTTTCGTCATATACGGTAGTATATGTGTTTCGATATTGAAACCGGGCAATAACCCACATTATCAACATAAATATTACACCAAGTAAAATATAGTACCACAAACCATTGGCAACGGTAGCCGAAGGGTTTATAACAGGTATAAGGTAATCTTCAAGAAACAAAAAAACGAAAATTGCCGGAAGCATTAATGCTATGTCAAGAAGAGTTGTAAAAAAAATCCCTTTGGTAAAATCTTTTGCCCCTTTGTGTGTTAATGCAAATCGTTTTTCTAATATATTATACATATTGAATCTCCTTTCCTATAGTCCATTTTATTGATTGTTGATATTCATTCCACATTTTTGAGTAGATTCCTTGTTTGTTAAGTAATTCATAATGATTTCCCTGCTCTGCAATTTTACTTTTGTCTATTACAAGGATAATGTCTGCATCCATTACACTGGTAAGCCTATGAGCAATAAGAAGTACTGTTTTGCCTTTGGTGAGTTTTCCCAGAGCCTTTTGTATTAAATATTCGTTCTCGGGGTCAGTAAAAGCAGTTGCTTCGTCTAACACCACAATAGGTGCATCTTTTAGAATAGCACGTGCCAATGCAATACGTTGCTGTTCGCCTCCCGAAAGATAGGTACCTTCTACACCTATTTTGGTGTTTAATCCATCGGGTAATTTGCAAATAATTTCACGACATTGTGCCAAATCTACGGCTCTTTCCACCTCTTCGTTTGATGCATCCAGATTACCGTATTTGATATTTCCAAGCAAGCTTGTTTTAAATAATTTGGTGTTTTGGAAAACAAACGAAACATTATTCATCAATTCTTTTTGATCAATCTCTTTTACATCTGTTCCTCCAATGCAAACTTTTCCGGTGTCAGCATCCCAAAAACGGGGAACGAGTCTTGCAATAGTTGTTTTTCCACTGCCTGATGCTCCTACCAATGCTACGGTCTTTCCTTTGGGAATAATAAAACTAATATTATCTATTGCCTTTTGTTTAGCTCCGGGGTAAATAAACGACACATTCTTAAAACAAATATCATGTCCTGTTATGGTTTTGGGATTATTCAATACAGGAAGCGGTTCTACATCTGTTAATTTTTCCATTCTGTTTACTGCTTCTTTTGCTTGTCCCAAAGCTTGGTTCATATACATACTCTTCATCATGCTTTGGGCAAAAACAGGAGTTATTAAAATATAGAAAAACAGGTTGACCAACACAAGTGTATAATTACCAGAATATCCAATTAATAAAATGGCTACGGGAACTAAAAAAAATACGAAACCATTAATAATTACCATATTAATTGACATTGGGTTTTCCCAAATTTTTGTATATTCAAATACCATATTTTTGTATTGAATAATACTATTATGAAAATTTTTAAATGAAAAAACTGATTGCTGAAAAACCTTTACTACAGGTATCCCTCTAACATATTCCACCGCTTCGGTATTCATATTTTCAAGAGATGTCATATAATTTTTCATGAATTTTTTTCCTTTACCACCCATCATAAAGCTCATAAGCACCATAGATATTATAATTGGGATAAGGCAAGCTAATGCCAAGTGCCAATCGAACACGAAAATAAATACAAGAGCCGTTAAAGGCATTAGAATACTCCCGGCAAGGTCAGGTAATTGATGTGCTAAAAAACTATGAGTAATACTTGCGTTATCGTCAATAATTTTACGAATACTGCCACTTGTATTTCTATCGAAAAATCCCAAAGGCATACGTATTATTTTCCGCATCGCCAGTCTTCGCATATTGGTTTCTACCCTAAATGCAGCTAAGTGAGATAGTGTAAGAGCCAAAAAATATAATATAACACCTGCTATTGCCATTCCCACAGCCCACCAAGCATAAGTATTAATACGAACTTGAGAATAGTCTGCCCCAGTATTAAATAACTCTTTTACAATAAGCCATATAAATATATATGGCAACATACCCATAAGGGTACTGATTGCTGACAAAGCCAATGCTCCAGGCAAAAGTGCTTTTCTGCCTGTCATATAAGCTTGTAATTTTAATAATGTTTTCATAATTTATTTATTTATTATTTTTATATTCAATAAAGAACAGTGTTCTTATTCGTTCAAAAAAAAAGGTTATATTTTCAATATTTTTTTCCATCCTGCTGTTGCATACACCATATACTCTGAAATAAATTGTTTTATTTTTTCATCACTTAAATCATGCGATACAATTTCTCCAATTATACTCAACCACCATGAACTAATAGTATGAATAAAAAAATCTGAAATATTTGTATTAATTTGAGGATATTTCTCTTTCATTTTATCAATGTATTCTAACCCAATTTTTGTATGACGATTAGTATATTCTTCATTAAAATTATCAAGCGAAGAACCATGAACCTTAAAAAGAAGAAGTTTTAATTCTTCCCTATATTTAAGAATAAATTCGACGAATATATTTATCTGCTTTTGCATATATTCTTTAGAAATAAAAATATCAAGGCTAATATATTCAGGGCTATTGTGTTCATCTATCAGTATATCAAAAGCCTGTAATAGATGTTTCAATACTTCTTTTAAAATTTCATCTTTGTTTTTAAAATAATTGTATGTATTACTTAGCCCAACTCCCGATTTTTTAGCAATTGTTCGCATTGATGTATTTTTGTATCCTTTTTCTAAAAATTCAACTCTCGACACATCCAATATTATTTTTCGTATATTCGCTTTTTGTATCTGCATAATTTCTTAAAAATTTACACTGTAAAGAACGCTGTTCTTTTTTTTATATACAATACCTAAATGTAGTGATTTTTATGTTTACTATATACTCAAACAATATATCTGACAATTTTGTATTAGCCCTATTTTTGTATCACATTTATCCTGTATTTCAAAAAAAACGCATACATCATTTCACAAAATAAAAATAAGGAACTAAATATTATCAATATTACTTTCAATCATTAATTTTCATTTTAAATTACTCATCTCCATAGGAGAAACAGAAAAGGCAAGATCTGCCTTTTCTGCCAAGTTTTAATCTTATTACTATTTATTATTTCCTTATTTCAGTTTATTACTTCCATCGGGTTGGTAAGTATATTTCATTGTAATATAACCTGTTTCAGAATTATCGTTAAAATAATCTTTTAACCAAATTTTAGCATATTTCGCATCAGCAGTTTTAACAACATAAATATTATTACTAACAGTATATTCCGGTCCTGCTTGTCCATACTTTATGTCAATCCATTTAGCCAAAAGAGTATCGCCAGGAACCTTAACTTTAACAGGTGGCATCACAAACGCTTCAAGTATTTCAATAGAATCGTTTAATAGATATCCTGTTTCTGGAGCTTCTGCAAATGATGCAAAATCTACTTTACCAGCATTATATGTTCCACCTTTACCAGTGCCTGATTTCCCACAATTTACTCGTATATCCTGACGGTGGAAACCTATGTCCCAGTCAGACGAATTTGAGAAATCATTAACTTCAACTTCTTTTTCATTAGCAAAAGAAAAATATATCCACTTATCATAAGCAGTTGCATTAATTGTTATTGTTCCTGAAACAACATCATTGTTCTCAGGTTCAGGGTCGTCATCCTTGTCGCATGAAGAGAAGACCAAAGTAACGCCCAAAAGCATTACTGTCGCAAAATTTAATAAATGTTTCATTGTAATTTAATTTTAATTATTAATTAGATTTAAATTGTTTATACAGTTTTTCAATTGCCACATTCAGGCTTATAAAATATCGCCTGCCGGGAGTTGTTGATGTGTTAAATGTTACTATATCTGCCGTGTAATCGAAAAGGTTATCCACGCCAATCACAAGGTTTACCGAATTGTAAAAACGTTGGCTTACTGAAAATTTTAAAATGGAATAGTCATCATAATGCATTTTGTAATATTCTTCTATAGCTTCGCCTCGGTATTCAAACTCGTCTAATACATCAAAATCTTTTGCTCCAATATATTTTCCAGTAATATTTGCTAAAAGTTCGTAAAAGCCTTTTTTGAACTTATATTCTAATTGCAGATTTGCATTATGCGGGCTCACACCAGAGAGTCGTAGTCCATTGTTACTATTTTTATCGTATACATACGAATATCCGCCTTTAATGATAAATGCTTTAGATAATTTCACTTTTGACAAATAATCGATTCCAAATAGGCTGGATTTTTCTATATTTTGATATTTAAGAATAGTTTGGTCTTTAGCCCATTGTCCATCAATTTTATTATTGAAATAATTTTTATAAACATTTACAGATGTATTAATCCATAATTTTGAAAAATTAACAGAGGCTGAAAAATAATTATTTGTTTCAGGTTTCAGGTTCTCGTTTCCTTCTATTGTAAACATACCAAGATGTCTCCAGTTCATATAAAGTTCTTTTAATCCCGGCGAACGATAACCCGCAGCATAGTTTAACCTAAAAGTTAAGGGTAGCCATTTATACATAAGCGATAACTTAGGCGTAAAATGTTCTCCATAAGAAGTATGATACTCTCCCCTTATACCGGCAATAATGTTCAATTTGGGATTTATTTTAATATCGTTTTGTAAAAAAACCACCGAATTAGAAACCTGTTTTTCTTGCATTTCCCCATAAACAAACATGTCTGATTCAAGAACCTCATGCAAATATTCGAGGCCTGCAGTAAGCATTTGTTTCTCTCCAATTTTATAGTTTCCTGTAATTTTAGGATTTTGATATTGTTGACTATAATTTTTTACCTTTTCATCAAGTTTTTCCAGATAATCATATTTATTATATATATCTGAATGATAGGAAAAAACAATTGATTTTCCCTCATCAGGTTTATAAAACGCTTTTAATCCGTAAGAAAAATCATCATAAAAATCATGTTTTTTATCTTTGTAAAAATCATATTTATGATGATTATAATATGTTCCATTTGTCTCAAGGCTTAATTTATTATTAAACCGATATTCAAATTTCTGGTTTATAGAAAAATCCTGAGTTCCTTCAATACTTGTTGGAGTTTTATGTACAGCTTCGTATATAATAGTATCAAGATTAATATATTCTTTAATTAAAGAATCTCTATCATACAATTGGTATGCATCTGTGCTTTTTATTACAAAATTTGTTTTTGAACTAAACTTTTTAATATTAAATCCGGTAACCGCATTTATGTTAAGATTGGGTTTATCAAGGTTCTTCTCAAAATTATAATTTTCATCGCTTTTGCTTAAATTGGGATAATTTATTTCATTATAAGCTTTATATTTTGACGAAATATTGACATAAAATTTTTGTTTCGATGTTTTGGTAATAATATTAATTACTGCCCCCATTGCTTGAGAACCGTATAGTGCTGAAGAAGCACCTTTAATAATTTCAATACGTTTAACATCGTTAGTATTCAATCTTGAATAATCTACATTGCCACGAGTTTCGCCCGCCATTCGTTCACCATCAATTAAGATCAACACATTTTTTGCAGAAATTCCCTGAATATTTATATCGCTACTGCCACCGTGTCTTTGAAATTCAATTCCAGGCATATCAGCTTCCAACACATCCTGAACAGTTTCAAGACCTCTCGATTCAATTTGTTTAGCAGTAATAACCTGAGTAATTACTGGTGCATCTTTCAACGCTTTTTCGGTACGTGTAGCAGTAATAACCACCTGCTCCATATTAAACACATCGGGCTGCAAATAATAAACTTTAGCTTCATTAGGATTTATTGTATCAATTAATGTTTCGTAGCCTACAAAAGAGATAACGATTTTTGATTTCTCTTTAACCGGATTTTTTGTTTCTCCATTTAAAGATGTAACAAAATAAAAATTTTCTTTTGAAGAAACACTTTGAAAACAAACATTAGCATAAGCTAACGGCTGTTTTGTTTCTTTGTCGAAAACCTTTAAAAAAGTCTCATTAGCAAAAACAATATTGCTGGTTAAAAATATTAATATGATTGACAATACAGTTTTCATTATTTTTGCTCTTTATCGCGTTTATTATCTTTAAAATTTTTCGACGTTTTATTCCAGTCTTCAATAAAAGACAAATGACTTCCTGCATAAAACACTCTAATACCGTCTTCTGTTTGGTTAATCTGTATTATTTTATTCATGATATAATTTTTTTATTGTTATTTTTCTATCCATTCTTTTGCACGTTGCACTAACCATTCACTTATCCTTTTATCAGGCAACAAACCTTTTTCAGCAAAAACAATATTTTTATTTTTAAACATTTTTTTTGTTTTCATCTCATGCCCCATTATAACCGTTACTGAATTTTCGGCCATTTGCTTTACTCCCATTGAAGTATACATTCCAATAACAATCACCCTATTTTTTTCATTAGCAGCTTTAAGAATTGGGCTAACACCATCGGTAGAAAACGACTGTCCAATTTCCACAAAACCTTTATCAAAATAATCTATGCCTGTATTAGCAAGAATATAGTTTCCTGTTTCATTTGTTATGTCTTTCCAAATTGGCATAAAATTTTTATCGCCATGAGCTAGTATTACCAAGGCTTCTTGGGATGGATTTTGCGATAATTCTTTTACATTATCTAACAGAATATCTTTCATCACATTTTCATAATTCAATGTTGGTCCTACGGTTATTTTAATATCTGTATCCACTATATCGATATTCTCTTCTTTCAATCCATCAGCCATCTTTTTATCATAAGATAAGCCTAGAATTGTAGGGATATCGAAAATTGAATGTCCAGAAGGTGCAATAAATAAAGGTATTGCATAAACATCTGTAATCCCCTGTTTTTCAAAATCATGAAAAACATCGGCAATATGGGGTTTTGTAAACTCCATAAGTGCTACCCTAACCTCATCATAACCGATAATTTTATTTGTTTTCAATACATCTTTCACTTGTTGTTCAATTTCCAACACTTGTTTATTCCATTTCCATGCAATTGCAGGAGCTCCATGAGCAATTATTAGAAGTGCATTTTTTTCCTGTGCCATTGAATTTAATGAAAATAGCACAATTAATATTAGAATTAATTTTTTCATGGTTCTTTTAATTTTAAAATTTAGTATTATTTATTTACTTGGAAAAACACATTTTGAACATTCCGAAATTGTAATAACACCTTTTGGCATATTTGCAATTACTTTTTCTACAACAATTTGAGCCTTTTCCCCAAACAATTTCTCTTCATCATCAGTTGCAACTCCAGTTTCAACTTTTTCTTTTAATGGCATCATTCCCTTTATCATTTTAGGTTCAAAAAGTTTAATTCTGTTAAAAATCGCTTTTACCATTTTGCCGTTATCTTTTCTTTTGAATATTAATGTAAAAGTTTCTTTTTCGCCTTGTAACGATTTGTCAATTATATTCCTATACCTCCAGAGCTTCTACTTACACAGATTAAATAAGGAGAATTTAAACTCTTAAATTGCTCTTGATTATTATTATTATTATTGTCATCATCTTTTTCACATGACGAGAAAAAAAGAAACGAAATGGATGCAAATAATAAAATTGATAGTTTTAATTTTTTCATAATTTCTAATTTATTGCATTAATAAAATTAACACCGAAACAAATTAAAAAAAAGACCTGACAGATAAATAATACACAAAACTATTATACCTAATCTTTTATATTCTAAAAAAAATAGAGGACTTATTAATGTCTGATTTTAATTGATATACCACCATAAAACATTGTTCCATATACAGGAGCGTACATAAAAGCTGCGTCATCAAGATGTTTTTCATCTTGAATATAGCCCAATATATTATTTACACCAGCAAACAATTTAACTTGTTTTATTGTTTTTGAAACTTTGGCATTAAAAATCATATATGGGTCTGTTTTTTTTATTTTACTTGAAATCTCATCTTCTGCAAAATAATCTATATACATATCTCCTTGATATTTTCCTGATATTGCAAAATTCCAATTTTTAGGGCTATAATCAAATTTGATATTCCCTGTTGTTTTAGGAAATCTTGAAATATATTTACTATCATCTTCGTAAATAGTACCTTTCCAATCATCTCTTGGATTATCATATTCTCCCTGATTGTAAGTAAAATCAAGACCAAATTCTAGATCTTTAATCAATTTAGTAACTAATGAAAATTCGATTCCTTGAACAAAAGCATCGTCAATATTCTCCCATTGATAATCATATCCTAAATTTTCAGTTTTGGGGTCAGCATCGGCAAATGCAATTTTATCTTTTAATTCTGTTCTGAATACATTTGCACTAATTCTTGTTTTTGTTCCATAATAATCAGCCGAAAAATTATAGCTAATAGATTTTTCTGGGTTTAAATCAGAGGATTTCCACACTCTTGGTGAACCACTACACAAATGCAAATCTTCAGAAAATCCATATGGAGCTCTAAATCCTGTTCCCACATTCGCTCTTAAAGTTAATTTTTCAAAAGCATCATATTTTAAAGCAATTCTAGGATTAATACTATTCTCATCAAACTCATTTTTTGGAAAAAAAGAAGATGTAAAAATTTGTTTATTTGACTTATATTCTTCTTTCGAGTTGTGAATATCGAATCTAATACCGGGAACAACTGTCAAAATATTGCTTATTGCCCACTCATCTTGAATAAAAGCACCAAATTCATTTGCCGATTTTTTACTTGTTGATTTATAAGAACTTCCTGAATATTGATTCGAAGGATCTACAACAACATACATTCCGGATTCTTCAAGTTTATTATAATAACTTTGAAATCCTACTAATAAACTATGTGTTTTTATTTTTTTCGCAAAAGTTAATGTTGTTGTTATTGAGTTTTCATCTGCAAGATAAGGTCTCATATCTGTTACTTTCGGAAGACTATCATTATGAGATTCCATATAATCTCCAAGGAAAGAA
The DNA here is from genome assembly GCA_015222055.1 of Bacteroidota bacterium. Taxonomy (GTDB): domain Bacteria; phylum Bacteroidota; class Bacteroidia; order Bacteroidales; family B39-G9; genus B39-G9. Next base: position 28,790 of record JADFUR010000112.1, on the reverse strand, counting down.
TCATTTGTAGCATATCTGTCGTGATTAGTATAAGCGACAGATAAATTAACTTCAGAATTATTTACAAATTTCTTATTATAAGAAAGTTCAGTTTCGTATCTATCTGTTATAATTGATTCTGTTCCATCTGTAAGTGGATTTTTATAATAATCATCGTCCATTGTTCCTCCATATCTTTTTTCATATATATACCTTCCTCTCAAAATAAGTTTATCATTTTTTGAGAACAGGTTCTTTATATATAATCCAAATCCTGCATTATTAAGATTTGAAGCTACTCTGTCAGAAATTCCATCTTTCTTTTTAACTTCATCAGAAGTTGTTCCTTCTCCTGTTTCATCAATTGCATCACCTGTAAGTTTTTGAGCAAAAACATTTAATCCTATATTTCCTTTTTCATTTCTTAAGGAAGAAGCTAAATCAAATTTATTTGTACCATAATTTCCAAATTGCATACCTACTTTTGTTGTAGGAACTAACGATGGCTCTTTTGTAATAATATTAATTGCTCCAGCAACTGCACTACTTCCATAAAGTGCAGAACCTGCTCCTTTAATAATCTCTATTCTTTCAATATCATTTGTGCTAATTTGTTGTAAACCATAAATTCCTGCTAAACCCGAATAAATTGGTTGCCCGTTTATCAAAATCTGTGTATGTTCTGCTCCCAAACCCTGCATTCTAATCATTGAAAAATTACAAAATTGACATTGTTGTTCAACTCTTATACCAGGAATCCCTTCCAAAACTTCGTAAAGATTATTTGCATTTTTTGCTTCAATTGACTTCGCTGTAATAACTTCTGTTCTAACAGGAACATCTTTAATATAATGTTTTGTTTTTGTTCCAGTAACTACAACTTGTTCTAATTCTAAGGGATCTTCTTCTATATCAAAAAATAATTCTGTTGCTTTATTTAATTTCATTTCCACTTCTTGTTCTTGCATTTTATATCCTAAACAATGAGCAATAATAACGACTTTACCTATTGGTAAATTTGCCAACTTAAAATGTCCTGAGCCATCTGTTGTAGTACCAATTGTGGTTCCCTTAACAAGGATATTAACATATGGGATATGTTCTCCTTCACATTTTACGTCCCCAAAAAGCATTGCGTCTGTTTTTTCTTGCGAAAATAATTGTAATGTAAATACAATTAAAAACAATGATGTAATAATTTTTTTCATTTCTTTATATTTTTATATTTATTTAGATTGATTTAAAACAATACAAAAATGGACGTAAAAAAAATCTTATACAATACCATGATTACGGTATTTATTTATAACAAATTTAAATAATGAAAGCTTCAGCTGAATTAAAAAAACAAACTTAGCTCCCGTCAAAATCATGAGGAACCTAAAAACCACCAACATAGAAGCCAAAAACAGTATTATTATTTTTTAATTTTTCAAGTCTATTTCAATTATGCAAGTAGTAAACCTGTAATTACCCTTATATTTTAGATAAAATGCTCCAAGTCTTTTCAATTCACTCTTTAAAAAAGCCACGTTTTAAATTCAATATTACAGTTTCTAAACCAATTCACATTCTCACTACCGCACAATTGCATCGTATGGATTTTATTCAACAAGAATACAATCTATTTTTTTTTGCAATATGTCTCGGCCTGAATTTAGTTTACTCTTTTCAGTTCTTAATCCCATTAAAAATTTACACTTTATTTTTTAAACATAAAACAAACAGCAAAATCAGAAATAGAAAAGCAACAATATGATTCCACTTAATTGTCTGGTTTTTAAAAGCAATTAATGTAAAAACACAAAAAACTATTAATGTTATAACTTTTAACTGAACTATTGAGAATGAACCTCCGTTACCTTTAAAACCAATTTTGTTTGCAGGAACCTGAAAAAAATATTCAAACAATGCAATTGCCCAACTAATAAAAAATTATTGAAAGCAAGCCTAATTTATTAAACCATTTCCATTCAAAAAAATTTAAGTGCACATACCAAGCCAGTGTCATAAATGTATTTGACGATAATAATCCAATTGTTAATATTGCTTTCTGTTAATTCTTTTTTTTCACGTAGCAAATGCAGGTGTTTTTTAAATTTTAAAAAAATATAAATTATTTATAATTAACAAACATTATGAAGATTTGGATGTTTAGTAAAGTTTATAACAGAATAATCCTCAAAGGATTTAAAGATATAAACATCTTAATTAAAAGTTAAAAAACACATGAAATCAAAAAAGAAAATAATACTTATCTCAATAATATTAATTGTAGCAATATTAGTATTTTATCCTTTCTCAAAAAATGCACCAATAAAATATGTAGAAAGAGCAACTGGTGAAATTAAAATTGAAAAAGTAGCGGATGAAAAATGGCTTGTTTGGTTATATAATAATCCTGTGGGAAAACTTTCGCTTAATACTTTGGTGAAAAGAAAATTCATCTCTTCTTTTTATGGAGATATGATGGATTCTCCAAAATCTATAAAAAAAATTGAGCCTTTTGTAAAAAGTTATAATATTGATTTGAATGAAACCGAGAAACAAAAATTTGTTTCTTTTAACGATTTCTTCATACGGAAATTAAAACCCGATGCCAGAAAAATAGACAGAGATTCAACTATTATTATTTCTCCCGGCGATGGTAAAATTCTTGCATACAGCAATGTAAGCAATCAGGATTTTATTGTTAAAGGTTGTAAATTTAATGTTGAAAAATTTTTACGACACAAATTACTTGTAAAAAAATATTTAAACGGAAGCATCATAATATTGAGATTATCACCGTTTTCATTTTCCTGTTTCGGGAAACATTTCTCAATTAACAAAAATAAATGGCGATTATTATTCAGTTTCGCCTATTGCTGTTAAAAAAAAGATAGAAATTTTTTGTCAAAATAAGAGAGGATATTTAACCATTCACACACAAAATTTTGGTGATATAATTATGTCGGAAGTTGGTGCAACAATGGTGGGAAGCATTATTCAAACATATAAAAGCCGTGATGTTCAAAAAGGGGAAGAAAAAGGATATTTTAAATTTGGTGGTTCTTCTGTTGTGCTTCTTTTTGAGGAAAATAAAATTAAAATTGACGAAGATTTATTGATAAACACACAAAACAGTTTAGAAACTGAAGTAAAAATGGGAGAAAGAATGGGAATTCTTCATTAAGAATTTAATTACCCGAATTTTTATTTTATATTATCAAAAATAAATCCACTCTAAAAACAGATAGTACGTAATTTCGAACGCAGTGAAGCAATCTTATCTGACAAACTGTTAATTAACAAAATCTCTTCAAATTTTTCGTATTCACTATTTTGTAAAGTAAGCTCAAATTGAAAATTTAATTTCTTTAAAAAGGCTATTTTCGATTCAACATTACCTCCTTTAACAACAGAACTGGAGCCGTTACTACGTTCAACAAGCATATTACCATTAGCATCTATTCCAATTTTTTGTAAAATAAAAGCATCTGATAATTTTGTATAAAAAAGTTTAGCTAAAATATTAAATTTCACATTGCCAATTGTGTGATAAAAATCAATCGCTGAACTTAATGAGTTAGAATGTTCTGGGAATAAACCATTTGCCATTGTATTAACATAACATTTTCATTAACAGATGCAATATGTAAATCTTCGTCAAAAGCCAGCGGTGCCCTGTATTCATTGGTATAACTCCGTCACATTTGTATATTTTTATTTGGTTTATACAAAATGTTAGCTTGCGGAATAAAAAAATGACATGCCTTTTGACATGTCATTTTTTTGTAATTAATTATTATCAATTATTTATTTTTAACCTGATAAAACAGCCCTCTTTCTTGTCTCACAACTTCAATTTTTCCGTCTGCCTCTAAAGTATCAAGATATTTGTTAATCTCATTTATATGCAATCCAAGAATTTCGGCCATATCTTCGAGAGTGCATGGTCTTCTGAAAATTGTTTCAAGTATTGCCGATTCAATATCTTTTCGGAAAGATTTTACATCCTTTCGTTTTGCTACTGCAGCAATTATCTCAACATTAGGGAGAGCCCAATAGTCAACAATGCTTTGCAACTCAATTTTTGTTGCGGCTCTTATATCATCAACAACTCCTGGGCGGTCTAAAGTGTTAAGTTGAATTACTTCGGGATTAATTTTCTTAATAATATTTTTCAATAAATCCAAATCAGCGTTATTATCATTTATACCAGGAATAACAAATACTTCGAGCCATATTCTGCCTTTAAACTCATTACTAAAATCTATCACCCCTTTAATGTAATCATCAATATTTATTGAATGAAAAGGTCTGTTAATTTTTGTAAAAGATAAACTAGAAGCAGCATCTAACGAAGGGAGAATAACATCTGCTTTAAGCAAATCTTTTCTTACTTCTTTATCGCTAAACAATGTTCCATTTGTTAAAACAGCAACAGGAATATTTGCATAATTTAATTTTATATAATTAATAATATCACCAATACGAGAATTTAGAGTTGGTTCACCTGAACCTGAAAAAGTAATAAAATCAGGAGCAGGATTATTTTTCATGAAATCATCCAATTCGGATATTACACCATCGTAGGGAACATATTCTTTTCTCTCTATTGTTAAGTTTGTTGTGCGACCACATTCGCAGTAAACGCAATTAAGCGAGCATACTTTATGAGGTACCATATCAAGACCCAAAGACATTCCTAAACGACGTGAGGGTACTGGACCAAAAATATATTTATACATAATATAAGTTTAAAGTTAAATGTTTAATATTACCAACACCTGACAGATTTCTCTAATTGTTTGACAGAAAGATAAAAAATACCTGTAACTATTATAAAACAAACCTGACAGGTATTTTTTCAATATTTATAATTCGCAATGTCAAAAATTTATAAAATTAAACTTTAGCGAAATCCCGATAATTCAGCAATTTGTAAAGTTATATATAATTACAAATTAATTATAATAATTTATGCATGTTTTTAAGTGTAAATTTATAAAATAACAACTCATAATAGAAAAAAAATATTCAACACTCAACATACAATATTCAATTTTCATTCTTTCTGCATATTAACCTTTGCAGTTTCAATACTTTTATAAATATATAGCTATTAACTTTTCTGTTTCTTTCATAATTGGAGCTAATTTCTTTATGTTTGTAATTAATGGTTTCCGTTCTATAATTTTTAAGCAAATTCGGCTTTCTTTTAGCTCTTTTAAAATTATTTTCATTTTATGAATAAAATCTTCTCTCGATTCTGCACCTTGATCTTCCCCATAATTTAATGTCGGCGAACTACCGCTTCTAATTATTTGACCTGCTATATTAGTTCCTAATTTTGAATCGTCAATTTCATCAACTACATTACTTATTCTTATTGCAAAATCAATAAATCTATCTTCTAAATCATTTTTTTCATTTTCTGCTTTTTACTTGATTATTGATTGTTGTAGGTTGCTTATTGAATATTTTCTATATAAAATCAAATATTTAAAATTGAAATAATTCTTATCAACTTTATTCAAGATAGATTCTAAATTCTTTTCCCTGCTTTCTCATAATTTGGTGTTACACTAAATATCTCTTCACCTTAATTAAAATGACACCTTTAACTATTTTGTTTGGCTTAAATTGCAAAATCCATTCTTTCCCATCTTCAAATCTTTCCACATTGCTATTGCCACATTTGGGTTTTGCAAAATATTTTCTTTTGTTTTGTTTTGATAAGCATCAATAGTCAATATGGAGTCGTTATTAATAATCTTTTTTTTATCCAATTGGCACTACGTTAGGAATACCGTTTTTATCGGAAGTTGAAAAAGCCATTATCTGTACTTTTTCAAAAAAATCTTTAATGTCATCGTTTATAATCACAATATTTTTTTTAAATAATTAGTCGTAAGAAAGACGTGTTTTTTCGTCTGATATTGTTGGCTTAATAATTTCTTGCCATTCGGGAGTATTCCATGTTCCCAACTTTGTGTGAACATTTAAATATTTTTGAGGTATTGGATGTGTTCCTATTACCACTTTAAGTCCATATTTTTTTTCAATAAAATCTTTAAAATAATTAATGTGAGGACATGGAGGATATCCAACAATAAGACCTGTTGCAAGGTGAATATTCTGCACTCCATTTTTTATCATTTCATCACAAGCGTATTCAATATTTCCTCCAGGACAGCCACCACATGTAGTGTAACCAACAATTTCCAATTCTTTATCTTCGCCATAAATATCGAAAGCTCCTTCACGATTTTTTATTGACCTAAAGCATTTTCCTCCGGCACAAGTATTATACCTGTCGCAAATAATAATTCCAATTTTTACACTATTTTTCATAGGAATTTATGTTTTTATCAGATTTATATTTTATAATTACCGACAAATTTATTTAATATAATCTATATTATATATTATAAAATCATATTATTTTAATTTTTTATCAATCTCGCCATTTGGGAGCATATTGTCGGGGTGATAAATACCTTTTTCTTCTTTTTGAAAACGGATACAATCCTTCCAATTGCCTTTGCAATAATTTTCTATCCACCTCTTCTCAAGCTTCCCTTGCTCTGAAAAATATTTCATCGGACAAACATTATACCACTTACAATTCATTATTATTATGTATTTTATTTCTAAATTAATTATTATTTGTCATTAATTGCCATTTGTTTCACGTCATTAGTTGTCATTAAACTTGTTCCTTAGCAAAGTGTATTGGTGACATTGCTTTCTAATTTAAAATTACGAAAGAACAAAAGCAAATTTCAAAATCGCAACTTTTATTAAATGTTAATTCCTTTTAAAATAATATCGTTTTCTTTTACACCTATATCATTTGCAATAATTGGGCATTTTGCCTTTAGCAGAAAAAACACGGGTCGGTCTTCATTAGACAGTCCTTCATAATTTCCTTGACCTTTACTTATAACCAAATCTGCATTTTTAAATCTCTCGAGAAAATCGTCATTACATAAATTTAAGATTGTTCCCGGGGCTGAAGTTCCTGAAGAAATAATTTCTGCCACTTCATCAATACCTGAAGCAATTGCATCTTCTTTTGTTGCATCATTAATAACAGGAATATCGCGCACTACAAAAGTTACTTGTTTGCCTAATTCTTCAATAAGAATTTTATCAAAAACAGTTTCTCCTGCATTATCTCCAATATAAAGAATTGAATTTGCCTTTTCAAGGTGTTGTAAAAATTTATGGTAGTCAAAAATTGCAAATTCTTTTTCTAAATTATTTTTTACTTCTTGTTGAATATCAAACTCTTTGTTAACACCAAAATCAATAACATTCCCTGCAATTGCAAATCTAATAGCAGTTAAAATTTTATCTTCCGAACTGTTAATAATATTTTTCATTTCAGGATACAAAGCTAAAGTCTCGGCAATATTTTGTTTTTTAATTTCTTTATATGGGTCATTTACGCCTGTAATCTCTCTTACTTTTCTATAAATTGCATCTCCAGTTTCAGGTGGAGTATTCTGCATAGGAATATCTTTAATCATTTCACCAACGCTACTTAATAAGTCTTTTAACTTTTTTTCATCATTGGTTGCAATTCTACCTGCCCGAAGAGCCTGTTGCATAAAACAAGGCAAACATTCTAAATAAGTCTTCATATTATATATGTGTAATAATTCATTTATTATTAAAATTAAAACAAATCCGTAAGAATCAAAATTACAATATGAAAATCAAAGGATTGCTTCGTCATACTTCCTCGCAATGACGAGAAAAGATAAATTATTTAAATTCTATTTTGCGAACCTGCCATCATCTTTAGCTTCAGGCAATTTATTTACATTTTTTTTCACCCAACCAATTTTCTCAACTTCATTGTAGTCAAATTCAGGAATATAAGGTTTAATGTCAATAAGTGGTGTTTCATCTAATACATCTAATCCTGTTACAAAAATTTTATTCCCTTGAATTTTCTCTATTTTAGCATAAGAAAGTCCAATAGGGTTAGGTCTGCATGGAGCCCGAGTTGCAAAAACACCATGAAACTCATCATCTAAGAACGGTTTTAATACTAATTTTGTTTCTTTACATAAATGAAAATAATACAACAAAATTATGTGAGAGAATCCATCAAGATCTTTTAAACCTTCAACAAATTCGGGATATACCTCTACTACTCCACTTATATTTTTTGCTGTAGATGATTGTATTGGGGTGCCTTTAGGCGTTTTATTCTGAGAATAAATTATTCCAATTGGTTTAATAATATTTTTCAAATCACTTGTCAATTTAATAATAGAAAAACCGCAAGGATTATTATAAATAAAACCTTGCGTGTCTGTAATTTAAGTATTGCTTCGTCATACATCCTCGCAATGATTGTGAAACAATATTCTCTTCTATATTATTTAAAACGCCTTTAATTCATTCTTTTTATAAGCATCATAAGCTTTTTTAGCAGTCATTTGACCAGCTCCAACAAAAATTTTTGTTCCTGATTGTTCAAGAACTGAAGAAGCATTTCCACCAGGTCCGTTTCCTGTAATTAAAACATCTGGTTTCATCTCTAATAATTGCTGAGCTGTTTTTGGTCCTGCACCATGAGCTTCGCCTTCAATAGATCTATTATCAAAATTAACTAATTCGTCTTTTTCCTCATCAAACATTAAAATAAATTCTGTTCTTCCAAAACGTGGATCCATCATTGAATCCCATTCTGTTCCTTTTGTTGTAAATGCAATCTTCATTTTTTTATTTTTTATATTATGTTGATATTTAATTATTTCTCTTTGTATTTACGCTCTTACGGATTTATAATCCGTAAGTTTTGTTTGCTTTGTTTATTTACCTTACGGATTACAAATCCGAAAAAACTGTAAGTTTACAAATTTACAATTAATCTTCTTAATTATGAGACTACTCTGAAAACTAAACTTATCAATTTATAGTCGTTTAGCGAATTTCTAATAAATTAACGTACAAGTTATTAGCTTTTAATCTTTTTATAAAATTAACCGCTTAGCGACTTTTCTGAGTGGACTCAATTATTAATTCGTTACTAACTCTTTTATTTTATCCCAACTTTCTATAACAATATTCTTTAAATTACTTTCTCCATACTCAACAATTGTTTGTCCAACAGTCATTGCTTTTGTAAAAGTCTCATCATAAGGCAAATTTGCAATATTGGCTACATTCTCTTTCTTAAGAAATTCTTCAATTTCCTTTGCCACATTACCATTAAGGTCAGCCTTGTTAATTATGCACCCTGCCTTTATATTAAATTTTTTCACCAATTGATAAACGCGCTCTAAATCATGCAAACCTGCTACCGTAGGTTCAGTAACTAAAATCACAAAATCTGCACCTGAAAGGGAAGAAACAACAGGACATCCAACTCCTGGAGAACCATCAATAACAATAAATTCTTTATTCGTTTTTTCTGCTAATAACTTTGCCTCTTTTTTCACTTTAGCAACAAGTTTACCTGAATTATCTGCACCAATACCTAATTCTGCATGAACCATAATATTGCCAGCTTTAGTATTAGAAATATGTACTTTCCCAACATTCTGTTCAATCATTGTAATTGCATTTGCAGGACAAATTCTTGCACAATAACCGCAACCTTCACAATTCAACGAATTAATTGTATATTGTTTATTAATAATAGGAATTGCATTAAAACGACAAACATCTTTACATTTACCACATTTAATACACTCATCTTGATTAATTTCTGCAATTTCGCCACTATAAAAATCTTCAGATTTTTCAAAATCCGGTTGCATAAGAAGATGCATGTCAGCAGCATCAACATCACAATCGGCTACAACAATATCTTTACCTCCAAGATATGCAATAGATGCAGTGATGGATGTTTTTCCTGTTCCTCCTTTACCTGAAATAACTACAATCTCTTTCATACCTTGTTGTTTTCTTTTAGTTTTAAAATATAATCGTAAATATTTTTTAATTGTTTTTTTACTTCCGGAACTTTGGTATAAATTAATTCTCCGCTTGAATACAACTCGGCAATAAAACGGTCATTTGGAATTTTAGCCAATAGCGGAATATCATTATCTTTGCAATATTTCAAAACATCATCGTTACCAATTCCATAACGATTAATAACCACCCCAAATTTTTTGTGCATTTTTTTCACTGTTTCAATTGCCAACTTAACGTCATGAAATCCAAAAGGCGTAGGCTCTGTAATTAAAATTACAAAATCGACTTCCTTTGTAGCTTCAATAACTGGACAGGATGTTCCCGGAGGCGAATCGTATAATTTAATTGTATCCTTGTCAAAATTTGCCTCAACATATTCAATTGTTTGAGAAATTAGGGGAACTGCTTGTTCGCGACCAACGTCGAGATGGCTCTCAATAAATGAGATGTTATTTAATTGAAAATGCTTCAACTCTCCCATTTTTACAGGAACCATTGGTAATGCTTCTTCAGGACATAATTCAGAACATGCATAACAAGTGTGGCACAAGTCAGGAAAAACCATTATTTGTTTTTCTAATTTTATTACCGCATTAAAATTACATACTTCTTGACATAATCCACATAAAGTGCATTTATCGGGCACCCATTTAGGAACCATTTTAAATTTTTCTTCTTCATGAATAAGTTCGCCTTTAATAAATAATCCTGAATTTGGTTCTTCAACATCAAGATCACACAAAACAACTTTGTCGTTTTCTGAGATAAAAGCAGCCAGGTTTACTGAAAGAGTTGTCTTTCCTGTACCGCCTTTGCCACTTGCAATTGCTATTTTCACGTATTTTAATTTTAAATTACAATTTTTATTTTAATGATCGCATAAATTCATTCCTCCAGCTAATTGATTGTTTAAATAATTTACAACCAATTTAACAGGGGAATCTGAATTAACTCCTGCAAAAACTTCAATATTATTTTCATTAAAAGCATCTATAGCTTTTTGTCCCATACCTCCCGAAATTATTACATCAACTTTAAGCTGAGCCAAAAACTGAGGATAAACTCCAGGTTGATGATCAGAAGGTGGTGCTATAAAATTCTCTGAAATAATTTCATTCTCGTTTGTTTCAATAATTGCAAACTTTTCACAATGTCCGAAATGTTCACATAATTTCCCGTTAACTGTTGGTATTGCAAATTTCATATTAATTATTTTTAATTATTAAATAAAAATGTATCCCCTCAAATAAATAGCATACAAAAAAATTAATGGCAGTCATATACTATAATAGCAGTATCAACATTTTTGTGAGGATACATTAAATCACATAATTTATAATCTTACTTATTAAGTAATTCTTCTCTTATCATAACATGCCCACATTTAGGACATTTCACAGATGTACATTTAACACCTTGTTGGTGAGGAATTTTTTCTCCACATTGAGTGCAAACACAAAAGCCTCCTGTGCCAAAAGCTCCGCCGTTGTTGCGACCACGACCTCCTCCACTACCTTGCCCTCTTCCACTTCCAGGATTTCCTGAATTTCTAAAACTTTTCATTTTATAGTTTTCTTATTTAAGTATAATGATAAGTAGGACATAAAAAAATGTCCTACTTAAATAAATCTAGCTTTCCTTATCTTTATTACTAATTTCAGAAAGCCTTTTTTCTAAAAATAACATCTGATCTTTAATAGAATTAATCTCATTTTCAATCATTGTCTTTTCAGATACATCTGGAACACTATTATCATTATAGTTTCCATTAGCAAAACCAGCACCTCTTCCATAGCCTGAACCACGTCCAAAGCCTCTTCCAAAACCGGAGCCTCTTCCAAAGCCAAAGCCTCTTCCAAAGCCGCCGAATCTTGTAGTGTTTCCAACTTGGTCATTACCATTGCAATAACCCATTTGTCTTCCTGTCATAGGACCATTTCCTAAAGGTCCTGTTCTATCACCTCTTGGCATGATAACCTCCTTTTTTAATTAATATTAATACAAAATTTATTATTCTTAAAATTTCCTTATACTGCTCTCTGTTCTAAATTGCATTTTACTATTTGTCATTTTATTTAACGAAGTTAAGCTCGTGCCTTTAGTTTCAATATCATTGCATGATTTTAAAAAATGAATGACTACAAATGACAATCAAAACTTATTGTCTTCCTCCACGATATCCTCTTCTTCCTCTATTTCTATTTGCACAACACTGACCATGACCAAAACCACCTGCAAGATTCATTAAATTTTTAGACCCACAATCAGGACACTCAGAAAGCGAATCTTCCATATTCATTTGGAACATATGTCCACAATCTAAACATTTAATAATATTTCTTCTAAAATGAATGTTTCCGCCTTGAATAGACAAAACCTTTCCTTGAACTATAAAATCTGCAATTTTTTTTCTTGCTTTTTCAATCAGTCTCGTAAAAGTCGGTCGCGACACTTCCATCTCCTGAGCAGCCTCTAATTGAGACATGCCAAGATAATCTGCCAAACGAAAAGCCTCATACTCATCAAGAGTAAGCAAAACCTGAATTAAAGAGTTACTTGGCACACCAACTGGTTTAAACTCTGAAAACAGTGGTGGATTATTTACAATTCTATTTTTTTCGGGTCTGGCCATGTGTTTGAGTATAAAGTTTAAAGTTTAAAGTTTCTTGTTAATAAAATTTAATCTTAATATTATAGCACAAAGATAATGAACTTATGTTCATAATGCAAATATATTTTTAAATAAATAGAAACACCTTACCTTTATTTGATAAAAAAAACGATTTAAAGTCTCAATGAAGTAAAAAAATCACCCTAAAAAAAATACTTGTTTCTTTTTTATTAATTTGCTTATCTGCAAACATAATATACAATCAAGAACCGGAATGGATAGACTATAACTTGAGAAAACAAAAATTTTCACAATCGTTTTATTTCATGGGATTTTCGTGGAAAAAAATTAAAATGATTATTATTACTACTATGAAAAAATGACACAGACTAATTATAACCTTTCAAAACAAACTAAGCTGTGTATCATCTTCTTTTGATTTCTTCTTAAACTGAATTTGTGAAAAATCTACTAATTCTTTTTCAATATTATTAATGAATGGACTTCTTGGTAAAACATATTCTCTGCCCTTAATAAACCGACGTCTCGCATTTGACAAAAATAAATGTTTTTTAGCTCGTGTCATACCAACATAGAGCAATCGTTTTTCTTCATTAGTATCAGCTTTATGATTTTCAAAAAGAGAATATGGTAATAATCCATCTTCACAGCCTATAATAAAAACTGTTTTAAACTCAAGTCCTTTTGCCGCATGCAAAGTCATTAATGTTACATTTTCGATATCCGCATTATAAGTATCTGTACCAACCCCGAGAGTAGCAAACCTTAAAAATTTCTCAAAACCATTATCATAATCAGCACTCAAATCAACAAGCCTATTTATCTCGTTTTTAAAATCATTTTTCTTGTCTTGAAAAAAATTATTAACGATTATCTCAATTGCTTTTTTTACAGGTTTATATTTTATCAAAACCTTAATATCGTTCAAATTTGACACAGAAATTTTATTCTGTGCTATTATCTTATCCCTCAAAAAAACATTTCCTTCATTATAGCAAAAACTCATAATATCAATAATTGATTTTATAGGTTCTATCTTAAAAAAAGGTTTCTCGCCAATAAGTTGATATGGAATGCTGTGATTTTTAAAGGCTTGTTGCAATTCATCCATTTCGCTTTTCAACCTACAAAGAACAACAAAATCGGAAAGTGTTTGTTCGTTATCATCATCACCTGTGGTTATGCCGCTATCCATTGAAAAAAAACGCAAACCGCCAATCATTGCTTCAATTGTGCGAGCAACAAACTCAGCTTCACTCCTGTCTGTTTGATGTTCGTTAATGCGAATTTTTACACCTTTATTAATTCCGTGAAGAAAAGAACCTGACGAATCTTCACTTTGTATAATATCTTTAGATGCCTTAATAATATTATTTGAACAACGATAACTCTTATTAAGCTCAAATATTTTTGCCTGCTTAAAATCATCGGTAAATTTCTTAATAAATCTCACATCAGAACCACGAAAGCTGTATATAGACTGATTTGGGTCGCCTATAACACATAAGTTGGAATTATCTTCATTAATTATTTTCTTAATCATATTATACTGAGAAAAATTAATGTCCTGATACTCATCAATCATAATAAACTTAAATTGTGCCTTATAAAAATCATTCACATCAGTAAACTCATTAAACAATAAATATGGAAAATAATTTAAATCATCGAGGTCAAAAACATTTAATTCCTTAAGTGTGTCTTGATATTTTTCAAAAATTTCACACAAAAGTTTATCTTCAATATCATATGTTTTTTTTAACGTCTGCTTGAGTTCGGTAATTGCTTTTGAAATTTTTTTAACTTGATTTGCACCACATTTTAGTTTGTTTTTTAAAATCAAATTCTTGTCTTCCTCATCAATTATTGAAAATTTTTTTTCTCTGCCTGTGTATTCATAATATTTTTTAAGTACAGACAATCCGAATTCATGAAAAGTTGATATATTAAGTTTGGCAATATCAATTTTAGTAATAAGAAGTTTTTTTAATCTGCTTAGCATTTCACTTGCAGCCTTATTGGTAAAAGTTACGGCAAGAATATTTTCCGGAGCAATAGACTTATTCATTATTAGGTTTGCAATTCGGCTCGTAAGAACTCTTGTTTTTCCAGTTCCGGGTCCCGCAATAATTAATGCCGGTCCATTAAAATGCTCGGCAGCCAAAAGTTGTTCTTTATTTAAAATGTTGATAAAATTTTCAGTATTAATCTTTTGTGAGTTATTATCTTCCTCATCTTTATTTTCGTTATTATGGTTTTTTTCTCTCAACGATTTATATTCTTTCAAATCAAAATTCAACAATTTTCTTTTATTAACAGGTTTTTCAAAATTTGAGTTATCAGAAAACAAACTATTTGAACCAATATTTTGTATCTCGCCCTTGCCAAAAACTTTAATTGTACCATATTCTCCGTCAAAGCCTTCGCTTACCTCAACCTCATTATTTCGCATACGTTTTATGGCAATTGCTAATTGCTCGCCGGCAGATTTTTTAATTTCTTCAATTGAAAGATTAAGCAAAATGTCTAACTCGCTTCCTGCTTTATTAATTATTGAATTATAAGTTTTTGTAACTTGTTTAGAACTTGAACCAACACCAGCAATTTCAGAAATAATTTCTTTTAAAGGTATAATTGAATAAAAAGGCAGTTTATTAGGTCTCTCATTAATATCAACTCTGTCTGATAATTGAACAATTCTATTTGTAACTCCCACTGTTACTTTTTTCCCACAAACAGAACAAATATTATTATGCATGATAGTTTCAACGGGATTCCAACAAACGTTACATTTGCGGTGACCATCGTAATGATATTTCCCTTCTTGGGGATACATATCTATTGTCCCGAGAAAAGTATTTTTATTGCCTGTTTTTATAGCATCAATAATACTGTTATAAGAAAGTTCGGTATTAAACAAATTTGCATTTCTTCCGAGCTTTTCAGGCGAATGAGCATCAGAATTTGAAATAAGTGTATATTTATCAAGAAAGCTACACATCCAGTTCATAGGCGGATCGGTTGACAAGCCAGTTTCTACAGCATAAATATGGTCAGATAAATCGCCGAAACATTCAACAATAGTGTCGAAACCTGATTTTGAACCAAGAGCCGAAAACCAGGGTGTCCAAATGTGAGCAGGAATAAAAAAACATTCATCAGAAATATTTAAAACCAAATCGAGCAAATCGCGAGAATCTAATCCTAGAATTGGTCTTCCGTCAGAAGTAATATTAAAATTTAAATTCTGTAAATTGTTCTGAAATTTTTCAACAGTATCAAAGTCAGGGGCAAAAATCAAATTATGAACCTTACGCACTTTGCCTGTTTTTTTATAAATATTACTAATTTCTGACGTTAACAGAAATCGTACTTTTGCATTGCGTCTATCATTATTAATTAATTGATCGTTTATCTTAAATTCATCTTTAAGTTTATATAGTCCTTGCTCTGCCGGTTCTAATTTTTCTTTCAACTCATTTAGCCAGCCCGGGTGAGAAAAATCGCCTGTACCAACAACGCTTATACCTTTTATTCTTGCCCAATAGTCGAGATATTCAGGTGTGAGTTTCTTGCTTGTCGCACGAGAATAGTGGGAGTGGATATGAAAATCACCAATAAATTTCATTGAAAGAATTTTATAAAATTTTTATAAAATTATTGAAAATAATCAGTCTTTTTTAATTTTTATGATAATAATTTCTGAATAGAATTTAAAAAAAGTCGTACATTTATAAATTAATCAAAAAAATTAATGAAAAATGAAATTTTTACAATTCTTTAAAGAAAGCAACGGGAATTACAGTAGTGCACGATTATTTGCATTTTTAGTTACAATTACAACCATTATTGATTGGTTACACGCTGTTTTTACAACTTCTGATGGTATATGGAGACCACAATGGCAAACTATTGGAATGGTGCTTGGCGTATTAGGATTTAAGGTGGTACAAAAATTTAAAGAGAAATAAGTAAACAGTTCAAAGTTTATAAAGTTGAGCTTTAAAGAAATCCAGATACTTCGAAATAAAAGTTAAATGTTTTAAAAAACATAATTATGAAAACTACGACAAAATTACTCTTTATTTTTTCAGTATTTTTAATATGCAGTTGTGCAACTATTCCGAAACAAGCACCATCTCTTTCGGAAGAACTCGGAATAAAAATTAACAGTTTAGAAAAGTCACACATTAATCTTTTGCATAGTTTCTTTAATCAGAAACGAAAAGTTGTTGATGAATTTATTGTTAAAGAATGGGTTCCTGCATTTACTGAAGAATTTTTCACAAATCAAACTATTAAAGATGCCTGGGAAGAAATTGCAAGTTCAAGCAACAAAGAAGATCGAACAAAATTTCTTACAATGTTGACACCAAAGCTTCAAAATAAAATTAATTCAAAAAGGATTGAGCTAATAAAGCCTTTAGATGATTTGGAAAGAGAACTTGAACATAAAATCCGCAATGAATATAATATTGCAAGAAGTATAAACAACTCATTAACTGGTTTTTTGTATTCAGCGTCAAAAGTAGATGAAAACAGAAAACGTTATTTAGAAATGCTTGGTGTAAGCGATGACAAAATTAACAATACTCTTTCAAAAACGGATAACTTGGTTAATCAATTAGTGAAGCAGGGAAATGTTGCACTTGAGAAAGAACAACAAATTGAAGCGTATCTTAAACAACTTAAAAAAATAAACACAGATTTGAATACTAACCCTTTAAATCAATAAAATATGCCTATTGACTGGAATGACTTGGAAAAAGATATGGACAAAGCCGCTGAAGATGGAGCTGAAAAAACAGATGAAAAATTAGCATCAAAAATTTCATCAATCACAAGATTAACAGATGAGGAAATTGTTGAATTATTTCCTGAACCATCTGATGTGAAAAAATTATTTGAGTTAATGAAGATTGTTAAATCAGGCGAGGACAGAAATAACAAGATTAACAAAATTGTAGATAACTCAGAAAAATTTGCAGGTATTGTTGTTACATTACTTGGGAAACTCACATAGTATTTGCAAGAAAACGCCAATAACTGCGTTATACTCGTCTTAAAAATCAGTCATTTACATTAGTAAACTCCTGGTTTTTAAGACTTCACAAGCCTTGTTCTTGACGTTTTTTTTATCAAATACTTATATTTTTAGGAATTTTCTTTCTGACATTACATAACATTAGAAACTTTTCAAAATTTATTTATATCTCTATAAAAAAAGGAAGTCCAAAAATGGACATCCTTTCAAACGAATAATTTATACTAAGCTAAAATGAAAAAACATAAACAAAAATCAAAAATACTAACTTGAAAAAAATTACTTCTTTGTAAACTTTCTAGTCTTTACTTTTCCTGATTTATCATAAACAGAAACAAAATATAAACCTGACTGAAAATCAGAGACATTAATATCTATCAATTGTGAGTTAATATCATTAACCTCTTTAACCTGCGAACCAATAATATTATGAATAACAATTCTATTAATTTCTTTATCGTTATTCAAATGCAATGAGTTAGTTGTTGGGTTCGGATAAATCTGGAATAATTTACTCCCATTACTAATGCTGTTAATTCTTGTAACAACATTCGGTGCTGTTAATTTTTTTGTTGTGTAAATTTTATATTCTCCGGCCTCTAGTTTTATTAACCCATGAGGGTCGTTAACACCAATTGAATCGCCTGCAAAATAGTCATACCATTTCCCCGGTTTTTGGAAACTGGGGTCAATTGAATTCTCCTCAACACCAAAATTACCAATAATTGTAACATCCATTGATGATGAGTTAATATTAATTATTTTTTTTGCTCCTACTAAGGACAAAGAATAATCTGTGCTTCTAAAAACCGATTGTTCTTTTTTGATTTTTATTAATGCTGAGTAAACCTGATAAAGACGCAACCGGTTTTGATTATCAAAATAATCCCAATTTATTGGTTTTTTTCCTACCCTACCATTATAATCAATACTGTAATCGTATCCTAACTCGCCAAACTGCCAGATCATTTTAGGCCCCGGAATAGTTAAAAAGAACGTGGCTGCAAGCTCCATCCTACGTAAAGCTGTATTAATCTCCTTTGTATTATAATCACCAGTAAAGTTTCCGTATTGTAAATTTCTATACATTAATCGCTCCTCATCGTGACTCTCCATGTAACCTATAACATTAGGTGTGCTCCACCCTCTTTCTTTATATGAGATCCATAAAAAATCAGAACTGCCTGTCCATCCCATTGTTGCTTCATTATAATTATAATTGAGATTACCCCAAAGCATAATACCATAATTTGCAAGTTCTGTTTCTTCGCTATTTTCAGAAAGATGTTCAAAAATTACATACGCATTATTTTTAATTTGCCATATTTTATCTGACATGCGTTTTAAAATTGCAATTCTGTTAACATCATAATTACCTCCCCAAGGGTCTTCACTTCCATGAATTGTATTACTAAATCCTTTAGTAAAATCGAATCTAAAACCATCAACATGATATTGTGTCAGCCAATATGAATTAACGCTATCTACAAATTTTTGCGTTTCAACACTTTCATGATTCAAATCATAACCCCATTGAGCATCCGCATTAGTAAAATTTGATTGTTGATTATACCATGGATTATCGGTAGCAGGCCGATTATTTGTGTCATCCCAATACATTCTAACCATTGGAGACTGTCCGTATGTATGATTTAAAACCAAATCAATAATAACTGCCATGCCATTTTTATGGCATTCATCAATTAGTCGTTTGAAATCTTCTTTTGAGCCATAGGCTTTGTCAACAGCAAAATAAAAAGCAGGATTATAGCCCCAGCTGTCATTTCCTTCAAACTCATTTACTGGCATAAACTCAATTGCGTTTACACCAAGAGTTTTTAAATAATTTAATGTGTCTCGTATAGTTTTAAAATCGCGATTACTTGTATAATCTCTGACAAGAAGTTCATATATAACTAAATCTTCTTTATTTGGTGGAGTGAAATCTTTTGTTTGCCAGTTAAAAGGAGTTTGTGCTGTTTGAAATACAGAAGCTACTTCTGTTGTTTTATCGGTGGGATATTGAATTAAATCCGGATATATGTCGTCGCTAATATATTTATCATTCCATGGATTACTTGTTTTATCTGTATATGGGTCAGCTATTTTTACTTCACCATCAATAAAATATTGAAAAATATATTCTTTATTAGAAATCAGATTATCAATAGTAATCCAATATCTATTGTCATCAGTAGTTTTTTTCATTAAGTATTGCTCACTAAGCTCCCAATTATTAAAATCTCCAATAGCATAAACAAATTGCTTGTTGGGAGCAAACAGAACCAATGTAACAGTATTTTCATCAATATAATTTATACCGTCAGCAAAGCCATCTGGTAAATCTTGTACAATTATTTCTCCTCTAATATAATAATAAACAGAATCGGCAACAGTATCGGTATTATTTTTTGCAAAGACCTTAATCCAATGTTTTCCTGCAATTATATCAGAAAATTCGTAATTTAAAGTATCATTATCAGTACTTAATATTCTAGTATTGTCGATAAACAATAAAATACTGTCAGCTTCATTAGAAACAGCTTGAACCTTTATGTTTTGGCCATCGGGAATTATTAAATCATGTTGAGGCAACAAAATATTAACATTTATACCAGATTGATAAATATCAATAAAAATATCTTTACCTCCAATATCACGACCAGTTTTTGAACCATCTTCGTTACGAAACACAAAAGTCATTTTTAACACCTCATCTATTTCAGGAATGTCATAATATTCCAAAATATTTGGTGTAATCTTTAATTGATAAATATTTGTGCTAATTTGTGTTAATTTGGCTTTTGAAATATTTTCTGTCCATTCGGCAATAACATATTTCCAATCACTCTCTGAAGAACTCTTTTCTGTAATTACTCCTGTATGAGCATAAATATCTCCAGTAAAATCTTTAAGACCTTCATCGCCTTTTGTTGCATCAAAAATTATAGTTATTGTATTGTTAACAGTAGGAAAAGCCGGTTCGGTAGTAACTACCTGAGCCTCTATTTTATTAAATAACAATAACGACAAACTTAAAATTAAGATTCTTGCTTTATTATACTTCATTTGAGTATTTTTTTGTGAATTTTAATCTAAATACAAAAAGAGAGGAGTAGTTGCTCCTCTCTTAATCTTACAAAATTATTTATTTATTTTTTGATAATCTTTCTAGAATGAGATTTACCATCTTTATTAACTAATGTAATAATATATATACCCTTATTTAAATCCATTGTACTAATTTGTATTTTATCAGTATTAACAAGATTGATTTTTTGTACTTGTTGTCCTAACATATTAGAAATGAACAATATTTGAACATCTTTCAAATTATTAATATGTAAAACGTCTTTAGTAGGGTTAGGATAAATTTCAATACTACTTCCATTTGTAGAAACAATTCCTGTATGATAAGCAACACCTGCATTAACTTTTACAGCATCGCCTGCTAAAGGAGCATCGCCTGTTCCTGTAGAAACACTTGCAACAGGAGTAACCTCAAAGAAAATATTTTTTGAATAATCATCTTCAACTAAAGTATAAGTAATATTGGTTGCTTCAGTAATCGCTTCAATATTAGTTTGTTCAGCATCATCTGATCTATACCATTGATAGGCAGAAACACCTTCAGCATCACTGTTAACATCTTCGTAAATATAATGACCTGTTAATACTTCTCCAATTCTAATTATTCCTGTAACAGTTAAATCTTTAGCAAGAGGTGCTTGAGCAACTGCAGGATTATCATCATTATACCAAACAGTATCTAACACATTAGTAAGACCGCCAATAGTATCGAGAACAATATATTTTCTACCTGGTGCCATACCCGCGAATTCATTATTATCCCAATTCATTCCTCTACGGAATTTGTATTCAATAGTGTCTCCAACAGGAGCAAGAACAGTTACAGAATAAATACCTTCAGAATAAAACAATTCATCTGTACCACCCCAGCCATTGAATGTACCTTGAACATCAACTTGGTCTGTTGTGTTATCGAAAACTCCAATTTGCTCTTGATAACTCATATTTAAATACATTGTAACAGGAACCCATCCAATGCGATAATTGTCATAATAAACATTTACAGTATTTTGACCTTCTCTAATAGTATATTTACGATTTGCACCACCACCTGCAAATTCTGAATTTTCCCAGTCATGATTAATACGAACTTTGTATTCATAAGTTGTTCCAACAGCTACATTAGGAATTGTAGCAGTATAAATAGTATCTCCTGCTAATGGAGCAAAATCAATAACTGTTTCTCCCCAACCGTTAAACGAGCCTGCAACATCTAAAGTATCAGTTGCCGGATTAAATGCACCTGTAGAAGATGCTTGTCCTAATAGTTGATAACTCATGTCAACGTTTATAATTAGGTCTTCTAAAACTGTTCCCGTAACATCATTCCACCAAACATTAATAGATTTAGTTCCTGCAGAAGCAACAATAGCTCTTGGAGTGCTGGTTTCTTCAATATCATCATTAATACGGAAACTAACGTTGTAACTTTGATCTAAAACAATACCAGTATTTAAAACGCCTTCATAAATGCCGTCAGATAAGAATTCTTCATCAACGTCAAGTAATTGAATAGGTTCAAATCCTTCAACAATTGCATAAACTTTACCTAAAATTGGATCTTCCATTATTGCGTCTTCAATTGCCTTTGTCATATTAATTTTAAAAGCAAAAGCAGGATCCGTAGATTCGTAATGTAAAGGTATAACGAAATCTATACAGCCTTCATCTGTACCGAAATCTTTTCCTTCAGCATCCCATCCTGAACCATTATTAAACACAGCACTAATTTGTGTAATTATTGCTCCATCAGGTATGTCAGGATAAAATTTTGCAGGGGTAAAAGTAATAGAATAAGTACCGTCACCATTATCTGTAAGTGAAGTAGAAGTTCCGTCATCAGATTGTTTGTCAAAATCTACGGCATGTTTTCCCCAGCCAGTTTGTCCTTCGTCAATTAAAAAAGCGCCTGAGTGTATTGCAACAGTTGCAGAACCTTCAAGACTCAACTTTTCGCCACTACAAGCTAAAGCAGGATTAAAGGTTAGAGTTAATTCATCCCAACCCGTACCTTGTTCGGGTATGATACTGATTGCATCTGGCATTCCTTGACCAATTGCAAAACTAATTGTTGCAACAACAAAAAGAGCAACAGTAAAAAATTTAAGTAAAAATTTTTTCATAATATCTTTAATTTAGTTACTAATAGAATAAATTTGCAAACAAATATACAAAATAAATAGTAAAAAACCTTATTTTTCAGCAACAAAATAAAGCTTAACTATATAAAAATCAAAGAGTTTTAACAGAATACATTGTTTCAAACGTTTGCAATAAAAAAAAATTTTTTAAAATATTCTATTTTTTTTATCTTTAAAGAAAGTAAATCGGGCTTAATATTATTTTTTTTTAAAATTTGTAAATAAATTAATATCGTCATTAATCAATTTTTATAATTTATAAAATAGTTATGAAAAATAGACCAATAACAATAAAAGACATTGCAAAAGAATTAAACATTTCTCCGTCAACGGTTTCAAGAGCTTTAACAGATCATCCAAATATTAGTGCAAAAACAAAACTTGCAGTTAATAAATTGGCAAAAAAATTACATTACAAACCTAATGCAGTAGCTTTAAGTTTAAGAAACACAAAAACAAACACTATAGGTTTAGTTATTCCAGGTATTATTCATCATTTTTTTTCATCGGTAATTAGTGGCATTGAATATTATGCCAATGACAAACATTTTAACGTAATGATATGTCAATCAAACGAATCGTATGAAAAAGAAATTACAGGCGTTCAAACTCTTATAGATAGTAGGGTTGATGGATTAATTGTTTCAATGTCGAAAGAAACTAATAAATTTGAACACTTTAAAAGCATTGCTGAATATGGTCTTCCTCTTGTTTTCTTTGACAGAGTTTGTGAAAAAATTGAAACAGACAGAGTTATTGTTGATGATATGAAAGGTGCTTTTGAGGCTGTTGAGTATTTAATTTCTACGGGCTGTAAAAGAATTGCACATTTATGTGGTCCTGAAGGATTATTGATATCACAAAATAGGCTTAAGGGTTATTTACAAGCATTAAAACAGCACAACATTCCTCAAGACAATAATTTAATTATTAATTGCGATACTTATGAGAAAGCTTTAGAATGTACAAACAGCTTACTTTCGCTGAAAAATCCACCAGATGGAATTTTTGCTGTTAACGACCTTACCGCTGTTGGTGCAATGAAAGTAATAAAAAACAATGGTTTAAAAATTCCGGAAGACATTTCTATTATTGGTTTTACAAATGATGTGGTAGCTTCATTTGTAGACCCTTCATTAACTTCCGTTAATCAGAAAGGTTATGAAATGGGAAAAACAGCTGCGGAATTATTAATTAACAGAATTAATAATAATGAAGAGAATTACTCGGCAATAACAAAAATTATTAAAACAAATTTAGTTATTAGGGATTCTACTAAAAAAACATAATAAAAAAAGGCTGCTCAAATAGTATGGTATGAACAGCCTAACATATTTTTTAATTAAATCCCCTTTTTAAAACTCAGCATTTTTTGGTGAGCGAGGGAAAGGTATTACGTCACGAATATTACTCATTCCTGTAACGAAAAGAATAAGTCTCTCAAAGCCTAATCCAAATCCGCTATGAGGTACCGTACCAAATTTTCTGGTTTCAAGATACCACCAAACATCTTTTTCTGGTATGTTTAGTTCTCTAATACGGCTTATTAATTTTTCATAATTTTCTTCTCTTTGTGAACCACCAATTATCTCACCAATTTGAGGAAAAAGAACATCCATTGCCCTAACAGTTTTGCCATCGTCATTTTGCTTCATATAAAAAGCCTTAATGTCTTTTGGATAATCAATAAGAATAACCGGTCGTTTAAAATGATTCTCAACTAAAAATCTTTCATGTTCCGATTGCAAATCAATACCCCATTTAACAGGGAATTCAAATTTCTTGGTTGATTTTTCTAATATCTCAATAGCTTCGGTATATGTAAGACGTTTAAAATCAGTATCAATAATTGATTTTAAACGATTAAGCAATTTAGTGTCATACATTTTATTTAGAAACTCTAAATCGTCGCTACAATTATCTAAAGCATACTGAACAAGATATTTTATAAAATCTTCAGCAGTATTCATATCATCTTCGATATCGTAAAAAGCCATTTCGGGTTCTACCATCCAAAATTCAGCAAGATGACGTGGTGTGTTTGAATTTTCTGCTCTAAAAGTAGGACCGAAAGTATAAACTTGTGATAAGGCAGTAGCTCCTAATTCAGCCTCTAACTGACCAGAAACAGTCATGTTTGTTTCTTTCCCAAAAAAATCTTTTGTATAATCAACGTTTCCATTTTCATCTAAAGGAGGATTTTTATCGTCTAGAGTTGTAACTCTGAACATCTCCCCTGCACCCTCTGCATCAGAAGCAGTAATAATAGGTGTGTGCATATAATAATAACCGTTATCATTAAAATATTTATGAATAGCAAAAGACATTGCATGTCGAACTCTAAGCACAGCACCAAAAGTATTTGTTCGTGGACGAAGATGTGCTATCTCACGCAAAAATTCTAATGAATGACCTTTTTTTTGTAAAGGATAAGTCTCTGAATCTGCTGTTCCGTAAACTTCAATATCTTTAGCGTGAATCTCAACGGTTTGTCCTTTTCCCATTGATTCAACAAGAGTGCCACTTACAGATAGACTTGCTCCGGTTGTTATTAAAGCTAAAGTATCTTCATTAAAATTTGGAACATCAACAACTATTTGAATATTATGAATAATTGAGCCATCGTTTAAGGCAATAAATGCAATATTTTTATTTCCTCGTTTTGTTCTTACCCAACCTTTTACTTTCACTTCACTTCCATAATCTGTCGATTTAAGAAGGTCTTTTACTTTTGTTACTCCTTCGTGTTCCATTATTTATTAATTATTATGTATTATTTATTACTTATAATTTAATTGATTGTCAATAAATAGCTGAGATATTATGAAGTCAAATGACGGCGAAGCCAACTGACTATAAATAACTTTGCATTTCACTCACGTCTATCTTCTACTTACTGCCTACTGTATTCCGTATTCTGCCTACTGTATTCTGCCTACTGCCTACTGCCTGGTTATCTCCCACTCAAAACCGTCTTTTTTATCTTTTATAACAAGACCTATTTTAAAAAGTTCGTCTCTAATCTTATCTGAAAGTTCAAAATCTTTTCTTTTTTTTGCATCCAATCTCATATTTAAAATTGCATCAACAGCTTTATCTAGCAAATCGTTTGAGCCACAATCAGTCTCTTGATTTAATCCGAGAATATCGAAAACAAATACGTTATAAATTTTTTTCAGTAAAACTAAATCATCTTTACTTATTGTGTTTTTGCCTTTGTCAATAGAATTAATAATTTTAATCCCATCGAATAAATGAGAAATTAGAATTGGACTGTTCAAATCATCATTTAAGGCATCTTTACATTTTTGCTCTAAACTTTTAACGTCAACGCTTGATTTTTCTGAAACAGTAATTTTATTCAATGTCTCAATACCGGCAAATAACTTATGCAGACCTTTCTCAGCAGCATAAATTGCGTCGCTTGAAAAATCTAAAGTGCTTCGATAATGAGCTTGTAGAATAAAAAAACGAATAGCCATTGGGCTGAATTTTTTTCCTAGAAGTTCATTCTCACCACTAAACAAATCGTTAAGAGTAATAAAATTACCAAGCGATTTGCCCATTTTCTGACCATTAATAGTAATCATATTGTTGTGCACCCAGTATTTCACTGCGTCATGACCGCTTGCGGCAACCGATTGAGCAATCTCACATTCGTGATGAGGAAAAACTAAATCCATTCCACCTCCGTGAATATCAAATGTATCACCAAGATACTTAGTGCTCATAACAGAACATTCAAGATGCCATCCGGGATAACCTTCGCTCCATTTTGAAGGCCAGTGCATGATATGCTCAGGGTCAGCTTTTTTCCACAAAGCAAAATCAAAAGGGTTTTTTTTCTCTTCCTGCCCGTCTAATGCTCGCGTATTATTAAGTAAATCTTCTAACACACGCCCAGACAGTTTACCGTAGTTATATTTCTGGTTATATTTCTCAATATCAAAATACACAGAACCATTAATCTCGTATGCAAAACCATTTTTAAGAATTTGTGCGACCATCTGCTGTTGTTCAATAATATGTCCCGAAGCTCTAGGTTCAATACTAGGTGGCAATGTATTTAATTGGTTCATATTATTATGAAAACTGTTAACGTAACGTTGAACAACTTCCATAGGTTCCAATTGATCTAAACGAGCCTTTTTTTGAATTTTATCTTCACCAGAATCAGCATCATTAACGAGATGACCAACATCGGTAATATTACGAACATAACGAACCTTATAACCCAAATGCTTTAAATATCTAAAAAGCAAATCGAAAGTTATTGCAGGTCTTGCATGACCTAAATGTGCATCACCATAAACTGTTGGTCCGCAAACATACATTCCAACAAAGGGTGAGTTAACTGGTTCAAATAATTCCTTTTTACGCGATAGCGTATTGTAAATAAACAACTTATTTTGCATAATATTAAGGCATTGTAAAAAAACAACATAAAAATTTAGGCTTGTTCTTTTTACTTCGTTATAAAAACTTTACATAAACTGTGGCTATTACTCACAAATTATTTTATAAGGTGTTCGTGAAATCGCTTCGCTATATTCACAATTTTTATACCTTGTAAAAAGATAAAAACGACATCGCCATTTCTGACCATTTTATTTCTTCACAAAGCCTAATGAAGATTAAAAACGGATGGCAAAATTACTAATTATTTTTTTAGATTATCAATATTTTGGATAAGTTTCCCATTTTTATATATAGAAGTCTTAATTAACTCTCCATTATTATTATAAAAATATCGTTTTCCATCTACTAATCTGCCATTTGAAAATTCACCTTCTCTGTCAACTTTTTTACTTTTATTATTTAGTTTAAAATAGCCATTGCCAGTGAACATTTTAACAGATTCTTTTGACTTACTTTGTTTGGTAATTATTGCTTTATTTTCTTGTTTTTTATAATGTTTAACAGAAGTCTCGTCTAATTTGCCATCTGCAAAATTCTTTTCCGATTTTAACGAACCATCAGCATAATATTCTTTTAAAGCTCCCGCCTCTTTACCATTCGTCCAATCGCCTTCAATCATTAAAGTTCCATTGTCGTGATAATATTTTTGTGTGCCGGTTCGTTTGCCACTTTTATTATAATTCCAGTCATAAGCTACGTTTCCATTCTCAAAATAATACTTATAATGACCTGTCCACTTATTAATTTTCCAAATTCCTTCTTCTGAAACATTCCCGTTAGCATAATAAAATTTTGCATATCCTGTTGGAAGATTATTCAAATATGTTATTGCACTTTTAATAGTTCCTGATTTATAATATTTTTTCCAAACGCCGTTTTTCTTGTTGTTTTTATATAATCCCTCATCAGATTTTCTACCAGTTTCTTTCTTAATAATCACCCACAAACCTTGTTTTTGATTGTTATTATCTAAACGATTAATTGTATCGCCATCAATAATTTCGAATTCCTGTGCAAAACTATTAATATTAATCAACAAAATAAATGAGAATAAAAATGATAAAACTTTCATATTTATTTAATCTTTAGGGCTTTAAAAAAAACACTGATTATAATTTACTGATGTAAAGTTAATTATATTAAAAACATTTTACAAACCTAATTTAAAAGGGTTTACTAAAAAAACGAATAATGAATAACTAATAATAATTATTCACAAAACTGTGTTGTTAAACATAAAAAATAAAATTGACTTGTATTTGATAATAATCGAAATTTGTTTAAAAAAAAATCTTAAACATATAAAATGGATTTCTTATTTCAAGCAAATATTATTTCCTGTAAAATTAGGAAGCACTATAAGCCCCACTTTTCCAGAGAGAGAGAGAGAGAGAGAGAGAGAGAGAGCACACTTATCTTTATTTCCTTATAATATAGCAGATATTCGGAATAATTACTTTGGCATATTATGTAGGTTTCAACAACACTGCATTAATTGTTACACGAAAAATATTATTATAATTTATTTAAAAAAAAGAGAATACACATAATTTTTCAT
>JADFUR010000111.1 GCA_015222055.1 Bacteroidota bacterium | reverse complement strand
TTATTATATATATAAAGGTCGACTACAATTGGGGAGCTACTTTTTATTTCATACAAGATGAATACAATCACTTTAGAAATATTAGTAGGACATATTTCGATGTTCAAACCCAATAATCTAATTATAAATAAAATACAAAATAGAAAACCATGAAAAATTTTTTACTATTTCTTTTGTCAAGTTTATTTCTTATTAATTTTTCATATTCTCAAGTTGTTGGAAGTAAATTTGAAAAATTAACAAAATTATACAATGAGCAACGTTATGAAGATTGCTTGTATAAATCGAATAACTATACATACAAAGAGAAGACCAGAAAAGAAGCTGAACCATATTTATATTTGGCTATGTGCTATTATCAAATATCCCTAATGGATGACCCTGATATACTGGAAGATTATCCAAAAGCATTAAAAAATTCCATTAAATATCTTATAAAATTTAAAAAGAAAGATAAAAAAGATGAGTACTTCACTAAAAATATAGATTTTGTAAAGAAAATGGCAAATATTATTATTGATGATGCAAAAAAGTATTATAAAGATAAAAATTTTCGAAAAGCTGCAAGCAGTTTTAAACTGTATTCAAAACTTTTCCCTAATGACAATAATATAATATACATGATTGGAGCATGTAATATGAAAGCCAAGAACTACAGTGAGGGGCAAAAATACATCTCAGAATCGATTGTAAAATTAGTTGATAATAATAAGGATGGAAAACCTATTAAAAAAAGTAATACGTCTCAAATTTTGGAAGATGCTTTTATTCTTTATTCCAATTATTTGGTAAATGATCAAAAAATCGATTCTGCTCAATCAACAATCAAAATTGCAAAACAATTTTTTCCAAATAGTGGTAATATTACCATTCAGTATAATATAATAAATAAAGTAAAATAATTTTTTCAGTATTTATAGAACAAAAAAAAACCGTCTTTTAAAAAAGACGGTTTTTTTATTTATTTTTTTTCGGTCCCTATATTTGTTGCAACTTTCTTCTTTTTAATATTAATTTTAATTTTTTGATTTTTTTTATCAAACCCAACATGAATCGAGTCTCCTTCCATAATCGAAGCTTTTAAAATAACTTCTGCCATTTCATCTTCAATATATTTTTGAATCGCTCTTTTTAAAGGCCTTGCACCAAACTGAACATCATAGCCTTTTTCAACAATAAAATCTTTAGCAGCAGGAGAAATTTTTAATTGATAATCTAATTTTTTAACCCTTTCATATAAGCCTTTTAATTCAATATCAATAATTTTATGAATATCATCTCGAGTAAGAGTATTAAAAGTAACAACATCATCAATACGATTTAAAAATTCAGGAGCAAAAGCTTTTTTCAATGCCTTTTGAATAATCTGTTTTGCGTAATCATTTGACGATTGTGCTTTTGTCTTCGTAGAAAAACCAACAGAACTGCTAAAATCTTTTAATTGACGGGTACCAATATTAGATGTCATAATAATTATTGTATTACGAAAATCAATTCTTCGTCCTAAGCTATCTGTCAACTGACCTTCATCAAGAACTTGGAGAAGCAAGTTAAAAATATCGGGATGAGCTTTTTCAATTTCATCTAATAATACAACAGAATATGGTTTTCTACGAACTTTTTCGGTTAATTGCCCACCTTCTTCATAGCCAACATATCCCGGAGGTGCACCAACTAAGCGAGAAACAGAAAATTTTTCCATATATTCACTCATATCAATCCTTATAAGAGCTTCTTTACTATCGAACAGATATTGAGCTAAAATTTTAGCTAACTGAGTTTTTCCAACACCAGTAGGTCCTAGAAAAGCAAATGAACCTATTGGTTTATTTGGATCTTTTAATCCAGCACGATTTCGTTGAATAGATTTAACAATTTTACTAATAGCTTCGTCTTGTCCAATAACATTATTCTTTATTTCATTAAACATGCCTAACAATCGATTTCCTTCAGATTGAGCAATTCTCTGAACAGGAACACCTGTCATCATTGCAATAACTTCTGCAACATTATCTTCAGAAACATTTTCTCGATTTTTAATTAATTCATTTTCCCACTTATCTTTTTCTTTTTCAAGAGATTCTATAAATTGCCGTTCATTATCTCTTAAATTTGCAGCAGTTTCAAAATTTTGACTTTTTACAGCTTTAATTTTCTTTATTTTTACTTCTTCTATTTGTTTTTCAATTTTCAATATTTTGTTAGGCACATGAATATTTAATATATGTACACGTGCACCCGCTTCATCAAGTGCATCAATTGCTTTATCTGGCAAATGTCTGTCACTAATATATCTATCAGTTAAATAAACACAGGCTTTAATTGCATCATCTGAATATGATACGTTGTGATGCTCTTCATATCGTTCTTTAATATTATTAAGTATTTCAATTGTTTCATCTTGTGTAGTAGCTTCTACAATTACTTTTTGAAATCTTCGCTCTAGAGCACCATCTTTTTCAATATATTGACGGTATTCATCTAGAGTTGTGGCTCCAATACACTGAATTTCGCCACGAGCTAATGCAGGTTTAAGCATATTTGCAGCATCTAATGATCCGGTTGCACCTCCTGCACCAACTATTGTATGAATTTCATCAATAAACAATATAATATGGCTTGTCTTTGATAGTTCGTTTAATATGGCTTTCATTCTCTCCTCAAACTGTCCACGATACTTTGTTCCGGCAACGATTGAAGCTATATCAAGAGTAATAATCCTTTTATTAAAAAGTATTCTAGAGACTTGTCTTTTAACAATTCTAATTGCCATTCCTTCTACAATGGCTGATTTACCAACTCCAGGTTCTCCTATTAAAACAGGATTGTTCTTTTTTCGTCTGGTTAGTATTTGAGCCAGACGCTGTATTTCAGTATCTCTACCAACAATTGGATCTAAACGATTTTCTTCTGCAGCTTTAGTTAAATCAATACCAAAATTATCTAGAACGGGCGTTTCTGAATCTTTTGGAGCCTTATCTCCTTTGTCTTTTGGGTTTTGTTTGTCAGAAAAAAGATTCTGTTCATTACTATCATCAGGAAAATTCGATTTGGATTGAGGTAATTGATTGCGTAATTGCTCTTTAACAGAATAATAATCAACACCTTGTTCATTTAAATATATTGTTGTCCAACTGCTTTCATCTCTAAGTATTGCTAATAGCAGATGACCAGTATCAATAGTCTTACTTTTTAATGAACGTGCTTCTAAATAAACTAATTTTAATACATTTTCTGAAGATTTAAGTAAAGGAATTTCTGTAGTATCAATATTTATTTCAGATTTTTCATCTGAATTTTTAATATTTGTCTCTATATATTTTTTAATAGTAACAATATTAATATCAAAAGAAGATAATAAATCTATTGCAATACCTTCTCCCTCACGTAAAATTCCAAGAAACAAATGATCATTTCCTATTTTATTGTTTCTTAACCTTACAGCTTCCTCTTTACTATAAGTTAATACGTCTTTTATTCGTTGTGAAAATTTGGCATCCATATAAATATATATTTGAAAAATAAAGGTACAAAAATATTATTCAAAAGTAAATATAATAAATAAATCTTCAATAAATTATTTAACAAAAATATGTTAATAATTAATATTTATATAAAAGGATATTAAGTAATAATTTATTATCTTTAGAGCTTTAACGAAATTTAAAAAATAATATTATAAATGGCTGCAGGAGAGAAGATTGTAAAGATTAATATTGAAGAAGAAATGAA
Organism: Bacteroidota bacterium; assembly: GCA_015222055.1. Taxonomy (GTDB): domain Bacteria; phylum Bacteroidota; class Bacteroidia; order Bacteroidales; family B39-G9; genus B39-G9. Next base: position 3,892 of record JADFUR010000111.1, on the reverse strand, counting down.
AACAGCCTACATTGATTATTCAATGTCGGTAATTGTTTCGAGGGCTTTGCCTGATGTTAGAGATGGATTAAAACCTGTTCATCGAAGAATTCTATTTGGAATGTCTGATATTGGAATAACTTCAACAAAACCATATAAAAAATCGGCAAGAATAGTAGGAGAGGTTCTTGGTAAATATCACCCTCATGGAGATTCTTCCGTATATTTGGCAATGGTACGTATGGCTCAGGAATGGTCTTTACGTTACCCATTAATTCAAGGACAGGGAAACTTTGGCTCGGTTGACGGAGATAGCCCTGCAGCAATGCGTTACACTGAAGCACGACTTAGTAAAATAGCTGAAGAGACATTGGCAGATTTAGATAAAAATACTGTAGATTTTCAATTAAATTTTGATGATACCCTTAAAGAACCAACCGTTTTACCAACAAAAATACCCTTGCTTTTGGTAAACGGTGCGTCAGGAATTGCTGTTGGTATGGCAACAAATATGCCTCCTCATAATTTAACAGAAGCTATTGACGCCGGAATTGCATATATTGAGAATAACGATATAACAATTGAAGAACTAATGCAACATGTTAAAGCTCCTGATTTCCCAACAGGAGGTACCATATATGGTTATCAGGGTGTTAAGGATGCTTTTGAAACTGGTCGCGGTAGAATTGTTGTTAGAGGCAGAACGAATATTGAAACCACATCTTCTGGCAGAGAAAGAATAATAATTACAGAAATACCTTATCAAGTTAACAAAGCAGAAATGATTATGAAAACTGCTGATTTAATTAATGATAAAAAAATTGAAGGTATTTCTAATGTAAATGATGAATCTGACCGTAATGGGATGCGTATTGTGTATGATTTAAAAAAAGATGCAATAGCAAATGTTGTATTAAATAAATTATATAAATATACAGCTTTACAATCGTCATTCAATGTAAATAATATTGCACTAGTTGACGGTAAACCGTTGCTTTTAAATTTAAAGGATTTAATACAAAAATTTATTGAGCACAGACACGAAGTTGTTATTAGAAGAACTCAATATGAATTAAATAATGCCGAAAAGAAAGCTCACATATTAGAGGGATTATTAATTGCTTTAGACAATCTTGATGAAGTTATTAAGTTAATTCGATCGTCAAAAACACCTGAAGAAGCTAAAAATGGTTTAATAAATAATTTTCAGCTGAGTGAACTTCAAGCTAAAGCAATTTTAGATTTAAGATTACAAAAACTTACCGGCTTAGAAAGAGATAAAATAAAACAGGATTATGCAGATTTGATGAAGTTAATTGATCATTTAAAAGAAATTTTAGCTGACAAATCAATTCGTATGCAGATAATTACGGATGAACTAAACGAAATAAAAAATAAATATGGTGACGAACGTAGAACAGACATTATTTACGCATCAGAGGAATTTAATCCTGAAGATTTCTATGCTGATGATGATGTTGTTGTTACAATATCTCATTTAGGTTATATTAAGAGAACAGCATTAACAGAATTTAAAACCCAGCATAGGGGTGGTACAGGTAGTAAAGGAAGTTCTACAAGAGATGCTGATTTCATTGAACATCTTTTTATAGCCACAATGCACAATACATTATTACTGTTTACTGAAAAAGGAAAATGCTATTGGCTTAAAATATATGAAATTCCTGAAGGAACACGAACTTCAAAAGGTAGAGCAATTCAAAATTTAATTAATATTGCTCCCGAAGATAATATTAAAGCATTTATCAATACAAAAAAATTAGATGATGCTGATTATATAAAACAAAATTATATTTTGATGTGTACTAAAAAAGGTACTGTAAAGAAAACCTTTTTAGAAGCATACTCTCGTCCTCGTCAGAATGGAATTAATGCAATTACTATTAAAGATGGCGATCAATTATTAGAAGCAAAGCTTACTGCTGGAATTAGTGATATTATGATAGCAATAAAATCTGGTAAAGCTATTCGTTTTCATGAAACTAAAGTAAGAACTGTTGGAAGAAATTCACAAGGTGTAAAAGGTATTAATCTTGCAGAAAATGACGAAGTAATTGGAATGGTTTGTGTTGAAAATGAAGAAGAAGACGTATTAGTTGTTTCTGAAAAAGGATATGGCAAACGCTCTAGAATAGATGATTATAGAATTACAAATCGTGGTGGAAAAGGAGTTAAAACAATTAATATTACTGATAAAACAGGTAAATTAATTGCTATTAAAGGAGTTATTGAAACAGATGATTTGATGATTATTACTAAAAATGGAATAACTATAAGATTAGCTGTAGCAGACTTGAGAGTTATGGGGCGTGCAACTCAAGGTGTTCGATTAATAAATTTGAGAGGAAATGATGAAATTGCTTCTATAACTTATGTTGAAGCTAATGGAGCTAATGAAAATAATGAAGCTAATGAAAATAATGATGATAATGAAGATGTTATTTCAGAAGAATAAAATATTATTTGATAAAAAATAAAAAAAAATATAAATTTGCAAAAATTTAAAACCAAAATAAAATGAAAAAAATAGTATTTGTATTAGTATTCATTATGAGTGTTGTATATTTAAACGCTCAAAATTCAAAAGTTGTTAGTGCTTATAACTACCTAAAACCTCAATATAATGAATTAGGTAAAGCAAAGGAAGCTATAGATCTTGCAACAAAACATGAAAAAACCAAATTAAAAGCCAAGACTTGGTATTACCGAGGATTAGTTTATCATGCAATATTTCAAACAAAAGATACTGCATTTCAAAAACTATGTGAAAATCCTTTAAAAATTGCAAAAGATGCATTCATAAAAGCTATTGAACTTGATACTAAAGAAAAGTATAAAAAAGACATCACTAGTAGATTGCAAATTGCGGGTGTTCAATTTCTAAATAAAGGAATTAGTGAATTTAACAGCAAAGATAATGAGTATGAAAAAGCTTTCGAATCTTTTCAAAATGCCGTAAAAATAAATGAACTTCCTTTTATTGCACAAATTGACACAATGTCAATATTTTATTCAGCTGTAGCAGCTGATAGAGCTAAATTGTATGATACTGCAATTAAATATTATAAAGAATGTACAGAATATAAATTTAATGGCTCTAAAGTTTATTTATATATTGAAAATATTTATAAAGAACAGAAAGATACTGTAAATGCTTTAAAAATTCTTAAAGAAGGTATTGCAGCGTATCCAGATGATAACAATTCTTTAATGATTGAGCTTATTAACTTTTATTTAACTTCAAATCAATCTGCAGAAGCATTAAAATATTTACAAAAAGCAATAGAAAAAGACCCGTCAAACTTTTCTTTTTATTTTGCAGAAGGTACATTATACGATAAATTAGACGATTTTGATAATGCAGTTAAGGCATATTCAAAATCTATTGAGATTAAACCTGATTATTTTAATGCACAATATAATTTAGGTGCTTTATATTACAACAATGCTGTTAAACTTATCGATTCTGCTAACGCAGAATCTGATAATAAAAAATATGAAATTAAGAAAGCTGCTGCTGATAAAATTTTTGAAAAAGCAATTCCTTATTTAGAAAAAGCACATGAAATTGATTCTAAAGATATGAGTACAATGGAATCTTTAAAAACTTTATATTACAGAATGCAATTTATGGTTAAATTTAATGCAATTAAAGAAGAGATAAATAATATAACAATAGAGTAAAATTTTATTTTAATTTTTAAATATAGGAGAGATTTTAATAATTCTTTCCTATATTTTTATTTGTCCTATTTAACATAATATTAATTATAAGACAATAGTAGCAAATTGCATAATAGGCCCTGCAAGGGCATATTTAATATAATTTCAGTTGTCGGACTTTTTAGTTCGATAACGATCGAAATTATGTTAAGCAATTTGCGGTTCAATT
>JADFUR010000110.1 GCA_015222055.1 Bacteroidota bacterium | reverse complement strand
TTCTTTTAAAAATAAATGCTCAAAAAGAAAAAACACAATTTCAAAAAAATCTAAAAGAAAAAATCTTTGCACGTTTTTTTTCAACTTCCAAAAAAAAGAATTTTTGTTTTTGTATTTAGCCATTGGTCAATATTAAAACTGCAATTATAGAAACTATTTAATATTTATTTGAATTGTATAAAAATGTCCTAATTAAAAGAATTTTACACTTTAGTCATCTCATCCAGATAAGAAGCAATCTTCCCGGTTTGTTTTTTTACCGAATATTCGGATATATCGAATGTACAATTATCTATCTCATCGTCTTTATATTTTTTATATCTATATTTAACAAAATCTTTTATATCTTCATAATTATCATATTCAAAGCATTTGCCACTTGAAGTATAATTTATGATGTTAGCGACATCTCCATTTAATGGTCCTAAGTATAAAATTGGTCGTTTTGAGCACAGATATTCAAACAGTTTTGCAGGGATACGTCCCAAAGCATTTTCTGCTTTATTTATAGGAAGAAGCAGCAATTGTGCTTTCATTACCAAATTAATTGCCTCGTGGCGATTAATTGTCCCGAATAAATTCGTATTTTTTTCCAGTTCGTTTTCTTTGATGCTTTCTATCACAGAATAATCTACCATTCCTGCAAGATTTATTTTAAGATCGTCTGCAAATTGTGGAATTTCGTTTTTAATATCTTTTAGTGCTTCAAACAAAACATCGGGATTTCTGTCAAAACCAAGTATTCCGGTATGTGCAATTGTAAATTTTTTATCTAATTTTTGATTTTTAAATGACTTATAATCATCTTCATCGTAACCCCACAAAACAACATCAACATTTTTGGCTCCAATTTTCTCAATATCTTTTTTCCACGAAGGACTGGCGATAGTTATCTTTTTTGCTGTCTTAAAAACTTCTTGTTCTAATTTATGATGTTTTTGATCTGCTCTTTTGGTTAATTTAAAAAATTTGTAATAATCAACCTGTGTCCATGGATCTTGAAAATCTGCTAACCAGGGGATATTAAATTTTTGAGAAAGTCTGCACCCAATAACAGTATTTGTATGAGGTGGCCCATCTGTCAAAATTGCATCAACATGATTTTTTTGTATATATTTTGATAAATATTTCACTGATGGCTTTATCCACAAAAAACGTGCGTCAGGAATAAAAAAATTACCACGAATCCAGATTGCAAAATTATCAATAAATTTTACCTTTTTATCTCGGGCTGATATAGGATTAAAAGCATCGTCTTTTTTACGACCGGAAAACTTTTTAAAAAGATTAAACGGTTCCCTTATTGAGCATTTTAAAATTGTAATATTTTCAGGTATCTCTTTAAGGTTAGATTCGTCGAAATAGACATATTGTGCGTTTTCGGGAGCATAAATTATTGGTTCCCAACCAAAATCTCTTAAATACTTAGCGAATTTCAAGCATCTCTGCACACCAATTCCGCCTGAAGGTGGCCAATAATAAGTTATTATTAAAACTTTTTTCATCCATTTTTTTTGTTAAAATTCAAAACAAAATCACAAAACAAAATTTTCAATTTATATTTTCCCAAAACTAAATATTTATTTTCAAAAACCGTCATCTTAAATCAATTTAAAAAACACATAAACAAAACAAGAAATAGGTTCTTTTATCTTATGTAGTGAAGTTATATTTCTTAATAAAAAAAAGCATCACTATCCTACAATATCTGCACGAATAGAGTTAACAATTGATTTTATCTTTATTATTTGCTCTTTTGTAACAACAACGTGTTGTTTGTTAATAATTATTCTTTTATGTATTGTGTCAATATTTACATCTCCATGTTTATACATTATCTCAAATTGAGAAAATGTTTTGTTTAGTTTTTTCAACAAAATTAAATATTTTGCAACAGTAAGGTCGTTCTGATTACTTTTTAACAAATTAATTAAGCTGTTAAGTGAATATTTCTGTGATGCAATAATCTCCATTAATTCAACATTTATGTCGTTTGAGGCATTCATCGCAATATAAAGAGATTCAATCCAACCACCCAAAACAATTAAGGATGCGGCTTCTGATCTATTATTTTTTTTCAAAAAATTATTTGCAGAATCATATGCTTCTCCTGCAATAATATACAAAGAATCTTTGTCATTCATCTTTTCCTCTATCCTTCCTTCTGTAAAAGAAAAAAAGCTGCGAGGAATATCTAGCTTTTCAGATAATTGTTGAATACCGGCTAAATATTTAATAGATTGTTGTGTTTGATTAAACATTTTGTTATAACACAAGTCAACTCCATAAACGCCTAAGTTTGTTGCAATTTTGGAGCTTGTTAAATAATTATCGGCGTTTTCTATTGGATTCAATATCCTATAATTAAAATCTATTCCTGATTTTACAAAAACAGATGCCATTTCAACAGGCGAAAACATATCATAAAAAACAGCCCTTGCATCTTTTTTCTGCACTTCTGCTTTCAGTTCTTTAGTTTCTGTTATTTTTTCAACTATTTCTTCGCTTGAATTATCAGAATCTGAAACACATCCAATAAATGAAAGAACAATGAACAAATAAAATACATTTATATTTTTCATCCGACGATAATTTTATATTTAATTAAAAATCTTTAAATCAATAATTATAAAAATTTTATTCTTTACATATATTTCGATGGAACATCTTTCTTAATTCTTTCTTTCAGCGAAGATTCCTGTGTAATGTTTCTTTATATTTTTCCTAAAATTATAAAAAATATTTAAATATTATAAATATAATATGATATTTATCTAATTGATTTATAATTTTGCTTAATTTTATACTAAAAATTTCACTTTTTCTATAATTATAAAATCTTAAGATAAAATGTCAATAGTTAGACTCACAAAAGAATTTCATTTTGAAATGGCTCATTTACTTTGGAACTACGATGGTCCTTGTAAAAACATACATGGCCACTCATATAAACTTTTTGTTACAGTAAAAGGTCAGCCAATAAACGATATTAGCAATCCAAAACATGGGATGTTAATTGACTTTTCTGATTTAAAAAGCATTGTTAACTCACAAATTGTTGAGCTTTTTGACCATGCTTTTGTTCTTCAACAAAATAAAAAATTTACTTCTGTTCTGGAGAACAATGAAATTTTTGGAAAAAAAATAATACTTGATTATCAACCAACATCTGAAAATCTTGTTGTTGACTTCGCAATTAGAATAAAATCGCAGTTGCCTGATAAAATAAAATTGCACAGCTTAAAATTATACGAAACATCAACTTCTTTTTCAGAATGGTATGCTGAAGATAATGAATAAATATTTGTTCAAATATTACATAGTGCTGGCACGAAAACCCATAAAATTTTAGTTGTGCTGTCATTTCGAACGAAGTGAGAAATCTCATTCAATTTAATACACTATGTTATAAGATTTCTCCTTTTAGTCGAAATGACAATATGGACGTTTTCTTGCAAATACTACTTATGACTAAATAAATTAATTTTAATTTAAACAACATGCCGACTAAAAAACTTTTTCTACTTGATGCTTACGCTTTAATTTACAGAGCATACTTTGCTTTAATTAAAAATCCAACATTTAACTCAAAGGGACTTAACACCTCAGCAATTTTAGGTTTTACAAATTCGCTTCTTGATGTTCTGAAAAAGGAAAACCCTTCGCATATTGGTATTGTTTTTGACGTTCACGCACCAACTTTTCGCCACAAGATGTTTTCTGAGTATAAAGCAAATCGTGAAGAAATGCCCGAAGATTTAAGATTAGCAATTCCATATATTAGAGAAGTTATTAAAGCCTTCAACATCCCAATTATTGAGAAACCCGGCTTTGAAGCTGACGATGTTATTGGAACAATGGCAAAAGTGGCTGAACAAAAAGGATTTGTTACTTATATGATGACTCCAGATAAAGATTATGCTCAGCTTGTTTCCGATAAAATTTTTATGTACAAACCACGGCACTTAGGAAAGGGAGTCGAGATTTGGGACGTAGATAAAGTTAAAGAAAAATTCAGCATTAATAATCCTGAGCAAGTAATTGATATTTTAGCATTATGGGGCGATAGCGTTGATAATATTCCTGGATGCCCCGGAGTGGGTGAAAAAACATCAAAAAAATTAATTGGCGAATATGGTTCTGTTGAAAACATATATAATAACTTAGAAGACTTAAAGGGAAAGCAGAAAGAAAACTTTATAAATTTTAAAGAGCAGGTTCTATTATCAAAAGTTTTAGCAACAATTATTTTAGATGTGGATGTTCCTTTTGATGAAGAACAACTAAAACTATCTAATCCTGATAACGAAAAACTAACATCCCTTTTTGAGGAATTTGAATTCAGAAATCTTGCAAAAAGATATTTTCCTCAACAAGAAAAACCTAAACCACGGCCGGCTCAAGGTTCATTATTCGACAATTTTGAAGCAGAAGCTCCGACTGTTTCAGATGAAAATCACGAAAATATTAATACAATAAAACATGATTATTATCTAGTTGATAATGAAGCCAAAATGAATGATTTATTAAACCTTTTATTAAATCAAAAAGAAGTTTGTTTCGATACAGAGACAACAAGTCTCGATGTGCATATTGCCAAATTAGTAGGAATGTCATTTGCAATTAAAGAACATGAGGCATACTATGTACCTGTTCCACAAGAAGAAGCAGAGGCAAATAAAATTGTTGAAAAATTCCGTGTGTTTTTCGAAAATGAAAAAATTATTAAAATCGGACAAAATATCAAATACGACATTCTTGTTCTAAGAAATTATGACATAGAAGTAAGTGGTGAGTTTTTCGACACAATGTTAGCACATTACCTCATCCAACCGGAATTAAGGCATAATCTTGATTTTTTATCTGAGATTTATTTAAACTATAAAAAAGTTGCCACTCAAGAACTAATTGGAGAAAAAGGAAAAAACCAACTCAACATGAGAGATATTCCTGTTGACACGGTTAAAGAATATGCTTGTGAAGATGCTGATTTTACATTCCAACTAAAAAACGTTTTAAGTGAAGAGCTTAACAAGAAACAATTAAATGAATTGTTTAATAATATTGAAATGCCACTTGTGAAAGTTTTGGCAGAAATGGAAAATACCGGAGTAAAAATTAACGTTGAAGCTCTACATAATTTTTCTAAACAATTAAGAATCGCAATTTTAACAGAAGAACAGGAAATATATAAATTAGCCGGAGTTGAATTTAACATATCATCGCCAAAACAGTTGGGTGAAATACTTTTTGAAAAATTAAAAATTGTTGACAATCCAAAAAAAACAAAAACAAAACAATACTCAACAGGCGAAGAAATTTTATCAAAATTAACAGACAAGCACGAAATAATTAAAAACATATTAAAATACCGAACCTTAAAAAAATTATTAACAACTTATGTTGATGCCTTGCCAAAATTAATAAACGCAAAGACCGGCAGAATTCACACTTCTTTTAATCAGGCGGTTACATCAACAGGGCGATTAAGTTCAAAAAAACCAAATTTACAAAACATCCCTATTCGCGAGGAGCTTGGTCGTGAAATAAGAAAAACATTTATTCCAACAGACGATGAGCATTTATTAATTTCAGCAGACTACTCTCAAATTGAGCTTCGCATAATGGCTCAGTTAAGCCAAGACCCTCATATGATTGCTGCTTTTAAACAGAATGAGGATATTCACTCTGCTACAGCTTCAAAAATATTTAAAGTCAATATTACTGATGTTACAAAAGAAATGAGAGGAATTGCAAAAGCAGCCAACTTTGGAATTATTTATAAAATTTCTGCTTTCGGCTTATCTCAAAACTTAAATATTCCGAGAAAAGACGCTCAAAAATTAATTGATGATTATTTTGAAAACTATCCTGCAGTGAAAAACTTTATGGATAAAAGTATTGAAATCGCAAAAGAAAAGGGCTATAGTGAAACGATTTTCGGCAGAAAAAGATATTTAAACGATATTAATTCAAACAACTCTTTTGTGAGAGGCGGTGCTGAGCGAAATGCAATAAACGCACCAATACAGGGTTCGGCTGCCGACATTATTAAAATTGCAATGATTAATGTTTATAAACGCTTTAAAGAAGAAAATCTTAAATCAAAAATGATATTGCAAGTTCATGATGAATTAATTTTTGATGTTTATAAACCGGAAGTCGACATTGTAGAAAAAATTGTTAAACACGAAATGGAAAATGCTGTTAGTTTCGATATTCCGTTAAGCGTTGATATGGACAAAGGAAACAATTGGCTAGAGGCTCATTAAAAAAAAGAGACGTCAGAAACATTAAAATTTATTCTTATTTTTTTATTCCATTTTTTATTAAAAACAAAGGGATAATTTGTTGTTTTTTAACAAGTTATCCCTTTAATAATTTAACAATGTTTTTTGACTGTTTAAAAAACTTACATGCTTATATTTAATTCATTATTAATTTCTTTCCATTTGTCAGAATTCATTTTAGCACCAATAACTTCAATTACTTTGCCGGAAAGAAGCGAACCAATCTCTCCGCATTTATTCATTGGCATATTGTTGATTAATCCATAAAGGAATCCTACAGCATATAAATCACCTGCACCAGTAGTATCAATACAATTTGCTTCAATAATTCCAATCTTATATACTTTATTATCTCTCTTGATTAAAGAGCCTTTTTTTCCAATTTTCACAACAGCAATTTCGCACATCTCTGCAATAATATCTAAAGCTTTTCTGGGTTCTTCTCCTGTGAAAGCTTTTGCCTCATCTTCGTTGGCAAAAACAATATCAACATATTTTTTGGTGATTTTTGTTAAAAACTCTAAATTTTCTTCAACAACATTAAAGCTTGCAAAATCAATTGACACAATTAAATTGTTTCGTTTGGCAAAAATTAATGCCTGTTCAATTAAAGCATGATTTTGTAAAAGATAACCTTCAATATGAAAAAACTCATAGTCTTCAAACAATTCTTTTGACAAATCTTTATCAGACAATTCAATTGATGACCCCAGATAAGTTGCAAAAGTTCTTTCCGAATCTGGGCTGATTAAACCAATAGCTCGACCTGTTTCTTTGCTTCCTAAAAATAATTTTGGAACAATTCCTTTAATCTCCATATCTGATTTAAAAAACTCTCCAAACTCATCATTTCCAATCTCGCCAATAAATCCTGTTTTAACACCGAGGTTAGCTAAACCGTTTATTGTATTAGCTGCGGAGCCACCAGACGATTGTTGTCTTTTTAAATTAGGTGTTTCCTTTAAAATCGTATTCGATTGAGATATGTCTACAAGTTGCATACTTCCTCTGGGTAATGAAAAATCACTTAAAGTATCATCACTATCGAGTCTAATCAAAATATCAACTAGAGCATTGCCTATACCTAAAACTTTTGCCATTTTAATTCTTATTAATTTTTTGTAAAGATATAAAAAAGTCAATTGGTAAAAAAAATGAAGCTTAAAAATTATTTTTTTGAATGAAATAATAAATAAATCTGTTCTCAAAAAAATTTTCATAAAAAAAGCCAAAATGTTAATTTTGGCTTTTTTGCTCCCCCACTAGGACTTGAACCTAGGACCCTCTGATTAACAGTCAGATGCTCTAACCAACTGAGCTATGGAGGAATTTTGTGATGCAAAAGTAATAGCTTTTTTTTAATAAACAAAACATTTTGAAAGAAAATCAAAACAAATTAAATATCTTTCTTTTCTGCTGAAAAAACCCCTTTTTTATTTTCTTAAATTGTTGCAAACAATTCAACAATTGTCCCAACATAATTTTTATAAAAATTATCTGTAATTACCGTCACAAAACTCATTTATTTTTTACCTTTGCAAAAATTTTCGGTTCGTAGCTCAGTTGGCAGAGCACGTGACTCTTAATCATGGGGTCGTGGGTTCGAAACCCACCGAGCCGACAAAAAAACAGGTTGCATCTTTTTGTAGCCTGTTTTTTTATTTTGAGCAAAATTCTCAAATAGGAAAAAATAAGAAAAAAATTAATCTTGCAATACTAATCTCAATTTTTGCATTGCGAACAAGCATTGCTCAACTAATTATAACATCCCCTTTTTTCCTCGATGCATATATTACACCAAAAAAAATTATAACTGAAAAAAAAATTGGATTAGTACAGGAAATCCCGCTTGTCGTAGTCTCTGACAACGACACCTGTTAGCAAAGGCTTATTGTATTTTTTTTCAGTACTTAAAAAAAATTATAATCTCAATTAATATCTTTTTTGTTTTTTTTTACTAATTTTGGGTTTAACTATTAAATATATAATAGAAATAAGACACTCTTGTGTCTTATTTTGATGTTAGAAGTAATTAAACTAAATATTATGAATAAAAACAAATCAAATTTTAGAGACAGAATCGGTATGTTATTTGAGAGACCTCTCTTTATTATTTTAGCAATAATAATTGTTGTAATCTTAACCATTTTCACAGGCGGACTTGGATACTTTTTTGGAATTACCATCGCTTTAATTACATTTTGGGCCAAGAGATGGGATTGGAATTATTTTGGATTGTCAAAGCCAAATTGGGGCAAATCAATTATTCGTGGCATATTATACGCTATTGGCATCTTCCTTATAGTAGATGTTATAATACAGCCTATTTTGGAAAATCTTCTTGGCGAAATAGATTTACAATCTTTTGACGGAATAAAAGGTAATTTTATAAATTATATAATTCTTAGTCTTTTTATGTGGATTGTTGCTGGCTTTGGAGAAGAATTTCTTTTCAGAGGTTATATTGTAAAAAGGTTAGCAATAATTTTTGGAGATACTAACTATTCTTGGTTTATGTCAGTTATAATTACGTCTATAATATTTGGGCTTGCACACATATACCAAGGAACTTCAGGAGTAATTACTACCGGAATTATTGGATTTATTATGGGAATGATATTTTTCCGACATCGTAAAAACCTTTCTATAGCAATGTTTACACACGGATTTTATGATATGATTGGTATTACGTTACTTTACTTCGGTGAAGAAAGAGCTATTACTGAATTTATTAGCGGATTAATATTATAGTAGTAATGAAAAAAACAAAAAAGAAGTTAAAAATAGACTGGAAATCAAAATTGATTGACCTTCTAATTGTAATAATTGGTATTACTATAGCTTTTCAGCTAAATAACCTAAATGAATCAAACAAATCAAAGGCACAGGAAAAGGACTATTTGAAAAATTTCTATGAAGAAAATAGAGATAACGAAGCTAAACTTATTTCTGCTCTGAAATTTTCCGAATCCAATAAAAAAAATATTGACACTTTAAAACAAATTCTTCTTTCAAAAAATTACGAAGATGATAGGATTAAAGACCTCCCAGCAAGTATGATGACATGGTCTGATTTTCATCCTGCTTTAATAACAATGGAAAACATTACGGCATCAGGTGATTTTGAACTAATTAGCAATTTTGAATTTAGAGAAAAATTAATTGACACTTATAATTCTTATCAAACTACATCACAATATGAAGATATATTATCTGACTATGCAAAGCAATATGTAACACCTTTCTTCTTTGACAATGTAAGACTTAGTAATTTTACATTTCTCAAGGAAAACTTTGTAAAAAATCCTGAATTTGAAAATATTGTAATTGGATATGATGCTCTTTTAACTCAAAAACTAAAAGAATATAAAGTGAACTTAAAAAAATTAAAAGAACTAAATCAATTATTAACTACCGCCAATAAAGCATATAAAAATAACGAAGCAGGTGCTAAAAATAAACTATAAGCATAAAATAAAGGTCACTGTAAATTGAACACTTAATGAGTTAAACACCGCTTGTCGTAGTCTCTGACTACGACAAGCCTGCACCATAATATTGTCTGTATTTTTTTTCAGGACTTAAAACAAATTAAAAAAAAACCACTAATAAATCAAACCATAATTTTTTGCGAGTTTAATAGCTTCATGCGAATTTTTCAAGAATTTTTTGTCGGTGTATATTTACCGTATGAACACTTATAAACAAACAATCGGCAATCTCTATCTTTAAAAAATTAATTATATTAGATGGGTATATTTAACTAATGAGACAGTGCAAAAAATTTTATTTGCAAATTCCCGTTTTAAAGATACAATCTATTTGCGTTGAAAAAATTGATTGCTTAGTTTTCAGTCTCTAAATGAAGAATTTTTAAATTTCTCATGGCTGCCAAAACTTTACAAAATTCTATAATGAAAAAAAAAACTTTTATAATTTTATTTGCTTCTGTCTGTTTTTTGCTTAATACGATTCAAGCACAAGAACTATCTCAAACGATAAAAGGTAAAATTATTGATAATGAAACTCAGATAGGATTGCCCGGAGCAACAATTGTTGTTTTAAACTCAGACCCTTTGCAAGGAACAATATCTGACAATAATGGATATTTTAGACTAAACAATGTGTCTGTAGGTAGAATCTCTTTAAAAATAAGCTTTCTCGGCTACGAAGACAGATACATTTCAGACCTGTCAGTAAACTCGGGGAAAGAAATTTCTCTAAACATTGAACTAAAAGAATCTTTTTCAAAAATCGACGAGGTAGTAATAAAAGCAAAATCAAACAAAGAAGAAGCGTTAAACAAAATGGCGACCTTGTCGGCACGAACATTTTCGGTTGAAGATGCACAACGTTTTGCCGGAGGAATGGACGACCCTTCTCGTTTAGCAAGCACTTATGCAGGAGTAAGCCCAAGCACGGTTGACAATAATGAAATTGTTATTAGAGGAAATGCTGCAAAAGGTATTTTATGGCGATTAGAAGGAATGGAAATTCCTGCACCAAATCATCTTGCCGGAATGTTTTCAGGCGGAGGCGTTAATACTATGTTTAGCAGCAACATGCTGGCAAATTCTGATTTCTTAACTGGCGCGTTCCCTTCTGAATATGGCAATGCAATTTCAGGCGTGTTTGACATGAAAATGCGTACAGGTAATGTTGATAAAAGAGAGTATGCTTTTCAGATTGGGTCAATGGGTCTTGATTTTTCTCTTGAAGGGCCGCTACAAAAAAACAAACGCTCTTCTTATTTAATTAATTACAGATATTCAACATTAGGTCTATTACAAAACTTAATGCCTCAGGTAACGGGTTTGCCGACGTACTCTGATTTATCGTTAAAATTTAATTTCCCGACAAAAAAATACGGAAATTTTTCTTTATGGAGTATAAACGGAATAGGAAATATTGCAAATGATTTAGATAAAGATACTTCATCGTGGGTAACAAACATGGAAAGTTTCAAATATGACATTTCATATAATCTGACAGCTTCGGGTATTAATAACAGAAAAATATTAAACAATAAAACATATTTGTTTACTTCTGTTTCTTTCTCAGCAACCGAATACACAAACAAAAATGTATTTTTTAAAAAAACTTTGCAGGAAATTCCTCTAACAAACCAGAATGAACTTAACTCAAATTTATCATTCACCTCATATATAAATCGCAAATTTAACAGTAGGCACACAAACAGAACAGGATTTGTGATTAGCCGATTGTCATATAATTTTGATGTTGGAAACAACACAAACGTTGCAGAAAATGACCTTGCCGATTTTTTTGTCAAAAACAAAGGACACGCTAATACTTATCAATTTTATTCTCAGTCGAAATACTTTTTAACAAAAAACTTAAATATTAATGCAGGAATTCACATTATGAATTTCAACATCAATAATGAAATAATTGTAGAACCACGACTTGGCATAAATTGGAAAATTACTCACAAACAAACGCTCAGTTTTGCTTACGGAAAACACAGTAGAATAGAGCCTCTTAGAATTTACTTAACAAAAATTCCTGTTGGCAACACTTTTGAAAAGCTAAATTCTTCTTTAAATATAACAAAAGCACATCACTTTGTGTTAGGCTATGATATAAAACTTGGCAAAAAAACGCATCTAAAAATTGAGCCTTATTTTCAATATTTATATGATGTTCCTGTAATTGCAGACAGTTCGTTTTCAATGCGAAACTACGACAGCGAAACTTTTTTCACAAACCAGTTATATAATATAGGAACCGGCAAAAACACCGGAATTGATTTAACTCTGGAGCAATTTCTTTTCAACGGCTTCTATTATATGATTACTGCTTCTGTTTACGATTCTAAATACACAGGAGGCGACAATAAAGAAAGAGATACACGATATAATCAAAATTTTGTTTTCAACGCGTTGTCGGGTAAAGAATGGCAGCTTAGCAACAACAATACTTTTGGGATAAACGGAAAATTAACAATTATTGGCGGAAAAAGACAGTCGCCTGTAAACAATGAAAAATCAATTCAAAACGAATATGTTATTTACGATTATTCGAGAATTTACGAAACCCAATTACCAACAAATTATTATGTCGATATTTCGCTTAACTATACAATAAATAAAGCCGGCTATTCTCAATCGATTATTTTGCAGGCAAAAAACATTCTAATGCAAGAAGAATCTCTTGGACATGCTTTTAATTACAAAACAAACACAGTTGAACCTTATGGCTTAACTATTATCTTCCCTTATATAAGTTATAAAATTCAATTTTGATAATTATTAAAGTAATGAGGTTCTTTAAGTTCGTGAAAGGGTTGATTATAAATTATATATAAAAACGCCTTCTCTTAATATCAAATAAAAAAAATTACTGCATATTTTACACATTTGTTTTTCGCCAACCCCATATCCAAACACAAAAAAACAAAAGAGTGAAATTTTCCCTACGCAAACTTGACCTGTATTAAAAATTGATGTATTTTTGTCATAAATTGACAAGTCGAATGAAAACTACATTTGGAGAATACATTAAAAAACTTAGGTCTGAGAATGGAATGACCTTAACTCAGTTAGCAGCTAAACTTGATTTAGATTCTGCAAATTTAAGTAAAATTGAGAATGGAAAACGTGACTTTGATGAAAAACGACTGCCAAAATTAGCTAAAAGTCTCAAGTTGAATCTTAAAACGCTACAAGATGAATATGTGACAGACCAAATTGGAAAACAGATTTATGAGATGAATTGTAGTAAACAACTTTTAAAAGTTGCAGAAGAAAAAGCGGAATATAGAAGAGTGTTGAATAAAAAAAAAGCGTTATGAAGGTAGTATCATTTTTTGCAGGAGCTGGAGGTTTAGATTTAGGGTTCCAGAAAGCAGGTTTCAATGTTGTATGGGCAAATGAATATGACAAAGAAATTTGGGAAACTTATGAAAAGAATCACCCCAAAACGACACTTGACAAAAGAAGTATTGTAGATATTCCTGCTGATGACGTTCCTGATTGTGATGGAATAATTGGCGGACCACCTTGCCAAAGTTGGAGTGAAGCAGGTTCTGCAAGAGGAATAAAAGATAAAAGAGGTCAATTATTTTATGATTTCATTAGAATATTAGAGGCAAAACAGCCTAAATTTTTCTTAGCTGAGAATGTGAGCGGAATGCTAATATCAAAGCATTCAGAAGCTCTTGAAGGAATAAAAGAACTATTTAGAAATGCAGGAATTGGATATGAACTTTCATTTCAAATGTTAAATGCATCAGATTATAATGTTCCACAAGACAGAAAGAGAATCTTTTTCATCGGGATTAGAAAAGACCTTAATTTTAAATATAAATTTCCAACAGAAACTTTTTCAAAAATAAGTCTTGAATCCTCAATATCAGACTTAAAAGAAGACGTTTTACCTGCTTTGGAATATAATAATACAAATGGAAAAAATTGCATTATCCCTAATCATGAATATATGATTGGTGGTTTCTCGACAATATTTATGTCAAGAAATCGAGTAAGAACGTGGGATGAACAATCATTTACTATACAAGCTGGTGGACGGCACGCACCTATTCATCCGCAAGCTCCTAAAATGAAATTTATAGAACAAGATAAACGCATATTTGTCCCTGGAAAAGAAAATTTATACCGCAGATTAAGCGTAAGAGAATGTGCAAGGATTCAAACATTCCCTGATGATTTTATTTTTTATTACAAAAAAATTGCAGCAGGATATAAGATGATTGGAAATGCTGTTCCTGTCAACTTAGCAAAATATTTAGCAGAAAGCATTAAATCTCAAATCAAGCACGCTGAATACAAATTTAAGAAAACAACGAGAAACACTTTGAAATTAGAATCTATTGCATCATAAATTATGGCAACACAAACAATTAATGGAAAAGCATTTGAATATGCTTTACTTCTAGAATTATTAGAAAGGTTAAAAACAATCACTAATGTTTCAGTAACCGAAAATAAGCCGTATAAAACTGCAAAAGAATTTTTTGATGGTTTTGAAGACAAAGAGCAAGATACATTTAGAATTACTGCAAGTGCGTCAATCAATTTTCTTATTGATATTGAACCTCGATTGTCAAACGGAATAAATGAGAACGATACTCTTGTATTAGAACTGGTTAGTGACCAAGCGGGACAAACAGGAGATGTTAGAGATGTTTTGATGATAAGGTCTTCACAAAAATGGGAAATTGGAATTTCAGCTAAAAATAATCATAGAGCAGTTAAGCATTCAAGATTATCACAGAGTATTGATTTTGGAAAAAAATGGTTAGGTTTTCCTTGTTCCAAAGAGTATTATCAAGAGATTAACCCGATTTTTGAGATGTTAGCAGATTTAAAAGCCAAAAACAAATCAACAAAATGGACTTCTATTGAAAATATGCACGAAGTTATTTATATTCCAATCCTAAATGCATTCAAAAAAGAGCTTTTGCGTCTTGATAAAGAAAATTCAAATATTGTTGCAAAAAATCTTGTGCAATATCTTATTGGCAACAAAGACTTTTACAAAGTAATCAAAGGGAATAAGACAGTTGAAATTCAAGCATATAATCTACACGGTTCATTAAATCAACCCTTTAAAAAAGTTAAACCAAAAGCAAGGATTCCAAAATTAAAATTGCCTTCCCGATTAATTGAAATTGTTTACCAAGAGAATTCGACAACAACTCTTTTGGTTTCATTAAACGAAGGTTGGCAAATTTCGTTTAGAATTCACAATGCAAGTTCAAGAGTAGAACCATCGCTAAAATTTGATATTAATCTTGTAAGTGCACCACATACGCTATTTACAAATCACATATTTCTTAATATCAAATAAAAAAAACTCAGCCTCTTTCCCCTATTTGAATTAATTTTTTTGTCATTAACATTTAAAATACCGTCTTTGTTAAGTTTCGACAAGGTGTTTATCACACTTTTTTTTGAATAGCCGAAAATATTTGCCATTTCCTTTCTGTTCATTGGCAGAGTAAATGAATCGGAATTATAAATTTTGCTGAAATCACAAAGAAAAATTGCTACCGCTCTGCTTGTCGTAGTATCTGACTACGGCACCTACCAGTACCAAAATATTGTCTATTTTTTTTCAGCACTTAAAACGATTTTAAAAAAATTACAATCCCAATATTTATTTTTATTGCTTTTTTTTGATAACTTTGAGTTTAACTATTAAATATATAACGAAAATAAGACACACTAGTGTGGCTTATTAAAGTGTTGGGGGTAATGCAAAAAAAAACAATCCAACTAATAAACTGATTATAAAACTGAGATGAAAACCCAACGCACAAATAGCACATTTGCAAACCCCAACACTCAGGCTGATACTTCAGTTTGCAAAAGAGCTATTTTTTTGCCTTCGCGCGGTGCGAAAAACAAAAGGACTGCCCCAATTAAGAAACAGTCCTTTCAGTTAACCAACTTTTGTCCATTTGGTACCATGACAGCTTGGACATGGTGGAAGTGTATCAGAATTATCATCAAGTGTGATTATTTCTCCACATTTCACGCATTTGTAGCGACCTTTACCAGGTTTTTCTCCAGTAGTGTACATAAATTAAAATTTAAAAAATTAAAAACTCGTTCAATATCTAAACTAGATATAAAAACATTACTAGCTACGTTTCTTTGTAGGACCAACTTTCACTTTCTCAGTGACAGTAGTAGCAGGTCGTCTTGTAGCTTCCCGAGATGGAACAAATTGTCCAGAACGGGCATCTCTTACTCTTGTCGACGTTTTACTCATGTTATAAGTATTTATCAATTAAAACTATGCTCCCAGCTTAAAGGATTGGAAGCTTATCCTAAATGTTTACATTAGGTTATGCTGAATAAAACCAGAAAATTTCCATGACATGGAAAATAAAATAAAAAAACTAGCATTAATAAATAGATGGAGGTTACAAAAAAGAAATTAGCTACAAACACAGAATTGCAAGGTGCAGTTCAGGAAGTGTTTACTCCTAAGTTTAATTTGCGATTGATTAAGTATGCGATTATTAGAATAAATACGAAATTTAATATCAAATACGATTTAAATCGTGGATTCCGGGGGATAATGGTTGAAGATATGATTAGTGAGCTAATGTTATCATTTGTCAAAAATGACGGTGGTAGAAACTGGAATAAATCAGAGTTTCCAGATTTTGCAGAACAAGTTATTAGTTCTCTAGATAGTCAAATCTCTAA
This sequence comes from Bacteroidota bacterium, assembly GCA_015222055.1. GTDB lineage: Bacteria > Bacteroidota > Bacteroidia > Bacteroidales > B39-G9 > B39-G9. The sequence goes on along the minus strand of JADFUR010000110.1, from coordinate 45,504 downwards.
CACAATTAAGAAAGAATTAGAGAAAACTGCTCTATCCAATACAAATATTGAAGATTGTAAAATATCAGCAGAAGACAATGGAGATTATGATGAATTACTTGAATTGTCTTTGAAATTTCTTGAGGAAAAAGGTGCTTCAGATGAAGAATTGCTTTTATTTGAACCTTATATTGTTCACGAAATGAAAAGGTCAGATATTGCAAAAGAAAATGGAATAACTGAACAAGAAGCGACTAATATTAAAAAGAGATTAGTAAGAAGATTACCTGCATTAAAGGAAATGATTAAAAATATTAAATGATGAAAAAAGAATTATTAAATAAAATGGACGAATTCATACTTTCTTCTATAAAAGATAGTGACAGTTCTACTATTGATTCTTTTTTAGAAGAGAGTGGTTATGATTTGAGTGAAATTAATAAAATAGCAGATAAATGCTATAAGAAAACATCATTCTCAATCAAAGGGCAAATGAATTCAGAGAGAGATGAAATGCTTTTAGAAAAGGCAGTTAGATATTTTCAAGAAGCAATTGATAAAAACATTGAAAAGCCAATAAGCTATCTACGAAATTTAGTTGCAACAAATCAGATTGCTTTTCAGCATCGTAATTTAGATAAACTATCTCATGACGAAATTAAAAGTATAATCAAAGACCATAACCTGCTTGAAATTCTTGAAAATTTAGAGGACGATGAAGAATTGTAGAGGAAGCATAAGAGCAAAAAAGTTATTGATAGAAATTGGATTTGATGAAATAACTGATTTATCCATGAAGCTTTTTGTTTCAGGATTAGGTGCGACTTTAGTTGAAGAAAAGCTTGATAATTCAGATGGAAAGATAGTACGAGGTAAATCTAAAACTTTAATTAAAGTCAATTCAGAAATCCCATATGAATCAAAAAAACGTTTTACCATAGCCCATGAAGCTGGTCATTTTTTAATGCATGATAAAATTGAAGTGCATAATGAGAATTCTAATACACTTAATTGGTTTAAAAGTACAGAGAACCAATTAAAAAAAGGATTACAAGAATGGGAAGCTAATGACTTTGCTTCTGAATTATTATTGCCAGAACAATTATTTTATGCAGAAACTAAAGGCAAACCATTTACACCTGATTTAGTCAAGTATTTGTCCGAAAGATTTAAAACTAGTATATCATCAACATTAATTCGTTGCATGAATTTAGATATTCACCCATTAATGGTGATATATATTCATAATGGAGTAGTTCGGAATTGGGATAAATCTTCTAGTTGGAGATACAAGATTAAGGAATGTACAAAAATACCACCACCTAGCGATTCTGTTGCTTTAGAATATATAAATGCAGATTACGATTTTATATACACAGGTACAGAAAAAGCTCAAGAAATATGTAAGTCAACATGGTGTGAGTTGCGTAAATATGATGAAGATTCAGATTTTTATGAATATTGTATCCCAACAAAACAATATAAAACGATAATTAGTGTAATATGGGAAAAGTAAGAAATTTAAAATATCCTTAGCGACCCTAGGGGTAGGCACCTTAAGCTGCGGTAGTTATGTTCCTTTAGTTCTTTTTGTATTAACATTAATTGCAACTAGATTTTTAATAGATTTATTAAAATTAAAACAAAGAAAGGAGACAAATATGGAACATAAAAACAATGTAAAAATAAACTGGAAAACTGGGCTGACTTCGTTGGTCGAAACTTTTTGGACTATTGGAACATCTATCGCAGCAGCGGGTGTTCTGCCAACGCACCGTCAAGCACATTGTCTGGTCGCCCCAGCAGACACACGGCCAAAACCAGCCAAAGAGCTTGCTTTGCCAACGCATGGAGAGACAGCAATGATAAAGCACGAAACGCTAACAATGTATAAAAAACATAAGTGGCTCAGTGTAAATTGACAGGTAGGTGCTTCGAAATCACTTACGTTTCTTATACTAACCGTCAGACTGTCTAAAAACCTCGTTTTTTTTTGTAATTGTTAATAAAAACCCATTTATCAACAGATATAAACCATTGATATTCTGTATTTTTACAGTATGAAATACATAAATGGAGAAAATAGAAATCAAATATCAATTTTCCCAATTTCATTAGAGATTTCAATAAGTGTAGATAACGAATTTAAGTTAATTGGCATTTTATCAGTGCTTTGAAGGATTATTTGGAAGTTAAATTTCGACGATTTTTAATCGTAAGAAGTCTTATTAGAAGTAAAATAAGCATATTTGACACATCATTAATTCAAAAAAAAGCAAATGTTTTTGATAAAGTATTAATTAAATACGAAGGTTTTTAGACAGACTATCGTTAACGCCAAGTAAAAAAACGGCATTTTGCACATCTGATTGAGCATTAATTAAAAAAATTGTTGATATTGTTGTGCAAATTCGTATATTTGTGAAAAATAGTTTATCAAAACAATGAGAACACTTTATCAGAAATTTGAAACGCTTTTACAAAATACAAACACAGACTTTAAACGTTATTTGTACGAAAAAGTCTCTTGGGATAGTCGAATGATTGGGATTATTGGTGCTCGAGGTGTCGGTAAAACTACGATGATTTTGCAACACATCAAGGAAAATCTGGATAGTAAGAAAGCATTATACGTATCGGCAGACGATATGTATTTTAGTGAAAATAGACTTCTTGATTTAGCTGATGACTTCTATAAAAATGCAGGAGAATATTTGTTTATTGATGAAATACATAAATACAATGACTGGTCGCGTGAATTAAAAAACATTTACGATTCATTTCCTACTTTAAAAGTTGTATTTACTGGTTCTTCTGTACTTGATATACTTAAAGGTTCTGCCGATTTAAGTCGCCGTGCAATAATCTACAAATTACAAGGACTTTCATTTCGGGAATATTTGAAATTCTTTCATAATTATGAAACAGAAGTTTATTCGTTAAAACAAATAGTCAATAACGAAGTGAAACTTACAAACATATCACATCCGCTACCATTGTTTAATGACTATATAAAACGCGGATACTATCCTTTTGGAATTGAAAATGAAATAAATTTACGTTTAGGTCAAATCATTGTACAAACATTAGAAACAGATATTCCGCAATATGCAAACCTAAATGTTGGAACAAGTCGTAAACTAAAAAGATTACTTTCTATTATCGCAGAAAGTGTGCCGTTTAAGCCCAATTTCTCAAAAATTGCAGAAATAATCAGTGCAAGTCGTAATTCTTTAGATGATTATTTTTCATACATGGAAAAAGCTGGACTTATTGGGCAGTTACGCAATGAAACAAGTGGTATTAGAGGATTAGGAAAGATTGATAAGGTGTATTTAGATAATACAAATATTATTTTCAACTTGGTTGGAGATAAATCAAATGTGGGGAATATACGAGAAACATTCTTTTTCAATCAAATGCGAGTAGAAAATGAAGTAATATCTTCAAAAAATGCGGATTTTGTTATTGATAATTATACGTTTGAAATTGGAGGAAAAAATAAGCAACAAAAACAAATTGAGAAAGATGGTAAATCATTTGTGGTTAAAGATGATATTGAATTTGGTTACCTCAATGTAATACCTCTTTGGGCTTTTGGATTAAACTACTAATTGAACTAAGATAAAAAAATGCCAGGCGTTAACACGCATTATAAATAATTTGACAGTCAGTGGTTTGCTTGGAAGAGTAAAAGAATCGGAATTATAAATTTTGCTAAAATCACAAAGAAGAATTGCTACCGCTCCGCTTGTCGTAGTATCTGACTACAACACCTACCAGTACCAAAATATTGTCTATATTTTTTTCACTACTTAAAAAAAAATTACAATTCCAATATTTATTTTTATTGCTTTTTTTTGATAACTTTGAGTTTAACTATTTAATATATAATGAAAATAAGACATGCTGGGGTGTCTTATTGAAATGTTAGCATGCATTAAAACTAACGCTCTACATACAAAATCATTATCGTAATTAAGATTTGTATATTTAAAAAAAAATTGAATAATAAAAAACTCGGATATTAGAATATACCAGTCAGAGGACGGAAAAACAGAAATAAACGTACAGTTGGATAATGATACTGTTTGGTTGAGTTTAAATCAAATGGTAGATTTGTTTGAGCGTGATAAGTCAGTCGTATCTAGGCATATAAACAATGTATTCAAAGAAAAGGAATTATCCAGAAAGGCAACTGTTGCAAAATATGCAACAGTTCAAAACGAGGGTGGTCGAGAAGTTGAAAGGAACATTGAATTCTTTAATCTAGATGTTATTATATCTATTGGATACAGAATTAAATCCCAAAGGGGTACTCAATTTCGGATTTGGGCAAATAAAATTTTGAAAGACTACTTAATTAAAGGTTACGCATTAAATAAAAATCTATTAACTCAACAGAACGAGCAATTAAAAAAATCTCCGCTTGTCGTAGTCTCTGACTACGACACCAACCAGCACCAAAATATTGTCTATTTTTTTCCAGCATTTAAAACGAATTAAAAAAAATTACAATCCCAATATTTATTTTTTTTGCTTTTTTTTGATAACTTTGAGTTTAACTAATAAATATATAACGAAAATAAGACATGCTGGGGTGTGTTATTGAAGTGTTGGCGGTTATTAGAATAAGCACCAACGAAAAAGTTTAACAAATGAAAATTTTTAGAATTTTAGTATTACTATTAATTATCTCTTTGTATAATACGGCATCAGGACAAGATTTGCCTGAGATTGAGAATGTACATGAGGAAAATCTTGATGAAAGAAAAGAATTGCTTCGGATAACTTATAATGATTCATGCTATTATCTTGAGGACATGCGGGTGCAAACAATAAAATCAATTAAGGATTCTATCTGCACATTGATTAAAAGAAAAAATGTTAACTATATTGATATTCCAACAGGATACGTTTCCTTTTATTTAAACAAAAACACAGAAATATTGGTACTGGATTCAATTCGAAATGAATTGCAAGGTCTCAATCTTTTTACAGTTTTTTATAAACTCAAAGGAAAAGAGAATAATGGATATTTCTTACGACTGAATTCTTCTTCAGATTTAAAGATTGATTTTTTTAAAAATAAGGGTTTATACTATCCAAATATTACAGAATGGAGTGATTGCTTAATCGAAAATGATAATGAAGGTGAATATACAGAAGAGTCTATTCCGATAACTAGACAGACAAAACCTAAAGATATATTTCTTAGAATAAAAAATGGAAAACTGAAAAATTTAGAGAACAACAAAGATTTGTATGTGTTTTCATTGTCACAAAAAAGTTTGATAATTGATGGAGTTAAAATTAAATCAAAAAATATTGCAAATTCGATTAACAATATTTTAGAAAAAGGGAATTATATTTTTGTAATTGACATGAGTTTGAACAATACTTATGAAGATTATATAGAGTGTTTATATTATATTTTTAGTGAAGTTGAAAACAAGCGAGAGAAATATATTGATTTAATAGAAAGTGGAAAAAAAGAAGATTACAGTAAATATTTTGCAAGGAGAAAATATCCAATTGTTTTATTATCAATATTCCCAAGTGATAGACAATTTATAAATAACAACCGCTAACACGCAATATAGCAAAAAGCGGTGAAGTGTTTAATTGAAGCGGCTTTAATCCGTTTCAACTTAATCTCAGTTTGATAGTGAATTGCTCGCAATCCGCTTCATTCCATATTGCCATCGTTCCATACCATTTAAAAAAACTGCTTCTCTTAATATCAAATAAAAAAAACTCAGCCCCTTTCCCCTATTTGAATTAATTTCTTTTTATCTAAAATTACAATTTTTTTGTCATTAACATTTAAAATACCGTCTTTGTTAAGTTTCGACAAGGTGTTTATAACACTTTCTTTTGAATAGCCGAAAATATTTGCCATTTCCTTTCTGTTCATCGGCAGAGTAAAAGAATCGGAATTATAAATTTTGCTAAAATCACAAAGAAGAATTGCTACCGCTCCATAAATATTTTTTTGAGAAAGCCTGGCAATTCTATGAATTGTATTTTTAGATAAAAATGACAGATGCCGAACAAAATTAAAGGCAAACTTCCCGTTTTGCTGAATAAACTTTTCGAACAACTTAATATTAAATAAACTTATGGTTGTTTTTTCGAGAGCCACAGCCGAAAAATCAAAATTAAGACTGGCAAATGAACAAATAATACCAATAAAATGTTTCGGCGGCAAAATATTAACAGTCGTTGATTGTTTATCTGTTTCAATATCTATTCGAACTAAGCCCTCTTCAATATATAAAATATTGCTTGCAACAAAACCTTTTTTTATTATTGTCTCCCCCGCCTTAAATTCTATTTCCATTTTGCTTTTTAACAACTCTTGTTTCTCAATATCTGTTAAAACATCAAAACATTTATCGGCAGAGATATTTATCTCTTGAAAAGTATTAATATTAGATTTAAATCCTTCAAGCATAATAATCAGTTATTTATATTTTCAACATCATTAAACTACATCATCAATAATGTAAAAATACAATATATAATATTAAAAATTAAATTTAATATAATAGTATCCGCACTGCCGAAGTATGCCTTTTTAAAAACTGTTAACACTAATTTTGGTGAATATTAATAATATAAAAATAAAAAAAAATGGCAGATTTAAAATTTAGAGTAAAAGCTCATAGCGAAAACCCAACAAAAACAATTGTTACGGCAAGAGGTTTTGAAATAGTTGTAGATGAACCACAGGAATTAGGAGGAACAAACCAAGGTGCTAATCCTGTTGAATATTTATTAGCAGCCTATGCTGGTTGCATAAATGTAATGTCTCATGTTTGTGCTAAAGAATTGGGCATTGAATTGAAAGGCGTTAAAATTGATTTAGTTGGAAATCTTAATCCTGACAGATTATTTGGAAAGTCTTTTGACGAACGTGCAGGCTATAAAGAAATTCAAATTACTGTAAAGCCTGACTGTAAAGCCGACAAAGAAACTATGGACAAATGGATTGCTGCAGTTATAGACAGATGTCCTGTTGGAGACAATATTAAAAATGTTACTAAAGTTGTAACGGAGATTAAATAATAATTTGGTTAAACCTAAAAAGGCTTGCATCTGTATGATGCAAGCCTTTTTTTTATAAGTGTGGGTCGATTAACAGACTGCTCCCTGCGGTTAAGTTGTTTTTTTTAAAATATCCACACCTGTCAGGTGTCTGTTAATAAAAGCTCAAATGGTGCAAGCGTCTTCGCTTGTACCATTGTTTGCTTATTCATTTTATAAAAGCACAAGCGTGGACGCTTGCACTAGTTACAAATTTAAAATTATTGAGCAACAAAAACTTATAATTTCCCATCAGCAACAAAAAAAAATTAAATTTACCTTGGATGTTAAAGTCTATTTTGTAATTTCGCCAAATACAAAAATAGCCAAAATATGAAACTATACATTACGATAATTTGTTGTTTTCTTTTATGCATAAATGCAAAAAGTCAATCTATTGAAAAAATAAAGGCAAAAGATGCTTTTGAAGTTGTTTACAATCGGGATACACCAAGTACAATAATAATTGATGGCAGAAGTGACGAAATGTATGCAAAAAAACACATAGACGGAGCTATTAATATTGATGCTTTTAGCGATTTAGTTAAAACGGAATTAAAAAAATATTTAGAAGCAAAAAAGATTATCGTTTATTGTACAAATCACAAAAGAGCAGAAGCGATAATTGAAATATTAAAAGAATTGAAATATAAGGGTAAAATAACATTTATTGCCGACGGAATAAATGCTTGGATTTCATCAGGATACAAAACAGTTCGCAATTAAAAATAATTACTATGAACAAGGATATTGAAAAGGAATATTTGGAGAAAGCTGAAATTTTTAAAGCCCTAGCACATCCAACACGCTTATTTATTATTCATACGGTGAAAGATAAAAAATTGTCAGTAAAAGAACTTTCTGAATTGGTTGGTATTGACATATCAACAATGTCGAAGCATCTTGATATTCTAAAAAAACACAAAATAATTAAAGGTGAAAAGGTTAAAAATTTTATTTATTACCATTTAGAAATTCCTTGTATTCTTGATTTTATGAGCTGTGCAAATAAAGTTATCAATAAAAAATAAAAAATTTACAAACCGTTTTGGTTATTACACCAAATAATAATTTTATAAAAATGAATGACATAGAAAAAGTAATTAGTGAAATGGATTTCAAATACTTTGGAACAGGACAGCATAAAATGGATGCAGATACATTTTTTGCAACTGATAACACAATTTTATTAGATGTAAGAGCAAAAGAAGAACAAGAAAGCATAAAGCTTTCTCTTACTCATCATTGCAAAGTTTTAGAAATACCAACCAATGAAATCCCAAAAAGAATAAACGAAATTCCAAAAGATAAAACTATTGGTGTTTTTTGTTCAGCAGGCACTCGGGCAACCATTATTTTTGCTTACCTGAAAAGTAAAGGATATAATGATGTGAAAATAATCCTTGGCGGTTATCTTCCACTGATGGCAGCTGTAATGCCAGGAAAATTGTATAAAAAACTCAACAAATAACATATGAACATTTGGATATTAGCGGTCATCATAATGCTTATTGCTTTTTTAATGACGATGACAGGACGAGGTGGCGGAAATTTTTATGTGCTTACACTTGTTTTAGCAGGTATTAGCATGAACCTTTCGGCTTCAACTGGTCAGTTTGTTTTAATGTGTTCATCACTTATGGCTACAATTCTTTTTAGTAAGCAAAAAATGAATCACTGGAAATTAACCATCCTTTTGGGTGTATTAATTTTTGTATCGGCAATGAGTGGTGGTTTTTTAGGACATTATTTTGATGAAAAATTGCTTAAAGGTATTTTTGCTGTAGTTATGTTTATTGCAGCATTGCTTATGTTACGAAAGCCAAAACAACATCTAAAAAGTAATCGTAAATGGATAATTTCATTGAAGTCAAACGGTGAAGAATACTATGTTAACCTATTGGTAACCGTTCCCATTGTATTACTTACCGGATTTATTTCTGGCATGGTAGGTGTTTCGGGTGGTTCCTTTTTAGTGCCTTTAATGCTTCTAACCATGAGTGTTCCAATGCATATAGCTGTTGGCACATCAACTACATTAGTTACCATTTCGGCAGCCGCAGGATTTTTCGGGCATCTTGGTGCAGGAATTTTTTATCCTCAGTTAGCTATTCCTCTTGCTGTAGCTGGTTTGATTGGTGGATTTTTTGGTGCTAAAATGGCTCTGAAATCAAAACCCAAAAACCTGAAATATTTATTTGCAGGCACTCAATTGGTCGCTTCTGTAATAATGATTGTAAATGTTTTATCATAATTCAGAAAATAAATAACATATTAAAAACAGCATAAGATGTATTTTTCTTCTGCTGTTTTTCTTTTTTTATGCGATTAATACTAATGCTCAGCAATAAACATCACAATAGTTAAAATTTTGGCTCAAGAGAACATTAATTTAAGAAGCTCTGCTTTTCGAAAAACTCTCTTTATTCCGCAGGGGAATAAATTCTATGTTCTAATCAACAGATTGCTCCCTGCGGCATCTTGTTTGTTACCAACACCCCCGATTAAAATCGGTGGCTAATCTTGTTTTTTCCTTTCATAAAATTTTTAATTGAAAAAACGTGCTACGGCTGTTAAAACCTATTCGTCATTCCGAACTTGTTTCGGAATCCCTTTATTTATAGCATAAACAGATGCTGATCCGCCAGCTGGCAGACAGCATGACAGATTAATTCGATAATACTTCTAATATATAAAAACAACACTTCCCTGTTTTAAAAACCTTTCAGGTTTAGTTGCGTTATAAAAATTTTTTTTAATTCAGTTTTTTCTTTAATCTTGTATTAAAAATGAATCTCTGCAACAAAATATTCATCATCTTTCTATTATTCACGATTTCTTGCTCAACAAAACAAAATAAAAATGTGAAATCTTTTGTTATAGAAAGCAACTGGAAATTAAGAAAAAAAGGAACTGGAAACTTTATTGATGCTAAGGTGCCATCTTGTGTTTTCACCGATCTGATGAAAAACAAAATTATTAAAAATCCTTTTTTTTCCGATAATGAAAAAAATTTACAATGGATAGCTGAAAAAGAATGGGAATATTCATGCAAATTTATTTTACCCGACGAAATTCTTAATAAAAAAAACACGAAAATAATTTTTCATGGTCTCGACACTTATGCCAAAGTATTTTTAAACGACAGCCTTATTCTCAAAGCTGACAACATGTTTCGAAAATGGGAAATTGATGCTAAACCTCATTTAAAAAATGACGAAAACAGTTTAAAAATAGTTTTTTCATCTGTTAATAAAACCGAAAAACAATTACAGTCAAAAAGCAATCTTCGTTTTCCCGAAGGAAAAAAAAGTTTTACACGAAAAGCCGCATATCATTATGGCTGGGACTGGGCACCAAAACTTTTAAACTGCGGCATTTGGAAACCGATTGAAATTGTTGCGTGGGATAAATGCAAAATTAACAATATTTATTTTTCTTCAAATATTTTAAGCACCGATAAAGCTGTGATTAAAGCCGAATATAATATCTCGTCTGACGAAAAAACAAGAGTAAATATTGAAATAAAAAACACAAAAGAGAACAAGATTGTTTTTAGCAAAAAATTTAATTTAAAAAAAGGCTCAAATATATTAAGCTGTGAATTTGAAATAAACAATCCCCGTTTATGGCAGGTTCATAATATTGGCGAACCGTATTTATATTGTTTTGAAAATTCGCTCAGCAATAAATCCATTCTGCTTGATAAAAAAACCACAAAAACAGGCCTACGAAAAATTGAACTTGTTAGAGATAAAGACAAAGCCGGCAAAACATTTTATTTTAAGCTAAACAGCAATCCGGTTTTTATGAAAGGTTCAAACTATGTACCTCAGGATGTTTTTCTTAACCGAGTTACTGCCGATAAATATGAACAAATAATTAAAGATGCAGTAGCGGCAAACATTAATATGCTAAGAGTTTGGGGCGGCGGAATATATGAAAATGATGTTTTTTACGATTTATGCGACCAATATGGCATTTTAGTTTGGCAAGATTTTATGTTTGCCAATAATCTTTTTCCTGACACAAAGCATTTTATCGAAAATATAAAAGTCGAAGCTGTTGAAAATGTTGTTCGTTTACGAAATCATCCGTGTTTGGCATTGTGGTGCGGAAATAACGAAATTGATGAAGCATGGCACAATTGGGGATGGTCTCACAGCTATTCCGCAAAAGATTCGGCAAGACTTTGGGAAAATTACAAAACCATTTTTCATGAAATTTTGCCCAATATTGTAAAAAAATTCCATGGTGACATTGCCTATGTTAGTTCTTCGCCAAAATTTGGCAGAGGCAATAAACAAAGCCTTGTGCAGGGCGATTCTCATTACTGGGGTGTTTGGCACGACCGGAAAAATTTCAATTCGTTTATTCCCAACACTGGACGATTTATGAGTGAATATGGCTTTCAATCTTATCCTTGCATTAAAACAATTAAAGCTTTTGTTGAAGAAAAAAATCCAAATATAAATTCAGAAGCAATACTCAATCATCAAAAAAATTTGCAGGGCAACGAGATTATTGATCAATATATGAAACAATATTTTTTTGTTCCCAAAAAATTTTCCGATTATGTTTACATCTCACAATTATTGCAGGCAGAGGGAATAAAAATTGGAATTGAAGCTCACCGCAGGGCAAAACCATACTGCATGGGAAGTTTGTTTTGGCAATTTAACGATTGCTGGCCTTCGGTTTCGTGGTCGTCTATTGATTTTTACGGCAGAAAAAAAGCCGTGTATTTCTTTGCTAAAAATTCTTTTAAAAATGTAATTGTTTCTTCGGTTGAAGACAATGTCAAATTAAATATTTTTGTTGTATCCGACAGTCTAAAAAATTTTAAAGCTAAGATAAAAATCATGCTTATCAATTTTAATGGAAACATACTAAAGCAAGAAGAATCTATAGAAAACATTTCTTCAAATTCAAGCAAAATTTACAAACAATTCAATATTGCCGATTTATTAATTGATGCAGATAAAAACAAATGTTTGCTACTCTCAGAATTATCAATTGATGAAAAAAAAATCTGTTCTGATATTCATTATTTTACCGAAACAAAAAATTTAAAACTAAAAGAACCAACAATTACTTTTAAAACAAAAAAAACATACAGTGGTTATATAATAAATTTAGCTTCTAAATATCTTGCCAAAAATATTTATTTGAGTATTGATGAAAAAGGCTGTTTTACAGATAATTATTTTGATATAATTCCGGGGATATCTAAACAATTAACATTTATAACGAATAAAAAAAGTAATGATTTCGATGAAAAAATTGAAATAAAAACGGTTTATCAGACAATGGATAAATAAATTTTTTTAAGCTCTTTCAATTTTGAATTCTGAAACTATTAATATACTGCTTATTAATTTGAAATAATAATCTCGTTGCAGAAACATTCATTCTTCTCTAAACAAAATTGAAAAATATACTTTATTTAAGAATATCCCTATCAATAAATTAGCTAAAAAAAAGCATCAAAATTTTTATATATCCATTGCCTTTATTAAAAGGGTTAAAATGTGCTGATTACAAACAAGCTCTTTCAAATTTACAATCAAAAAACATTAATATTATTAGTTCGGGATTGCAAATCCCGAACAGCTACAGGGGGTAACAACAACATCAATAATTTTGAAAATTTTTTTTCCTTCATGCTTTAAAATTAAAAAAAATTGACAAACCAAAATTTGTGGTCTTAGTGACTTCTTTGTGCTCTTTGTGGTTAATTATTTATTTTTCTTCTTAATTCTTCGATAAATAATTTATTTTTACTCAAAATTTTAAAAAAGTCGAAAAATGAAAAAAACATTCTCTTTTTTACTAATCCTATTATTTACAACAGCAACATTCAATAATAGTTCAGCACAATGTGTTAATTATGCAAACCCTTTTATTGGTACCGGCGGTCACGGTCACACTTTTCCTGGTGCTAGTCTTCCTTTTGGAATGGTTCAGCTTAGTCCAGACACACGAATTGAAGGCTGGGATGGTTGTTCGGGATACCACTATTCCGACTCAATAATTTTGGGTTTTTCTCACACTCATTTAAGCGGCACAGGTGTTTCAGATTATGCGGATATTTTGTTCATGCCAATGGTTAACAAATACAGTTTTACGAATGGAACTGAAAACAATTTCACAGAAGGATATTTTTCTAAATTTAAAAAATCTACTGAGCATGCTGCTCCCGGATATTATTCTGTTTTTCTCACAAATCCAAAAGTAAAAGTAGAATTAACAGCAGGTAAAAGAACAGGCTTTCAACAATATATATTTTCTAAAACAAAAAAGGCTTATGTTGTTGTTGATTTAAAACACAGGGACGATGTTATATACTCTTCAATAAAAAAGATTTCGAAAAATGAGATCGCAGGTGTTCGAGAATCAAGTTCTTGGGCTAAACATCAATATATTTATTTTGTTGCACGTTTTTCTAAGCCTATAAAAGAATTCGTTATTAATAAAAACGACAGCGTTTTAAACAAAATTAATGAAGCCGACGGAAAAAATTTAAAGGCAGCCATTGGTTTTTGTAAAATGGCAAAAGGCAAAAAACTGCTTGTTAAAGTTGGTATTTCTGCCGTTAGCATTGAGGGTGCAAGAAAAAATTTAGATGCCGAAATTCCTGACTGGAATTTTAACAAAATAAAAAAACAAGCTTCTGCCGAATGGGAAAAAGAGTTCAATAAAATTCAGGTTGAAGGAAACGAACAAAAAAAAGAAATTTTCTATTCTGCTTTATATCACTGTCTGCTTAGTCCAAATCTATTTATGGATGTTGATGGAAAATACCGAGGAACAGATTTGAAAATTCATCATGCATCCGATTTCACAAACTACACTATTTTTTCTCTTTGGGATACTTATCGAGCCGAGCATCCTCTTTTTACAATTATTGATAGAAAACGAACAAATAATTTTATAAAAACTTTTTTGCATCAATATACCAATGGCGGCAAACTGCCTGTTTGGGAATTAGCCGGAAATTATACAGGATGCATGATTGGTTATCATTCTGTTTCGGTAATTGCAGATGCTTATTTAAAAGGGATTAAAAATTACGATGAAAATTTAGCTTTTGAAGCGATGAAACATAGTGCCATGTCAGACGAATTGGGATTAAAGGCATATAAAAAATATGGTTTTATTCCTTCAGAAGAAGAAAGCGAATCAATATACAAAACACTAGAATATGCTTATGATGATTGGTGCATTGCACAAATGGCAAAAGCTCTGGGCAAAAATGACGATTATAAATATTTTATTACACGAGCACAATCTTACAAAAATATTTATGATCCAAACACAGGATTTATGCGTCCAAAACATTATGGCGTTTGGAAAAACCCTTTTAATGCAAGCGAAGTAGATTTTAATTTTACCGAAGCCAATTCGTGGCAATATTCCTTTTATGTGCCGCAAGATTTAAGCGGATTAATTAAACTTTATAAGGGCAAAGAAAATTTTGACAAAAAATTAGATCTTCTTTTTTCTTCTTCAACTCAGATGGCAGGACGAACACAGGTCGACATCACCGGATTGATTGGGCAATACGCTCATGGAAACGAACCAAGTCACCACATGGCATATTTGTATAATTATATTGGCAAACCATGGAAAACACAAAAAATGATTCATCGCATCACAAACGAATTTTACACATCGCAAGCCGACGGATTAGCCGGAAACGAAGATTGTGGACAAATGTCTGCATGGTATGTTCTTTCTTCGCTTGGTTTTTATCCAGTAACACCCGGCAGCAATGACTTTGTGTTTGGGTCTCCCCTTTTTAAAAAGTCTATTATAAATCTTGAAAACGGAAAAAAATTCATTATAAAAGCTCAAAACATTTCTAATGAAAATTATTACATTCAGTCGGTTTTGTTAAACAATAAAGCTTACACAAAAACGTATATTACTTATAATGATATTATGGCAGGAGGCGAATTGCTATTTGTGATGGGTTCAGAGCCTAATAAAAGCTATGGCATTGACGAAAAAAACTTTCCTAAATCTAAAATTTCCAACAATCTGATTTTACCCGTTCCATATAGCAATGTAAAAAACAGAATTTTTATTGATTCAATTAAAGTTGAGTTGTTTTCAGTCGCTTCTAATTCAAAAATCTATTACTCACAAAAAAACAGCTTATTAAAAAAAGACTTTGTTCAATATACAAAACCAATAATTATTGAGGAAACAGACACATTAAATTATTATACAATAAATTCTCAAAATGTTAAAAGTAAAATCACAAAATTGAACTTATATAAATTTCCAAAAGGAAAAAATATAAGTTTAAAATATCCTGTTCATCCACAATATACCGGCGGTGGCGATTCTGCTTTGATTGATGGAATTATTGGAAAAGATAATTTTCGTTTGGGTGCTTGGCAGGGATTTTACGGTGTTGATTTAAATGCAGTTGTTGACCTTGGCAAAACAACAAGCGTTTCAGAATTTTCGGCAGATTTTATACAAGACATAAACTCATGGATTTTTATGCCAAAATATGTTGAATATTCTTATTCTGCTGATGGGAAAAAATATTTTCCAATAAGTCGGGTTAACAATACTGTTGCCGAAGATAATTGGGATGTGACAAGAAACAATTTTCATATTAAAATAAAACCCATAAATGCCCGATATATCAAGATAATTGGAAAAACAAAAGAATATTGTCCTGACTGGCATAAAGGACATGGAAACAAATTGTTTATATTTACCGACGAAATAACAATAAGATGATGAAAAATTCAAAAAAGAACACTTCCGCTTTAGCAGTAATAACCCTTTTATTTTTTATGTGGGGCTTTATCACTTCAATGAATGACATTCTCATTCCTTTTTTAAAAAAAGTTTTTGAACTAACACGAGCACAATCAATGTTGGTACAATTTTCTTTTTTTATTGCATATTTTATTGGATCGTTGCTTTATTTTCTTTTCTCGGCACGCATTGGTGACCCAATAGGAAAAATTGGATATAAAAAAAGTATAATAATCGGCTTATTGATTTCTGCTTTGGCATGTGTGTCTTTTTACCCAGCTGCCGAATTAAAAATATATGGTTTATTTCTAACATCTTTGTTTATTTTAGGTTTGGGTTTCACAATTTTACAAATTGCAGCAAACCCTTATGTAGCAAGACTTGGCTCTCCGGAAACCGCTTCGGGCAGATTAAACCTTTCGCAGGGATTTAATTCTATGGGAACAACGGTAGCACCTATCTTAGGCGGATATTTGGTTTTTCATTATTTTTCAAAAATTGGAACGCCCTTACTTAATAGATTAGGAACGCCAATATTAACAGAAGGCGGAGCTGTTATTTCAAAATTAGGTGTTCAATTGCCTTACTTAATTTTTGCAGGGGTATTTTTTCTATTAGCAATACTCTTTTATTTTATCAAACTACCACAAATTGTATCCGATGAAAAAACAAGCAAAGGGGCAGGTGCTTTACGACACCGTCATTTAGTTTTGGGTATGTTTGCAATTTTTTTCTATGTAGGTGGCGAAGTTAGTATCGGTAGCATCATTATAAATTATTCCCACGAATTGCTTGGACTTGCAGAGATGGACGCAAAAACATATTTGGCTCTATACTGGGGAGGTGCTATGATTGGTCGTTTTCTTGGGGCGATTTCATTAAGCAGTAATAAAAATTCATATAAAAAATACTTTTTGATGATAGGAATGGCATTTCTAACATTTTTTGGAATATATTTTATTATTTTTCTCGAAAACGGAATGAAATTCTCTGTAATTGCACCATATATAATTTTTATTGTTTTAAACCTATTAGCGTTCATGATGGGAAAATCAAAACCAGAAGCAACATTAAAAATTTTCTCATTAATAATTATCGGACTACTCTCTTTAACCATGCTTACAAACAATTACATTTCTTTATGGAGTTTGGTTGGTATTGGCATTTTTAATTCAATTATGTGGTCAAATATTTTCACATTAGCAATTAAAGATTTAGGAGAATATACTGGGCAGGCTTCTTCTTTATTAGTAATGATGATTTTAGGTGGAGCAATACTACCATTTATTCAGGGTCTTTTTGCTGATATTTTTAACGGTTATCATTATTCATTTTTTGTTCCAATGATTTCATATATATATTTATTCTATTATGGATGGAAAGGCTATAAAGTGAAAATTCACAAAGCCTAAAAGAACCTCTTTTAAAGCTTGTCTTTTCGCCTTGTAAATTGTTTAAATAACTAATGTCGCAAACATTCGAATCGAGCTAAAAACAAACCTTAAAGCCGTCACAACTTAGTGTTTAATTAAAAAACCGCAAAGAAAAAACATTTTGCGGTTTAAAAATATTAGCTTAACAATACTACTATATTGTCATAATATCATTTTCTTTCTGAACGATATAATCATCAATTAACTTATTAAATTTATTAGTTAATTCTTGAACTACAGTCTCTGCAACTTTTTCAGCATCTTCAGACATTCCATCTTTTTGCAAACTTTTCAATTCTTCATTTGTGTCTCGGCGGATACTGCGAATAGAAACCTTTGCATTTTCGCCTACAGCTTTTACTTGTTTTGCTAAATCCATTCGTCTTTCCTCAGTCAACACCGGAATATTAATAATAACAACCTCGCCGTTATTTGATGGATTAAATCCAAGATTTGCCTTCATAATGGCTTTCTCAATAGGACCAATCATGTTTTTTTCCCATGGCTGAATCCTTAGGGTTCTGGCATCTGGAGAATTGATACTAGATACTCTGCTTAAAGGCGTAAGTGTTCCGTAATAATCAACAGAAACAACATCAAGGATGCTTGGACTGGCTTTTCCCGCCCGAATTTTTGCTAATTCTCGATTAAGATGTTCCATGGATTTTTCCATTTTCTCTTTAGCATCATCAATAAATAATTGA
Source organism: Bacteroidota bacterium (assembly GCA_015222055.1). GTDB lineage: Bacteria > Bacteroidota > Bacteroidia > Bacteroidales > B39-G9 > B39-G9. The sequence goes on along the minus strand of JADFUR010000110.1, from coordinate 27,518 downwards.
ACTTCTTCTTCCATTCTAGTCAGTTTTTATAAAAACAGAGTAAATATATTAATTCTTAACTAATGTGCCAATATTTTCACCTAAAATTATTTTTTTAAGATTTCCTATTGTGTTCATATTAAAAACCAAAACAGGCATATTATTTTCTTTACACATTGTAAAAGATGTTAAATCCATAACTTTTAAATTTTTAGAATAAACTTCATCAAAACTTATGTTGTTGTATTTAACCGCCGAGTTATCTTTTTCAGGATCAGCAGAATAAACACCATCAACACGAGTGCCCTTAAGCAAAACATCGGCTTCTATTTCTATTGCACGAAGAGACGATGCGGTATCTGTTGTAAAATAAGGGTTTCCCGTTCCGCCCGAAAAAATAATCACTTCATTGTTATTTAAAGCTTCAAGAGCCTTTGGTTTGCTATATGCCTCAGCAACAGGCTCCATTTTAATTGAAGTAAATACTTTTGTGGGTTGATTAATACTTTCGAGTGTTGATTGAAGGGCTAATCCATTAATTACAGTAGCAAGCATTCCCATATAATCGCCTTTTACTCTGTCAAACCCTTTGTCAGCTCCTTTCAAACCTCTAAAAATATTTCCGCCTCCTATAACAATAGCAAGCTGAACACCCATTTCATTAATTTCTTTTATTTGACTTGCAAAATCAATTAATCTTTTTGTATCAAGACCATAATTGTTTTCGCCCATTAAAGATTCTCCGCTGAGTTTTAATAAAATTCTTTTATATTTCATCTGCTTATACTTTTATTTTATTATGATTTTTTGTTTTTTTGCTCAACAACTTTAGCATAATTTAAAACTTTGGTAAAGTTAAATAAAAAAATTATCTCCTATATGTATATTTTTAAATAACACATCTCTCGCTCTAAATCGAAGGCAAATATTAATTTATATATATGTTTATTAAACAACAAAAATCATAAAATAAAAGTGTAAAAACAAAAAAAGAGAGCAAATGCTCTCTTTTTTATAAATATATTTAATTTATTAGATTATACGTTTAATGTAAATCTTTTAAAAACAGTAACAGTTAAATCTTTATTACTTTCTTGTAAATATTGTTTAACAGATTTTTTGCTATCTTTAATAAACGCTTGGTTTAACAAAGTGCTTTCTTTAAAGAATTTACCAAGACGACCCATTGCGATTTTATCAAGCATTTCTTCAGGTTTTCCTTCTAAACGTGCTTTTTCGCGAGCAATTTTTAATTCTTCATCAACAGTTTCTTTAGAAACATTGTCTTTATCAATAGCTATTGGATCCATAGCTGCAACTTGCATAGCAACGTCTTTAGCAACTTGACCATCAACATTTGCTTGATTAAAACCAACTAATGTAGCTAAACGATTTCCTGGATGAATATAAGCAACGGTATGTTCTGCACTTATTTTATCATAATAAGATAATTCAAGTTTTTCTCCAATAATTCCTATTTGCTCAACAACAGAATCTTCAATTGTTTTAGCATCAAGTTTTAATTCTTTTAAAGCATTAAGATCTTCGGGTGTTTCTTTAATTGCAACATCAAGAATTGATTTTACGAATGCAACATAATTCTCATTTTTGGCAACAAAATCTGTTTCACAATTAAGAACTAAAATAACACCATTTTTACCTTCTGTTGTAGCTAAAACGGTTCCTTCAGTAGCGTCTCTATCTGCTCTATTATTTGCAATAGCTTTACCTTTTTCTCTAATAATTTCAACAGCTTTATCAAAATCACCGTTAACTTCTTGAAGTGCTTTTTTGCAATCCATCATGCCTGCACCAGTTGCTTTTCTTAGTTTGGCAACATCTACTGCTTTTATTTGCATAACTTTAAAAATTAAATTGTTTATTAATTATTTTCTTTTCTTGCAGATAATTTTCTTGCTCCTATTTTTTTGCCATCAGCTTTAACTTTTGTAGCTTTTTTCTGAACATTTTTTTCTTTTAAAGCGGCATCTTTTTCTTTTTCTGCATTTCTTTCAGTCAATCCTTCTTTAACAGCATCGGTAAGAGCGTCTAAAATTATCGAAATAGATTTAGATGCATCATCATTTGCTGGTATAGGAAAATCAACTAAATTTGGATTTGAATTAGTATCAACAATAGCAAAAACAGGAATGTTCAATCTTCTAGCTTCAGAAACAGCAATTTTTTCTTTTTGAACATCAACAACAAACATTGCAGCAGGTAATCTTGTTAAATCAGCAATACTACCTAAGTTTTTTTCCAACTTTGCTCTTTGTCTTTGAATTTGTAATTTTTCTCTTTTAGAAAGGTGATTAAATGTACCGTCTTTTGACATTTTATCAATAGAGACCATTTTTTTTACTGCCTTTCGAATAGTAGGAAAGTTTGTTAACATACCACCAGACCATCGTTCTGTAATATATGGCATATTTATTGTTTTAATTTTATCGGCAACAATATCTTTTGCTTGTTTCTTTGTTGCAACAAATAAAATTTTTCTACCAGATTTTGCAATTTGCTTCATTGTAGAAGCTGCCTCATCAATTTTTACTACGGTTTTGTGCAAATCAATAATATGGATACCATTTCGTTCCATAAAAATATATGGAGCCATATTAGGATTCCATTTTCTTTTTAGATGCCCAAAATGTGCACCAGCATCCAAAAGTTCATTAAATGATGTTCTTGACATTTTAAATTTTTTTAGTTTACATTCTTAAAAAACAATCGATAAGTAGCGTTAAAAAATAACGATCTTAACAATTTAGATACTAAACTGAGATTAAAATTTCTATCGTTTACTAAATTGAAATTTCTTTCTTGCTTTTTTCTGTCCAGGTTTTTTTCGTTCAACTTGACGAGGATCTCTTGTAACCAATCCTTCTGCTTTTAATGCAGGTTTGTATTCAGGATCAATTTTTATTAAAGCTCTGGCAATACCTAATCTTAAAGCTTCTGCTTGTCCTCTGACGCCACCACCGGTTAAGTTTGCTTTAACATCATATTGATCTGATAATTCAAGTATACTTAAAGGTTGTTGAACTACATATTGTAACTGAGAAACTGGAAAAAAATTTGTATAATCTTTTTTATTTACAACAATTTTCCCTGTTCCTTGTGACAAATAAACCCGTGCAATGGCAGACTTTCTTCTGCCTGTAGCTGTAATAACTTCCATTCTTATTATTTAATTGAGTTTATATTAATTTTTACTGGTTTTTGAGCTACATGATCATGCTCTTCACCCTGATATACATGCAAATTTCTAAAAAGATCTCTACCTAATCTATTTATAGGTAACATTCCTCTTACTGATTTTTCAACCATTGCAATAGGATTTTTCACCATTAGTTCTTTTGCTTTAGTTATTCTCTGACCACCAGGATAACCGGTATAACGAACATATTGTTTGTCATCCCATTTTTTTCCTGTTAATTTAATTTTGTCAGCGTTGATAACTATAACATTATCACCACAATCTACATGAGGAGTAAATTCTGGTTTGTGCTTTCCTCTTAGGACGATTGCAACCACAGAGGCCAATCTTCCTAATACTTCGTCTTTTGCATCAACAAGAACCCATGATTTTTTCACGGTTGCTTTATTTGCTGATATCGTTTTGTAACTTAATGTATCCACTTGTTTTCCTAACTTTTTAATTAATACACAAATGCGTAAAAAAATTTCTGAAATCTGGAGTGCAAAAATACAATTTTTTTATTAAACAACAACTCTTTATCAACAATTTTTGTTAATAAGTTACATCTCACATTCTCAATCTGAGAACTCTCGCTTTCTTATTGAGATTTTTCTTCCAAGAAAAAATTTAAAAAAATTTGTTCCATAATTAACGCCCATACTTTTATCTTGACCAGCTGATGTATAATTATCGTTCACAAATAAAAATCCACAATAATATTTTTTGCTGTTATAACCCATGGATACTCTAGCAAGCGATTTGCCTTCAAGTTTGGAAGGATTAAAATATGTTTTATTTAAAGCTATTGTTCCTGAAGAAACACCCAAAGCAAAACCAGGGACTAATGAAAGAGTAATGAAATAATTTTTTTCAATAACAAAAGTATAAATATAACCTAAAGATATGCCCAAATTAATGGATGCTGCTGAAACTAAATGCAAATTTTCATCAAAAATTTTTGTCGAATTATATGGTATAATATCTTCACTCGCTCTCATGGAAAACAAAGAAGAAAATGTTCCCAGCAAAAAAGATCCTGCACTCTTTTTTTGCCATTCATTTTGAATAAATGCCGATTTATACGAAAATTTTTTATTATTAAAACTATAGGTCAAATTGCACCCAATAAAAACGGTTTCAATATCTGATCGTTGCGGATAAGGATAATCTCTTTGCCAACTATCTATTATATCTTTTGGGTTTTTTATATAAAACCCTTTATAATACTGAAAATTTGCATCAATAATTACATTCTTTGTGTAAATGTGTGTTTGAAGATCTGATTTTTTCGTGCTACCGTATTTCCCATTATCATTGTTAAAGCCCGGAATATTAAATGCCAAATCTAATCCGAACCATTTATAACTAAGGCCGAAACCAATATTAAGTGCCTCGTTTGGATGGTATAATAATTTGGACTTGTTTTTTTTGTCAAAAACACCAAAAGATGTGCCTTTGCTTACTCCCAAAAATTTAATTGCCAGCATATTTTTATGGCTTTCATAGTAATTTGTGTCAGGCTTTGTTTTGTATAAAACTTCTGCTGCATACAATTGAAAAATATTTCCAAATATGATTATTGTAAATATTATAAGACGGGATTTTTTCACTTAGACTTTTCTATATGAAATTCACAATAAAGTTATAATATTTTTTTTACAATCGAAATACATATGGTTTATTAAACATTGAAAGTTTTAATATTAAAAATTTATTACGCTATTAAAAAAAATTTGAATTGTCTAAAAATCGGGCTTTTCGAAAACCGCTCTTAATTCCGCAGGGGAATAAAATTATTTTTTTATAGTCATCAGACTGCTCCCTGCGATTATCTTGATTATTATCAACACCCCCGATTAAAATCGTGGGCTAATCATATTTTTTTCTTTCAGGAAAATGTTGATTGAAAACCTTTTTTTTATTTAATTACAGAGACCTGTCAGGTGTGGGATATTAAAAAAATTTCGTCATTCCGACCGTATGGAGGAATCCCCTTATTAATAGTGCAACCAGATTCTGATCCGCCAGCTGGCGGACAGAATGACAAAATAAAAACCAATCTCCATTTCCCTCTTATCCAAGAGGAAATTTGAACAAAAAACGCTCCCAGATTTTTCAAACGCTGAAAAATTTTTTTGTGGTAAATATTTAGCGAATAAACATAAAAAGAACTACCGAAGTTTTAAAAACCTCGGTAGTTCTGTAATTAATGTAAATAACGTTTTGAGTGTTACTTAATGCCTAGTTTTTTGGCAATGTCTTTTGGCAAAGCATCTTTGTGAATTGCAATTGACGTTGTTTTATATCTAATATAAGATTTCGAAGCATAAAAAAATCCATCATAATCATTATATGAAGTTCCCCAAGAATTTTTTACATAATAATATTTTCCCCCGTTCTGGTCTTTGGCAATTCCTGTTATGTGCATAACGTGATCGTCAGTTGTTTGGTAATTATCAAAAGCTTCTTGTCTCATTTTCTGGGTAATTACTTTTTCTTCTCCGGGTTTGTCAAATTTATACAACTTAGCCTCTTTTTCTTTTTTTGATAATTTTTCCCATTTTGATCTTTCGCTATCAGACATATTTGCAATATCTTTTTCGGGAACAATGGCAAGACCATCTCTAAAAGAAAATCCTTTTTCGCTTACATCAGCTGACCAGCCAACAGAATATCCTTTGTCAATAGCGTTATCAATTACTTGCTCCATCTCGTCAAGAGGAAGATTATAAAACTCTTTATAAGCCCAATTGTCGGGCACATCAAAAATAAATGGTTTATAAAATGGATGGTGTGTAAAAGATGTAATATAAACATAATCGTCGGGATTAATGCCTACAACATTTTTAGCAAAAGTTTTTGGTGTGTATTCTTTTCCTTTATAAGCAAATGTTTCGGGAATTTTTCCAAGATAAGAGTCTAATATTCCAACAAATCCTTTGTGCCAAACAGGTGTTAGTTTTTTATTCTTATTTTTTATAACTCCGGCAATATAATCTTTTAATACCTCGTCCATTTCACCATGAACATGATTTTCTTCACCGTAATTTATTCCAGAATAAGCACTTTCGGGAACCATTCCATATTTTGCAATTACATCAATTGGGTCGCTAATTTCAGCCCCGCCTCCAAAATTAAATTTTCCGTGCATACGAACATTTTTAATTGCTCGGTCTGAATAAACATGATAAACATTAAACATCTCAGATAAATCAACAGAATCTTTTCCTAGACGTAACATTTCAGACTCGATAAAAGACATACCTCCAAAACTCCAGCATGTTCCTGAGCGATATTGACTTTTAACAGATGTCATTTTCACTTGCTTTACAATAATAAATTTATAACCTTCGGGTTTTGATGTGTCTGCTTTTTCTTGTGCTTTTAGGTTTAAAACCAAAACACAAACGAACAATAATAAAATAATTTTTTTCATATACACTATAATTAATTGGTTAGTAAAGAATTCATTAATAAGCTTCGTTCGATTAATACAAATTGTAATTCAATAAAGTTGTGTTAGATAAAAATCGAATTATTATGAATATATTTAATTCTCAAAATTAATAAAAAAATTTAATTTATGAAGCTCTGCTTTTCGAAAACTCATCTTTATTACGCAGGGGAATAAAATTATTTATTTATAATCGACAGACTGCTCCCCGCGATTATCTTGTTTATTATAAACACCTACGATTAAAATCGAGGGATATTCTTATTTTTTCCTTTCGAGAAATTGTTGATTGAAAAAACATTTGAGTTTTATTTAATTACAGGTTTGTACAAGCTGGAAAACAAAACCCTCGAAGGGGTTAGAGGTTTCGTGTAAATGCAACCTTAAATTCATTAACGGAATGGAATTTCTCTCTAAGGGTCGAAATGACAAATATTTATATGTTCCGCATTAAATTAACAGAACCGTGCTACGGCTATTATAGATAACTAACGCTTACTGACTTTTCAAACGCAGAAAGGTTTTGCTGTGATAAATATTTTGCGAATAAATCAAAAAAAAACTACCAAAGTTTTTGAAGCTTCGGTAGTTCTGTAGTTAATATAAATAACTTTTTGATTGTTACTTAATGCCTAATTTTTTGGCAATATCTTTTGGCAAAGCATTTTTGTTCACAACCATAGACATTGTTTTATATCTTACGAATGATTCTGAAGCATAGAAGTATCCATCATAACCATTATAACCCAAGCCCCAAGAATTTTTTACATAATAATATTTTGTTCCATTCTGATCTTTGGCTATTCCTGCGATTTGCATTCCATGATCATCCGTTGTTTCATAATTATCAAAAGCTTCTTGTCTGATTTTCTGAGTAATTACTTTTTCTTTTCCGGGTTTTTTAAATTTATATAGCTTAGCACTTTTTTCTCTTGCTGATAATTTTTCCCATTTTGATCTTTCGCTATCAGACATATTTGCAATATCTTTTTCGGGAACTATAGCAAGTCCGTCTCTAAAAGAAAATCCCTTTTCGCTTACATCTGAAGCCCAACCAACAGAATAACCATTATTAATTGCATTATCAATAACTTTCTGCATATCGTCGAGAGGAAGGTTATAAAATTCTTTATATGACCAGTTGTCAGGAACTTCTAAAATAAATGGTTTATAAAAAGGATGGTGTGAAAAAGATGTAATATAAACATAATCGTCAGGATTAATACCCATTACTTTTTTAACATAAGTTTTGGGTGTATATTCTTTATTTTTATAAGTAAATTTTTCAGGTATTTCCCCAAGATAAGCATTTAAAATACCGTCAAAACCTTTATGCCAAACCGGTGATAATTTTTTATTTTTATTTTTGATAACGCCTTCCATATAATCTTTTAACACTTCGTCCATTTCGCCATGAACATGATTTTCTTCTCCGTAATTTATTCCAGAATAAGCACTTTCGGGAACCATTCCGTATTTAGCTATTACATCAATAGGGTCGTTAACAGCACCGCCACCACCAAAATTAAACTCTCCGTGCATGCGAACATCTTTAACCGCTTTATCAGAATAAACATGATAAACAGCAAACATATCTGATAAATCAACAGAATCTTTTCCGATACGAATCATCTCCGATTCAATAAAACCTAAACTTGAAAAACTCCAACATGTGCCTGAGCGATATTGATTTTTAACAGAAGTAGTTTTTACTTGCTTTTCCATTGTAAATTTGTAACCTTCCGGTTTTGTTGTGTCTGCTTTTTCTTGTGCATTTAAATTTAATACTAAAGCACAAACAAACAATAATGAAATAATTTTTTTCATATAAAATTAAAATTAGTGAGTTAATAAACGATTCCTTAGCATATAATAAGAAATTAAGGAATAAATATTAGACGAAAAAGTCTAAAAAATGTTACAAATAAGAAACTAAAATATATTATTTCTTAATGCCTAATTTTTTTGCAATATCTTTTGGTAAAACATCTTTATGAACAACAATTGACATTGTTTTATATCTGGCAAAAGCTTCGGATGCATAAAAATATCCATCATAATCATTATAAGAAGTTCCCCATGAATTTTTTACATAATAATATTTTGCCCCATTTTGGTCTTTAGCAATTCCGGTTATGTGCATACCATGATCATCTGTTGTCTCATAATTATCAAAAGCTTCTTGTCTAAGCACTTGGGTAATTTCTTTTTCTTTTCTAGGTTTGTCAAATTTATATAATTGTCCTTCTTTTTCTCTTTTTGATAATTTTTCCCATTTTGATCTTTCGCTGTCAGACATGTTTGCAATATCTTTTTCGGGAACTACAGCCACACCGTTTCTAAAAGAAAAACCTTTTTCGCTAACATCAGCTCCCCAAACAACAGAATAACCTTTATTAACTGAATTATCAATAATTCTTATTAAATCGTCGATTGGCACATTGTATGTTTTACTGTAAGACCAGTTGTCTTCAACTTCTAAAATAAATTGTTTGTAAAACGGGTGGTGAGAAAAAGAGCTAATAAAAACATAATCATCAATATTTATATCGACAATTTTTTTGGCAAATGTTTTGGGAGTATATTCTTTACCTTTGTAGGTAAATGTTTCGGGGATTTCTCCAAGATAAGCATTTAAAATTCCTTCGAAGCCTTTATGCCAAACAGGGGTTAATTTTTTATTTTTGTTTTTTATAACACCATCAACATAAGATTTCAATACTTCGTCCATCTCTCCATGAACATGATTATCGTAACCATAGTTAAGACCAGAGTATACACTTTCGGGAACAATTCCATATTTTTCTAATACATCAAAGACATCGTTGTCTCCACCGCCACCACCAAAATTAAATTCTCCATGCATACGAACATCTTTTACGGCTTTGTCTGAATAAACATGATAAACAGTAAACATCTCTGACAAATCAACGGAATCTTTTCCTTTACGTAGCATTTCTGTTTCAATAAAACTCATACTGGCAAAACTCCAGCAAGTGCCCGAGCGATATTGATTTTTAACAGGTGTTGTTTTAAGCTGTTTTACCATAGTGAATTGGTAAGCTTCTGGTTTTGTTGTGTCTGCTTTTTCTTGTGCGGTTAAGTTTAACACTAAAACGCTTACAAACAATAATGATAAAAATTTTTTCATATTATTTAAAATTGAATATAAATTATTAAAATTCCATTGTGATGGATAAAACGATAAAAATAATTTGTAGCCTCGATGAGAATCGAACTCATATCTAAAGTTTAGGAAACTTCTATTCTATCCATTGAACTACGAGGCCAATTTATTTTTGAACAAAAATATTTTATTTATTTCAATTTAAGTAATTTTTCGACAGCTTTTTCTAATGTCTCATTTTTTTTGGCAAAACAAAACCTTAAAACCTTGTTATCAATCTTATCATGATAAAAAACAGAAACAGGTATTGAAGCAACGCCAAATTCTTTAGTAAGACGTTCGGCAAAGACGGTATCTTTTTCGTCTGAAATTTTGCTATAATCGAGCAATTGGAAATATGTTCCTCGAGAAGGGCGAATAATAAAATTAGATTCTTTTAAACCATTGATAAAAACATCGCGTTTTTGTTGAAAAAACTCACCTAATTTTAAATATTCATCTTTTTCTTTCAAGTATTCTGCCACAGCATACTGGATAGGAGTGTTAACTGTATACATTAAAAACTGATGAACTTTTCTGAATTCCTTCATTAAATTTTCAGGAGCAATACAATACCCTAATCTCCAGCCAGTAACATGAAACGTTTTTCCAAAGGAAGAAACAATAATAGATCGTTCGGCTAATTTGGGATATCTGGCTATGCTCTGATGTTCAAAATTATCGAAAACAATATGCTCGTAAACTTCGTCGCTAAGAATAATAATATTTGTTCCCGCAATAATTCTACTAAGTTTCTCCATATCACCTGAAGAGAACACTGCTCCTGTTGGATTTTGTGGAGTATTAAGTATAATCATTTTTGTTTGAGGAGTAATATTATTTTGTAATTCATCCCAATCAATGTTATAATCTGGCTCTTTTAGGGGAGAAAAAATTGGTTGTCCTCCGGCTAATTTTATTGCGGGAACATAACAATCGTAAGCAGGCTCTATCTCAATAACCTGATCGTCATCTTGCACAAATGCTAATATAGCAGCATTTATTGCTTCGGTTGCTCCGTTAGTAATAGTTACTTCCGTTTCGGGATTATATTTTGTCGAATAAATTTCTTCGGTTTTTTGCGAAATTGCTTCTCGCAAAGGCATTATTCCTTCAATTGAACAATATTGATTAAAGCCTTTTTTCATATATTTATTTACAAGGCTTATAAGCTTTGGAGAACAATTAAAGTCAGGAAAACCGCTTGATAAATTTATTGCATTATGTTCATCTGCCATTCTTGACATAACAGCAGAAATGGTTGTTCCTATATTTGGTAATTTTGATGCTATTGCATTTGGATATATCATTATCTTTTTTTTATTCTAATTTTTTTTCCGCTAGGGTCGACAAAATTATAAAAATTTTCAACAATTAAGAATGTCTTTGCTTATTCAAAAACAGATTTAAAAACTTGCAGTGATTTTATTTCCTTAAAAAACAATATATGAAGTTGATAGTATTCAATAATACTGCTTAAAAGCTGCGCTCTAATATTATTAGAAATTTGAATTTTATATAGTTTATCAAAAGATAAATTTAAAATTTCGTCAAAAACAATACTGTTTTGTTTATTTATAAATTTTTTGTGTATTGGTGGCAACATAACAAACCTACCTTCGAGCAAATCGAAAAAAGTAGCTTCGTCCGAATAATGACCACTAGGAAAAAATCCTAAAAATTTTGTTAAATGAACCAATAAAAACAAATGAAAATTTGCAGCACCTTGTATTTCTTCATCAAATAATTGAATTGATTGAAATAAAAAATTAAACAAATTTTCATTTATATCCTCGGGCTGCAAAGATTTATATAATATTTCAGCAATAAACTGAGCAATAGTGCATTTAGAAATATTATAAGGTATCGTTTTAAATGGATAAATATTTTTTATTTCTTTTATTCGCTGTAATTGTCTGGTGTTTTTTATATAGGCATCTATCTCAACTAAAAACAATGCTTGTAAAACATTGTGTTTATTTTTTGCTTTTTTATTTTTCGATTCCGATATAATAAAATCTTGTCTTCCAAATTTTTCCGTATAAACATTTACAATTTTACTTGAATCGGAATATCTTATTTGATGTAAAATTATGCCTCGAGTTTTATTAAGCATATACTATTAATTTTTAAAGTTATAAACCTTGTTTAACTCAATCATTAATTAATTAACAAATAACAACTTTGTAATAAAAGATTTTGAACCATCTTCGTTTGTGCAAAAAACGATATACACGCCAGTATGTACTTTTTTTCCCGAAAAATTTTTTCCATTCCAAACAGCTTCACCACCATTTGCATCTGTTTCATAAACAATATTTCCTGAAATATCTGTTATTTTAACATTAACATCAGCAACAAGCCCTTTAATTGTAATTAAGCCATTGTAATTTGGTTTAACAGGATTGGGATAAACATATACTCCGCTAAAATCGGAGGATCCTCTCGTTGCTGAACTTTTATAAGATACAATTCCAAGGCTTGTTCCAAAAAAAACTTCTCCTGTATTATGATTAATTGAAATGCTTGTTATATTATTTGATGGTAATGGACTGTTGTCAACATTAAAATTAAGAATTTGTTTTCCACCGTCATCAGAAACTAAAAAAGCTCCGCCGTTTTGTGTCCCAAACCACTTACGATTAGCACCATCAACCGCAATTGCCGAAACGGTTTCGGTCAATAGCAAATAATTAGAAATGCCATCTACTTCGAGAATTGGTTGTGTTGCATAAAAACTATTATTTGATAAAATATTTTGTGGGTTATAATAAACAACAACCCCTGCGTTTGTTCCTATCCAGATTTCTCCGTCTAAATCTTCAGCAATAGAATAAACATCGTTTGAAATAATTTTTCCTTTATCATTTAAAAGACTAATTCTTTTATAGGTATCGTCACTTAAATTATCAAATGTATTGTTTGTATTAAATATAAACAAACCGTTTCCTCTTGGTAAAACAACCCACTTATCAGCATTCTGAGCAACAATAATTTTACCAATATCAATATTGCTAATTTTATTTTGAAAATTATAATTTAGCCATTCTCCGTTTGCTTTTTTAACAACAATGGGGTTTTCAACTGAAGAGTTAGTTATCCACAAATTATTATCATTATCAAAAGTCATTCCGCCTATTCGAACATAGGAATTTGGTGTCTGGTTCGAAATATTTTGTAAAGCTTCATTTGTGTTATCTTCATTATAAATTTTTTTAAAAAGATTATTGCTAAATTCAATTATCCCGTTTCCCCATGTACCAAAAAACACATTATTAGATTTGTTTGGGTTTATAGCAATATTTACAATATCACGAAGCTCTTCAATTTCGGGTATTGTCTTTTCGGAAAAAGATTCCCAATTTTCATTAATAAACGAATGTGCTAATGCTGAATTATAAATATTTCCCCAAGCACTTGTTCTACCACCGGAAGCAACCCATAAGTTATTGTTTACGATTTCAATATCAAAAACCTTTGAATCAATTGGGCCATTTGGGCAAATTTTTTGTTTATGCCAGGTTTCTGCATTTTGGATTAATCCCTCCTGATAATCGGCAACCCAAAGAATATTATCTTTATCTAAAATTGCATATTTACTTTCTGGGGTTGAAAAATGCCTAATTCGCTCATGTAATTTATTAAAAACATTAACATGCCAGTTTTCAACAATTATTAAATTATCATAACTCTGTGAAAGTGACTTCGTTTTTGTAATTGTAGTATCATAATAATTCCAATCTACACCATCGTAAACATAGATTGTGTCTGAGTTGGCCTGACTACCAGAATAATTTGCAAATATTTTATTGTCAAAAATCGTAATTGTATTAAATGATTTATCGTAAGTTGGCAGATTGGTAAATCGATGCCAATTTTGATAATTCAATAAATTAGGAGAATTAATATCTGCTTGATACAGTCCATTTTGTGTTGCAGCATAAAGATAAGAACCATCAAAAGTCATATCGAAAACTTTTACCGAAGAGCCTCCTTCACCAATAAAATAAGTGTCTTTAATTTCTTTTTTGTCAATATCTAATACAACTATTCCGAAATCACAAGACAGGTATGCATAATTATTTATAAATAAAATGCCGTTAATTTTTTTTGTTCCTATAATGTCTTTTCTTTTAATATCAGAAATATTATAAATTGATTTGTCACTCAGCAAATCAATATTTCCATTGGCATAGGCAACAACTAAAGTTTTAAAACTTTTACTATAATTAATTGTGCTTATTAAATTGTCAGACAATCCATTATTCTTTGTTATTGTCTCAATTGCATTATCAGATTTGTTATAAAAGAACAACCCAGCTTCAGAAGCACAAAAAATTTTATTTTCAACCTCTGCAACACATGTTGCATGAGAAAAAGGCAAATGTTCTCGCCATGTACCAACTTTTGTTTGAGAATATGTTTTAATATTCGTCAGTATCAAACAAAAAATCAATATTAAAATAATTTTTCGCATGTGTTTTTGATTTATACTTGATTTATTATTTTTCATTTTAATTCACAATTATTAACTGTCAATAAATTTTAATTATAAATTAAATTTTCAAGAAAACTCTTCTCAAAATAAAATTCATTGATTTAATTAACAAAACGTAGGTTTACATAAATTATTATAATTAATTCAATTGACGATTTTCCACAAAGCATGATTGCACGACATGATTAAAATCCACTATTTTTTTCTTTCTGCAACAAATTCCGACAAGTTTAACAATGCTGTTTTTGCTTCAGAATCAGGAAATTCAGCAAGAATTTTAATCGCTCTGTTTTTGTAGTCAATCATTTTGTTTGTAGAATATTCTAATCCATTATTTTTCACAGCAAAATCAATTACTTGCTTAACTTTTTTTGCTTCGTCATTATGATTTTTTATTATGTTAATAATTTTTCGCTTTTCAGAGTTTGTAGAGTTTTCTAAAGCAAATATAACTGGCAAGGTTAATTTTTGTTCTTTAAGATCGTTTCCCGTGGGTTTTCCTATTATCTTATTATTTTGATAATCAAAGATATCGTCTTTAATTTGAAATGCAATACCAAGATTTTCGCCAAAAAGTTTCATTTTCTCAACTGTTTCATCGTCAGCACCAACCGACTTAGCTCCTATTGCTGCACACGAAGAAATTAAAGAAGCTGTTTTCTTTCTTATTATCTCAAAATAAATATCTTCGGTAATATCTAGTTTTCTTGATTTTTCAATTTGCAATAATTCACCTTCGCTCATATCTTTAACAGATAGAGAAACAATTCTAAGTAAATCAAACTCATCATTATCAACAGCCAATAGCAATCCTTTGGCAAGTAAATAATCCCCAACCAAAACCGAAACTTTATTTTTCCATAATGCATTTATTGAAAATGCCCCTCTCCTTTTATTTGCTTCATCAACAATATCGTCGTGAACTAAAGTAGCAGTATGCATCAACTCAATTAATGCAGCTGCATGATGGGTCGATTTATTTATCTCGCCTAACATTTTCGCCGTGAGAAAAACAATTGTGGGCCGCAATTGCTTGCCCTTGCTTTTAACAATATAATTAATAATTATATTTAAAAGTTTTTTGTTGCTTTTCATTGAAGATTTAAAAACCGGTTCAAATCTTTTCAATTCTTCAATAATCGGGGCTTTTATTAAATCTAATGATGACATAAGATATATATGTTGAAATTTCAAAGTTAATAATTAAATTTACATAAATTTTTCTTAATAGTTTAAAAAACGTGATAAATATTAACAGCAATATTGAATATATTAAATCATTACTTAATGTAATGCCAACCAAACCCGGTATATATCAATTTTTTGATAAGTCAGATAAAATTATTTATATAGGAAAGGCAAAAAATTTAAAAAAACGCGTTTCATCTTATTTCTTTAAAAAACACAAAAGTTCAAAGACACAACTTCTTGTAAAAAAAATAAATGAAATTAAGCATACAATTGTTGATACAGAAGAAGAGGCTTTGTTGCTTGAAAACAATTTAATAAAAAAGTATCGCCCCAAGTATAATGTTTTATTAAAAGACGACAAAACTTATCCCTGGATTTGCATAAAAAATGAAGAGTTCCCTCAAATTTTTTTAACAAGAAGAATTATTAAAGACGGCTCACAATACTTTGGTCCATACACTTCGGTTAGGTTAGTTCGCAACATACTTGAGATGCTTCGTCATCATTATAAAACAAGAACTTGCAAATTAAAACTTAGTGATGAAAATATTCAAAGTGGAAAATATAAGGTTTGTTTAGAATATCATATTGGAAACTGCAAAGCTCCTTGTGTAGGGAAACAAACTGCCGAAGATTATCGAAACTCAATAAATGAAATAAAAAACATTTTAACCGGCAACATCAGCACTGTAACCAAACGTCTTCGCAATTTAATGTTGAAGTATTCAGAGCTATATAAATTTGAACTGGCTAATGATGTGAAAGAAAAAATTTTGTTTCTAGAAAATTTTCAAAAAAAATCAACCGTTGTTAATCCAAAAATTAACAATGTTGATGTTTTTTCAATTATTGATGATGAAGAGTATGCTTATGTAAATTATTTAAAAGTCGTTAATGGAGCAATTATTCAGGCACAAAATATTGAAATTAAAAAGAAACTTGATGAAGAAAAATCGCTACTTCTTCCTATTTTAATAACAGAAATAAGACAACGCGTGCAGAGCCTTTCGAAAGAAATTATTGTGCCGTTTAAAATAGATTACGTTTTAAACAATATAAATTTTTTGATTCCTAAACAAGGTGATAAAAAAAAGCTCCTTGATTTGTCGGAAAGAAATGCAAAAATATTCAGACTTGAAAGGCATAAACAATATGAAAAAATAAATCGCAATAAGCATGCAGACAGAATTTTGCAAACCATGCAAAAAGATTTACACTTAGATTCTTTACCTGTTCATATAGAGGGTTTTGATAATTCGAATATTCAGGGCACCATACCTGTTGCTTCGTGTGTGGTTTTTAAAAATGCCAAACCTAGCAAAAAAGAATATCGTAAATATAATATTAAAACCGTTGACGGTGCTAATGACTTTGCCTCAATGGAAGAAATTGTTTATAGAAGATATAAACGATTAATTAAAGAAAAGCAATCGCTTCCGCAATTAATAATTATTGACGGAGGAAAAGGTCAACTTAGTTCTGCATTAAAAAGTCTTGACAAACTCAAGCTAAAAGATAAAATTGCAATAATAGGAATTGCCAAAAAATTAGAAGAAATATTTTTCCCAGACGACCCCATTCCTCTATATCTTGACAAAAATTCAGAAACATTAAGGGTTATTCAACAGGTAAGAGACGAATCTCACCGTTTTGGTATTACTTTTCATCGTGATAAACGCTCTAAAGCAATGATTAAATCGGAGTTGGATGAGATTAACGGAATTGGTGAAAAGACAAAACAAAAATTACTGATTGAACTAAAATCTCTTAAAAATATAAAAAAAGCTAATTTTAGTGAATTAGAAAAAATTATTGGCAAAGCTAAAGCTAAATTGATTTTTGAATATTTGAAAAAAAGCCAATAGTCATTCCAAACTTGTTTCATAAACCCTTTATTTACATTATATCCAGATGCAGAAACGAGTTCAGCATGACAAAATAAAAAACAAAATTTTTCGCAACAAATTAGCAGAACCTGGCTACAGCAATTAACAACGATATTAATTCCGCAGGGGAATAAAATTAATTTTCTAATCACCAGACTTCTCCCTGCGGTTATCTTGCTTATTCTTAATACTCCCGATTAAAATCGGGGGCTAATCATATTTTTTCCTTTCAAAAAAATGTCGATTAAAAACCTTTTTTTATTTAATTACAGAAACCTGTCAGGTGTGAAATTTTAAGCTATTCTTCATTTCAATCCGACTGCTGGCGGACAGCATGACAAAGGCCTTAGTAAAAATATTCTTAATTATTAACTATTTGTTTTTTATGTGTTTGGCATTAAATTAACCGACCCGTGATACGGTTATTAAAACAATATTTTTTGCTAAAAATAATTAGCTTTTTATTTTAAATAAAAATAAATGTATCTTTAAAAAAAATCTACTCTAGTAATCAATAAAAACATCCCTATGAAAAAATTATTTTTATTAGCCTTAATCGCCGCAATATCGAATCTTTGTTTTGGGCAAAACATCAGCCTTCCCATTACATTTGACTTAAGAGATGTAAACGGAAAAAATTTTATTAGTTCAATTAAAAGCCAACAAGGGGGCACATGCTGGACACACGGAACAATGTCTGCTATTGAAAGCAATCTGTTAATTTCTGGAGAATGGAGAAATAACGAAGAAAAAGGAGAGCCAAATCTTTCCGAATATCATCTTGACTGGTGGAATGGATTTAATGATTTTAATAATGAAGATATTGAAAAACAGGGAGACGGAATAATTATTCATAACGGCGGCGATTATCTTATTTCAGCAGCATATCTTTCAAGAGGAGGTGGAGCAGTAAGAGATATTGACGGGCAATCATTTGACAAACCTCCTTTAAAAAGCACACAAAATTTTCATCATTATTATCCCAGAAATATTGAATGGCATAAAGTAGGTAAAAATCTTGAAAACATCAACAATATAAAAAAAACGATTATTGATAATGGTGCTATGGGAACATGTATAGACGTTGACAACTGGCTTGTTGACGGAATACATTATCAACCTTCAACAGATAATCAAGACCCAAATCATTCGATTGCAATAATCGGTTGGAACGACACTCTCACAACACAAGCCCCTTTGCCTGGTGCTTGGTTAGCTAAAAACAGCTGGGGTACAGATTTCGGTTCTTCTAATGATGGTTGTTTTTGGATCTCTTTTTATGACAAACATTGCGGACAACATCCTGAAATGGGTGCTGTTTCATTTAAGGATGTTGAGCTATTTAAATACAACAATGTGTATTACCACGATTATCACGGCTGGCGAGATACTAAAACAAATATTTATGAGGCATTTAATGCATTTAATGCTCAAGGCGATGAATTACTAAAATCTGTAAGTTTTTATACCACCGAAGACAGCGTAAATTATTCTATAATTATTTATAACGCATTTATAAACAATGCGTTAAGCAATCAAATTTGCACAAAATCTGGGTTTATTGAACATAAAGGGTTTCATACAATTGACTTAAATTCTGTTGCTCAAATTACTTCGGGTAATAAATTTTATATTTATCTTAAAGTTTCGGATGGTGGATTGGCATTTGACAGAACATCAACAGTATCGTTATTATTAGGGGCAAAAAACGAAACGCTTGTTGAATCTTCTGCAAAAACAGGAGAAAGTTTTTATTCTGAAAACAATAAATGGAATGATTTTAATACAATAGAACCAACAGGAAATTTTTGTATTAAAGGACTTACAATTGCACCAAAAAATTATCCAACAAAAGCAAGTATTCCAGAGGGACCTTCAACAATTTGCAAAAATAATGTTAACACATCATATCAAACATATTCAAAAAATGCAAATTCTTACCAATGGTCTTTGCACCCAGATTCTGCAGGAATTCTTTTCACACATGATTCGATTGTGGAAATTGATTGGTCTGATAAATATACAGGAACTGTAAAGCTTACAGTTAAAGGAATTAATGAAGTTGGTGAAGGTGTAGCAGAAACAGCAAGAATAACATCAAGGTCAGTTCAAGCTCCTGCCAAAATATTATTGGCTAATGATACTCTTGTCTGCAATGGAGCACAGCTCGATTTATTTGAACACAATCTCTGGTATTGTACCTACCGTTGGAGCAACGAAAAAGAATTTAAAAAAAGCCCGTCTCTCTTTGCTGATTCTGCAGGAAGCTATTATGTTTATCAACTTGACACAATTTATGGCTGCATAGGAAGATCTGACACAATAAATGTTGATGTATATCCTAAACCATGGATTTTATCAACTACTGACACAAGTATAGCTTATGAAGATTCAATAACGATTTTGTTTAATCCGTTCTATTTCAATGTTATGTGGAACGACAGTTCAACAACATATTCAAAAACCATTAAAGGTTCAGAACTTGGCTCGGGAGAACACACTTTTCTTGTTTCTGTTGAAGATGGAAATATGTGCAGTTATTCCGAACTGGTTTCAATTTCTGTAAAGTTTCCATTAGATATTAAAGATTTAAACAGCAAAAAATGTTTTGAATTATTTCCTAATCCATCTAAGGGAACTGTTAATATTAAAATTAATAACAATTCACAAAAAATATTTTTTAAATTGTATGATGTAAGCGGAAAATTATTGTTCGGTAAAGCAATAAACAATATAGAAAAAAACAGCACCACTAATTTTAAACTACCGAAAATACAAAAAGGACTATATTATTATAAAATCAGTTCGGAAAACAATAATTATAACGGAAAACTTTTAATTATTGTTTAATTAATATTTTTTTTTAAAACAAAGGTCTGGTAGTTTTTAAATGCCAGGCCTTTGTTTTTTTTGTATAATCCGTAGCGGGGATATACTTAATTGTTAGCTGTTTATTTTTTTTGTTTGGGCATTAAATAAACGATCCTTACTAGGGCTATTAACAACGATGTTAATTCCGCAGGGTAATAAAATTAATTTTTTATAATCACCATACTGCTGCCTGCGGTTAAATTTTTTATTATCAACACCCCCGATTAATACCGATTTGCTTTTATACAATAATTTCAGTTCACTTCGTTTCTGAAATTATGTAAAAAGTCTATCGGCATTATTCCAAATTTAACAGTTTTTTCGATATTTCATATATCTACGAAACTTGGTATAAAATCAGGGGCTATTCATATTTTTTCCTTTCAGGAAAATATTGATTGAAAAAACACTTGGTTTTTCTTTAATTACAGACACCTGACAAATTTTTAAAACCTATCAGGTATGGTATTTTAAACGATTCGTTATTCCGAACTTGTTTCAAAATCTCATTATTAATTTTATAAACAGATACTGAAACAAGTTCAGCATGACAAAAGTCACAAAACAGAAGCGAGCAAAGGTTATTAAAACAGAGTGTCTGACAGGTGTGATATTTTATTCAAAAAAAACTAAAGAAAAAAAATCAAAATCTTAAAGATTTGGAAAATTAGATGGATAAAAAAATGTTTTCTTTTATGTATATTTAAACTTTCAAATTACAAATCAGAAATAGCATAAGCAAAAGCCCAAAATCATGAAAAAAATAATATCATATAATGTAAACGGAATAAGAGCTGCAATAAATAAAGGTTTTGCAGAATGGTTACAAAAAGAAAATCCCGATGTTGTTTGTATTCAGGAAACAAAAGCACAGCCAGAACAGATTGATAAAGAATTATTTAAAAGTATTGGGTATAATTGCTATTGTTATTCCGCACAAAAAAAAGGCTATAGCGGTGTTGCAATATTAAGCAGGCAAGAACCAGACAAAGTAGAATATGGAATAAATAATGAAAAATATGATAATGAGGGACGAGCAATTCGTGTTGATTTTGGCGAAATAAGTATTTTTAGTGCTTATTTCCCTGCCGGCACAACCGGCGGTGTTCGTCAGGAATACAAGATGGAGTGGTTGCTAGCTTTCCAAAATCATCTTAATAAATTAAGAAAAAAGAGACCGAATCTTATTATATCAGGCGATTATAATATTTGCCGTTTATGGATAGATATTCATAATCCTGAAAAGCAACAAAAAACATCCGGATTTTTACCCGAGGAAAGAGAATGGTTTCAAAATTTTGTTGACGACGGATATGTTGATAGTTTCAGAAAATTTAACGAAGAACCTCACAATTACAGCTGGTGGAGTTACCGTGCAGGTTCGAGAGTGAGAAATAAAGGTTGGAGAATTGATTATAACATGGTTACAAATGAAATTTCTGACAAAATAAAAAACGCGTATATTTTACCCGATGTAAAACATTCTGACCACTGCCCTGTTGTGGTTGAAATGGATTTTTAATTTCTTTATTTGTTTATTAATAAACAAACGTGTCAGGTTTCTGAAACCTGACACGTTTTGCATTTTAACTATTCGACACTCCGAACTTGTTTTAGAATCCATTTGTTGATAATATAAACAGATGTTGAAACGAGATTAGCATAACAGATTAATTCGAAAGAACACCTAATATATAAAAACAACGCTTCCGGGTTTTTCAAACGCTGGAAATTTTGCGGTAACAAAACCCCGGAAAAATTTAAGTTAAAGAGAATAAAAAAATTCCATATCTTTAAGGTTTTGAAATCTACTGAAACAAAGATGTTAATTTAAATTTATTAACATCAAACAAACCTTTATCTCCAATTTTTAGTTCAGGAATAACAAGAAGAGCCATAAAAGCCAAGCTCATAAATGGAGCCGCAAATTTCGATCCGAATTCAAGTGCTTTATCATTAAGAAACTTGTATTGACTTGCAACTTCTTTGCCTGATTTATTTGACATAAGTCCTGCAATTGGTAATGGTAAATCATAAATATTTTTTTCATTACAAGCAACTATACCACCCTTATTATCAATTATTTTTGTGATAGCACTTAAAATATCAGTATCATTTGTACCTACACAAATAATGTTATGACTATCGTGGGCAATGCTACTTGCAATAGCACCTCTTTTTAATGCAAATCCTTTTACAAAACCAACAGCAGGTTTTGCCTTTTCATCGTATCTGTTAACAACAACAATCTTCAAAATATCATTTTCAATATCAGAAACGATACAATTATTTTCAATTTTTGGTTTTACTGTAATTCCCTTGGTGTACAATTCGCCATCAAAAGCATTAATAAGATTCATTGTTTTATCATTTTCCGCCTTTACAATTAAATCGTTTTTGCTTATTCCTTTAACAGAAAAATTATTAATTATCTCAGCCTTTTTTGTATCAAATAGAGCATTATTATTTTCAGCAACTTTTTGGCCGTTTACGAAAGTTTTCAAAACATTAAAATCATCCAAATTATCAACAACTATAAAATCAGCAGGATCGTTTTTTTGTAGCAAACCAACATTTAAGCCATAATGTTTAACCGGATTATAAGTTGCTGCACGTAAAATATTAAAAAAATCGAACCCTTTTTTCTGTGCTTTTTTAATTAATTTATTAATGTGCCCTTGAATTAAATTATCGGGATGCAAATCATCTGAACACAACATTACTTTATCTGGGTGAGAATCGATTAATTTACAGAGAGCCTCAAAATTTTTAGCCGCACTACCTTCTCGTATTTGTATTTTCATGCCACAGTTAATTTTCTCGAGAGCCTCTTCTATTGTAGAACATTCGTGATCGTTAGATATTCCAGAATCAACATATTTTTTTAAATCGTTACCAGATAATCCTGGAGCATGACCATCAATTGGTTTATTAAACTTTTTGCTTAGATTGATTTTATTAATAACCTCATTATCATTATATATAACACCCGGAAAATTCATCATTTCGGACAGATAATAAATATCATCCCTTTTTAACAAATTCTCAATGTCGGCACTATTTAGTTCAAAGCCTGAAGTTTCAAAACCTGTCGCAGGCACGCATGACGGAGCACCAAAAAAAAACTTAAAAGGGACGGTCTTACTATTGTTAATCATAAAATCGACACCCTCAATTCCCAAGACATTAGCAATTTCATGTGGGTCAGAAACCGTTGCAACAGTACCGTGTAACACAGCAAGTTTTGCAAATTCACTTGGCACAAGCATTGAACTCTCTATATGTATATGAGAATCTATTAGCCCCGGCAATATAAATTGATTTTCAACATTATCTTTTTTAACAATATCAATTATTTTATTGTCCCGAACCTTAACAACTCCTTTGTAGAAACGTTTATTTACTACATCTGCAATTGTTCCTGAAATTTCATATTCTTTTATATCCATTATTATTAATTTTAAAACCCAAGTTAATATTAATATTATTATTTATAAAAAGCACAAACAAAATTAATGTTTTCTTACCAAGAAACTTTTCATAAAAACCTTTCAATTTCGTTATAATATTTTCTAAAAAAACTCATCAATTAGTATTTGCAATAAATTCAACTCCAAATTACCACGTAAAACAAAACTCACATTCAAAAGAAACCTATAGTTTAATCTCCGTTTTAAGAATGCAAAAATCTTACATTATAAATACAGACAGGAATAATAAACATTATACAAACCAACAGATTATAATCACAGGAGAAATCGAAACCAATTCATCTTTATCTTAATTACGACAAAAAAAAGAACCTGTAATTTTCATTCAAAAAAAACAGGCGCTTTTAGACAATGTTCCACGTGGAACATTGTCTAATTAAATTTATAATAGAGCCCAACAGCTCCAAAACCCTAACATTTAATGTTTTATAATTAAAACAATAATGTTCCACGTGGAACATTATCTCCCCATGGCAACCAAAAGCACATTTATATCGGAAGGAGATATTCCGCTAATACGCAAAGCCTGCCCTATTGTTTTTGGTTTAATTCTATTTAATTTTTGTCGGGCTTCTGTAGAAATTGACAAAAAACGATTATAGTCAAGTTCTGTATTTAGCTTTACATTTTCGAGTCGTTTTAATTTGTTAGCTATTTGTTGTTCTCTTTGAATGTAGCCCGAATATTTCATTGCGGTTTCGGCTGCTTCTAAAATATTATTTGTATTAAAGCTAATCTGATCAACCATCTTCTTAAAATCGGGAACGACTTGATATAAATCAAAAATATTTACTTGGGGTCGCAAAATTAAATTAATCAATTTCCCCGATTGTTTAATTGGGGATGTTTTTAGCTCGACAAGTTTCTCATTAACTGTTTCAGGTTTTACACTTTTATTCTTAACGAAATCGACAATTTGTTCAATTTTTTCTTTTTTATAAAGATAATTTTCGAAACGTTTTTCAGAAGCTAATCCTAAATTATGAGCTCTTTCGGTTAGTCTTAAATCAGCATTATCTTGACGTAACAAAATTCTATATTCAGCACGAGAAGTAAACATTCTATATGGTTCATCAACACCTTTTGTAACTAAATCATCAATAAGAACTCCAATATAAGCATCGTCGCGACTTAAAAGAAACTCGTTTTTATTTAAAAGTTTTAAGTGCGAATTAATTCCAGCCATCAAACCCTGAGCAGCGGCTTCTTCGTATCCAGTAGTACCATTTATCTGACCCGCAAAATATAAATTAGAAATAAGCTTAGTCTCAAGAGTGTGATTAATTTGTGTGGGGTCGAAATAATCATATTCTATTGCATAACCCGGTCTGAAAATTCTAGCATTTTCTAAACCTTTAATTTTATGAATTGCTGCTAATTGAACATCCCAAGGTAAAGAAGACGAAAATCCGTTTATATAATACTCTATTGTTTCTTTTCCTTCTGGCTCAAGAAATAATTGATGTTTATCTTTATCAGCAAAAGTAATTAGTTTTGTTTCAATACTCGGGCAATATCTGGGGCCAATACTTTTAATAGTTCCATCGAACATTGGAGAATCGTCAAAACCTGTTTTTAATTTATCGTGAACATCTTTGTTTGTATATGTAATAAAACAACTTCTTTGATTTTTAAGAATTTGTTCTGTATGGAGAAATGAGAAATTTTGTGGCAACTCATCTCCTTTTTGTTCGTCTAATTTTGAAAAATCTATTGAGCGACCATCAATTCGGGCGGGTGTTCCTGTTTTCATTCTGCCAGAAACAAACCCATTTTTTTTAAGTTGCTCTGTCAATCCGTAAGATGATGGTTCAGAAATTCTGCCACCTTCCACTTTTTTTTGACCTACATGCATTAAGCCATTTAAAAATGTGCCGTTTGTTAAAATAACTACTTTAGAAAAAAACCTAAAACCCAAATCAGTGACTACACCTTTAATCTCTTTGCCTTCAATAATTAATTCAGAAACGGTATCTTGAAACATGTCTAATTGTGGAATACCTTCGAGAACTTTTCGCCATTCTTCAGAGAACTTCATTCTATCGCATTGAGCACGTGGACTCCACATGGCTGGTCCTTTCGAACGATTAAGCATGCGAAATTGAATCATCGACTTATCTGTTACAATAGCAGAATAACCACCTAAAGCATCAATCTCTTTAATGATTTGACCTTTAGCAATGCCTCCCATAGCAGGATTACATGACATTTGAGCAATCTTAGACATATCAATAGTAATTAACAAAACTCTGGAGCCAAGATTAGCAGCAGCAGCAGCGGCTTCGCAACCTGCATGGCCTGCTCCCACTACAATTATATCATAAAAAGGTAACATATATTTTAAATTTGTAAAATTGTTTGTTTGAAATTTTCAATCTTAAACAAAAAATTAAATTTTAAGAATAAAAAAAATTATTAACACGATGAAATAATGTCATTTAAATTAGACGGAACAATGCTATAACATATTTATTTTTGCAAAATTAGCAAAAATAAATTGTTAAAGTATATTTAAATATTGGTTTTCTTTTGAGGTCATTTCCTTTTTTTCCTCCTCTGTTTTGTCATTATATTTTAGGAGATGAAGTATTCCGTGAACCATTACTCTATTTAGTTCATTTTGAAAACTCGTAGAATAAATTGAGGTATTTTCATTAATTCTATCGGTGCTAATATAAACATCACCAGAAATTATTTTATCTTCACAATAATTAAAAGTAATTATATCGGTATAATAATCGTGAGAAAGGTATTTTTTATTAATCTCAATTAAATACACATCACTGCAAAAAATAATATTTAGATCTCCACTTTCATAATTTTCATTAATTATGACTTTATTTAACCAGTTTTTTATTTCCAATTTTTTAAGTGGGAACTCTTTGGTACTCTCAAAGTAAAAACGTATCACAACAAATTAAATTTTAAATCGCATAATAACTTCACAATTATCCTTATTATAAATTAGTTCATCGGTTAAGTGTGCCATAAGAAATACACCTCTCCCGTTTGGTTTTTCGACATTTCGTGGTCTTGTTGGATCAGGAATATTCTCGAAATCAAATCCTTCACCCTCATCTGAAATACAAAATTCAATAAATTCCTCCGATAATGAGTAAGTAAGTTTAACTTTTTTTTCCGGATTTGATTTATTCCCATGCATTATTGAATTGGTAACGGCTTCAAGCAAAGCAACCAAAATATTACCATAAATATCGACACCTAAAGAATATTCAACCGACAATTGGTCAACTAAACTTTCTATTATAGAAATATTTTCAATTTTAGATGAAATAAATAAAGTATTACTCATTAACAATATTTTTAAGTTCTCTTAAATATTTCTTGTATCGATTGTTATAATAAGTATTAAGTTTTAAATTCTTTAATTGTAAAATTTCGTTAAAGTTAACATTTTCTCTTTTATACTCAAATATTTTTTTGGGGTTACTTATTTTATGATTTATTATTTGTTTTGCTAATCTTTTTTTATCTATTTCTCTTTCATATTCAGCTTTCTCAGCTTTTAACAATCTTGAAATAATCATGTTTTGTCTATTAATTGTTTGAGAATTAATATTTTTATTAATAATATCATTGATATTATCCTGTACGCTATGATTAATTTGGTCAAGAGCATTTCTCATTTCTTTTGCTGAATTGTTTGATAATTCGTTTAGCATATTTTGAAATATTTCTTGTTGAGCCAACATTTTTGACAATCGTTTATTGACGGCGTTTGGGTCAAGTTTACCTTTTCCGTTTTTTAGTTGGTTTAACACT